>NZ_JAPEHU010000009.1 GCF_028823635.1 Demequina sp. B12
ACGACCGTCGACACCGTCACCCAATTCCCTCCAGGCCGGGCACTGGTGGAGACCCCGGGCCACTCGCGCTTGATCACGCAGATCGACTACATGACCTATGAGGAGTACCGCGATGCCATAGCAACCACAGCACACCCCACCATCTAGTCGCTTCACCCACGGACCGCTCCACGCCAATGAACCGGTCCATGACTTTCTGTCGAATCATCCACGTCCGCCACGAGTGGACCCGAGGCACCTTCAAGGATACGCATGGCCATCCAGCCCACCACCAACGGCGAGTTCCGCGCCAAGCCCTACTACCGAGGCGTCGCGCTGCCCACCAGAATCTGCACTACCCGAACCGAAGCAGAGGCCTGGTGCGCCTCACAGATCGCACTCATCAAAGGCGGCACCGACCCGGCCGCCGGGCGCAGACCCGTACGCGACTTCATCGACCCGTGGCTCGACGACGTGCGCACCAGCAAGTCGACGTCGACGTTCCAGACCACCCACGCCCACGCCCAGCGATTCCCCCACTGGCTCCTAGCACTACGCGCCGACGAAGTGGCAACCACCCACCTCCAACGCGTCCTGAACGAATGGCAACGACTCGACGGCACGCCATCAAAACGCACCACACTCACCCGCATCCGGGCCGACCTCTCAAGCCTGTTCACCTACATCGTCAACACCCGCGCCATCAGCGCAAGCCCCGCCAGGGGATTGCGCGTGCCCGAGGCCCCCGGGCCGAGGGAAGGACAACCCCTCACCCCCGAAGA
>NZ_JAPEHU010000010.1 GCF_028823635.1 Demequina sp. B12
GATCCGAGCCGCGTCTGCAACCTACACCACAGCTCACAGCAACGCCGAAGTCGGAGGCCAAGCGGTCTTAGGAAGACAATCGGCCTATGCAACTCCTTGGCTCACAGAACGACATGGCTACGATCCGACTTCGTTCAAAGGCATCCAACCTATCCACCCCTCTACCCCCTTCTCAAACAAACAATCAAACGAACAAACACACACAGCAAGCCAAAAACCAAAACAAAAACCACCTCACTTGAACCTGTCTGCTGGAACTCCACTGACAGCCTTACCTCAGTCCCCCCCTGCTCGCCCTGGCCCTCAGCACTCCCTTCAGCTCTCCCTTCCCCTCTGTTCAGGCACTACCCACAAGCCCCTCCCAGCTGCCCTGGCCCATTCCCACACTAACCCCTCTGGGCTCCTTTCCTGACATCCTTCCGCTCCCATGTGCTAAGGGGTCCTCATCCTCCACCCTCTTCCCCCCTCACAACAACCAACCAAAAACCAAAAACCAACAACAAAAACCACCACCACCGCAGCAGCCACCAAAACCTACCTTGAACCTATCCCCTAGAATGCCCCTCACAACCTCCCCGCAGGGCCCCAGGCTCTCCGTGTCCCTCTCCATTCCCTCCGGCCTCCCTTCCCCTGCACCCACGCAACAAGTCGGAGGCCAAGCGGGCTTAGGAAGACAATCGGCCTATGCAACTCCCTGGCTCACAGAAA
>NZ_JAPEHU010000011.1 GCF_028823635.1 Demequina sp. B12
TCGGTCTAGTAACAGATTTCTCGGCGCAGCCGCTAAGAATCCCTTCTCGCGCTGCAGCTCGATATCGAGTTGTTCGCGGCGCCCTGAGGTTGCGTTAGGTGTCGAGTTGTGGCACGTCGGGGCCGAACTCGCTGGCGAAGGCCTGAAGCGGCTCGTTCTTCCAGCGTTGGACAGTGGTGTATGAGACGCCTGCCAGGCCTGCGGTTGCTCGTTGGGGGATGAGGTTGCGTGCGTTGACTTCGTCGATCAGCACTCGGCGCAGCCACTCAGCGTCGTGAATCAGGTGAGACACCTGCCGGAGGGCTTCCTCAACGTACTTGCGGTCACTGGGATCCTCGCCGTTGTAGTTACCTGCAGGTAGAGCCTCGAGGTACTTCAGCCGCTTCTCCATGTCCGGCCTGACCGCCTCTACGAGGTGCGGCGCTCCTTCGGCCTTGCGCCACTGCGCGTTCTCGCTACTGTCGCCTGCTGTCATGGGCACGCCTCCGCTACGGGTCGTCTTTCTCGTCTGATTCGCCCCTCAGACGCGGTCGATCAGAATAGAGTAGCACACTATGACTCTATTTACGGTCATATGTGGTAGTTGTGCGAATACTTTCCTTGAGGGACCATGGACTCGAACACTTGAGCGATTGGAGGCCGATCATGGCCGCATATGAAGTTCTGACCGA
>NZ_JAPEHU010000012.1 GCF_028823635.1 Demequina sp. B12
CGACGCAGGACTCGCACGGTGTTGGACCACAGCGGGCCGCACGAGTAGTTCCATGCGACTTGTCCGTCGTAGTCGTAGCGATCGACATCAAGAGCGACACCGCGCAGGTGCATGTCCTCGCGTGCTGAATGCGTGCGCCCGCATGGACAGCGTCGTGGCGGTGCTGACTCATCGGGAACCTTGTGGACGTCGCCGAACGACGGTGCCGTCAACGTGACGAAGTACAGCACCGAGCCCTCGGGCGCGTTGAGGATGCCATCGCGCCCGATAGCCTTCCAATCGTTGCGAAACACCTTCGCGCAGTAGGCGCACACCGCGCTGATGCGTGACCCGCACGCCACCTTGACGAACCCACCATCGCGGGCCACGTGAATAGGCCGTCCACAGCCCCTTTCGGCAAACTCAGACATGGTGAACCGTGCCTGTGAAATGCCTGTGCTGTGTCGCCGTCATGTTGCGAAAACAGGCGTTGAGCCGGGTTTGTACGCCGAATCTGTCAGTATTTCGCCCTGCGCGGGTCAATCCCCCAGGCGCCCCAACATCTCGTAATGAATAGGTCAAGGGTTCGATTCCCTTAGGCGGCTC
>NZ_JAPEHU010000013.1 GCF_028823635.1 Demequina sp. B12
AATGCAGTGGATTTTATGCAGCATGGCCCAAAGCATCCCGATTGAATGCAGTGGATTCCATGCAGCGTCATTGAATGCAGAGGATTCCATGCAGCATGGTTAAATGCATCCCGATTGAACGAAGAGTATTCCATGCAGCGTGGCTAAATGGATCCCGATTGAATGCAGTGGATTCCATGCAGCGTGGCCCAATGGATCTCGAGAGAATGCAGTGGATTCCATGCAGTGTGGTGCAATGGATTTTAATTGAACGCAGTGGATTCCATGCATCGTGGTGCAATGGATCCCAATTGAATGCAGTGAATTCCATGCAGCGTGATTGAATGCAGTATATTCCATGCAGCGTGGTAAAATGCATCCCGATTAAATGCAGTGGATTCCATCCAGCTTGATTGAATGCAGTTGATTCCATGGAGCGTGGCCCAATGCATCCCGATTAAATGCAGTGGATTTTATGCAGCATGGCCCAAAGCATCCCGATTGAATGCAGTGCATTCCA
>NZ_JAPEHU010000014.1 GCF_028823635.1 Demequina sp. B12
AAGAATGTGTGTGTGTGTCTTTGTAGGGTACAGCGAGAGACGAGGCCCTAGAATGCACTGTCGGGGTGCTGACAGTTGTCAGTGAAGATAATCCTCATGAGGGTCCAAGTTCAGTAGACCTCCAGCCCATCTCCACTGCCATCATTCTGGAGGGAGGTATCATCATGGATCATATAAAAAAACTTGCCTCAGGCAGTTTGTCTGTTATTTGGGCTTACATATGCTTTGCATTTGGATTACCCAAAATGCATGGCAAATACACTCAACTTCATTCAGACTGTGATGCTTGGACTGGGAAAGAAAACCTCCCACCAAAACTGTTAACTTTGAAGAACAGTCTACTGGGTTAGACCAGTAAGGAGCCATCAGCTGACAGATACCACTTTGTAAAATATGCAGCAGTTAATGTTCTACTGTTATCAGAGAAAG
>NZ_JAPEHU010000015.1 GCF_028823635.1 Demequina sp. B12
GCAAACAAAGAAATAGTTCTTAACTGGCAGTCCCCCCAGTGCTCAGTGCAGGAGCAAACTGAAATGCCCATCTCCCAGTCTTCCCCTGAAAGAGGTATATTTACATACTTTAAAAACTGCTGCTTGGGGCTTCCCTGGTGGCGCAGTGGTTGAGAGTCCGCCTGCCGATGCAGGGGACACGGGTTCGTGCCCCGGTCCGGGAAGATCCCACATGCCGCGGAGCGGCTGGGCCCGTGAGCCATGGCCGCTGAGCCTGCGCGTCCGGAGCCTGTGCTCCGCAACGGGAGAGGCCACAACAGTGAGAGGCCCGCGTACCGCCAAAAAAAACACAAAACAATATTGAGGTACCACCTTACACCAGTCAGAATGGCCATCATCAAAAAATCTACAAACAATAAATGCTGGAGAGGGTGTGGAGAAACACTTG
>NZ_JAPEHU010000016.1 GCF_028823635.1 Demequina sp. B12
ACAATCCCACTACGCAGACATGAAATAGTAGAAAAGGATCCTGCTGTACAGAACATTGTTGAACGATTGGCCAGCACTCTTCACAGACAGGTAAACTATTTTTGTTCTCAACCAATAAAATAATGCCTATCAAAAAGAAATTCAAGGTGTGTGGCTAGAAATCCAAACACACTTGTTGGAATGTTAACACTTCTGCCATCTCTCCATCCCTACCCACCCCTCTCTCTACTTTTCAGGTGTTTGCTGAGTTCAACAGAATCGCAAGTAAGAATCTTGAGGGAGACTTCTTTGAGGCTCTGGACCAGTATACCCCACGTTTCATTGAACTTTTCAAAACAAGAAGGGGAACTGTTGGCCAGAAGCTCAGTGAGCTGATGCAACACATGAGCTGGATGGTAAGT
>NZ_JAPEHU010000017.1 GCF_028823635.1 Demequina sp. B12
ATTTTGAGCGTAGCTCTTTCAGGTAAATCAGTTATTTCAGTCAAATTGCAGAGGGCATTATGGAAGTCTTGATCTTCATACTGCAGTTTAAAGTCATACTGCAGTGACAGTTTATCTACCAGTTGCACTTTTAATTCTTCAATAGACTGTGGTCTCTCATTTAAAGTCAACTTCCTGATATCATCTTCAGCGATGATGAGTAGAGCAAGCTGAATGGAATGAAGAGAGGAGCGATATTTAGGGTGTAGATTTCCAAGTACCCAGTAGATGGCAGCTTGTGTTTCTTTCTGGAGGTTCCCAAGGGCTTAGCCACCTCAAAATCATCTATGTACAAGAAAAAAGCAATCCTGAATTCTTCCTCTGTCAAGAGAGAATTGTCTTTAAACCGGTAACCATCC
>NZ_JAPEHU010000001.1 GCF_028823635.1 Demequina sp. B12
TGCGCGTGCCCGAGGCCCCCGGGCCGAGGGAAGGACAACCCCTCACCCCCGAAGAGGTCCAGCAGATCCATGCACAGTGGCGCACCCGCGACCCCGAGACAGCCGACGCGGCACTGCTACTGATCCTCACCGGACTGCGATGGAGCGAACTACGCGCACTACGCGCCAGAAACATCCGCACCACACCCGGCATCACCTGGCTCCACATCACCCACTCCCGAAAAGAGGGCCAAGATGACAAAGGCACCAAGAACACGAAGCCCCGTGACGTGCCACTGACCGATCAAGCCCTGACGATCGCCCTCAATGCCGCCCAAGGCAAGGAAGCCGACGACCTCCTCTTTCCCCACCTCTGGGCCAGCGGATTCAAGAAGAAACTCGAATGGGACGAGACCGCAACCGGACACACCCTGCACGACCTACGACACACCGCGATCAGCACATGGCTCGCCCACGGCATCGACCCCGTCACCGCACGCGACTGGGCAGGCCACTCCAGCATCGACGTCACCAACCGGTACGCCCACCACCTCGGCGTCAACCGCGACATCGCCGCCCTCGCCGTGCTCAACCATGCAGGCACACCACAGGCACCCTCACCAGACGGGAGCACCCAATGACACCCCACGAAAACACAAAAACCCCCGGAAAGCAGGGGTTTTGCTTGGAGCCGCCTAGGAGAATCGAACTCCTGACCTATTCATTACGAGTTGTTCGGACTGTAGCGCCACCGACCCTGCTGTCGCGAAATACTCAAAAAACTGGCTCCGGATCCGTGGTTCTCGGGCTTTCTTTCAACATCGCCGCGTCAGAGCACAGGCATTTCACAGGCACGGTGCGCCATGGCTGAGACACTCCCGCGCGGTTGTGGACGTCCGGTCTTCGTGAGCCGCGATGGCGGCAGGGTCAAGGTCAACTGTGGTTCCCGTGTCAACGCGCTGTGCCCCTATTGCGCGTCTATCTTCCGCAACGACTGGAAGGCTATTGGACGCGACGGAATCATCAACGCGCCCGAGGGGTCGGTGCTGTACTTCGTCACGCTCACTGCACCGGCCTTCGGACGAGTACACAAGGTTCCTGACAAGGGAGCACCACCGCGCCGTTGCCCGTGCGGCCTCACCCACACCGCTATTGCAGACGTGCACCTTCGTGGCGTTGCGCTCAACCCAAGCCGCTACGACTACACCGGGCAAGTGGCTTGGAACTACCACTGCGGCCCTCTGTGGTCCAACACCATGCGAGCACTACGTCGCGGCATGCCCACCGCAGAGTACTTCGGCGGCTGGGAGTTTCAAGAACGAGGAGCGCGCCATCTTCACGTGATGCTCAGAGTGCACCACAGCGACGTGATCCCGGACAGCGACATCCTCGACACGGCCCGCCGCGTCACCACTCGAGACAAGCACGGCAACATCTACCGATGGGGACACGATCTCGACATCAAACGCCTCACACGCCGCGACGGACTGCCCTCGGGAGCATTCGCCGACAACCGGCGCGCCCGGATCTTGGACTACCTCCTCAAAGCCGTCGGATACACAGTCAAAGACTCCGGCCACGATCCCACCTGGACCAGCCCCGCAAACGACGTCTCGATCCACTTTCGACTCCTCGACGCTGCAGCTGAAGACTTCCCGTGCGGCGCCTGCCCGCCGAGCAAGAAATGCCGCAACCTCATCCATAGCCGCTGGGGAGCACGTTCACGCATCGTCGTCACCTCACGAGCCTCGGCCGCCACATCACGTCCAGGCTGGTCACCACGAGGCATCACCCGCACGTCACAAACCGAGCACCGACGCAACTACCGCCGCCTCCAAGAGATGCGGAACATCAACCTCTACAAACCCCACTTCACTCTAGAGAGCCAAAGACGTCACATCCGTCCGTTACGATCCTGACCAACGCCGCTTGCGGTGCCACCAAGACCACTGTCCGCTCTGCCCCACTGCTGTCGGCTTCCCCGCCGAATCAGAAGGCAGACCCGAACTGCCCGATCCACGGCATCGAGCCCGAAGGAGAACTGATGGACGCGAACGCTGCGCTGGGTTTCAACCGTCAGAAGGTTGCTGCCGGAGCCATCGCTGCCACTGCCATGCTTGGCCTGTGCTCCTGCACCACCAGCCCCACCCCAGACCCGACTGTCTCACCCACCACGAGCGTCGAGCAGACGGTGGAGCCGACTCCGGACGTGTCTCCGACTGGCGAGCCGTGGGAGGAGCCTTCGGCGGACCCGGACACGCCTGAGGCCTCCAAGTACCCGGCGCTCGACGCCGAGGGCTACGAGTTCTCGGACGAGCCGCAGAACGCCGCTGAGGAGAAGTTGCAGGCCGACTATCCGGAGATGTGGGACGCGGGTGTTCGAGCCTTGTCAGACAAGATGGTTGATGGCTACAACTGGGGCGACGAGTCCTACCCGGCCCCCACCGTCATCTACATCGACGGCAAGCGCTACGAGGGCACGGAAACGGTGCCGCTGGGCTTCCGTGGCAAGTATGACTCGCCCGACGCTTACCCGACTGATACGTATGACGGCATGGTTGCGGGAACCCATGACCCATCTACCACTGTCGACAAACTCGGAAATGTTGGCCAGGGCGGCTACGTCATCAATATCATCGAGAACAACCCTGGTAAGGGCGGCGCGGTCATGACCATCGGTCTGGGTCGCTACTCGGGTATGCCGGAGACGGTGTCGGAGATGGAGTTCTCCTCATGGAGCGAGGCATGGGACTACCTCCAGGACAACAACTTCCAAGCCGAGGGTATGGACAGGCCACTAAACAAGGGCGAGTTGGGCAACATCACCGCCGTGGACAAGGGCAAGGGTCAGAAAACCAAGTTCATGGTCTTCAACGGCGCGACCGGCGAGTGGGACATCATCCTCGAAAACTAACCGAAGTCGCCGCTCAACCACAGCCCAGGTCTTCATCGGCCTGGGCTGTGGCGTCTCTAGGGTAATTCTTGGTCTAGTAACAGATTTCTCGGCGTAGCCGCCAAGGATCCCCGCCCATGACGTGGGCTGGCGACATGCCACCCGCGTTGACTCCAGCTCTTCTAAGGGCCGACTTGGGGTACGTCGGGACCGAAGTCGTTGGCAAACGCCTGGAGCGGCTCCTTCTTCCATCGCTGGACCGTTGTAAAAGAGACGCCTGCCAGTTCTGCGGTCGTGCGTTGGGGAATGAGGTTTCGGCCGTTGACTTCGTCGATCAGCACTCGGCGCAGCCATTCGGCGTCGTGGATGAGATGAGCGACCTGGCGTAGGGCTTCCTCGACGTACTTGCGGTCGCTGGAGTCGTTGCTCCGATAGTTCTCTGCAGGCAACGCCTTCAGGTACTTCAGCCGCTTCTCCATGTCTTCCGTCACCGCCTCCACAAGGTGTGGCGCTCCTTCAGCCTTGCTCCATTGGGCGTTCTCGGCGCTTTCGGTGCTGTCGCCCGTTGTCATGTGCTGCCTCCACTGCGGGTCGTTGTCCTCGTGACGCCTCAGGAGATTCCTGGCATCAGAAAATAGACTAGCACACTCTGACTTCACGTAATGTCATCCCGCGCGCTTGACAATGACATCTTCTAGAGCGACATTGGTGTCGAACACTTGAGCGAATGGAGGTCGATCATGGCCGCTTTTGAAGTCCTGACAGAGTCTGTACCGATGTGCATGGGAATGGGGGCGGAGTTTCAGCCCCGTCTTAAGGATGGACAGGCGAAGTTGTCTCCTCACGGGAAGGCGACCTACACCACCGGGGTCGTGGTGGCACGGGCTGATGGGGGTGCAGATCGTGGGCTCACCATTGCGGTCACTGAGCCTGCAGCCAAGCCCTTCGACATGGGTCAGCGGCTGCGGGCGGATGGTCGGTGCTGGATGACGCCGTATGTCGACGGTGCTGGACGCCAGGCGATCTCCTTCACCGTTGAACGACTCGTACCGCTCGAGGCGGGTGCGAAGAAGAGCAGCGACCAGTGACGCGGCCCGCGCCTGAGCATGGCTCCCACGCTCGCGCTCGCGATGGCCGTGCGAGTGTTGTGGCGCATCTCCTTGTCGCCATGGCTGCACTGATTCTGGCCGCGATTGCGCTGCGCTCGGGCTGGGGTGGGTGGCTGGCACTCGCGCCACTGGGCGTCGGTGTGGCACTGGTGGAGATCCATGTGGCCGCGATGATCCTGGGGTGGCGCTTCCCACTCGATTCATGGACTGCGTACCGGGCTTCATGGGCCACACCGGCTTCGGTGCGTCGAGTGGTGCGCCAGTGGGACCACGCCGTCGTATCTGCTGGCCTCCTCGGGCAAGGCCGTCGTGCCGTGCCGGTGTCGCTGGCCGTGCGAGTTCCCCGTGGAGTAGTGCTCCATGTGGTCACCCCTCAGCACTCCGCACTTGATCGACAACTCCATGATGCCGCACCGGAGTTGACCCGCGCCTTCGGATGCCCTGTCGAGGTTGGCAATGCTGAAGGCTCCACCACCGTCACGGTGGTGCACTTCGATCCCAACGCTGTGGCGCGCCGCCCTCACACACACTCCACCGAGCAGTCTCACGCCTCGGCCCCTGCACCCATGCCTTCGCGGATGATCCGGCTTGGACGTGATGGCACCGGAGCAGACCAGGAGTGGAACTTGACTGACCTTGTGCACATCGCGATTCAAGGCATCACTAGAGCGGGAAAGTCCTCAGCGCTGTACGTGATTCTCACCGCGCTGGCTAAGCGTCGCGACACCATCATCACCGGAGTTGACCCCACCGGAGTTCTCCTCGGACCGCTCTCACACACTCCAGGCAGCACCCACGACGCACTGCCTGGTGTGTTCCCTTCTCAGTTCCTCACTGGCACCGACGTCACAGGAGAGACCACCGCCAGATGGCTAGAAGCAGCATGCGCGGCAATGGACGCACGCATCTCGCAACTCATGCGCACCCGGGCAGACAAGTTCACCCCGGACAACCCTGACGCTCCAGTGCTGCTGGTGGTCATCGATGAACTCCCCGCCGTGCTCGCTCGGTCTCAAGGGCAAGACCGCGTTGATGGCTCACGCTCACGCACCCACGCCCGCATCATCGCCGCCCTAGGCCGGCTCCTCCGTGAAGGAGCGAAAGCCAACATCCAAGTGATGGTGACCGCTCAACGATTCGACGCCTCACTCCTCGGCGGCGACGTGCGCGCAAACTTCACGACCAGAATCTCTTTCCGAGTCGACAACGCCGACGCGGTACGCATGCTCCACCCCGACGCCGACGAGACCGTCATACGCGCTGTCACGTCCCTCCCGCCAGGACGCGCATTCATAGAGACCTCGGGCCACCCGCGCACTTTTACGCAGATCGACTACATGACCTATGAGGAGTACCGCGATGCAATAGCCACCGCACCACACCCGACCACCTAGCCGCTTCACCCACGGACCGCTCCACGCCAATGAATCAGTCCGTGGCCTTCTGTCGAATCATCCACGTCCGCATCAAGTGGACCCGAGGCCCCTTCAAGGATACGCATGGCCATCGAAAGCACCAGGGACGGCCGCTACCGCGCCAAGCCCTACTACCGCTCCGTCGCACTGCCCACGAAAATCTGCGTCACCCGCACTGAAGCCGAAGCCTGGTGCGCCACGCAGATCGCACTGGTCAAGTCAGGCGTAGAAACAGCAGCGGGACGGCGTCCACTACGCGAATACATCGCACCCTGGCTCACACACGTGCGCGCATCAAAATCGCTATCAACCGTGCAGACGTGTGAATCCCACGCCAAGCGCTTCCCTCAATGGCTCCTGGCGCTCCACGCCGACGAAATCACACCAGCCCACCTGCAACGCGTCCTGAACGAATGGACTCGAACCGATGGCACACCATCCACACGATCCACGCTCACCCGGCTACGAGCCGACCTCTCCAGCCTCTTCACCTACATCGTCAGCACACGCGCCATCAGCGCAAGCCCCGCCAAGGGCTTGCGCGTGCCCGAGGCCCGTGGGCCGAGGGTAGGAAACCCCCTCACACCTGAAGACGTCTCCGACCTCTATGCCCAATGGCACACCCGCAACCCGCAGGCTGCCAACGCCGCACTCCTGCTCATCCTCACCGGCCTGCGCTGGAGCGAACTGCGAGCACTGCGAGCCAAGAGCATCCGCACATCCCCAGACATCACGTGGCTACACATCACCCATTCCCATCAGGAATGCAAAGGCGAAAGGGAAACCAAAAACTCCAAGCCCCGCACCGTGCCGCTGACCGCTCAAGCCCTCGAGATCGTCCAGGAAGCGGCGGCAGACAAGCAGCCAGAAGACCTACTCTTCCCCCGCCTATGGGCCAGCGCATTCAAGAGAAAACTCGCGTGGGAGGACAACGCAGCAGGCCACACCCTGCACGACCTACGCCACACCGCAATCTCCACCTGGCTCGCGCGCGGCATCGACCCCGTCACAGTGCGGGACTGGGCAGGACACTCCAGCATCGACGTCACCAACCGCTACGCCCACCACCTGGGCGTCAATCGTGACATCGCCGCGCTCGCCGTGCTCAACTCCGCAGGCACACCACAGGCACCCACACCAGACAGGAGCACCCCGTGACACCCCACCAAAACACAAAGACCCCTGAATACCAGGGGTCTTGCGTGGAGCCGCCTAAGGGAATCGAACCCTTGACCTATTCATTAGGGGACGACGGCTTTCAGTGGTTTTCGATGGCTTCGCGCAACCCACGGAAACACGGATCTACCGGGCCGTTAGCAGTCCGATGGCACTCGGCAGTACTCAACCTGTTGCACTGAATACGCGGAGTTTACGCGGGCTAGCTGCGCCGCGACTGTGCCTACGCGGGCCCATCGGACGGCCCTGGCCCAAACACCTGCGATGCAATGGCACTCTCGTACACAGACATTGGGCCAGCTGGCCACGCACCGAGCTGAAAGTACCTAGTCCACAGCGCCCAGATGAGCTGCCACTCAGCCGACGAAGTTTCGGCAACCGTGACCGGCAGCCCGAGATTCCGAGCGGCCTGTGGCCCGATGGTTGCCCCGTGATAGTGGGCCTCATCGATCAGTGGCCCGCGAAGCTTGCCGACCACGGCAGTTCGGTCGTCGGCTGACATCTCGGAGCACTCAAGCGCTTCCTCGATGAGCGTGTAACTGCGTGCCATCGCGGAACGTGCTTGCTCGATCATCAACATGTTCACATCCGCGAGCAAGCCCGCATAGAGAGGGAACGTCTCGGGTGCGGCGGCAACACGCTTCTCAGCGTCCTCGAGAGCCTGCTCGATGTCCTTAGCGCCAACGAGCCGCCCCCCAATGGGAAACTGCGGATCGACGGGCCCAAGATCGCTCGAGGGGCTCATCAGGATCTCGTTCGCCCCCAGGCACATGATCGTGGCAGCAGACTTCGCCATGTCAGGGATGATGATCGTGAGTTTGCTACAGCGCGATTGCATGGCGCGAACCAGACGCACTGCGACCTCGCCGTCGCCTCCCGGGCTGGACAACATGAGGTGGAGTTCCTGCTCTGGGTCACTGCCCACCAACAGTTCCTCGAGAAGAGTCACGCCATGGTTGAAAACCTGGTCAATCATGACTATGAGTTGCGCGCCAGTGGCCTCCTGATAATCACGAATGATCTTCTGCCGGTCGTACCGCCCCGCGTGCTGAGCTGCGAATAGGTGCGTCTTGCTTGCGCCCCCTAGAACTTCACTCATGCCCCGAACCGACTAACCTTGCCGCCAAAGCTCGAAGGCTTGCCCGCACGCTGCTGCGCGGAGTACCTACGTGCGTCCTTTGCCGCAGCGATCTTCTCGCGCCACCGAGGATCGGTCCCAACTGGCGGCCTTAGCGCAGCCCTGTTGCTTTTGCGCGTCGACCCCATCACGCCACCTCCTTGTACTGGTGCGACACATCGCCGTCGGACCAGCCTAGTTCCTGGCACCACTAATACTGCGAAGGTGTGACATCGGATCGCCGACGGCGCGGTCGCCAGTTACCCTCGACCACCAACACAGCGCGCTGGAGGAGACCCCCATGTTCAGCGGTTGCCCTTCGCACGGTTGTGAGTCTTGCAGAGCATCTCGCAGTTCTCGAGTGTCGTCTCGCCACCCGTAGACCAGGCCGCGACGTGGTCAGCTTCCATCTCGGCAAGCTTGTAGAGCTTGGTCCTGTTCGCATTCACCCCAACCGCGCACAAGGGACAGTTGGAGGTCCCTTGAGAAACCGCAGCGTCCGTTTGTCGAGCAAACGCCTTCTGCTTAATTGCCCTATCGAATAGTCGGATGTTCAGAAGCCTTGGCTCGGTTTTGCCGCCAAGGACAAACTCATAGACCCCCCTCTTGTCACCAACCGATTCATCAGACAGCAGCGCTTGAACATCAGCGTCAACGTCCGAAGGACTGTACGAGACTCCGTGGTATCGCTCGTACAGTCGGCCCCAATCAAGTCCGCGCATCATCGGGTCAGGCGGCGCGGTGAAGACGGCGTCGACCCAATCGATGACCGTGCGGAAGTAGCGCTTCAGCTCAGCGATTTCTGGATCGGGGCGGTGTGCCGCCATGTAACCATCGATTGTCAGACCTTGCGCCTCTGCCACCCACGACAGTGCAACCTCAAGGACCTCCTGCCTTACCGGGGATCCCTTCACATACGCGGACCATTTCTGGTGCAGGGCGTTGCTTGAGTTTGAGAACTCGGCCTTTGCCGCTGACACGAATGGTCCCGAGTAGATTGCGTTGCGCAGCTCCTGGTCGTTTAGTGGGATACCAACAATGTTGATGGTCTTGAACCACTCCTTGATCTCAGTCTCGGTGCCACTACAGACATACACGAGCAGCTCGCTGTCAAGGAGGAGTTGGCGCTGGTCTACGGGAAGTGAAGAGAATGTCTGTTCCTTTCCATCACGCGAGATGGCAAACTTTCCCGTTACGAACCGCCCGATACTGGTTATTCGCTGCTGCCCATCCAACACCTCAAGCGCATTTCCCGTTTCCACGAAGTAGATCAGGCCAAGCGGGTACCCCTTGAGCAGCGACTCGACGACTGCGACATCCCGCTTTCCGTCGTTGTAGATGTAGTTTCTCTGGTACTCAGGCTGAATCACCAACTCGCCGTTCAGCCCATACAGACCTTTGCCTTCGAGCTCGCTGTAGAAGAACCCGTCGGTGATCTCAGCGACTGTGTAAGTTGTCCTGCGAGTCTTCACTGTGCGCGCCTCTGCTTAATGAACAGGCGCTTGTAGACCCCTCTAACGGGGTAACCCACGTCGAAGAACGTCCCGGGACCAAACGAGTCGACACGTATCGCGCCGCTGAGAGTCCCCGAGTTCGACTTCTTACGTACGCCATCCACGACCCGCTCCTTCTTGCCATACTTCTTCGTCCTCGGATAGTCACCTTCGCTACTACCGACGATCTCGAACTGCTCGGGGTTGTACTTGTCCAGGAAGGTAATCGGCACCCCCATCAACCCGTCATAGTCACCAGGAATGGCATCCGTGAAAGGAACCTCGATTGCGTCGAAGTTGTCGTACCGTTCGTAGCCTGCATCTCGGACCTCACGGTGCTTGCTGTACTTAAGGTTGTCGGCCATCGACATGAGCTGCAACGGCTCGTGGCGACGCCCGTGCTCGATGCTGGTGAACCACCTGACACCCTTCACGCGGATGTATCGGCTTCCGTCTTCGCCAATGCGCGTCCCCGCCGCGTTAAGCGGATAGCTCTCTGGCACCCTGAACTCGCGGTCGCCGCTCGAGATAGTTGGACCGAGCCACATCCTGTTGTCCCGAATAAGGGGGAACACTTCCTTGTACGTGATGGCATTCATGTTCCCAATCACCGAGAACTGAACATTACCTTCCGCAAGCCAAGAAACAAAGGCGCGGAAAAGCGAAAATGGCGGATTCGTGATGACGATGTCCGCTTCATCCCGAAGCGCAGTGACCTCCTCACTACGGAAGTCGCCATCGCCATCGAGATAATCCCATTCCAGATCATCGATGTCGACGCGACCGTCACCAGAGATGTCGTGCGGCAGGAGCGTGAAGACACGCCCTCGCTCCATCGACTTGTCGGGGTCATAGTCAGGGTCGTCGAGCTCGAACAGAGTAGGCGTGTAGAAAGATGCGCCAGCGTTGCTGTTGGGCGCATAGCTGGTCGAAATCAGTTTCTTGATGCCAAGGTCGGCGAAATGGAGCGCGAAGAACTTGGTGAAGTTTGACCACTCTGGGTCATCACATGGCAACAATACGGTCTTGTCGCGGAACACGTCTGGGTCGTACTCAAGGTAGGCATTTACCTCCCTCTCGATGTCGACCCACTGGGTGTAGAACTCGTTCTTCTGGGCCACCCTCGCGGCAGAAAGGTCGGTGTTCGCCATGTCGGGACTCTACCGAAGCGAGCCCTCGAGGTAACGGCACCACGCTCGCCGACAGCTACTCCCTGCACCAATGAACGCAACGTCCCCGCACGCGACCCTCGCAAGTCAGACCCACACTCCCGTCGTTCGCTGTGGTCCACGCGTCTGGTCGCGGGCAACTGTCCACATGGAACCACTAGACCTACCCAGACCAGTTCTGGGAGATCCGTCGATCCCGGTCGCGTTCGCCAAATCAACCTGGGCGTTTACTGATCCCACGGACCATTCTGGGCGCTAATTAGGCAAGAAAGGTAAAGGCGCTTTCGGTACAATAGAAGTGTCACTACGTAGGTGTGCCCGAAGCGCCGCCGTTGCCGTGAAGGCCGTAGGATGCCAATCGCATTCAAGCCCGGTTCGCCCTTTGGTGGCCGGGCTTTTTGCATGCCTGAAGGAGCAACACATGTCTTTGTCATGGAACGACGTAGCCGCCGTAGTCGCTCGGTGGACAGTCACCATGAGGTCCGAGCTCGAGTCGCTGGCTATCGACGCAGGTCAAGTTGTCGCCGCCGTGCGCCGCCGGTGGGACACCGACCCTGAGTTCAAAGCTGCGCTGATCCGTGAAGGCCTCAAGGGCCTGACGTTCGTGATTGTGCGTGGTCCGAGAGCCACGATCTTGTATGTGGCAAGCGCCGCCATCGGGTTGGTCGCGCTGCTGATTTCGACCCTGTCCGACGACGAGGGGTTCGTCCCCGCGTTCTAACCCGCTCCCTGGAAATCTGCCCCGTCTTCCCTGGTTGGGGGCGGGGCTTTGTCATGTCCGAAGGAGGACAGCATGTCCAATGAAACTCTTGCCGATCTGAACACCAACACGTTGATCGGTCACACCGATACGCGGGGCACCGCGTGGCACTACCGCGCCGAACTTCAAGGCGAGACCTCGAACCACTACCCCAACGAGATCCCCGTCGACGACGTCGCACGTCGCCTGTTCGACTGGGATGCCCAATCGCGTCCTGTCGCAGTTGAGAGGCCCGCTGACGTCTCCACGATGACGCACTTAAACGAGGGCGGTCGTCCGGTGCGATGGGAGACCGTTCCCGACCGCCAAGCCATCGTCCGCTCCGACAGGTCCGATGGCAACGTCATGGGGATCTTCACCAACTCGTACACCCCACACCCCTACCGGGAGTGGCTGTTGGAGACGGTGGCGAACCTGCTCGACGATGACCTATCCATCAGCTCTGCAGGCCTGCTACGTGACGGGGCCATCGCATGGGTCGAGGTTTCCGTGCCACGCACGTTCACGACCCTCGAAGGCGTGCAGTTCAGACCCAACTTACTGGCGACGACGACCTTCGACGGATCGCTAGCGACCACATACAAGCGCACGGTCACAGATGTCGTGTGCGACAACACCAGGGCAACTGCGCTGGGCGAGAAGAGCGAGCAGATCAAGGTGCGCCACTCCAAGCACTCCCGCCTGCGCCTGAGCACCGCGCGCGAGGCACTGAACTTAGTGTTCGCCACCGCAGAAGACTTCACCGCCGACATACGTGCCCTGTGCTCGACCCAGGTGTCTGACCGTCAGTGGGCGGACTTCCTCGACCTGTGGGCTCCCGTCTCCAACCCCGCAGGCGAGCGGATGAGTGGCAAGGCGCTCACGTTGGCTGAGCGCAAGCGCGACGCCATGGCCACCATGTGGGCCACGGATCCTCGTGTGGCTCCGTGGCGTGGCACCGCCCACGGAGTCCTCCAAGCCGCCAACACCTACGAACACCACGCCAGGCCTGTACGGGGAGCTTCCCGTGCCGAGCGCAACATGCTGCGCACTGTCACCGGCGACTTCGCCGCCGCCGACCATCACGCACGCGAACTCCTCAACCGAGTCCTCGCGTAACCCCACCCCAACGCATCGCCCCGTCGCATCGGCCCTCCGCTGTTGCGGCGGGGCTTTTCGTGCCGCTGAAAGGAACCATCATGACCACCACCCACACCTCGACCACGCATGCCCAGCAACGCGCATCGGCGGCATACGAGAACGCCCGCCCCGACCTCGCGGACTATCTACGCGCGTTGGAGCACGTCAAACGTGACGGCGAACCGTGCTCCGACCTCATCGGCAAAGCCGCCAAAGCCCTCACCGACATCAAGATCCGCGACTGCGTGGTCATACTCATGGGCTACGCCCCCGCCACCATCAACCCCGACGACCTCTCCGACGGCCCCACCGAAACCCAAGCCGAAGCCGCAATGTCACGCATCGTGTCACCAGATGCGGGGGTGAGGCCCGGCACGTCCGTGGCTCGCCACCGGGCGCTCATTGAGCTCATCGCGTCGCACGTACCCGCACATGCTCCAGCGGCGACACTGCTGGCCTTGATCGCGTGGTGGGACGACGACCTTGCGTCAGCCATTCACCACCTAGAGAACGCGTTCGAGGCCGACCCCGTGTACAACCTGGCACACCTCATCGCCGCCACCATCACCATCCAGCCCCGCCCGGGCTGGACCATGCGCTGAAAGGACTCGCCGATGTTCAACCGACCAACACGCACCGGCTCACTGTCGTTCTGGGACTACTTCACCGCGTACGCCGACCGCCAAGTGTGGGCACCACACACCGCACGCGCCGTCCATCTCGCCGCCCGCACCTTCCCGCACAAGCAGGCACCCCTTAGGTCAATCACGCCAGCCAACATCGAGACATGGATCAAAACCATGCACGATGACGGTCTCGCAGGATCAACGATCCGTACGCGGGTCGCCAACGTTCGGCCAGTGTTCGCCGCCGCCGTCCGCGACGGCCACGTCACCGACAACCCCTGTAGTGGTGTGCGACTACCGCGAATCACCAGGCGCGCCACGCGCGTCGCGCTGCCCAGTGAAGAGGTCGTGCAACGGCTCGTGCGGGGTGCACCCCAGCCCTACGACCTGCTGTTCGCTCTCGCCGCATACGCGGGGCTGAGACTTGGCGAAGCACGTGCCCTGACGTGGGGCGATGTCGACATCAACGCGCGCCAGGTTCACGTCCGCCACCAGCTCCAGCAAAAGCCCGGCGGCGGGTGGGAGACACTTCCACCCAAGTACGGCTCCTACCGCACCATCCCCCTCGCACCCGAACTCATCGGACCACTATTGGAGGCCGAACGGGAAGAAGCCAGGCTCGTCGTGGAAGGCCCCGCAGGAGGCCCAGTGCACCCGGGCAGCATCCAACGCGTCTGGAGCCGCCACAGGCGCTCAGGCGGCCTCCCAGAGGCCTTCCACATACATGACCTGCGCCACTGGTTCGCTTCACGCCTCATCGCCAAAGGCACCGATGTCCTCACCGTCCAGCGGCAGCTCGGTCACGCCAAGGCCTCCACCAGCCTCGACGTCTACGGGCACCTCTGGACCACCCCATTCACCACCACCAGGCAGTAACCCCACACCACCCGGCCCCGAACCTGATCGCTCAGGTTCGGGGCCGGTGCGATCTTTCGTGCGTTGACCTACAGTCCGTCACCGCCGACTCGGGCAGGTTGCCCACCACGCCTTGTAAAGTTACGCGCAAAGACAATGCTGAGGGGACCCCAGTGAGCGACGGAGCCGCACCGAATCAGGAGACGCCAACATCCGAGGAACCGAGCCCGTGGGCTCCGATCCTCTACTTCGCCGTTGCTGGACTCGTCAGTCTGGGACTTTGGTTTGCGCTCGGCTGGATCGTTGACCGCTTCACCAACAGTGCGTTCCCTTGGCACTGGGGTATCGCGATTCCTATCGTCGCAGCAGCCGCTGGCGTCTTGTCGACGGCTATCAAACTATCGCGCAAGGACAAGGACGATGCGGTCATGGGCTTTCTCCTGACGCTGGCGGTCCCAGTCTTCGGGGTCGCCCTCTTCGCCACCGGATTGCTCGACGCGATTCTCACTAACACAGATGTCGAGATCGGCCCCGTTGGGGTCTACTCCACGACTGACGCTGCACTTGATCTGGCACCGCCTATCTGCGAAGCCGTTGCGGAAGGCCGAAGTGACAGATTCATAGTTGAAACGCTTATTGAACTTGAAATCGATGGAGCCCCGGACTGGTTCATCGAGGAGGCAGCCACTAAAGCCATTGATTACCACTGTTGGTACCGCAATATTCTTCGCTAGCGCCGCAGCAGAGCCCGATGCGGGTGTGCTGCGTTTACCCAGCACACATCGCAACGTGGGCGACGTCGCGTAAAGGCAGGCACCGCACCTCCCGGCGGCGAGGAATCGTAAGTCGTACGCGTGCAAGAACAACACCCCCGCGTACCAATAGAGCCATAGTGCGTATGTATGTGTACGAGTTTCGGCGCACCCCGCAATGGTTGAATCCTCATGAGCCCTGAGGTGTCCTCCGAAGCCGCACCGCTCTTGCATCGCGCACACCCTCGCGCAGGCGCTCCGCCGCCCCAGCCGCTGCCTGAATCTGACCTGCGTAGGGCACGGTCCTCGTGATGATAAGACCAGAACCCTGATCTCTCACCAAGGAGTGCTCGAAGAGGGTCGCGAGGTGCTTCTGGACCGTGGGCTCAGCAAGTCCGAGCGCACTCGAGATGTCAGCCCTGGACGTCGCGGGGTGGTCCGTCACGAACTGGTAGACAACTCCAGCCCAACGACCGAGGCCCCAACGGTTCATGAAGGTTTCATGCACATAGAACGGAGACGCCAACGCACTGCCCTCAAACTCACTCGGCACACGGTCGAGGGCCAGCTCGAACCGCCGTGCGAGTCGCATTGGCCCCCGGTCCAACCCCGGGATACCCGGCGGCGTCACATCCCGCACAAGGCCCATGTCTTGCAGGACGACGAGGGCCCTCGACACGGAGTCCAGGCTCCCGAGCAGACCTCCAATGAGCAGATCACGAACTGATGCGTTGACGACAGATCGACCCGCCCGCTCCGCAGTCAGAATGAGTGCTTCCAGGACCGCCAGCAGCGTGGCCCGCCCCTTCGAACGTGACCTTTGCAACACCTCCGCCTGCGCCCACGCACGGAAGCGCCTGAGTTCCACCATGACAGGCCCGTCGGCTTGCTGGAACCGCTGGACGTACCCCCAAAGGTATTCCCAGAAGTAAGTGTGGTCGGACCAGGACCGGTCGCCCTGAGCGTCGAGGTAGACCCTTCCTATCCCAAAGGCCGGGCAGGTCAGTAGCGCGAGCACATCGTCGGCTGCCCAACCGGCTGCATGCGCAGCCGCAACTACGGTCACCAGACGGCTACTGCGAGTAGAGTCGCCGCGTACCTCTTGGCCTGACATCTCGCCTGTCTTCACGATGTGCCGTATTCGCCCACTGAGACCACGGCGCGGAAGGCCGTCCGTAGCAAGTCTGCCTTCGACTTCTTGGAGCGACGCGGGCCGCACGGGGGTCGAACGTGCCGACCTCCTCCGGTGAAGGACGCCTGGAGGGCGAATCGATCTGCCCCCCGTGGTCCGAGGATCGCCGCCAAGGTGTCGCCCTCTTTCTTCCCAAGCCTTGCGGCGCGAGAGACCTGCCACCACACAGAACACGTGGCTCCGACGTTGTCCATCTGCGGATCGGCCTCCGCTATGACACAGGACCGGCGAGTAGCCCGCAACCAGCAGTTCGAGATACAGCACCATCGCAGAGGCTTCGCACTGATCGTTGTCAAAGTCCACGCCGAGGACATCAGACCTCATCCGCACGAAGAACGGTTCGTCCCGGTCCACAAGCGCACCGATGTCGTCCCACGGCCCCTGAGTGTTGTCGACGCCGTCATACGCGGGGGCTCTCGGCCCCGACGAGATGAGCCGAGCAATGCGGTAAACACACGATGCGCTTTCTTCGGCGAGGGTCAGTAGTTCTGATTCACGCGTCGCTTGCGCGTCGCCGAGCGAACTCACGCTGTTCCCGACGTGCGCTCCTCGTTCCCGGCGTCGTCGCCGAAGATGAGGTTTTTCCGGTACCGGGCGCGGCAGTCCGTGTGCCACCAATGGGACTTCTGACCGGCGAGCGAGATCTTGTGCACCGGGTCCCCTTCGTTCATGTAGAGACCGCATCCAGGGCACCGCGCGTTGTAGTTCCAGCGGGCGATACCCTGCGGGTCGCGCCACGCCGGTTGCGGGGTCATCGAACGCCCCCCTTGAGATCAGCGGCGCGCTGAAAATCGATCCAGGCATCCACGTCGCTTGGCCGATACCTGAGGTGACGCCCCAGCCTGAAACCTCGAGGCCCTTGCCCCCTCGTCCGCCACACGTAGAGCGTGGCTACTGGTACACCGAGAAGGTCGGCCACCTCGTGCACGTCGAGCAGTGGGCCGCGATCCGCCCGTGCATCCGTCATTGTCATCATCTCTCCTTAACCTGCTTCACAGTGCAACAAAATGCACTGATTTTGTGTGGATCACGAGAGTAAGCATGAGTACCGCAACTACACAAGTCTGCGTGCTACTGTGTAGCCATGAGCGAACACAGGCAATCACCCCAGCGAACGTCCTTCAGTGAGTGGCACAAGCGGACGGGCTCCTACCTGGTCGCACTTCGTAGCCAGCGCGGCCTCAGCGCCCAGCAGGTCGCCGACCGAACTTGCGAACTCGGAGTAGAAGTCACCAGGAGCTCGATTGCGAACCTCGAATCTGGCAGGAAGACGTCGTTGTCCGTAGTCGAACTTGCAGTTCTCGCAGCGGCGCTCGAGGTCGCCCCCGTACGACTCCTCTTCGACGTCGAGGACGAACCCGTCGAGGTGCTTCCAGGCAACTTGGTGGCTGGAGTAGAAGCCGCGGACTGGTTCTCCGGGTTGGCAACACGACCAGGCTCGACTCGCTCCGACAACCTCGCAGGACCGCTTGCCCTATACCGCCGCCACAAGGAGATCTCGAGCAAGTTCACCGACCTCATGAGCAACAAAGCGACGCCCCTCAACAAGAAGTCGGACCTCGCGAAAGCTTGGGCAACCGCGCTACTCGCCACGCGAAGCGAGATGACCGCTTGCAAAGTAACGCCACCGCCACTTGATACGGAGACTCAGCATTGGCTTGACTACGTGAAGGCTGATGCCTAGGCCGCCGCTACCTGTCGGCTCATGGGGCGCGATCAATCTGCGCCACGTAGAAGGGCGGGGATGGCGAGCCCGCACCCGTTATCGCGGCGACACGGGGTACACCCGACAGGTGGAAGCCTGGGGGCCGAGCCGCGCCGCTGCTGAACGCGCGATCAGGGATCGCCTCACGACACTCGTGGCGCTCACCGGCACAACGATCACGTCGGAAACGCGTCTAGCCGAATTGGCGACGTTTTGGCTGAGGACGGAAGTCGCGGACTCCGACCGTGCAGCCAACACCAAGAAGCGCTACGCAGACATCGTCGCAAAACGCATCGTCCCCGGCATCGGCGGTCTTGCAGTGCGTGAAGCAACCGTGGCCCGGATGGCGGCCTACATCGATGGCGTGGCACACGAGTCGGCTACGACTGCGAACCTATGCAGGTCGGTCCTCGTGGGAATGTTCAACGTGGCAGTACGCCACGACGCCAAGCAGTCGAACCCCATACGAGAGATCGCCGCCATCCCGACGCCAGTCAAGGAAGTCCGAGCTCTCTCACAAGCAGATGTGACGGCGCTACGGAAAGACCTCGCGAGCGACAAGCAGGCACTTCGCGCTGACCTGCCCGCCGTCGTTGACGTCATGCTGGCCACCGGATGCCGAGTAGGTGAAGCGCTCGCCCTTCGCTGGCAAGACATCGACCTCGATGCCAAGACCGTGCGAATCACTGGCACCATCGTCCGCGACGAGAAACTCGGCCTCGTGCGCCAAGACAAGACGAAGGGGCGCAAGCCTCGCGCCCTGCGGCTCCCGTCGCCATTAGTGGCCCGGCTCATGGAGCGGTCGGTCGACGGACTTCCTGGCGGGCCGCTCGACCTGGTGTTTCCTACGGCGAATCTCACGCCACGCGAAGTCTCGACCGTGATGAAGCAGTGGCGAGACTTCCGCGCACGCCATCCTCGATGGGACTGGGTCACTACCCACGTGTTCCGCAAGTCTGTCGCGACGGCCATTGAGAACGCAGATGGGGTCGAAGCCGCCGCCAAGGTGTTGGGCCACTCGTCTCCCCGCACCACGGCGAAGCACTACGTCGAAGCCCCTGAGCTGAGCCACGACGCCGCCGAGACCCTGGCTGCGTTCGTGGCACCCCTAGACGAAAACGCGGGATAAGTGCGGGCTCGTGGACTAGTAACAGGAAAGCCCCGGTCCGAAGACCGGGGCCTACCTGCACTGATGGAGCCGCCTAGGAGAATCGAACTCCTGACCTATTCATTACGAGTGAATCGCTCTGCCGACTGAGCTAAGGCGGCGCGCGCCGCGCGAGGCGGTGCGAGTAGACATACTAGCGCGTCAGCACTGAGTTCCCGAATCGGGCATCTGACCGTCCACGAGGAATCCGTCCACGTTGTCGATGATGCACTGGTTGGAACGGCCATATGCCGTGTGACCTTCACCGTCATACGTCAGCAGCGATGCTCCCAGACGCTCGGACAACGACTCTGCCCACGCGTAAGGCGTGGCAGGGTCATTGGTGGTGCCGATCACGAGCATTTGCGGCGCCGAGGCTGCGTTGTCGAGGGAGGTCACGATCGTGTCTGCTTCCCAGGGCCACCCGTCACAGCCGGCAGAGTTTGCGAACCACCAGCCGAACGTGGGCGAAGCCTCATTCATCAAGGCACGGAAGTCTTCAACGTCGTCAAACGTCCAGGCGTCGTCCTGACCGGCATCAAGGCAACCGATCGCGGTGAACACCCATGTCGAGTTGGCCGAGTACTCCCCGGTCGCACCGTCGCGGTCAAGGTAGAAGTTCGCCAGTTGGTACATGATGCCGGCGGTGCCGGCTTCAACGAGTTCGGCCAGCGCGGAGTTCAGGAGCGTCCAGGACGCTTCGTCGTATAGCGTCACGACGATGCCGTACACCATGAGGTTGCCGTTGAGATCCCAGGCCTCGCCCGTGTAGAACGGGTCTGCCAGGGCATCGGCCATCAGGTCCGAAATCTGTTGACGCTTCTGTTCCACGTCGCCTTCGAGCGCGCAGTCCTGCTGACCGTCGCACCACACCAGGAAGTTCGTGAGGGCCTGCTCGAATCCTTCGGCCTGACCGATCGACTGTTCGTCTCCAGGCAACAGGAAGTCGACAGCACCGTCGAGCACCAGGCGTCCCACGTTCTCCGGGAACAGTTCGGCATAGGTGGCACCCAGCTGCGTGCCATACGAGAAGCCGATGTACTGGAGCTTCTCATCTCCCACGAGAGCACGGATCAGGTCCATGTCGCGAGCGGCCGATGCTGTGTCCACGTTCTCCACGACCGGCCCAGACGCATCGAAGCACTCCTGCGCGAACACTTCGTTACGTGCCACGCCCGCGTCCAGGTCTTCCTGCGACTCCAAGGGGTAGTCCGGCAGGTAGTAGTCGTCGATGACGGAGTCGGATCCACACATCACTGGAGTCGACTGACCCACCCCGCGCGGGTCGAAGCCGATCACGTCATATGCGGACAGGAGGTCGTCTCCCGCGCTGGTCACGAAGTACTCAGTGAAATCTAATCCTGAACCGCCCGGTCCGCCCGGGTTGATCAGCAGTGAGCCGATGCGGTTCGTGGTGCTCGCAGCAACGAGACGATTGATCTCGAGGTCCATGGTGTCACCCTCGGGGTCTGCCCAGTCCACCGGCACCTGAATGGTGGCGCACTCCAACCATCCGCAGGTTTCCCACTCGATCTGCTGGCTGTACACGTCCCCGTCAGCCTGGGGCGTTTCCGAGGTCGAGGCGGACGACGTGGGCGAGTCAGCCGGGTCCGGAGTGACTTGCTCCTTGTCGGGGGTGCACGCGGCAAGCACCAGGGCCGATGCTGCAATCACCGCAAGCACGGAACGCGAAGTTGAGACCATGGCGCTAACCCTACGCGGCAGTGCGGGGTCGGAGCGCGAGCGCCATCGCTTCAAGCGCGAGAAGAGGCGCCACGTTTCCCGCCAACCGTTCACGTGTCAGCGCTAAAGCGTCCAAGCACCGCATGGTGTCAGCGAGAGTGGTGCGCTCAGCGAGCTTCTCGATGTGACCGCGGTGTGACTCATTCACCAGCGGCACCTCCGCCCCCACCTGCACACAGGAGACATCCCTGTAGAGCGACAGCAAATCCACAATCGCGCGGTCAAAAACATCACGCTTGTGGCGCGTCGCACGCCGCTTCTGGTCTTCCTCCAACTGCTTCACCTGAGAACGCAACGCAGGAGGGAGACGCCCACCGTCATCGGCCCCCAACATGCGCAGCAGCTCGTTGCGTTCTTCCACGTTGCGTTCCTCAGTGGCAGCCGCCGCGTCTTCTTCCGCGACCTTCACCAAATCAGCGGCCGCCAACACGGCATCCCCCACGCCACGAATCTCCGTCGCGAGCGCCAACACTTGGGCACGGCGCGCCCGCGCATCAGCATCACGCGCCAAGCGACGTGCCACGCCTATGTGGCTTTGCGCCGCATACGCACACTCCCGCGCCACCACCGGATCGACGCCGTCACGGTCCACCAGTAGTTGCGCGACATCCTCAGGGTCCGGAACTCGCAGGCTCACGTGACGTGCACGCGAACGGATCGTCACCATCACGTCTTCCGCGGAAGGCGCACACAGCACCCACACCGTCCGCGCTGGCGGCTCCTCGATGGACTTCAGCAGCAAGTTCGAGGTGCGCTCCGTCATGCGGTCCGCATCCTCGACAAGCATGACGCGCCAACGGCCCTCACTCGGTGAGGTCTGGGCGGTCGCGATCAGGTCGCGCACCTCATCAATGCCGATCGTCACCTTCTCCGTGGCCAACACCGTCACGTCAGCGTGCGCCCCTGACAACGCCGTCACACAGGCATGACAGTCACCGCAACCGCCCTGCACGCACTGCAACGCAGCCGCAAAAGCCCGCCCCGCAACCGACCGCCCAGAACCGGGCGGGCCCGTCACCAACCACGCATGCGTCATCGCCTGCGACTGCTCGACCGCCTTACGTAACGGGGCCACGGCATCGGCCTGCCCCACCAGGTCGTCCCACACCGTCATGGCGTCCCCCACGGCTCCACACCCAAGCCGTCAACGGGCAAGCCCGGCATGCCGGCAGCCTCCAGTGCCGCGCTCACCGCAGCCCGCACATCGGCGGCAACCTCATCAATCGTCTGTGCGGCATCCACCACTACGTACCGCTCCGGCGCAAGCGACGCACGCGCCACGAAGGCCTCACGAATCAGCGACTTGTGCTCGCCCGTCTCCCGCTCCACACGGTCAAGCTCGCGATCCATCCGCCCCGCCGCCGGCTCCATGTCCAACAACACCGTCAGATCAGGCAACAGACCCTCGGTAGCCCACAACGAGATGCGCTCCACCTCATCACCCAAACCCCGGGCGCCCCCCTGATACACAATCGACGAATCCATGTAGCGGTCCTGCACCACCACGGCACCGCGCTCCAACGCCGGACGCACCTTGGTCGCAATGTGATGCGCACGGTCCGCGGCATACAACAACGCCTCCGCACGCGGCGCCACATGACCGCCATGCATGATCGCCTGGCGCAACTCCCTGCCAAGGTCCGTGCCGCCAGGTTCCCGCGTCACCACCACGTCGCTGCCCCCACCACGCAACGCGTCCGCAAGGCGGTCGATCTGCGTGGTCTTGCCCACACCATCGCCACCCTCAAACACCACAAAGAACCCAGCCATGCGACCAACCTACCCGCGCGCACCGACACCAGCGCCCCCCTCCCCCACACACCACCCACAGGAGGCCGCACCGACGTATCCTGAAGACACAGCGCCCATCACGTTTGGGGGTCATCATGAACGGCGAACCACGGCCCACCGCGGGGACCATCTTCCTTGGCCTCGCGGCAGCGCTCACCGCGGCCTACTGGGTTCTCACCACTCTCACCTTCCACCTGGTCCGCAGCGACCTCGACCCCTGCTGCACCACCCTTGAGACCTACACCACCGGCACGTGGGACTGGTGGGCACAAAGCGCGTTCGTGGTGTTCGGGCTGGGATGGATCGCCGCGGCGATCAGCCTGCACCGCACCCTCCTCGCTATCCGCGGCGCCGGACTGGCAGGACTCAGCGCTGGACTGCTCGGCGTCAGCCTCATCGGACTGGGCATCTTCCCCACCAACGCGGCCGACACCCCCATCGCCGCCACACTCCACGACATCTCCGGCTGGGCCCTGCCCGCAGCCGCATTCAGCCTCGCGCTCACCGGCGCATGGACGATGCGCGCCATCCCCAAGTGGCGCCCACTTGCCTGGACATCACTCGCACTAGGGCTCCTCAGCAGCGCACTGATCGCGGCCCTCACCATCGCACCCAACACCTTCGTCGACACCGCCGGCTGGTGGCAGCGCACCGCACTCATCGTGCTCCTGCCCACCTGGCTCACACTGCTCGGCCAACGGCTCGCACGCTCCCGCACCCCAGCCCCCACCCCACAGGCCCCAGCACATCTGTGAAACACGCCACACGCCTCTTCACCCCAGCACCACCACCAGCGCACAATAGTGACTGAGGGTAGGAAACGCATGGTGGCGAACGCATGGAAGATCATGACCGCGGTGGCAAGCGCCGCGGTCATCGGAGCATGCTCAGGCCCACCAGAACCACCCACCGCCGTGTTCCTTGGCGACTCCTTCACCGAAGGATTCGCCCTCCCGGAAGCGGATGCCACCCAACGCTGGACCACCGTCGTGGCCCAAACCCACGGCTGGGAAGAAATCAACGCCGGGTGCGCCGGAGCCGGCTACACCCGTGCGGGCCTCGTCTGCACCACGACGTTCCGCGAAGAACTCCCCGTCTTCATCGAAAGTGAACCCGACATCATCGTGCTGTCCGGCGGACTCAACGACCTCGACTCCAGCGCAGAACAGATCACCGCAGCCGTACGCGCCACCTACCTCTCCGTGCGCGACACCTACCCCCACGCCACCATCTACGCTGTTTCCGGCGTAGGGCCAGACGCCACCACAGCATCGGCCCTCACCACCGTCAACACGGCCGTCGCAGCCGCCGCAGACGAGATCGGCGCCACCTACATCGACCTAGGCGAACCACTCCACGACCGGCCAGAACTCCTCGCCGCAGACGGATACCACCCCAACGCCCAAGGCCACCACGTCATCGCGGAACTGACCTCCAACGTCATCACCGGCGACTAACGCTCGTTCGGATACACCAAGCCAATCTGCGCACGCACCTCATCCATCAGGCGCATGATCTCCAACGACCGCTCCCAATCATGCAGCGGCGACTCCACGTTCCCCGCAGCAATCTGACGAGCAACCTCAGCGACCTCAAACTGGAAACCGTTGTCCACACGCCCATCAAACGTGAACGTCGCACCATCAAGGCGCTGCACCGTAAACGTCGTAGGGCTATAGAACATGCCGTCCAGGCGGATCACACCCTCCGTACCCGCAATGTGCGCAGTATTCGCCGTCTGCGCCTCCATCGTGGTCGTCAAAATCGCCTGCGCACTCGGATACTCAAAGATCATCGACACCTGACCATCAACACCCGACTCACGCAACCGGCCCCGCGCCGTCACCTTCTGAGGCGAACCCAACATGTGGTGCGCAAACGACAACGGATACACACCCAAATCCAGCAGCGCCCCACCTGCCAACTCCGGACGCACCATCCGCTCCACATGCGTCAACGCCTGACCATGATCCGCCTGAACCGACACCAGCTCGCCGATAGCCCCGCGCGCAATCAAGTCCCGAATCGCATACATGTGCGGCAAATGCGGAGCCCACATGGCCTCCATCACAAACACACCCTTGGCCCGCGCCGCATCAAGAATCAGATGAGCCTGCGCCTCGTTCTGCGTAAACGCCTTCTCCACCAACACATGCTTGCCCGCATTGATCGCCAAGATGGCGGGCTCGTGATGGTTGTTGTGAGTGGTGGCCACATAGACCACCTCAATCTCAGGGTTCGCGAGCAGCTCCGCATAGGAGCCGTAAGCGTGCGCAATGCCCTTCTCGTCCGCGAACGCTTGCGCGCTCGCAAGGCTCGACGCGGACGCCACGGCCACCACCTCCGACCGCGTGTACTGCGTCACCGCATCCGCGAGCTTGCGCGCAATACCGCCCGCGCCCAAGATTCCCCACTTCAACGCGGGAGCCTCCATGGGGTCCGGTGCGGTCTGAATGTTGTCGAAGGCATCATTGCTCATGGAGCCAGCGTAACTGGGGCCGCGGCCTACTCGATGGTGACGTCGCCTAGCACCATTCGCATGCCCAAGGACCATGCGAGATCCCGGGGGAGGTTGGCACGCAGTTCGCTGGGGACTCCACTGTCGCTTTGCAGCCACGTGTCACCGATCACGGTGTACGTCTCGCCGGCGACGAGCCCATCGAGCTCGCGGCAGCTTCCGTAGTCCTGCATGTCCCAGTGGGCGCCACTGCTGCTGTGGGAGTAGTAGGCCTGGTGTCCGGCGACGACCACCCCGGTGGAGTCCACGTATTGGAGGTAGAGATCTTCGTAGCGGTCGACGGTCTCGTCGAAGTATGAGGACTCGACTGTGCCGGAGCCTGAAGTGCGGGCTGTGAGCGTGCTGTGCGCGATGGTCGAGGGAAACTCGGGGATGCCGTCGGTGTGGAAGGTGGTGTCGGCGGTCTCGAAGGGAAGGAGTGGCTGCTCGAAGGGACGGCTGCCCAGGTCCGCGCATTGCCGGTTTTCCGTGGTGATTCCCACCGTTCCGGGTTCGAGCGGGATTCCATACGCCTCGACGGCGTCGCGCAAGACGGCGGCGGTAGAGGCTTGTGGCCGGAGGCCGGACCGCGCTCGTTGCAGGAGTTCGAGTTCCATGTCCTCGACGGGTGTGAGTTCCACGGGAGTGGCGTTGTCGTCGGGAACTTCGGTGACGGTGGTTCCGTCGAAGCCGTTGGCGTCAACGAACGTTGCGAGGGGCACGCCGTCTTCGTCTTTGATTTGGACCAGGGTGTGGAGTTGAGCGGGACCGTCGACGTACTGGTGGCTGTCGCTGTTCCAGTCCGTGAGGCAGGTCTCCATGCTGGAGTGGCTGGTGCGGACGTGACGCGTGGTGTTGGTGGCGGCGTCGTACTCGAATGCGGGGGAGCCGGACAGGGAGAAGGCTCCGTCGTGGACGGCTGATCCGGCCCAACTGGAGGGGGCAGAGATTTCGCGTCCTTGGGCGACCATGATCGCGGCGGCGTCGACGGCGTAGAGCGCGTCGCCGGACCAGCGCACGTCGAATTCGACCAGCAGGACTTCCTCCCGCAGACCATGCTCCGCGATGCTTCCGTCGACGCTGACGTGTCCACGATCGACGGGGGTGACCTCAGGCTCTTCGCTGTACAGGCCGGAGATGAGGTAGGCCGTGGCGTCGACTTCGATGCCGAGGTCTTTGACGTCTTCGGAACTGAGGGTGACGCCTGGTTCTGCCCACGGCACGTACGGGTTGAGCGCGCCAAAGTCGCAGCCCATGCCCTCGAGCTCCGGCGGGAGGGGCGGGACCGCTGCGACGACACCATCAGCGACGGCCATCGCTCCGAGCGGCGGTTCTGGGGCGAGCATCCATCCTGCCGCTGCGAGGACCGCGACGGAAGCAACGGCACCGACCCCGGTCTGTATTGCGCGGCGTGTCCGTGCCGTTCGGGTCCGCGCAATCACGGTCGCGGTCTCGTCACGCTGGGCAGCAACTCGCGTTCCGGGTTCTTGTGCGACGCGCTCGAGGGCATCTCCAAGGTCGCTCATGTGTGACCCCCGATGCTGACGTACTCCACCGTGTCGACAGGAACACCCATGGCTTCAGCGATGGCGGCGCGGCCGTCTTCGAGGCTGGCTTCGACACGGTTGACGGTGGTGCGCAGGACGCGTGCGATCGCCCGGGCGCTCCGCTGGTCTGCGTGGTGGAGGACAAGCGCAACGCGAGTCATAGGCGGCAGCGTGCGGAGGGCCGATGCTTGCTCGGGAGGTTCTGGCGCTGACTCTTGGGAGGCAGGTGCGTTGGCAGGGGGAGCGTCGAGCGGAGCGGCTGGCGGCGGCGCGGTCTCGTGGGGTGGGAGCCAGGCGGCGAGGTCCGGTTCGTAAATGGGGGTGCTGGGCACACGCGCGGGTGCGGGGCTGGGGTGCGCTTCCCGCTGACGTCTGGCGTCGGTGGCGGCTTTCATCGCCATGGCGTGACGGGCGATGGCTTCTGCGCGGGCCACGGACCGGGGAACTCGCACACGGGTGGCGACACCGTCGAGGCCTGCGTTGAAGAGCTGGGCCGCGTGTTCGTCATCGTGGGCGAGTAGCCATGCGAAGGCTCCCAGCCGTGCGCCTGCATCGTTGGCAAGTGCGTCCAGCATGCGTGTGCGTCTGTCCATGGTCACCCCCTTGTGGTCCGCACCCTACCTGCCGTGTGAGGCAAAGACCAGGATGCCGCTAGTCGATTCGTACGTCGCCTAGGTCCATCCATACGGCAGGGTTGGCATGCGAGACGTCCCAGTAGGTGGTCCAGTCAGATTGTTCGATGAGCGCAGCAGGGTCGGTGGAGGCGGCGATGGCGCGGTAGGTGCCGGGCTCGAGTGTGTCCGTCTGTGTGCATCCAAACCAGTCGCGGAGTTCCCAGGTGGTCGATCCGCTGTCGTTGACGTAGGTGCCATAGGCCCAGCCCGCCGCGTCTCCGTCGGAGTCGACAAAGTACAGGGTGGCCTCCGTGGGCACCGGTTGGTTGCCGTCCGCGAGTACGTCTTGCGCGAGTCCATCGTCGGTCAAAACCGGCTGGAAGTCGTCGCGGCTGAACGATGCCGGAAGGTCGGGGATGTCGACGGCGACAGGGATGACGGGCTGGTCGAGCGGTTTGGCCATCTCGACTCCGCATAGCGGAACGCCGGACAGCCCGGACCCCACGCTGCTGAGTGGCTGGCCGGACGTGTCGAGTGCCGTGACCAGATCCAGGGTTGCCGAGGGGACGGGGGCGATGCGCTCACGCTCGGCACGAATGGCGGTCACCTCATCGTCGGTGACGAGGTCGATGCTGGCACCGTGTCCTGCGGCGACGGCTTGGGGGTAGGTGACGGTGAGTCCGTCGAGTCCGTTGGCGTCCACGTAGGTGGCGAGGGGAACGCCGTGTTCGTCTTTCACTTGGACCAGAGTGTGCATCACGGCGTCTGCTGGTGGAACGAGCGCCTGGGGGTTGGTCTCGTCGGTGGTGCGCAGGCAGTTCGCGGTGTTGATGGTGACCGTCTGGTACCGAGTGGTGGTGTGCGTGTCCGCGTTGTAGCCGCGCCCATCGGTGGCGGGCACGTCGCCCACGATCGGGGTCTGGAACCCATAGAAGTCGCTGACGACTCGGCCGTCTGCCACGAGGAACGCGACTGCGTCGACGGTGTAGTGAGCGTCGCCTGCCCAGGACACTGCAAACTGTGCTCCAAACGCGCCCTCGGCGGAGTCTCCACCGGTTCCAAAGGTCCAGTCGGCGTTCAGACTTTTACCGGGATCGAAGGCCTCCGCATCCCCTTCGGTACCCGGCATTCCCCACTGGTAGTAGGTCGCATCGACTTCGAGCCCCAGGTTGAGGACGTCTTCGGACGCGATAGTCACGCCGGGTTCGGTCCAGGGGACATAGGCCGGCGCGCCCGTACCCACACCCCAACACCCCATGCCTTCGAACCCGTCAGGAACGATGTCCGTCTGGCCGATGCGTGCGGACTTCAGTTCCGCAGCGGGTTCGGGGTGATGGGGCTGGGACAGCCAGGTGCCAGCACCTACCAGGCCGAGCGCAGCAACGACGGCGAGGGCTTGGAGTTGCACGCGGTGGCGCCGTCCGCGGGCGATGCGGCCATGCGCGGCGCGTGCCGCTGCTTGTGGGTCGAGCCGGGCACTCATGGCGGTGCCATGTTCCTGGGCTCGGCTGTGGAGCGAGTCAAAGAGGTCGTTCATCGTGCCTGCCCTCCCTTCACCGGAATGGATTCGGGTTCATCGATGGGGACCCCCAGGAGTGGCGCCAAGGCGGCGCGACCGTCTGCAAGGTACTTCTTGACGGTGCCGGGCGAGAGCTTCATGGCGGCCGCAACGTCATCGACGGTGAGGTCGTCGTAGTACCGCAACGCAACAGCGGTGCGGACTCGGGGTGCGAGCGTGGCCAATGCCCGCGAGACCTCGTCGCGAGCCTCGATCTCAGCCGTGGCATCGGCCATCACCGGGTTGCCAACCACGCGGGTCTTGAGCCTGCCCCAGGTGGTGTCCCGGCGCAGACCATCAATATGCATAGTGCGCATCGTGGCCCGCACATAGCCTTCGGCGGCACCAACATCGGTGAGCCTGCGGCGGCGCACAAACGTCTTGACGAGCGCCGCCTGCACCAGTTCCTCGCCTGCATGTTCGGACCCAGTCAGCGTCCATCCGTAGGACGCGAGGCGCACTCCGGCCACGCGCAACACTTCTGCCACCAGGTCCGCCGATGCCCGGTGCGGATCCGCGTCTATCCCCCTGCTCATACTTCTAGAACGGATAGCAGGACGTCTGGGGTGGGGGTGGTCTTACGACTTCTTCTTGGGCGCAGCCTTGCGAGTCGTGGTCTTCTTTGCCGCGGGCTTGCGGGTGGTGCGCTTCTTGGCGGGCCCCTTGGCGCGCTTGTCCGCGATGAGTTCGAATGCACGCTCCTCAGTCAAAGCATCGACGGCTTCCGACTTGGGGATGGTGGCGTTGACTTCACCGTCAGTGACGTACGGACCAAAGCGGCCGTCCTTCACCACCACGGGCTTGCCGGACACGGGATCGTTGCCGAACTCCTTCAGCGGTGCGGCAGCCTGACGGCCGCGCCCGCGCTTGGGCTGGGCATAGATCGCGAGCGCTTCCTCAAGCGTGATGGTGAGCAGCTGCTCTTCCGACTCGATGGTGCGGGAGTCGGTGCCCTTCTTGAGGTACGGACCGTAGCGACCGTTCTGCGCGGTGATGGGTTCGCCGGACTCAGGGTCCTCCCCCACCACGCGCGGCAGGCTCATGAGTCGCACCGCGTCCTCGAGGGTGACGGTGTCGAGTGACATGGTCTTGAACAGCGACGCGGTCGTGGGCTTGCCCTTGGCGTCTTCCGGCAACTGTTCGGTGACGTAGGGGCCAAAACGGCCAGCCTTCGCCACGATCGTGAAGCCGGACACGGGGTGCTCTCCCAGGATGCGTTCGTCGCCACCTTGGGTGGAGAACAGTTCCTCAGCCTTCGCGGCGGTCAGGTCGCCTGGCGGCAGGTCTTCGGGGATGGAGGCGGTCTGCTTTTCGTCCTCAACCACACGCTCGATGTACGGGCCGTACTTGCCGTTGTGGGCGGTGATGCCTTCACCAATGTTGAATGTGTTGACGGCGCGGGCATCGATCTCGCCCAGGTTGTCGAGCAGTTCTCGCAGGCCCTCCTGCGGCGCGTCTGCGCCACCAAAGTAGAACTCCTGCAGCCAGTCCTTCATGGACCGCTCGCCGGCGGCAATGCGGTCCAGGCCCGCTTCCATCTCGGCAGTGAACCCGTAGTCCACGAGCGTGGGGAAGTGCTGCTCCAGCAGCGCGATGATGTTGAACGCCAACCAGGTGGGCACCAGGACGCGCTTGTCGACCCGCACGTAGCCGCGGTCGATGATCACGTCCACCGTTGACGCATAGGTCGACGGACGGCCCAGCTTGCGGTCTTCCAGTTCCTTGATCATGGCGCCCTGAGTGAAGCGGGGCGGCGGGTTGGTGGTGTGGATCAGAGCGTCGAGGTCTGCCGCGTCCACCGCGTCGCCGGCTGCGACCTGCGGCAAACGCTCGTCGCCGTCGGCGGGCTGCTTGCCTTCTTCATCTTCGTAACGAGCCTTCTCCGTGGACTCAATGTAAAGCGCACGGAAGCCCGGGGAAGTCAGGATGGTGCCGGACTTGGTGAACTCGACCGCATGCCCGCCCGCGGAGGTTGCACCCACAGTGATGGTGGAGGTGGTACCCACGGCATCAGCCATCTGGGAGGCAAGGGTGCGCTTCCAGATCATCTCGTACATACGGAACTCGTCGCCGCCCAACTGGGAGCGCAACGACTGAGGCGTGCGGAAACGGTCACCGGCGGGGCGGATGGCCTCGTGCGCTTCCTGCGCATTCGTGTCACCGGAGGCGTAGACACGCGGCGAGGTAGGCACCGCGTCGGAGCCGAACAACTCGATGGCCTGCGAACGGGCCGCCTTGGTCGCTTCTGCGGACAGAGACGGGGAGTCGGAACGCATATAGGTGATGTAACCCTGCTGGTACAGGGCCTGCGCCACGCCCATCGCCTGCCGGGCACCCAGGCCCAGTTTGCGCGACGCCTCCTGGATCAGGGAGGACGTAATGAACGGCGCTGCAGGACGCTTCTTGTACGGCTTCGAGGTCACGTCGACGACGGAGAAGTCCGCATTCGCGAGGCCCGAGGCAAGCGCACCGGCCTCAGCGGCGGTCACGTGGTGAGCCTTGTCAGTGGTCAACACGCCACGGTCGTCAAAGTCCTTACCCGAGGCCACTCGCTTGCCGTCCACCTTGGCGAGGCGGCCCACAAACGACACCCCAGCATCGGCCCCTGCTGTCGCAGTAAAGCGCGCGGTGAGGTCCCAGTACTCAGCGGACTGGAAGGCCATCCGTTCGCGTTCACGGTCCACCACCAGTCGCAACGCCACCGACTGCACACGGCCAGCGGACGAACCCTGACCCACCTTGCGACGCATCACGTCAGACATATCCCAGCCGTACAACCGGTCCAGGATGCGACGGGTTTCCTGGGCTTCGACCATTTCCATGTCGACTTCCCGGGGCGCTGCCAGCGCGCGTTCGATGCCTTCGCGAGTGATTTCGTGGAACGCGAGGCGCTTCACCGGAACCTTGGGCTTGAGCACTTCCAGCAGGTGCCAGGCGATTGCCTCTCCCTCGCGGTCTTCATCGGTTGCGAGGTAGAGCTCGTCGGCTTCCTTGAGTTTGCGCTTGATATCCGCGACCGTCTTCTTGGCGCGGGGCGACACCTGGTAGTACGGGTCAAAGCCACTGTCGATGTCGACGCCGTACTTGCCGTACGGCCCCTTCTTCACCTCTGCGGACATGTCGCGAGGTTCAGGGATGTCACGGATGTGACCCACCGAGGACACGACCTCATAGTCGCTGCCAAGGTAGCCGCCGATCGTGCCCGCCTTGGTGGGCGACTCGACGATCACAAGCTTGCGGGTCATAGGGGAATCCTGCTTTCAGTGGCGGAGACTGGGTGCGGCCTGCCGTCGGGCCGGAACGCTCACAGAATACATAGGTACGGCTCCTTGTCTATTGGGACTTCGGGGCCGTGAGCATGTGAGGCCGGTTTGCGGCGACGGCTTCCATGACACGATGGAGCCATGACTGCTGATGCCGTTTCCGATGTCATGCGCCGGGTCGCGGACGAGTTGATCCGTCCTCGTTTCCGCACCTTGGCGGAGTCTCAGATCTCCACCAAGGAAGGCCCGAATGACTTGGTGACCATCGCAGATGTCGAAGCGGAACGCGCACTGACGCCATTGCTGCAAGAGATTGAAGACATCCCTGTGGTCGGCGAAGAAGCCACTGCGGACAACCCTGCGCTTCCGGAAGTCCTGGGGACAGCCGATGCTGCCTGGACAGTGGATCCCGTCGACGGCACCTGGAACTTTGCCCACGGCCGCGAAGACTACGCCGTCATGGTGAGTCACGTGGTAGGCGGCGACCTTCACGCGGGATGGATTTTGCACCCGGAGACCGGCAACCTGGTGGACGCCGTGGTGGGGGCCGATGCACGCCTCACCGGAGCGGACGGCGTGACACGAACGCTCGTGGCGCCCAGCGGTGGCGTCCGCAAACTCAGCCAGCTCCGCGGAATGGCCGTGACGCGCTTCATGCCTGACGACTTGCGGGCCAAGGTTGACGTACTCGTGCCGCAGTTGGGGACGCACACGGAGCCGCGCATGTGCGCCGGCTGGGACTACTGGGACCTGCTTCACGGGGACGTGGACTTCCTGCTGTGGTCGCGCGCCAAGCCGTGGGACCACGCGCCCGGCTCCGCGATCTGCACCGCCGCGGGGTTCGAAGCCCGCTACCTCGACACCGGCGAGCCATACCGCCCCGCACTGCCCGGACGTCCCTTCATGGTCGCCAGGCCCGGGGAATGGGACGTGATCGCTGCCGAGCTGCGCTGATCCGCGCTGAGGCCCGCTGTGCCGCTTGTGGCTAGCGGACGTGAAGGCGGTGAAGATCGCCGTGCGTCAACACATCCGTGATGCCACGTTCACCCAGCGCCTCCGCATACTCGGGGTTCGCCAACGCCGCACGAGCCTCCTGCAAGACCACCCGCGTCACCCCCTGTGACGTGAGAGTGTCCACGAGTCCAAGGATCCCGTCGCGGGTGTGAACCGTGGGGTCAACGGTGATGCGCACCTCATAGTCCGTGCCGGAGTCCTTCAAGATGTCGAGCGAACGCCACGCGTGCTCCCCCGCCATTGGCACACCAGTGATCGCGGCGTAGTCGTTAGGCGTGCCCTTGATATCGATCGCCACCCAGTCCACGAGCGGAAGCACCCGCTGCAGGCGGGCCGGGTACGGGCCGGCCGTGTGAAGTCCCGTCTTGTAGCCCATCTCCTTGGTGTGGGCCAGAGCGGACATCAGCATCGACTGACGGGTGGGCTCCCCACCGGAAAACACCACCCCATGGAGAAGTCCCTTGCGGTCCGCCATCCATGCCACGACATCGGCCCACTGCCATGCGGAATCCGATTGAGACGACTGCCAACTGGGGTTAAAGCAGTACGTGCAGCGCCACGAGCACCCCTGGAGGTACACCGTCGCCACCACGTGGCCGGGCCAGTCTGCCGTAGAGAACGGCACGAACTCCGCGACCTCAAGATCATGAGCATTCGCGCCCGCGGGAGGCTCCACCGCCGGGTAGAACGTTGAACCCGTAGACGCGGCAGACACGGGCATGGCGAGAGCGCGCAGGGCGCGGGCGCTGGGCGTAGGCATGGCGAACCTCCGGGAGTGCGGTTCAACCGCGGGGGTTTGTTGGGGACACCCACATGAAACTCCCTGGAAGGCCCGCCATCGCGGGACCCGGGTCCCGAAGACCATGAGACAAAAAACACGTGAGACGTTGCTCACGTCCGGGAACCCGGAATGCACGAAGGCCCGGAGCCACCCCCACGTGGGGGCCGCTCCGGGCCTGTGCGTCACTACAGATCGCGCCGCGCCATCGCCGGCGCCATCTGAAGTGTTAGGCGGTAGCAGTCTCCGCGGGAGCTGCCTTCTTCTTGTCACCTGCGATGACCCACAGGAGGCCAAGGCCGGTACCCACGAGGGTCACACCCAGGCCAGCGGCGATCGCTGCGGTGCCCAGACCCAGGTCCAGCACGTTCGCGGTGACCGAGCCGACGCCCAGTTCAGCAATCAGAGCGTGAGCGGTGGGGCTCCACACCTGTGCACGGGCAGGGCCCTCAAGGGGGTGCATGCGGTCAAAGTCGGCCCAGTACTTGCCGTCGGTCTCAACCTCGTACTCGCCGGCGGCGAAGGTCTCGCCGTTGTACTCGACGTCCTCTTCCAGGACGACCGTGGTGGTGCCGAAGAGCGTGTGGTAGGACACCAGGCCCATCTGGTACATGTACTCGGAACCAGTGTTCACGAGCGGGTCATTGGGGTCCATCTCCGAAGACTTGAGCTGGTAGTTCCAGTCGTTCTCCACGAGGTCCACGATGGCCTGAGCACCTTCAACGGTGCCGCGGTCCACGAGCTCGCCATCCTCGTTGTAGCTGAGGGTCACGTTCTGTTCCGACGAGAACGCCTGAAGCGAGTCTGCGCCAGCCTTGACCTGGAGCGCCGCGAAGGCACCCACACCAATGAATCAGACACCGACAACGGCAAGAACAACGGCCAAGAGACGCAGCCGAGCAATCATTGTTTTCTCCATTCCGGGGGTTGTGTATCCGGTTGTATGAAGGTTCACAGCGACTGAGTCGAAACGGTCGGGACCATGTGCCCACAGCATCGTTCACACAGCCATTTAGCAGGCACTTTAATAGATGCGTGCGCATGTAACAATCAGGTAAAGGTGGCCCATGTGGCGCTATTTGCACACCACTCACACAGGCGCGGGTGAATATTTCGCCAATACCGGACACGGCGCCCAGGGCCTCCCGCCCCGCGCCAGTCAGGCCCGGGTCAGGAACCCGTCACGCACCAGGTCTCGCACCGCCGGCACCAGCCCCGCCACCATCTCCCCAACCGGAACGTCCAACAAGGCAGCCAGCGCATGCGCAATCTGCCCAGCAGTGAGCTCACCGTCACACGCCCCCACCAGCCCCGCGAGCGCGGTGTCCGCCTTGATGGAACGCCCCAATCCCCCGCCCTGGCGGATCAGAATGTGCTCCGGCTCATGCTGCAGCGGACGGCCGTACGTCTCCTTGGTGACATCGCCCGCCACCACATATGCGGCGCTCAGCACTTCGTCGTCCGTGGCACTCGCCAACCAGTCGTGCGCCACGAGCACATCACGGAGATGCGGGCCCAACGGCGACTGCAAAGCCCCCTCGTGCTCCTCCAAGCGGCGCAGGGTGGGCTTGCCCTGCATCGGCCTGCGAAGCATCACCGCCCCAAAGCCGATGCCGCTCACCCCGGCCGCGTCAAACCCCGCCAGATATGCCTCATAGGCGGCATAGAACCGCGACTCGCCACGCTCCCGAGTCACCCCAGCATCACGCAGCCACGTCTCCGCATACTCTGCCGGGTCCAGGACATCGCGCTGAATCACCCACGCATCAAGCTCAACCTCGGACGCCTCCAGCCACTGCTCCCACCGCTCAGTCCAGTCATCCCGGATCAACCAGTTACCCAAGAACTGCGCCACCCCGCCAGGGTTCAGGTGCCTGCCCACCCCGGTCGCGAGCGCCGCCACCACGCCATCCCATTCCAAGCCGCCGTCGCGGTACTCGAACTGCGGCGTCCCAGGCGGACTAATCACGAACGGCGGGTTCGACACCACAAGGTCGAACTGCTCACCCGCGACGGGCTCGAGCAGGCTCCCCTCACGCACGTCCCACTCCCGCTGCCCAGGGCGGTTCAGCGCGTCATTGAACCGAGCAAACGCGAGCGCGCGCGTAGAGATGTCAGTGGCGACCACCTGATCTGCATGCATGGACGCATGCAAGGATTGGATGCCGCACCCCGTACCCAAATCCAACGCGCGAGCAACCGGAGCACGCATCGTGATCGAGGCGAGCGTGCTCGACGCTCCGCCCACACCCAGCACATGATCCTCGTTCACAGCCCGGCCGGTGACGGCCTCACCCTGGTCGTGAGCGACCCACCAGTTCACCTCACCCGCGTCCGTTGCGGCCGCTGTGGGGCGCACCTCGACGAGCGCGCGCACCTGATCGTCGTCCGCGGCACCTTGTGCGGTGAGCAGCCCCGCTTCAACCGCCGCATCCACTCCGAATGCCGGCAGCGCCGCCTGCGCCTGAGCGCGCGTCAGCGTGTCACCAAAGAGGAAGAGCCGGCTGAGCAAAGCATGCCGGTCATTACCAGCGTCCCGCGCCGCAACCCGGCCAGGCAACACCTGCTCGCGTCCGTAGGCACGCATGGCACGCTCACCCACCACGTCCTGCACGGCATCAACCGTCCAGGATTCAAGGTCGGCGCGGAGGGCAGCAACGTCGGAGGTTCTCAAGGTGGGAGGGCGGTGACTCACAGCGTTCAAGGGTAGTCGGCGGCCTGGCGTCACGCCCCGCGAGCCGCGCTGGCGCTTCTGCGTACCGTGCCTGACACACCACGCGCGCCGCACCCGGCGTGTTGCCGCGACTCGCCGGGCCGCACGCCGGGGCTATGTCAGGGACGGCTCGCTTGCGCCCCCGGCAGCGGTCAGTCCTCCAAGAGCGGCGCCGGTCAGCAGCGCGCGGTAGAAGTCCACACCAGGCTCAAGCGCCTCGATCTGGACGTTCTCGTTGGGCCCGTGGATGGCCTCACGCTGGCGCTTGTCCATCGCCAGCGGAGAGAACCGGTACACAGCAGGCGCAATGCGGGCCACGTGGCGTGCATCAGAAGCGGCCATCATCACGTACGGGACGGTCACCGCATCGGGATACGCCTCCCCGACGGCGTCCACGAGCGCTTCCCAACGGGGGTCCCCGATCGTGGGCGACACCGGCGACGGCTCTGAGCCTTCCACCACACTCACCGCGACGCGCTCATCACCGATGACAGACTCCAGGTGAGCCACGGTCGCGGCGACTGTGGAGCCCACCGCAATCCGGCAGTTCAGCACCGCGGTCGCACGCGTGGCCAACACGTTCTGGGCAGGCGATCCGTTCACCATGGTGATCGCCACCGTGGTGCGGACCATCGCTGCGAGCTCGGCACCCAGACGCGGCATCACGCGTGCGAGCGGGCCACGTAGTTTCCGCGCTCGGCCCAGGAGAGCCCGCTTGGGTCCGCGCAGGTGGGGCGCAACTCCTTCGAACATCTCCACGGAGAGGTCATGGAGCCCCACGGGGAACGGATTGCTTTCGACCGCGACGAGCGCCTTCGCCAGAATCCCCGGAGCGGACTGCCGCGGCGGCATGGACGCATGCCCGCCCTGCGACTCGACGCTCAGTTCTGCCGTGAGGACGCCCTTCTCGGATGCGCCGATCACGGCCATCGGGGCGGCCACACCGGGGAAGGCTTCGCTCGCCACAGCACCACCTTCGTCCAGCACCAGCCATGGCTCCACCCCTCGCTCTTCCAGGAGTGCCGTGGCGGCGACCGCAGACGCGCCGTGCTGCTCTTCGTCACCGCCAAAGAGCAACCACACGTCGCGTGCGGGCTCCCACCCTGCGGCGAGTAGTTCCTCAAGAGCCTCCATCAGCACCACGAGCGCGCCTTTGTCGTCCAAGGTGCCACGACCGTGCACGCGGCCGTCGGCGATCACGCCATCGAACGGCGGGTGCTCCCACCCTTCTGCCTTCCAGTCCTGGGGAACGGGCACCACGTCTTGATGTGCCATCAGCACCACAGGCCGCTCCGTCGCCGCACCAGGCAGTCGCATCAACAACCCTGCCCGGCCCACCATCTCGGTTTCAGCAGCGGCGAAGACCGCGGGATAGAACTCGCGCAACAGTGCGCGATGGCGCGCGAACGCTTCCTCTTCCGCCTCCGTCAGCGGCCGCGACGAGTCCGGCGCCACCGTGGGCACCCGGACAAGTGCAGCCAGGTGTTCCGCGACCCGCTGGGCCCGTTCGCTCACCTCGGTGGCGGCATCGGCCTGACGCTTCTTCCGAATGCTCATGACTTCCCTTCCAGTTCCACGCCCGCCTCCGCCACGAGCGCATCACCGCTCGAGGTAAACGCCACCTTAGGCACCACAAACAGGAACAGCGTGGCCACAATCGCGGTACCGCCACAGATGGCCCACACGGTGATGTAGCCGCTGAGCGAACCTGCGTCACTCTCGGAGCCGTCCAGGGCTGTGGTGGCGCCAGTCACCAGCGCGATCGCAAACGCTGACGACGCGAACGCACCGCCAATGGTCTTGGTGGTGTTCGTCAGCCCTGTCGCCACACCTGTGTGCTGAGGCGGGGCTGCCGCCGCCGCGGCAGCGGGCAGTGCAGCCACCAACGCACCCGACCCAAGCCCGGCAATCACCATGCACGTCACCACCGCAGCGACGCCGCCATGGAACGGGATCAGTGCCAGGTACCCCACGGCAACCAGGGCCGATGCGCCTATCAGGACCAGACGGGGCGTCAACTTGGCAGACACCCGCGCGAACAGCCCAGCTCCCACAAGCAACGAGAACACGTAGGCACCGATCACATACGACGCAGTCGCGCTGGTGAGACCGAGGCCGTATCCCACCTCGGTGGGGTCGGTACGGGCGAAGGTCGACAGTGGACCCTGCGCGCCCAACACGCTGACTCCGAACAACGCCGAGGTCACCACCACCGGCCACAACGAGGGGCTGCGCATCATGCTCATGTCGACCAAGGGGTGTTCTGCGCGCTGCTCGACTTTGACGAACACCCACAGCAACAGCACCCCGATCGCCACCATGCCCACGACCCACGTGGTGATGCCGTCCACACGCACCAACGACAGTCCGCCCATCATGGCCAGCAGCGCAATGGTCAGCACCGACGTGCCGAGCGTGTCGATGCTGCCGCCACCGCGCACACCGGTGTCAGGAACCTTGAACAGCACCACCACCAACGCGACCGTGACCATGACGGCGGGGATGAGCAGCGCACCCCACAGCGGCAGGAGCGCACCGGCTTGTCCTCCCAGGAGCGCACCACCGATGGCGCCCGCTTGAAGGGCCACCACGATGACGCCCGCGCCTTTGCGGGTGAGCGCCGCAGAGTTCGGTTGTTGACGCGCCCTGGAGAAGATGATCGCCACGTTGAGCGGCAGCCACACCACGTAGAACCCTTGCAGCGCCCACGCAGCAACGAACAGCGGGAAGGTGGGGGCAAACGCGATGAGGTAGCAGGCGATCATCGTGACGATCAGGGATCCGATGAGCACCTTTCGGTGTCCAATCATGTCTCCCAGCCGTGCCAGCACCGGCACCACAATGGCGCTGAGGAGCAGTTGCGCCGCCTCAAACCAGTTGATGTCGGCATCGTGGATGCCAAGGTTGCGGGCAATATCAGTGAACAGTGGCGTGTAGTAGCCCTGCAGCACTCCAGAGGTTGCTTCGACCACCACAAGAGCACCAACCACGCCTCCCGCGATGGCGGCGCGTGACGTCGTCATCATGGACAGGATTGTGACACTCGCGTGTATCCGCAACGTTTCGAACGCGCGGGCTGGGCGCGTCTGCGTACCGTGCCTGACACGCCACGCGCGCCGCACCCGGAGTGTTGCCGCGACTCGCCGGGCCGCACGCCGGGGCTATGTCAGGGACGGCTCGTGTGCGCTCCCGGCAGGACGGTGCCCATCGCAGCACGCAACGCATTGATCTCCACCTGACCAGGCGCAGAGGCCTGACCCACCATCGCGAAGGTCGCCACAGAGCCGAACACCCCTCCAGCAACGCGAGACACGACGCCCAACTCACCCATGGACATCGTGATGACAGGACCGCCGATGCTGCGGCTGGCACGCTCGGTGGCGTCCAGCAGAGTCACCGCATCCGCAGGGGTGTGGGGCATGACGGCGATCTTGGGGACGTCGGCGCCACGCTCAGCCATGTCTTCCAGCGTGGCAACAATCTCCTCGCGGGCGGGCGTACCGTCAAAGTGGTGACGGGACCCCACGACGTCGACGCCAGAGGCGTGAGCCGCCGCGACCACCGCGTCCGCCGTGGCCCGCGCCATTTCCACGTCGATGAGTGCGGGTCGCATCATCTCCACAACGGTGACAAGAACATCCTGGTAGTAGTCGTTGTCGACGTCCGCGAGGCCACCCTCGGCGGCGGTGCGTAGCGTCACCAGCACCGGAATGTCCCCCGCTGCCTCAGCCACGTCCTGGGCCACCGCCAGGCACCCTTCAAGCGGCACCCCGGCAGCGATCAGCGGATCGATCCGCCACTCGATCACATCCGGGCGCGCGGCCACGACCAGCGCGCAATGCTCGGCCACTTCCCCGGCAGAAGCACCCAGGACGGGAACGATCACCGCCGGGGACTCAGCGCTCCACGCGAGCGTCATGCCGCACTCTCCACGGCAATCTCCACGGAGTCCTGCATGGCACGGATCTGCGGCGCACGGTCGCTTTCGACCGCGGCGGGGCAGGTGCCCATGAGTTGCACCAAGTCCCGCGTCTCACCTTGTTCCACCAGGATGTACCGCACCACTTGGCAGTAGCCCTTGCGAGTGACGGGGTGCTTGACCTGGGCCTCCAGGTCGAAGGTTGCCCGGCCGCCAATCTGTGTCTGTTCCCGGCGGGTTTCCTTGAATCCGGGGAGCTTCGCGAAGGTCGCGGCGATCTGCTTGGCGGCGTCGTCGAGCGACTCGGTGGGCCGCAGCCGGGTCACCAGGACTTCCAGCTTGCCGCCGTCGGCGTGTTCGAACGTCATCGCAGGACCCAAGCCAGGCTTGGCCTCCCAGCCGTCGGGCACGTCGAGTGCCACGCTTGGAGGTCCAGCGAATACGGGGCCGGGGTAGGTGAACTGCGTCATGCGCCCATGATGCCGTACCGGTCCTTCACCACGGGTCAATGCTCACGGGCGTTCCGCTGCCACGGGCTCCGTTTCCGTCTCGTCCTCGATGCCGGCAGCGTGTGCTCGGTGGGAGGACATCGCTACGGTCACGATGGCAACCGCTGCGGCAATGCCCGCTACCGTCCACCGGATCACGGGGTTGGCGTCGTTGCCGTACGTCACGAGCACGACGGCCGGGGCGATGAGCAGGGCCACCAGGTTCATGACCTTGATCAGCGGGTTGATGGCGGGACCGGCGGTGTCTTTGAAGGGGTCACCGATGGTGTCGCCGATGACTGTCGCTTCGTGGGCCGGTGAGTTCTTGCCGCCGTGGTGGCCGTCTTCGACGATCTTCTTGGCGTTGTCCCAGGATCCGCCAGAGTTGGCCAGGAACACGGCCATCAGTACACCTGTGCCAATGGCTCCGGCCAGGAATCCGGCGAGCGCGCCCGGCCCCAAAGCGAATCCCACGAACACTGGAGCCATTGCGGCGAGCAGTCCCGGGGTGGCGAGTTCTCGCAGCGAGTCGCGGGTGCAGATGTCGACCACGCGGCCGTACTCGGGCCGGGTTTCGCCGGTCATGATGCCGGGAAGTTCGCGGAACTGGCGGCGAACCTCGAGGACGATGGCGCCGGCGGCTCGCGTGACGGCGTCAATGGCTAGTCCGGAGAACAAGAACACCGTGGCGCCGCCGATGATGATGCCCACGAGCGTGAGCGGGTTGATGACCTCGTAGGAGAAGTCCGCCATGGTCTCGCCGGCATCGGCCAGCGCCTGGGTGACGGCATCCGAGTACGAGCCGAACAGCGCGGTCGCTGCCAACACCGCGGTCGCAATCGCAATGCCTTTGGTGATGGCTTTGGTGGTGTTTCCTACGGCGTCCAGGTCGGTGAGGATTTGCGCGGCCTCCTCATCGACTTCCCCGCTCATCTCGGCAATGCCTTGGGCGTTGTCTGACACCGGCCCGAACGTGTCCATCGCCACGATCACGCCCACCGTGGTCAGCAGACCACACCCCGCGAGCGCGACCAGGAACAGCGCCATCGCGACCGAACCACCGGCCACGAAGAACAGCACCACCACGGCACCAGCAATCACAGTTGCGGTGTAGACCGCGGACTCCAGACCCACGCCGATGCCGGACAGCACCACCGTGGCCGCTCCAGTGCGGGAGGTGGCCGCCACGCGGCGGGTGGGTTTCTTGGCAGTGTCGGTGAAGAAACCGGTGAGCCACAGGATCAGCCCTGCCAGGCCGATGCCGACGAACACCGCCACCGTTGCCATGATGCGCGGGTCGCCGGACTCGTCGGCGATCGTGGACCCCGTGAACTCAGAGAACGAGGAGGGCAGGTACGCGAAGGCGGCGATGGCGGAGAGCACCGCGCCGATGGCGGCCGCGGTGTAGAAGCCACGGTTGATCGCTTTCAGCCCGGGCTCTCCCTTGCGCACCTTGGTAATGAACACCCCAACTGCAGCGACGAACGCTCCGACCGCGGTCACGATCAGGGGGAACACTAAGCCCTGCTCGCCCATGGCGGCCTTGCCCAGAATCAGTGCGGCCACCAGGGTCACGGCGTAGGACTCGAACAGGTCGGCAGCCATGCCGGCGCAGTCGCCCACGTTGTCGCCTACGTTGTCGGCGATTGTTGCCGCATTGCGGGGATCGTCTTCAGGAATGTGTTGCTCGACTTTGCCTACCAAGTCAGCCCCTACATCGGCCGCTTTGGTGAAGATGCCGCCGCCTACACGCATAAACATCGCAAGCAGTGCGGCCCCGAAGCCGAATCCCTCCAACACGGCGGCCGCGTCGCCACGGAAAATCAGCACCACCGATGCGGCACCCACAAGGCCCATTCCCACCACTGACATGCCCACGGCACCTCCGGTCCGGAACGCGATCCGGGCGCCTTCGGCACGGCCGTCAGGCTTGGTGGCGGCTGCCGCCACACGGACATTGGCGCGCACCGCGAGCCACATTCCCATGTAGCCAATGGCGGCGGAGAACCCGGCCCCTAACAGGAAGAACAGGGATCGCCCCACTCGCACGCCGGCATCACCGGGCAGGAGGAACAGCAGGCAGAACACCACCGCAGCGAACAACACCAGGGTGCGGAACTGTCTGCTCAGGTACGCGGACGCGCCCTCTTGAACAGCACCCGCGATGTCTCTCATGCGTTCAGTGCCATCGGCGGCTTTCAGCACTTGCTGTCGCAACACGTATGAGAAAACTAAGGCCGCCACGGCGATCGCGGCGATCACGCCCACGATGACCAGGTTGCTCTGGCCAACCTCAACGTCAGTACCCACTAATGTGCGCATTCGTCCTCCCTGACGAAGCTCACGGGCTTGCACCACGCTGTGCAACCCTCCTGGTTATGCCGTCACTCTAGGGGACGATGGGGAACGCGGCGAGGTATGACCCAACGTTTTCCCCACCTCGTGCGTCGACATTGCGAATCAACCAGTAGTGCTGATCATCGTGGCGGAGGAACCTGATGGCTCGTGGGAGAGACGCTCAGTGGCGAGACACCATGGAGCAGTTGGTGCGGGATCGAGAACGCGCCCTGCTGTCATATGCCTACCTGGTGTGCGGCAACCCTGTGCAAGCGCAGGACCTTGTTCAGGATGCGTTAGTGCGGACGTTTAGCCGCGAACGCCCTGGACTGACGGTCACCAAGGCTGAGGGCTATGTCCGGCGGGCCATTACTTCCACCTACATCGATGGCTACCGCCGCACCCAGCGTTGGCAGCGTGTCCAGCACCTGTTCCGTCCTGAGGAGACCACGCCTGACCGGTTTGGGGAAGTGGAAGCGGGGTCCGATGTGGCGACGGCGCTCGCGACGTTGCCGCCCCGGGTCCGCGCGTGTGTGGTGTTGAGGTTTTTTGATGACCTCACCGTCCCGCAGATCGCCCGCCAACTGGGGCTGGCCGACGGATCAGTGAAGCGCTACTTGAGTGATGGCCTAAGTCAGCTGGAGCTGGCATTGGGTCCCTTGGAAGACGCTCACGCAGACCAGGACGACTGGGCTGACGTGGTGGGAAGGAGTCAGTCATGAGGCTGTCAGATGCTTTGCGGTCCACCGCTGACCGTGCGCCTATTGATGGGGTGCAGGTCAATACGGCCGATGCCGCGGCCAGGGCGGTGCGTAGCCGCAGGCTTCATGCTGCGGCCAATGGCACGGTGGGCGTGGGCGCGGTCGCGGTCTTGGGTTTGGGCTTGTGGGGCGTGGCTCCCACGTCGTCGTCCATGTCTGATGAAGCGATGGCGACGGCGGACTCCGCACTGGACACGGCGGCGGAGGAAAGCTGGGATGCGACTGCGGGTGAGGAGTCCATGGACTTGTACTCCGCAGACGGTGACACCAGGTTGGCTGAGCAGTGGGTGTGCGGCAGCGACTTTGATCCTGCGGACGGCGCCTGGACGTATGGCGATACCTCCGGGGTGACGTTTGAGGCAGGGGCGATTGAGACTGACGGTGGCGAGTACACCGTGCCTGTCACCATCACCGCGTCCCAGCCGGTGGACCTGATCGCTGGCGCCGACTACATCATTACGTGGGACGGCCTGGTGGTGGGCAGCATGGTGCAGCCCTCGCCGTTGGCTTTCGGACCGGCCGATGAGCCGTACCTCCCAGACGGCAGCGTCTTTGAGCGTTTGGACCCTGCCACCGAGTTTTCGTCACTGGAGTCGTGGCAGCTCATCACCCCGGTGAACTGCTGGGATGGGGCTGCACTACCCGCCGGCACATATGAGGTTCACGTGGCTCAAACGCTGGCGTACCCCGACGATCAGGCCAACACGCTTGAGCCCAGTGTGGATGAGCCGTCGCCTGCAGAGACCATTGAGCCGATGGGCGAGGCCGCGGGCGAGGGAACGGATGCTGCGCTTCCGGCACCAAGTCTGGGCTGGGAGGTCTTCCGTGTGGCGGCAGACCCGGTGGAGCTCACCATTGAGGGTGAAAAAGTTGACGATCCCTTTGGCGAGTATCTGACCCCGGTTGAGCCGCTCCCCGGCCCCACGGAGGAGCCGGGCGTAGACCCGAGCGTGGATCCGGTCCCCTTGCCTGAACCTACGCACACCGCGTTGCCTGAGGGTGCTCTCACCCCGGAGATTGTGCGCGAGATGTATGCGGCGTCGGAGGCTGGCGCGTGGGATATGGCGTCTGGAACGTCCCGGTGGGTCATCAACAATCCTTCTGAGAACCAGTACGTCTCGTATGGCTGTGCGTGGGGCGATGACAGGTTTGCGACGTTCCCTGCGACCAGTTCCACCATGGAGTTGCTGGAGATCGACGTCAACGCGCCATCCACTGTTGCGGTGAGTTACGGGTTCATGGTGGACGGCAACCCGAGCGTGACGGCATCCGTCACCAATGTTTCGCCGTACGACCTGTATGACTTCTGGGGTGCGCAACCCACGCTGCATTTGGTGCGTAACGGTGTCGTGGTGGCCGAAGGCTGGTTGACCGATGTGGGCGGCCGTGGTTCAGGTGGAACGGCCGCGGGCATGCCGGAGATCACCATCTGGCCCGGCCCCGAAGGTTCGGTACTTGACGCCGGCGGCACTGTGAAGGGTCAGTATGTGTGGCGTGACGTGAGCCGGTGCGACTCCGCGGACTCGGGCGATGTGGAGCCAGGGTTCTACACCCTGCTGGCGTCCACTGCAGTGAGCGTGTCGAACACTCCGCCGATGGTGGCGTATGACATGCCCATGGAGGACGGCTTGGTCAGCCCCCTGGAGGACCTTGCCCGAACGTCGGAGGCGGTTAAGCCGCTACCGATCGACGGAGACGACGTTGCGTCACCCGAGGTGTACGACTGGGTAGAGCTGCAGATGTGGACATCATTGGGAACCATCACTGTCAGCCAGTAGGTCCTCGTGACGTGCCCGACCATTGGGGGCCGGCCTTCGCTTGCGCACTAGCGGAGGTGAGGCCGGCCCCCGCGGTCACGCTCACAGTCGCGACCGCACCCTCCACCACACAGCCCGTCACGACCACCCCATTCAGGCGTGCCGCCTCATGAGCCGCAGCGCACGCCACCCCCTGTGCGGGCTGCGCTAGTGCCCAGGCATCACGCGCCACCAACGCCGCTGCGAGCGCAGCATGATCGGCACCGGCCCGTGCGAGCGAGCGTGACGACAACCCCTGAGCGGCACCCACGATCACTGCCACAAGCGCCATCACCGCGACCAGCACCCCCACCATCGCGACCGCGGCAGCACCACGGTCATCAGCGCGCGGCCCGCTCATCGCACCGGCTTCATTGTTCAGTCCTTGCCGTGACCACAGCCGTGGCAGCGGGCAACCATGGCGCACCATCGAGCGTCACGGTTGCCCGCACCCACGGAGCGGTATGGGAAAAGGTCACCGAGGCATCGGCCCGTGCCTGTGCCACGGCGGCTTCAGCCGCACCTGTGCCCTCCACAGCCGCAGTCCTAGCCGCGAGCGCAGCAAGATCCTGCGCCGCCAGGCGATGACCGGCCCATCCCAACGCCGCGAACACCAGCCCCACCACCAACACCACGGCAGGAAGCACCAAGGCAAACTCGGCGGTCACGGACCCGCGCTCGCGGTCACTCATCCGAAGGCCGACTGGATGATGCCCAGCAAGAGACCGCGGACCTCGTCTGACTTGATGATGGCGATCAGCAAACCCGCGAAGGCAGCTGCTGCGACGGTGACGAGCGCGTACTCCGTGGTGGCCATGCCGTCGTCTTCGCGCATGGCAATGGCCCGGCGCACTTTGTTCATGGACAACTCCTGTTCATGGTGACTCCCTGGTGATGCTGATTCCTTGGTTGACGGGCGGACTTTCCGGCCGTGTCACCACTGTCGCCGCGGGTCTCAGCGTGGCGCTGGCCCCGCGGAGAATCTGTGGACATACTGGACATTCCGCTCGGCTTGGGGATGGGTGGAAACGGGTTTGGCTCATCGGCCCTCCGCGGGATACTGTTGCAGCGTGCGATGGACGCACAGGCTGTGCATATGTTGCAACAGGAGGCGTGATGGCTCACCGACGCATCGTTCTACGAGGCGGAACAGTCATCGACGGACTACGCCAAGGCACCCGCTCAGCAGACGTCGCCATCGAAGGCGAACGCATCACCAGCGTCGGCAACGTCGACGAACACTCCCGCGACACCGTCATCGACTGCACCGGCCGGCTCATCATGCCGGGCTTCATCGACGCCCACGCCCACCTCGAAGGCGCCATCTTCGACCCCCAGGTCCAACACGCCATGCTCCGCCAAGGCGTCACCTCCGTCATCACCGGGCAAGACGGCGTCTCCTACGCCCCCGGCAACACCGCCTGGGCCTCGCGCTACTTCGCCGCCATCAACGGCGACCACCCCACCCTCGCCACACCAGAAGAAGACGCCCCCGGCCTCCGCGTCCGCGACGTCCTCGCCAGCTACGACGGCACCACCGCAGTCAACGTGGGCTACCTCGTCCCCGTAGGAAACGTCCGCCACGCCGTCATGGGCATGGACACCGGCCGCGCCTCCGCCAAACAACTCAGCACCATGAAACGCATGGTCAAAGAAGGCCTCAGCGACGGCGCACTCGGCATGTCCACTGGACTGGACTACGTCCCCGGCCTCTACGCCGACGCAGAAGAAATCGCCCGCCTATGCGAACCCGTCGCCGCAGCAGGAGCCGTCTACGTCACCCACATGCGCGGCGGCTACGAAGCCAACTCGGAGTTCGGCGTCCGCGAAATCGCGCGCATCCTGGAACGCACCGGCGTCCGCGGACACATCTCCCACTTCCACGTCGAAGCCGCAGAAGGCCGCCGCCTCCTCAACACCCTCGCCACCGCAGGACACGACGTCACCTTCGACATGTACCCCTACACCCGGGGCTGCACCCTCCTAGCCATGGCACTGCTGCCACCCGAATACAGCGCCCTCGACGTCAACGAAGCCGTCGAACGCCTCAAGCGCCTACCCGAACGCCAACGACTCCAAAGCGAATGGTTCCCCCAAGTCGCCCAAAAAGCGAGCCTCGGCCCCGCCTGGCCGTCCATGATCACCATCGCCCACGCCCCCCACCTGGACTGGATGTGGACCGAAGGCCTCACCCTCGAAGAAGTCGCACGCCGCATCGGATCCACCGTCGTCGACACCGTGCTCGATCTCCTCATCGAACTCCGCCTCGAAGTCAGCGCAGTCATGGCCGTCCGCGACCAACGCCCCGACTCCGACCTCGCCAAGCTCTTCTCCCACGACGCGTTCATGGGTGGCTCCGACGGTATCGTCCTGGGCGGCTCACCCCACCCCCGCGCCTTCGGAGCCTTCGCCCGCTTCCTGTCCACCTTCGTGGGCCGCTCCTTCACGTGGGCCGGGGCCGCCATGCACCTCTCCGGACGCCCGGCACAACGCTTTGGACTCGGAGACCGCGGCGCCATCCGGCCCGGCTGGATCGCGGACATCGCCGTCGTCGACCCGTCCGCAGTCAGGGACGAAGCCACCTACGACAACCCCCGACGCACCGCCTGCGGCATCAACGATGTTCTGGTCGCAGGCGACCCCGTCCTCGCCGACGGCGAACTCACCGGCAGCCTCTCCGGACGCGGCCTGCGCAGAACAGGAGCAGCGCGATGACTCAAAGCGTCACCCGGGGCGCAGAGATCCTCACCCGCCTCGCAGACGGACCCCAGCCCATCACCACGCTCGCCGAGGACTTTGGAGTCCACCGCACCACCATGTACCGCGAACTCCGTTCCCTCGAAGAAGCGGGACTCCTACGCCGCGACGCCCGCGGCGACTACCGGCTCGGCGTGCGCCTCATATCCCTGGCCCAAGCAGCGCTCGACCAAATCGACCTGCGCGACACCGCCCGCCCCATCATCGACGCCCTGCACCACAAAGTAGGCGGCACCGTCCACCTCGCGGCACTCATCGACAACGCCATTGTGTACGTCGACAAACGCGAAGACCCCCGCGGCATCCGCCTCTACTCCCAAGTAGGACGCGCCGTCATCCCCTACTGCACCGCATCGGGCAAAGCAGTCCTATCCCGACTGGACCCCTTGTCACGCGACAAAATCCTCGAAGACGTCACGTGGAAGACCTACACCCCCACCACCATCACGTCACGCCGCAAACTCGACGAACAACTCACCACCATCGCCCAGCAGGGCTACGCCATCGACGACGGCGAGTTCGAGTCCTTTGTCCGCTGCCAAGCCGTCCCCATCATCGCGTCCCACGGCGTCGTCGGCGCGGTCTCCATGACCTCGCTACGCGACGTCGACGGAGCCGATGCCCTTGCCCGCCACCGTCCATCCCTCACCGCCGCTGCCACCCGCATCGCGCAAGCCCTGGGATAACCACTCACCCCTCGCACACACATCTAGGAGGAAACACATGGCTAAGAAAGCCGTCCTGATCGAAAACGCCCCCAAGCCTGCAGGCCCCTACAGCCACGGCGTCGTTGCTGGAGGATTCCTGTACACCGCAGGCTTTGGCCCGCAGGACCCCGCCACCGGCGAAGTCGTTCCCGGCGGTGTCTACGAGCAGACCCACCAGGTCCTCACCAACGTCGAAGCAGTGCTGGCCGCCCACGGCGCCACCCTCGACGACGTCGTGAAGGTCACCACCCACCTGGAGCGTCTGGACCGTGACTTCGCGGAGTACAACCGCGCCTACGGCGAGCGCTTCAACGAGCCCTACCCGGTGCGCACCACCGTGGGCTCCGATCTGGCCAACATCCTGGTCGAGATCGACGTGGTCGCCTACATCGGCGACAAGTAAGACGAGCAGCGGCACCATGACACTCGCTGACAGGGCACGCGTGCTAGGCGACGACAAGTCGCTACCCGCGTGGGCCGTGGGTCTCAACGTCGAGGACGTGCTCACACGGCTCCCCCGCGTCAACGAGTTCTGGACGCCGTTGCTGCTGGTCGACCGCCAGCGACTGACACACAACATCGGCTTCCTGGCCACCTGGGCGATCGAGCGGGGCTTGGAGCACATGCCTCACGGCAAGACGTCCATGTCGCCCGAGTTGTGGCGCGAGCAGATCGATGCCGGGGCGAGCGGGATCACGGTAGCTACGCCGTGGCAGGCCCGCATCGCCGTGGAGTCCGGCATCAGCACGGTCATGCTTGCCAATCAGGTTGCCGATCCGCACACCGCTCAGTGGCTGGCAGGTCACCAGGGCGAGTCGACCCAGGTGATGTCCTGGGTCGACTCGCCAACCAGCGTCGAGTTGCTTGGCGCGGCAGGGGTTGCCGCGTCCGGTGAGGTTCCCGTGCTGGTGGAGTTGGGACGTCCCGGCGGCCGCACCGGAACACGAACCATGGCCGATGCGCGCTCCCTGATACGCCTGGTGCATGACACCCCGGGCGTGAAACTCGCAGGGATTGCGGGCTACGAAGGTGCCATCACTCACGGGCGTGGGGCCGATGCCCTGGCAACCGTCCGTACCTATGTGACGGACCTAGTGGACTTGGCGATTGAGGCGCGCGTAGGCAACGAGGCGCTGATCGTCACCGCAGGAGGTTCTGCCTACCCCGACGCGGTGGCCGATGCGCTAGAACCGGCCGTCGCTGCGGGCATGCGGGGTGTGGTGCGCTGCGGCGCTTACGTTCTTCATGACGAAGGCCACTACCTCGACGTTTCTCCCTTTGACCACACCCGGTGGCAAGGCGGGCTGGTGCCTGCGGCACGCGCACTTGCCCGCGTGGTCTCGGCTCCTGAGCCGGGCCTGGTGCTCCTGGATGCAGGCAAACGCGATCTTCCCTACGACGAGGGCCTTCCCGTTCCCGTGGCGGCGTTCTCGACTCAGGGCGCTCGCGGTGACGGTGGTGGCGAGCTTCCGCTGCCGGACGCCCACGTGGATGCCATGAACGATCAACACACATTCGTACGGACGGGCAGTGCGGATCTCACCGTGGGCGATGTGGTCGTGTTGGGCCTTTCCCACCCGTGCACCATGGCCGACAAGTGGCGCCTCATCCCCGTCGTGGACTCCTTCGACGCTGGGCTTGAGGCCACCGTGGTGGACTTCATCGAGACCCGGTTCTGACTGACGTTCCGAACCACGTTCTGACCTACGGCACCTGGGAGAGGTCGGGCAGCTCAACGGACCCCACCACTGCCACGACCATGGGGACGATGCCCACCACCACAAACGCGGGCAACAAACACAAGGTCAACGGCAAGGACAGCGTCACCCCCAGTTGCGCCGCACGCGTCTGAGCATCCCGCCGCGCCGCCCGCACCGAGTCCTCCACCGCGGCACGCAACGCAGGCATCGCCGACGCACCGCAACGGTGAGGGGCCCGCAACGCTCGCTCCACCGCACGCGCCCCACCACCCTCATCTGCGTCGGCGGCACTTCCCGTCACCACCGGTTCCCAGGCCACCACCCAAGGAACGCCTCGTGACAGAGCCGCACCAGCATCGGCCAGTGCCACCTCCCCCACGACCTCCCCCACGCGGCGCAACGCACCGCCCGTGTCCAGACCAGCCGCAAGCGTCGCCTCCACCAAAGCCAGCACCAGCGGCTCCGACACCTCACCCCGGGCAGGCGTCGCAGCATCGAGCAACCGCCGAATCCACTTCCTGCCCATCCACGTCAGACCGCCACCGAGGGCCAACAACACCCACCCCATCGCCGTCGTGAACAGCAAGGTGAACGCCCGCGGATCCAGCAACGTCGCGAGCCCCACCCCAGCAAGCGGAAGCCACGCCAAAACACGAGCACTCATCCGCGGGCCCGCGAGCGCCACCTCGCACGCATCAATCGCGTCCTGACGGTCACGCTCCACCTCCATCACCCGCCGCAACACCCCCGCAAGCGGCACGCCGCCATCGCGCGCCAACCTTGCTGCCGCAGCAATCCCGCCCTCCACGACCGGCATTCCTGCGTCGTCAACCGCGATCCCTGACTCAGGCCACACCCGCTCCGGCGGCAAACCGGACTCCAACAACGCCACGGCATCGGCCAACTGGGCGGACTGCAAGGAAGCAGCCCCCGTCCGCACCCCACGCGCAGGCTTACGTTTACGCAGCATCGGCATCCTGCACCCCTCCAATCGCGGTCGACAACGCCGCCCAACCGTCCCCCTGACGCCACCCGCGCGGCGTCCACCCCAACGCCTCCACACAGCGCAGCCCCTCAGACCCCTGCTCGAACACCGCGATGCTCGCCAGCCGCCTCACGCCCGCAGCCCGTTCCACATGCAGCACTACGTCAAACGCGATCCGCGCCTGCAACTCCACGGTGCGCTGATCCATGCCCGCGAGCGCCCCCAAGGCGGTGAGCCGGGCGGGCACGTCCTCAGGAGAGTTCGCATGGAGCGTCGCGAAGCCACCGCGGTGGCCGGTGTTGAACACCGACAACACGTCCCGCACCTCGGGCCCACGACATTCGCCCAACACCACACGGTCAGGCCGCATCCGCATCGCTTCACGCACCAGCAGCGGCAAGCCAATCGCACCAGAACCTTCGATGTTGGCGCGACGTTCCACCAGCCGCACCACATGAGGATGGGTGGGCTGCAGTTCCCCCGCCTCCTCGATGATGAGGATTCGCTCCGCAGGGTCAACCTCCGACAGCAACGACGCCAGCAACGTGGTCTTCCCCGAACCCGTGGCACCTGTAACAAGCGCCGAACAGCGCCGCCGCACCAGCTCCCGCAGCAACGGCACCGACGCCCCACTGACCATGCCACCCGCCGCAAGATCGTCCAGACTCAACGCCCGGGTACGCACACGGCGTAAGGAGATCGCCGCACACTTCGGTGAGACCGGGGGAAGCGCGGCATGAAGCCGTGTTCCATCAGGCAGGCGCGCGTCCACCAGCGGGGAGGCGTCATCGAGCCGCCGCCCACCCGCACCCGCCATCGTCACCGCGAGCGCACGTACCTCCTGCTCACTGGGCAGGTTCACAGGCCACCGCTCCAAACCACGCCCACGATCCACCCATGCCACGCCAGGTTCCTGCACCAACACATCGGTCACTCCCGGAAGGCCCAGGACCTCCGCCAACGGGCCTGCCCACGCCGGTCTGTTGTCACTCATGAGGTGAGCCTGACGGGTTCCGGACGTCAGCATCGGGCCGGCGTACCGATCCCTGGAAAGCGCCCCCTGACCCGCAAGCCTGGGGACAACACGCCGCGACACGCCACCGCCAGGACCCCGGCCCTGGCCACTGTCAGAGTCCGCAGATAGGCTGTGCGGACTAGGAGGTGCCATGGCGCGCAAGAAGACCCACTACAGGTCTGCGGCATTCTTTGATCTCGACAAGACGATCATCGCGACAAGCTCATCGATGGCGTTCTCACGCCCGTTCTACGACGGTGGTCTCATCACCCGTAGCGACGCCGTGCGGACCGCCTATTCGCAGTTCTTGTTCCTGGTCGGTTCGGCGGACGAACGCCAAACCACCCGCCTGCGCGACGCACTGTCCGACCTCATCAAAGGATGGGAAGTCGCCAAGGTCAAGCGCATCGTCTCTGAAACCGTCCACGAACACATCGACCCCGTCGTGTACGCCGAGGCTCTCGACCTGATCCAACGCCACCAGGCCAACGGCCGCGACGTCGTCATCGTGTCGGCCTCTGTCCGCGACATCGTGGAACCCATCGCAGCACTCCTGGGCGCCGATGCCGTGATTGCCTCAGAACTCGAGGTCAAGAAGGGCTTCTACACAGGAGAAGTGACCTTCTACAACTACGGCGAAGCCAAAGCAGAAGCGATCCGCGAACTCGCCGAACAGCGCGGCTACGACCTCCACCGGTCCTACGCGTACTCCGACTCCATCACCGACGCCCCCATGCTCAACGTCGTCGGCCACGGTTTCACCGTCAACGCAGACCGCAACCTCCGCCGCGCCGCAATCGAGTACGGCTGGGGCAACCTTCGCTTCAAGAAACCCGTCGGCCTCCACTCCGGACCACCCACCAAGTCCATCCTCGTGGGCGTCCTCGCCGTCGCAGCAATCGTGGTCGGCGTCGCCATGCTCACCCGCCCGGCCCCCGACCGCGAAGACGAGTGACAAGACCCACACAACGTTTCCGCGTGGCGCATCGTCCCTATCTATAGAGGTAGAGGCGTGGCTCTGACACGGATCCGCGTCGGGGACACCCCTGTATCCACATCCTTCGCAAAGCGGATACACGATTGACACATAGTCCCCGTATCCTTGTGCCTCACACCACAGAAGTACGCGGGGCGCACGCATGCGCCGGGAAGTTGGGAAGCCATGCACAAGGGGCTCATGGTGGTTGGCGCAGTAGCGATCGCCGGAGCATCAGCCGCAGTGGGCTGGTTCGGAGTGAAATGGCTGTTCGCACCCGAGGACACCGCCGCATCAGGCGACCCGACCACCGCACCCGCAGGCCCCACCGTGCCACTCACCTTTGACCTCGCGCAGGTCGTCGCGGACGGACAGGAACTCTTCACTCCGCCCGCCTGTGGCGAAGAGTGGACTGCCCAGGTCACCCCAGGCAACCAGATCACCCCCATCGTCGAAGTCGAAAACAGTGCTTCCGGCGCCAGCGCACGCGTCGCCTTCACGTCCGAATCCGACGGCATCAGCGCATTCCTCGCCCAGTCCGGCGGCATCATCGTGACCCGCGACGACGTGGTGGTCACCCCCAACTGGGGCACCGAGTTTGTCCCCCAACTGTTCATCACCGCAGGAACCAGCCCCTCCACACCAGGGCCCGACCTCGACATGACCGGCGCCTCGCTGTGCGACATCGCCGACGAACTCAACTCCATCCTCAGCGAGTTCAACTGGGAAGACGCCACCCAGGAAGAGATCGACGCCCAGTACGCGATCGCGGCCGAGTTCGAAGCCGAGCACCAAGACCTGCCCGCAGGAAACTACAAGGTCTACGCGTGGAGCCCCATCATCATGGGCGAGCCCGCAGCATCGGCCCGCGTGCTCGCAGAAGAAGGCATCACCGACCTTGCGCTCCTGCAATACACAGCCGGCTACTCGCCGCTGGCCAGCGACGAACGCATCGCGCCGTACTGCGACGAAAACGACACCCCCGACGGCGGCACCGAACTCCTGTGCGACGTCCCGCAGGACGTGCTCATGGAAGTACTGGAACGCGACGTTCCCGAGTCCTACATCGTTGACGCAGAACCCACGATCGCGATCTCTGAGGCATACGAGTTCACCGTCGAATAAGCCGCACCGCTCGGCGTCACCTCAGCCCGTCTTGCGACGGAAGTCCTGATGGCCGTGCGCCTCTCCATTGCCGTGCAACGCATCGGCCGCAGGGTGCTTCCCCGTTGAACCGGGCCGCTCAGCCTGCCCGTCAAAGCCCACGAACCGCGCCATCACTTCCTGCGCGTCGCCATCCTTGACGGCGCCCAAGAACTCCTGCGCCTCCTGCTCCCGCATCAGCTTGGCGAGTTTGCCGTGGTGGAAGATCGCCACCTCACCATTGGTGCGGGTCCGGTAGTCATATCCTTCTGCTCCACTCATCCAGCCATCGTCACACGGTCCGGGCCTTCGCGCGCGGGGAAGCCAGACCTTGTGCCGCGACCGGTGGCTGACTGGGGCGCGCTGTGGCTGGCTATGGCGTTCCAAAGCGACTGAGATGCTCGCGCGACGATCCCGACACGCCGGCACCAACCACGGTGACCAGCAGAACTTCAGTCAGTTTGGGACACAGACGGGCCGATGCGGTGGCGGAGCGGCAGCGGCGGCGGAGCGGCAGCGGCGGCGGAGCGGCAGCGGCGGCGGCGCGGTGCCGATGCGGGGCCGCCCGACCCGCCTCATCCCGGCATCTCGATTTTCGCAACGCGTTTACTCACAGGACCACAGTCCTAAAACTGACCATCTACCAGGGAACCTAACAAACCCCTGGTCGACATTTTACGAAAGGTTCCTTACAAACTAGAGTGACCGGCATGGTCAACGATGCCCAGACTCTAGAGAACCTGTACACCGAGACGCGCTCTTTCCCGCCGTCTCCTGAGTTCGCTGCGCAAGCTAACGCTCGTGCAGAGATGTACACCCAAGCCGCGGCCGACCGCCTGGGCTTTTGGCGTGAACAAGCCGAACACCTCCACTGGGACACCCCCTTCACTGAGGTTCTTGACTGGTCCGATGCTCCCGTTGCGCGTTGGTTCGCGGACGGCACCATTAACGCGTGTGACAACGCGGTGGACCGCCATGTACGTGAGGGCCGCGGTGATCGCGTGGCCTTCTACTTTGAGGGAGAGCCGGGCGACACCCGCACCCTCACCTATGCAGACATGCAGCGCGAGGTTTCCAAGGCAGCGAATGCGCTGGAAGAACTCGGGCTGACCAAGGGCGACCGCGTCGCCATTTATCTTCCTCAGATCCCTGAGGCTGTTATCTCGATGCTGGCGTGTGCCCGCATCGGCGCTATCCACTCGGTGGTGTTTGGCGGTTTCTCCGCTGACAGCCTGCGTCAGCGCATCGACGATGCGCAGGCCAAGCTGGTCATCACTGCGGACGGCGGAAACCGTCGTGGCTCCCATCTGGCTCTCAAGCCGCTGGTGGATGCTGCGTTGGCCCCGTCGGAAGCTCACCCCACTGAGGCGGCCTCCGTGGAGCATGTGTTGACGGTGCAGCGCACCGGTCAGGACACTGCCTGGACTGACGGCCGTGACGTGTGGTGGCACGATGTCGTGGAACCGGCATCGGACCAGCACTCCCCCGTGATGGTGGAGGCTGAGCACCCGCTGTTCATTCTGTACACCTCGGGCACGACGGGCAGCCCCAAGGGCCTGTTCCACACCACCGGCGGTTACCTGACGGGCGCGAGCTACACGCACCGGGTTGTCTTCGACTTGAAGCCGGAGACGGACGTGTACTGGTGTTCGGCGGACGTGGGCTGGATCACGGGCCACTCGTACATCGTGTACGGCCCCATGATCAACGGCGCCACTCAGGTCCTTTATGAAGGTGTGCCGAACGCACCTCACGAGGGCCGCTGGTGGGAAATCATCGAGAAGTACAAGGTGTCGATCTTCTACACCGCTCCCACCGCTATCCGCACCTTCATGAAGTGGGGCGAGGCGATCCCAAACAAGTTCGACTTGTCGTCGCTGCGTCTGCTGGGGTCCGTGGGTGAGCCCATCAACCCTGAAGCGTGGATGTGGTACCGCCGCGTCATCGGTGGTGACCGTTGCCCCATCGTGGATACCTGGTGGCAGACGGAGACGGGCTCGATCATGATCGCTCCGCTGCCTGGGGTGACAGCGACCAAGCCGGGTTCGGCTCAGGTTCCGTTGCCGGGCGTGTCTGCCGCTGTGGTGGATGACGATGCCAACGAGGTGGGTCCTGGTCGTGGCGGCTATCTGGTGTTGGATCAGCCGTGGCCGTCAATGCTGCGTGGCGTGTGGGGTGACCGCGAACGCTACGAGGAGACGTACTGGAGCCGCTTCAAGGGCCTGTACTTCGCTGGTGACGGGGCCAAGCGTGACGCCGATGGCGACATTTGGCTCATGGGCCGTGTGGACGACGTCATGAACGTGTCAGGCCACCGTCTGTCCACCACGGAGATCGAGTCCGCGCTGGTGTCTCACCCGTGGGTGGCGGAGGCTGCCGTGGTGGGCGCCAAGGACGAAACCACCGGCCAAGCTGTGGTGGCGTTCGTGGTGCTGCGCGACGACTCCGAAGGCGCCGGTGCTGACGGCCACGACATTGCGGTGGCGCTGCGTGAGCAGGTCCGCAAGGAGATTGGCGCGTTGGCGAAGCCGCGCACCATCTTGGTGGTGAAGGAAGTGCCCAAGACGCGTTCGGGCAAGATCATGCGACGCCTGTTGCGTGACGTGGCCGAGCACCGCGAGGTGGGTGACGTCACCACACTGGCCGATGCTGGCGTGATGGCAGCAATCCGTGACGGCATGGAGTCGGGCAAAGCTGACGACGACTAGGCCGTTCATTCACGCGCCTTTGGCAGACTTCACGTTCGCGTGGAGGTAAGGCGCACAGCACACGAGAGCGCCGGTGCCTTCCAGGGAGGGAGGGGCACCGGCGCTCTTGTGTTGTGACGAGTGGCTAGCGCCGTTCGCGCACCACCATCGCTTCTTCGAGGGTGGCGTGCGCCACGCTGGTGGTGCCGGTGAGGCCCGCGTCCGCGAGTGCGGCAGCCACGGCATCGGCTTCCGTGTCCACGACCCGTACGCGGGTGCCGGCGAGAGACACGAGCAGGCCTGCCGCGGAGAGTGCGGCGAAGGCGGCTCGCCAGTCATCGGTTTCCACTTCGAGGGCGGTGGCGTCACCAATGATGTCTGTCTCTTGGCCTGCCGCGACTTGTGCACCTTGGGACATGAGGACCAGCCGGTCGCATTGTTGTGCTTCTTGCATGTAGTGCGTGGTGACCAGGACGCCAACGCCGGATTCGGCCTTCTCGTGGACGGTGTCCCACAGGCGTGCCCGCGATAGTGGGTCCACACCGGAGGTCGGTTCGTCGAGCACGAGCAGTTCGGGTGTGTGGCCCAATGCTGCGGCGAAGGCGAGTTGGCGTTGGTATCCCAGGCCGATCTGCCCGACGGTGCGGTCTGCTTGGTCGGTGAGCGCCTCCGGCATGGGGGTGCCGTCAACACCGAAGGCCTGGTCCACAAAGTCCAGGTTCTCGCGTGCGGTGAGGGAGTCCCACAGTCCCAAGCCTTGGGGCACGTAGCCCAGGCGTGCGCGGGTTTGCCGTGAGGGTTCGTGGCCGAAGAGCCGCAGGTCACCTTCGGTTGCGGGCAGGAGTCCCAGGATCATGCGGATCAGGGTGGTTTTGCCGGCACCGTTGGCTCCGAGCAGTCCCACGATCTCCCCGGGCTCCACGGTGAGGGAGACGTTGTCGACAGCGGTGAAATCACCGAACTTTCGGGTGACCTGGGTGGCGGACAGTAGTGGCTCAGACATGTGCGGTCTCCTTTGCCATTCCTGCGGCGACCATGGCGTCTTCGAGGTCGGCCACGGGTGCGGTGCCGGCGGGCGGGGGTGTGGGCGACCATTGCCGCCAACTGCGTCCGCGCCGCCAGGCCAGGGCGCGTTCGGTGGGGGTGTCGACCACGGTGACGTGTCCGGGGACGCGTTCCAGCACCTGCGCGGGGGTGCCTTCGATGAGGGTTTCCCCGTTGTCGAGCGCGAGCACGCGGGAGGCTCGCTCGGCTTCGTCGAGGTAGGTGGTGGCCATGACCACGGCGGCTCCATCTGCGGCGGCACCGGAGATCATGCGCCACAAGTCGATGCGGCTGACGGGGTCCACACCGGTCGAGGGCTCGTCGAGGATGAGGAGTTCGGGACGGTGCAGCATGGCCAGGGAGAACGCGAGCTTTTGGCGCATGCCACCCGAGAGCTGCTTAGCCAGACGTGTGGTGGCGTGGGTAAGCCCAGCACCTTCGAGCAGTGCTTCCCGGCGTTGTCCCAGGACGGTTCCGCTGATCTTGTGCGCGGCGGCGACGAACTCGATGTTCTGGTCCACGCTGAGGTCCGCCCACACTCCTGCAGCGGTGGGCATGAAGCCGATGCGTTCCAGCGAGGGCGCGTCGACGCGTCCCTTGGTGGGGGCAACCGCGCCGGCGAGGCAACGCAACGCAGTGGTCTTACCTGCGCCGTCACCGCCGACGACGGCATGGACTTCCCCGGGCACCGCGCGCAGGGTGACGCCGCTCAATGCTGCGCGGTCGCCGTAACTCACGCTGGCATCGGCCAGTCCCCAGCCGGAACCGGAGGGTGCGCCTGTCGCGGACGTCACTTGGCACCGTCCTTGGTGGCGCGCTTGTGGGCGCTGGGTGCCAGGTCGCGGCGGAAGCGTGCGACCGCTGCACCAAAGATGACGACGGCCATCAGGGTGAGGACTCCGAAGTTCACCATGAGGGAGTCGAATCCTGCTCCGCGCAGCATGATGCCTTGCGAGATCTCCACAAAGTACGTCAGCGGCAGCAGGTGGCCGATCCAGGCGATCACGGTGGGCATGGCGTCCAGCGGGAAGATGAAGCCGGACAGCAGGATCTGTGGCAACAGCATCATGATCGCCATCTGGATGGCTTGCGCTTGGGTTTGGGAGGCCGTCGAGATCAGTACGCCAAGGCCAAGCACGACGAACAAGAAGATGGCGGCACCCAGAGCGAAGAGGGCGACGTTGCCGTTGAAGGGGACGTCGAACAGCCAGACGCCCACGACGGTCACGACGACCATGTCGACGCACGCGAGGATGAAGTAGGGGACGATCTTACCCAGGATCACGTCGGACGCCTTGAGCGGCATGACGGCGAGTTGTTCGATGGTGCCGGACTGGCGTTCTTTCACGAGCCCGATGGACGTGATGATGGTGCCGATGAAGGTCAGGATCAGGCCGATGAGGGCAGGCACCATGACCCAGGCGGTGGTGAGGTCCGGGTTGTAGAGGATCTCCACGGAGACGGCGCCGTCAGGGAACTGTGCGAACGCGGCCTGGGCGCTTTGGGCGGCGAACAGGCTGGACCCGTCGATGTAGACGGCAGCGGGCTGGGTGGAGGTGTCGATGGCGACGTCGACCACGTTGTCGCGGATGAGTTCTTGGGCGGTGGCGTCCGCGTCGACGTCGGACTCGACGGGGAACATGTCGGGGAGCTGCTGCTCGATGGGGGCGGCGTTATCGCCCACGACCGCGGTGGGGATCTCGTCAACGTTGAAGTTCGCTGCGTATCCGAAGATCGTCAGTAGGACGATCGGCAATGCGATGAGCATGGCCATGGTGCGCTTGTCCCGCCGTAGTTCGCGGAACTCCTTGAGAATCATTGCCTTCACGAGTGCCTCCTGGGCTTCATATGGCCGATGCCGGGTAGGGGTGGCATTGCCGCTCCACCTAGCGTGAACGAACGTTCATTCGCTAAGGCCCATCGTGGCTGACGCGCCCAACTCTTGTCAAGAACGAATGTTCATTCACTATGATGGCCCTATGCCCCAACGTTCGCCACAGCACCACGAAGAACGGCGCGACCACATCCTCGCCGCCGCGCTACGCGTGTTCTCGCGCGACGGATTCCAAGCCGCCTCGATGGCAGACATCATCGCGGAGGCGCAGGTATCAGCAGGCTCGATCTACCGCTACTTCCCCTCCAAAGCAGACCTCGCCGCCGCGGCAGGCAAATCCGTGTTCCTGCCCGCGAGCGCCCCACTGAGACAGATCATCGAATCCGGAGAAGTGGTACGTCCCACGGAAGCCATGGGACGCCTCTTCGCAGGGCTCATCGAACGCGCCACCGCAGGCGACACCGACTACACCGCACTCACCGTGGACGCCTGGGCCTACGCCCAACGCGACGAAGGCCTGCGCACCGAACTCGCAGAGGTCTACAACGGGATCCGCAACAACCTGCACATCCTCGTGACCCGTTGGCGCGACGCCGGCCACCTACCCGCGGATGCAGACACCTGGGGATTGACCATTGCGCTCGCCGCAGTCATGCCAGGACTCCTGTTGCAACGCCAAATGCTCGGCACAGTCGACGCTCCTGCCGCGCTCACGGCGTTCGCGGTACACGCGGGGATCTAACGCCTCTCGCTGACGCGACTACCTACCGCCCAGCGCCGGAAATCTTGAGCGCCTCCGGGATCTCCTGCACCTCACCCAGGACGTGCTGCGCGAGGAAGTGGAACACCGCCTCGTACCAGACCACCGCGTGCTGGGGGGTAAGGATCCAGTGGTTCTCATTCGGGAAGTACAGGAACCGGTGCGGCATCGAGCCGTCCGGAGCAGCGAAGTGCTCTGCCAGCTCTGCCCACAATCGCAGGCCCTCACCCACGGGAACGCGGTAATCCTTGTCACCGTGAATGACCAGCATGGGGCTCGTGATGTCCGCGACGGCGCGGTGCGGAGAATGCTCCACCATCGACTCCGGCGTGAAGATCGACTGCCAGTAGTCGGCGTGATCGGTGGTGGGACCGAACTGATCCAGCGCCCACAAACTGGCATGAGTCACAACCGCATTGAAACGGTCGGTGTGGCCGGCCACCCAGTTCGCCATGTAGCCACCAAAGGAGCCGCCCATGGCGGCGGTGCGCGTCTCGTCAATCTCCGGCCGGGCTTCCACCGCATCGGTGATGGTCATGAGATCCGTGAAGGGTTTGTGGCCCCAACTGTTCCAGCCGCGCGCAATGAACTCCATGCCGTAGCCGGTGGACAGCGCGGGGTCGGGCAACAGCACCGCATAGCCGCGAGCCACAGCGAGCGCCGGGGACCACCGCCACGACCATGCGTTCCACGACCCCAGCGGGCCTCCGTGGATCCACAACAGCAGTGGTGCCGGGCTCGCCTCGCTGGCGTCAGGCGGGGTGAGGAGCCAACCGCGCACGCGGGTACCGTCCTCCGCCTCGCATTCGACATCGGTCATGGTGACGTTCGCCGCCACCGCGGGTGCGGGGGTGCTGAGCTCCGTGACGGTGGCGCCGTCTGAGTCGACGTCGATCCGCACGGGATGGGCGGGGCGCAGCCAGTTGGACCGCAGCGCGACCAGCGCTCCGGAGTGACGGTCCACCTGAACTGCCATGTACGCGTAGTCATCGGTGGTGAGGGCGGTCACGGAATCATCTGCGAGGTCCACCCGGAAGATGGGGGCACGGCCATTGTCATCCGCGGTCACGATGAGCGAGGCGCCATCCGCTGAGAACTGCAGCGATGACGGCCAACGGTCCCATGCGGACGCCACCTGCCGGGCGTCCGAGCCGTCAAGCGCGCTGACCCACATCTCCACGTGGGTGGGACCGTCTGGGGTTGCCTTGACATTGCGGGTGTACGCAATGAGAGAGGCGTCCGGGCTCACCGCTGGCGCCTCGAAGTCCACGGCGACCTCGTCACGCAGCACCGTGAGTTCGCCGGTAGCCACCTCTACTGTCACCAGCGTCGCGTAAGAACTGCGTCCGTTCGCGACCGGATAGCTGACTACCGCAACAGTGCCGTCTGGGGTGAGCGCAGCAGCGGGCGCCGTCACCCACCGCATCGCCGCGGGCGTGAGGTCCGTGGGGCGCGGGAGATGTGCCGGGTACGGGCGTGGTTCCGCATCCTCGGTTGGGGCCGATGCCTGGGCTGGCTTGGCATGGCCGGGAACCTCGGGCGCGAGGCCAGCAAGGTCGATGGCGCAGATGTGCGTGTGGTCGGGGCCTAGGTCGTGATCCCAGTGGCGAATCGGATACGAGTCGTGCAGGATCGCCGCGACCGAGCGCTTGTCGCGCGTGGCACGCAACGCTGCATCGTTCTCCCAGGTATCTGCTGCGGGCATCACTCCTGCGGAGAACAACGCCACCGGAGCATCGGCCGCAACCGCGCTTAAGCCCCCGGCACCTCCGGCCAAGGCGGAGACCGGGCGAGCCTCACCGCCCGCTGTGGGCAGGATCCATAGTTGTGGCTTCTCATCGTCACCGGCGCCGGGACGGGACGAGGAGAACAGCAGGTCCCCGTTGCTCAGGAACTGTGCACCGCCCTCACCCTTCGCCGAGCGCGTCAAGCGCACCGGAACGCCCTCGCCAGTGGCGGGCACCTCCCACAGCGAACGCTCATACGTGGTGCCGTCCTGGGACAACGATGCCACCGTCAACACCACGCGCGTGCCGTCCGGCGACAAGGCGGCGCCCTCGAGGCGCGGGATCGCGATGTAGTCGGTCAGGGCCGAGTACGCGGGAGCGTCGACGGCAGAAGCGTTCGTGGTGGAGGCGTTCGTGGTGGAAGCGTCGGTGGCAGAGGCGTCGGTGGCAGTCACCGCTCCACCGTAACCCGCCCGCCGCCCCCGACCTTTCCGCCGGCCACCACCCCATCCGCGTCAAATGGAGCCATCTTCCTGTTTCAGTTAGCTGAAACAACCAAATGGCTCCATTTGGCGGGTAGAGGTTGCGGGTTCAACTGGACAGGAGCAGCACCAGCAAGCCCGCAAACGCCACGGAGCCCACGAGTAGACCAAACATCCACGCTGTTGCACGCGCCCATTCATCGCCGCGGAGCAGGCCGCGCGCAATAGCGATTCCGCCGAGCGCCACGAGTAGGCCCACGACAATGCCCAGGAGCCCGGCCCACATGGCTTCCCATTCGGCGGCGTTGGCCAACATCAGCAGGACGAGCGCACCACCTGCCACCACTCCGAGGGCACCGATGCCCCATGCCACGACCTTCATACCGGCACCCTAAACAGCGTGACGCGGGGAGACTGCCATGCGTGTCACTTTGCGTCCGAAATGTGACCCTTATCCGCTGTGGGACGGCTATCGAGCCAACGATCTGCACAGATCACGAGCCCCAACGTGAAGAGCCCCACGAACGCTCCCGCCAGGACGTCGGTGAGGAAGTGGTAGCCCAAGTACATCCGGGTAAACCCCACGGTGGTGATGATGAGGGCCGATGCGAGGGCCCAGCCCGCGAGTAGCCGCCGGGTTCTGCGGCGGCGCCACAGCAGGTAGCCCGTGACGAGGACGAGCGTGGCGGCACCAGTGGTGTGGCCGGATGGGAAGGAGAAGGACGTTTCGAGTCCGGGAACTGCTTGGACGTCTGCCGCGGGGCGCGCTCGCCCCACTGCCACTTTGGCGAGCAACGCCAATCCTGACGCGACGCCCATGGCGCCTATGAGCAGCAGCGGTTCGCGCCAACGCCGGGTCCGCCAGCCCCACACACCGCATCCCACGGCAACCACCAGCGGCAACACGGTGGTGCCAAACAGGTTGGTGATGAACGTCATGATGGCGGTGACACCGTCCGTGCGATGGTCGGCGAGCCATTGGATCAGGGGTTCATCGAGACGCACAAAGGCATCCTGTTCGAGGACCTCGTCGAGGATTTGCAGGAAGCCGAACGCCCCTACTGCCGCCGCCAGAAGCCCTGGTAGCCACACGCGAACCCACGGCGGGGCGGAAGACCAGAGCCGATGCATCGGCCCAGGCTACGCCCCGCCGGGACACTATCCGCGTAGGTCGCGCCGCTGATAGGCCGCTACACCGAGCGCGACCAGCACAGCGCCAGCACCGATCAACACGGCGAACCCGCCCCAGGCCATGCCCACGTCGAGGGGGTTGTCGTGGCCGTAGTAGTAGAACGGTGAGATGCGGGCCCAGTCGGCGTAGTCGGGGTTGACGGGGATGAACGAGTTGATTCCCCACCACAGTGCGGTGAGTCCCGCGGTGCCGGCGACAGCCCACTGGGACCGTCCGCTGATCGCACCAATGGCGAACGCCACGCCGCCCAGGCAGATGCCGAGCGCGGCTGTCATGAGCCCAGCGGCGCCGATCCCCACCCAGGACATCCCGAGCCCTGCAACCAGGTTGCCGAGAGCGAGCCCGAGCGCGACCAGCACCCCGACGAGCACGGCGGCGAGCGTCATGGCGAGGGCCTTGGACCAGGCGAGCCGGGCCCGGGACAGGGGCAGGGTGCCCAGCACGGAGATGGTGCGCTTCTTTTCTTCTGCGGCGAGCGCTGCACCTGCGTTGATGGCGACCACGGCCACGATGAGCGGCCCCACGATGGAGAGGACTTCCGCATAGTAGAAGCCTTCTGGGGTGGACATGTCTGCGTATCCGACCATGGCGAGGATCGCATCGGGCATGGAGTCCACGAGTCCGGAGATGTCGGACCCGATGGCGTTGTACAGCACTCCCACGACGGTCGCCTGGAATGCCACAAAGGCGCCGCCCAGGAGGACAACGGGGCGCACGTCGGAGAACGCCTTGGAGGTGACGCCGCGGGTGGATCCGGAGCCTGCGACTCGGCTAAGTGCGTGCGCGAGGCGGGGGTCGGCTTTGAGCCGTTCCAGTAGTGGGGCTTTGGCGGTGCCGGAGCCCAGGTCACGACGGTCCACGATCCACAGTGATGCCGCGACCAGGACGACAACGATGCCGGCGATCACAAGCAGCGGGATGCCGTCCACTCCGTTGATGAGCGGCTGGGGTCCTTGCAGCCAGTACCAGGGCGACCATTCCGCGAGCCAGTCCCAGCCGGGGAACAGCGGTGCCATACCTGCGACGAGGAATGAGATGACGATGAGCCCCACGGTGGTGCCGGATGCTGCGCCACGGTTACCGGTAGCGGCGCCCAACAGTCCCGCGAACGCGGTGAAGAACAACGCGACCACCACGAGGTGCACGGTCGCGGCAGGCACGTTGATACCCACCAGGTCTTCTCCGGACAGGACTGCGGCAAGCCAGTAGGAGCCGCTGGCAAGAAGGGCCGATGCGATGACTACCGTGGCGGCGGCAGCGAGCTTGGACCAGAGGAGACGGCGGCGGGACCGGGGGATGGAGGCGAGGACGTTCATGGTGCCGTCGGCTTCTTCTCCGGCGATGGCGGCGGCGGCCATGGAGAGCCCGATTCCGGCGATCACGAATGGCCCCATGAAGTTGAACATGTTGGACAGCATCATGCCCACCACGCCACCTTCCGAGGAGATGCCGGTGAGGGAGAGGTAGGCCTCTGGCATGGCGTCGATGAACTCCATGGCGTCGTCGCCCATGCCGGAGAACGCTGCCACTCCCATCCAGGCCACCAGGAACAGTGCGCCAACTCCGATGAGGGCGCCTGTCCACCGGTCACGCAGTGTTTTCAGGTAGACGCTGCGGAGCATTATGCGGCTCCGTTGGTGTTGTCGAGGTCGGCGTTGTCCAGGTCGGTCGCGTCTCCGGCGGCGACCACCTCGTCGCGGTAGAACTCCAGGAAAATCTCGTCGAGGTCCACGGAAGCCGATGCGACGGACAAGACATCATGTGCGGTGGCCACGGCGAGCAGGGGTGCCATGGAGCCTTCGTACTGGGCAGTGACGGTGGCGCCTTCTGCGGTGGCTTCGTGCACGCCTTCGACGCCGTGGAAGACGGTGGCGGGGACGGGCTGCGAGAACTCGAGGGTGATGCGGCGCAGTGCCTTGTCTTGCAGTTCGCTCATCTTTTCTACGGCGATGAGGTGGCCGCGACGAATGAACGCCACCTTGTCCGCGACGCGTTCGACCTCAGAGATGGTGTGGGACGACAAGAACACGGTGCGACCCGCATCGGCCGTCTCCTTCAAAAGAGTGTGGAACTCCAGCTGCACGAGCGGGTCCAGGCCGGTGATGGGTTCGTCCAGGATGAGCACCTCGGGTTGGTGCATGAACGCCTGGATGATGCCCAACTTTTGGCGGTTTCCGGAGGAGTACTCACCCACCTTCTTGGACAGGTCGGCGTCGAGCCGGTCGGTGAGTTCACGGACCACGCTCCAGTCGACGCCGCCACGCAGGTTCGCCAGGTACTTGAGGGTCTGCTCTCCGGTGAGGTTGTTCCACAGCGCCAGGTCTGCGGGGAGGAAGCCGATGCGGCGGTGGATTTCGACGGCGTCCTGACGGCTGTCGAGGCCCAGGACTCGGCAGGTGCCGGAGGTGGGCCGGATGAGGTCAAGGAGGGAGCGGATGGTCGTGGACTTACCTGCCCCGTTGGGGCCGAGGAACCCGAAGATCTCCCCCGGATGGATCTCGAAACTCACGTCGTCAACGGCGGTGAAGTCGCCGAACTTCTTGGTGAGGTGATCCAGTTCGATGCTGGGGGTCGCGGTCATGGCCGCTCCTTTCGTTGAAACTCTTCGCGTTCAAAGTCGGCGTAGCGGGCGAGCACGTGGGGCCATTCCTGTTCAAAGAAGCGCACCACGGTGTCGAGGGACTCCACACGGTCGGTCCTGGTTTGGGGCCGGGCGGCGAGTGCGGCATCGGCGATCACTCGAAGTCCTGCGATGCGGGACTGTTCGGAGCCGATGACGGCGGACCACACGTTGACAGGTAACTGATATCTCGCGGACCGGGAGCCTTGCTCACGCACTTTCTCCACCAGGCCCATCGTGACGAGCGCTTTGAGTTGGGTGGAGACGGAACCGGCGGACAGTTGGAGCTCGCGTGCAAGTTGCGCTTGCGTGAGTGCGGCGGGCTCGCAGGTCATGAGATGCCCCAAGATGATGCCGGCGGCGTGGGAGAACCCCACCGCTTCCCAATATTGAGCAACCGCGGTGACATGTGGCTCGGGCCCCGTCGAGTCTTGCTCGTTGGGGCCGGGGACGTCGGCACGCTCTGTCATGTTTCAGTAATATCTGAAATCACTGAAAGTGACAACTTCACAGACACGAAACCTCAACGGCTAGTACCACGTCACATTGCCGTGCCACGATGGGGCCATGACGAAAACTCCTCCTGCGTCCTCACCTGTCACCGGTGACCCCGCCGAGTCCGAGGAGACCTTCGCCATGCCCACGATCTCCGCGGACCTCGACGAGCAGGAACCGGAACCGCAAGACCTCCCCGAAGACCGCTTCCTCGACCGCGAGATGTCCTGGCTCGCGTTCAACGAGCGCGTGCTCGAACTCGCCGAAGACGAAGGCACCCCGTTGCTCGAACGAGCGCGGTTCCTCGCGATCTTCGCATCCAACCTCGACGAGTTCGTCATGGTTCGAGTCGCCGGACTCAAGCGCCGCATCGCCGCAGGCTTCGCCGTCCCCTCCGCCACCGGCATGAGCGCCACCCGCCTTGTCGACGTGCTGCTCGACAAAGCCCACCAACTCATGGACCGCCACGCCGCAGTGTTCCAAGGCCAAGTCGCCCCCGCACTGTCCGAAAACGGCATCTGGATTGTGCGCCACGACGAACTGGGCGACTCCGAACAAGAGCGCCTGCGCAAACTGTTCCGCTCCGACATCTTCCCCGTGCTCACCCCACTCGCCGTGGACCCCGCACACCCCTTCCCCTACATCTCCGGGCTCTCCCTCAACCTCGCCGTCGAACTGCGCGACCCCGACTCCGGCAAGAACCTCTTTGCCCGCGTCAAGATCCCCGAGACTCTGCCCCGCTTCCTCTCCGTCGACTCCGACGGCCACGCCGCCCAGGTCACCGACGCATCGGCCCTTGACGACGAACCCCGGTCCTTTGTGCCGCTCGAAGATGTCATCGCCGCGCACCTCGACTACCTGTTCCCCGGCATGGAAGTCACCAGCCACTACACGTTCCGCGTGACCCGCAATGAAGACGTGGAAGTGGAAGAGGACGACGCCGAAAACCTCCTCAAAGCCATGGAGAAGGAGCTACTGCGCCGCCGCTTTGGGCCCGCGGTGCGGCTCGAAATCGTCGAAGACGTCCCCACCCACATTCACGAACTCCTGGTCCGCGAGCTCGGCATCACCGAACACGACGTGTTCACCCTGCCCGCACCACTGGACCTGACCGGCCTGAACGTCATCGCAGACCTGGACCGCCCACGCCTCCAGTTCCCCGCCTTCCGCCCCACCACCCACCACCAGTTGGCCCCCGTGGAAACCGCGGAAGAACAGAACGTCTTCCAGGCCATTCGCCGCGGAGACGTGCTGCTGCACCACCCCTACGACTCGTTCTCCACCTCGGTCCAGGCGTTTCTCGCCCAGGCCGCAGTGGACCCCAAGGTCCTCGCGATCAAGCAAACGCTCTACCGCACCTCCGGCGACTCCCCCATCGTGGACTCCCTCATCGAGGCAGCCCGCAACGGCAAGCAGGTCGTGGCACTCGTGGAAATCAAGGCGCGCTTTGACGAACAGCGCAACATCTCTTGGGCGCGCAAACTCGAACAAGCCGGCGTGCACGTCGTCTACGGCCTCGTGGGCCTCAAAACGCACTGCAAACTCTCGCTCGTTGTCCGCCAAGAAGACACCGGCCTGGTGCGGTACTGCCACGTCGGAACCGGCAACTACCACCCCAAGACCGCACGCCTGTACGAAGACTACGGACTGCTCACCAACGACGCGGAAGTCGGCTCGGACCTCACCAAACTGTTCAACCAGCTCTCTGGCTACGCACCCAAAGCGAAGTTCCGTCGCCTCATCGTGGCCCCCACCGGAGTCCGCATGGGGCTCATTGAACGCATCAACACTGAGGCCGACCGCGCCCGCGAAGGCAAGCCTGCCTGGGTGAAGCTCAAGGTCAACTCCATCGTCGACGAAAAGACCATCGACGCCCTTTACCGCGCCTCCCAGGCGGGTGTGAAGGTCGACCTTGTGGTGCGCGGCATCTGCGCACTACGGCCCGGCGTCCCCGGCCTGAGCGAGAACATCCGCGTCCGCTCTGTGCTCGGACGTTTCCTCGAACACTCCCGCATCTACGCCTTCTGCAACGACGGCACTCCTGAGGTGTTCATCGGATCCGCCGACCTCATGCACCGCAACCTGGACCGCCGCATCGAGGCGCTCATCACTATCGAGGTCGACCAGCAGCGCGAACTCCTCATTGAGAACATCGACATGGTGATGTCCCCCGAGTTCTCCGCCTGGGAACTGGGCGAAGACGGCGTCTACGTCAGGTCCGTCGAAAACGCTGAAGGCGAACGCCTGCGGGACGTCCAAGACACCTATATCAAGCGCCAGCCCAAGCGGAGGGCCAAGCGGAAGTGACGCCGTATCCGCCCGGAACCGTCATCGCTGCAGGAGCCTTGGTGTGGAGAATCCGCCACGGCGAACTGCAAGTGCTTGCCGTCCATCGGCCCCGGTACAACGACTGGTCGTGGCCTAAGGGCAAACTCGACGAAGGCGAGACTCTTCCTGCCTGCGCGATCCGTGAAGTCGCAGAGGAAACCGGCAAGCAAGTCATTCTGGGTCAGCCGCTTCCCACACTTCGCTACCCCACGGGCGGCAAAACTAAAGTCGTGAAGTATTGGGCGGCACAGGTTGCACCCAAGGGCGCGGTTTCCGTTGCTGCCCGGCCCGCAGTGAAGGCTGCCTCGAAGAACGAAATCGACAACGTGCGGTGGCTCACCGTCGATGAGGCACGCTCCCGCATCACTTTCCCGGAAGACCTACGGCCCCTGGAGGTCCTGGTCGAAACGTATGCTCGCGACCGGCTCGACACGCGCGCATTTGTGCTGGCTCGACACGCGCGAGCCAAGCGCCGCAAAGCCTGGGAGGGCGAGGACATCGAGCGCCCCATCACCAAAGCTGGAGCCGCCCGCGCTCAGCAACTCGTGCCGCTGTTCGCAGCCTTTGGTGCGGGCCGCATCGAGTCCTCCCCCGCGGAACGCTGCATGGCCACGGTGCGGCCCTATGCGGAAGCGACCGGCCAAACCATCAGGGAACACCCCGCGCTCACCGAACCTTCACACGCGGACAAACCCCTCCGCACCGCAGAAACCTTCGTCAAGCTCCTGAAGAAGCCGTCCTCGCGAGTGGTGTGTGCGCATCGGCCTACCCTGCCCACGATTGTGGAGATGCTGCGCGCCGCCACCCGCTCCTATACGCGCGGCGCCTTGCCTCGCAAGAACCCGTACCTGCCGGCAGGCGGGGTGTTGATCGCGCACGTCGCAGACACCGAATCAGGGCCCATTGTGACGGCGATCGAGACGCACCTGCTGCACGTGCATCCGTAGCCACACCCCCACCTCCCCTGGCCGTAGATCCACGGCGGGGATTCGCGCGTTTCCGCGCGCTGGCCGTCACTCTTGGGCGGTCCGCGAACATGAGAACGGACACCGGACCGGGAGCGCCAGTCGGCGCGAAGGCCGCTCGTGGCGGCTGATGTTGGAGCCCGGGGCTACCGCGGTCCGATGCCCTACATCTACTGTACGTCCCCCGGCGGTTTCTTGGGTCCACGGGAGACGCTGCCCTAGAGAATCTGCCCCTGGAGCAGGGACGATGTTCCCAAGTGACTGACATTTCTAGGCTCGCAGGGCGACACGCCGGCTTGCGGGCGCTACCGCACCGGAACTCAGTCAGTTGGGGACGCGGGGCGCGGCTCACCACGCGGGGGAGGCAAGGTCACGACGGCCACACTCACGCCGCGGCACGGGTGGAGCGAGTTAGTCGAGCCGTTCCTCGCGCCACAGTGCCGCGCACTTCTCGAGGTCCTCGCCGGTACGCAGCAGCTGCGCGGCTCGCAATGAAGTCTGGTGGGCGCGCTTGTCGTGGTGGCCGTCGTCTGATTCGGCTTCGAATGCCGCTCCGGTGGCGACCACTCGGCAGAATGCGCCGGCCCGTTCCAGAGCCACTGCCAGGTCTCCGGAGAAGACCCCGGACAGCACTGAGTCGGCGAGGGCGCGCACTTCGGATGGTCCGGGTGGGTCTTCCACTCCGGCGATGGCGTGGCGGACATGTGCGGCCTGGACACCGTGGTGGTAGGAGCGTGCGACGGCGTCGGCGTCGAATTTCACCCATTCGCGCAGCATGTAGATCCGCCATAGTGCGCCGGGCAGGGTGTGTGATCCCGCTTTGGACCACATCATGGCGACGGTGTCGATGCCTTCTTCGTCGACGAGCGCCACCAGGCGGGCGGTGAGTTCGGGGTCGCGTGAGGCACGTGCTTGGGACACGAGTGCGAGCGCGGTTTCGTGTGCGATGAGTCCGCGGTCGGCGGGGTCGATGTCGCCTTGGATTTGTTCGGCCTCTTCCATGTCGAGCATGGCTGGCCGGCGGAAGCGGGGTTCTACCAAGGGCTTTAGTTCTCCTGGTCGTCGAAGGTGAGGCAGACGGAGTTGATGCAGTAGCGGTCGCCGGTGGGGGTTTGGGGTGCGTCGGGGAACACGTGGCCTAGGTGGGAGTCGCAGGTGGCACAGCGGACTTCGGTGCGGACCATGCCGAGCGAGACGTCTTCGCTGAGGACGACGGCGTCGTTTTCGGCGTTGAAGAAGGAGGGCCAGCCGCAGTGGGAGTCGAACTTGGTGTCGGAGCGGAAAAGTTCAGCATTGCAGGCGCGGCAGCGGTAGACGCCTTCACGCTTGTTGTCGAGGAGTTCGCCGGTCCAGGCACGTTCGGTTCCGGACTCGCGGAGCACTTGGTATTCCTCGGCGCTGAGGAGTTCACGCCATTCGGCGTCGGTGCGCTGGATCTTGGGGGTGTTGCCGGTGGGCCGGACGTCGGTCATGATGCTCTCCCTTGTGGCGGCGGCCCGTAGGCCGCATGTTGAGGAACCCGCCCCGGCGTGCGCTCCCGAGCGTCTGGGACGGCTCCAGGGTATGCACTGTTCCGCACGCGTTGGGCACCGCGCTGACGTCACGGCCGGCTGAGGGGGGATTCGGCCGGACATCGCGCGGTGCCTCTTTGCGTCCCGTGCGGCGTCTCGCCGTGGCGGGTTCATATGGTGTGACGCTCGTGGGCCGTGTTTTGTTCCCTGTGGTGGAGGGCCGATGCGAGATTTCGCTGGGAGCGCACGGTTCGGTCTGGGGTGGGGGTACCGGTGGCGGGGGTGGATGGCGAGCGCCCATCCGCTGGGGGCAGCAAGGTCACATTTCCACAACATCGGCCTTACGGATTTCCATTTTCGCAACTTATCGCTACTGTAATTCCCGTTGCGCCTAGTAAGGCTCACCTTACCGACGTTGATGTCGCATCCACCCTCCCCTACATCAGGAGAACCATGTCTGCTGTCAAGAACCTGCGTGTTCCAGCCCTGCTGGCCGCCACTGCCGTAGCGCTCACCGCGTGCGCCACCGACTCCACCGACGAGGCCGGCGCATCGGACGCAACCACCGCTGAGCCCACGACCACGGCAGTTGCCGAGGCCGCGGAAGCTCCCACCGAGGTCACCGTCCAGACCGCCCAGGGTGAAGTCACCGTTCCCGTCAACCCCGAGAACGTCGTGGTGTTCGAGCACGGCATCTTGGACACCATCCAGGCGCTGGGTGCTTCCGACAACGTGGCTGGCATCCCTCACCACGCTCTCCCCGAGTACCTGGCGACGGACTTCGAGACCTCGACGGAAAACACCGGAACGCTCTTCGAGCCCGACTACGAGGCCATCAACGCCCTCGAACCCGACCTGATCATCGTGGGTGGCCGCTCGGCCGCGACCATCGAGGACATGTCGGCCATTGCTCCCACGATCGACCTGTCCTTCGGCTGGGGCTCCGCTCCCTTCCAGGAGTCCTTCGTCCGCAACACCACGTCGCTGGGCCAGATTTTCGACGCTGAGGACGAGGCACAGGCAGCTATCGCCGATGTCACCGCCAAGGTCGAGGCCACCGCTGCGGTTGCCGCTGAGGCTGGCCCCGGTCTGGTCGTCATGACCTCGGGCGGCGAACTGTCCGCCTACGGCCCCTCCGAGGAAGGCCGCTACGACTTCGTCTACAACCTGCTGGGTGTGGTCCCCGCCGCCGAACAGGTCGCTATCGACACCCACGGTGACGCCATCTCCTTCGAGTACCTCGCCGAGCTGGACCCGTCGCTGCTGATCGTCCTGGACCGTGACGCTGCCATCGGCACCGAAGGTGCAGAGTCCGCACAGGCTGTTCTGGACAACGACCTGGTCAACGGCACCACCGCAGTGTCCAACGGCGACGTCGTGTACGCCGACACCGCCAAGTGGTACCTCTCGTTCGGCGGTCTGACCTCGGTCAACTCGATCGTCGACGAGGTTTCCTCGCTCGTTGGCTAAGTAGTGAAGCTTTCACGCTCAACCGTCGCGGCCGTCGCCCCCTGGGTGGCGGCCGCGGCTGTGCTTCCCTTGGCAGTCGTGTCGGTGTTCGTGGGTGCCGCAAACGTGGACTTCGGTGCGCTGTGGTCGGACGAGCAGTCACGCCAGTTGCTCCTGCAGTCCCGACTGCCCCGCACCTTCGCCATCATTTTGGCGGGTGCAGCCCTCGCCGTCGCTGGCTTGATCATGCAGCACCTCGCGCGCAACCGGTTTGTGGCGCCCTCGACGGCCGGAACGGTAGACGCGGCAGCGCTGGGATTGCTGACCGTCACGATTCTCACGCCAGGCATGGCGGTGATGGGCAAGGTGCTGGTGGCTTGCGTCTTCGCCCTCGCGGGCACTGCGCTGTTCGTGATGCTGATCCAGCGTGTGCAGTTCAAGGACGTTATTTTTGTGCCGCTCGTGGGCATCGTGCTCGGTGGCGTGTATGCCGCAATCGGACAGTTCTTCGCGTACCGCACCAATCTGACGCAGACCATGAGCGTGTGGATGAATGGTGACTTCTCCGGCATCATTCAGGGCCGCTACGAGACCCTGTGGCTAGCCGGTGGGGTTGCTTTGCTGGCCTACTTGTTTGCGAACTGGTTCACCGCTGCAGGCATGGGCAAAGACTTCGCCACCAACATTGGCGTGAACTTCAAGTGGGCCATGGCAGGCGGCCTGAGCATTGCCGCCATGGTGACCGCTGTGGTGGTGACCACCGTGGGCGCGATCCCCTTCCTGGGTCTGATCGTCCCGAACATCGTGACCATGATTCTGGGCGACAACTTGCGCCGGATCCTGCCCACGACCGCGCTGGCCGGTGCCGCACTTGTGCTGGTGTGCGACATCGTGGGCCGCGTCCTGATCTTCCCGTACGAAATCGCCGTGGGCGTGATCGTCGGCACCATTGGCTCGGCGATCTTCCTGGCCCTGATCTTGCGAAAGAGCAACCGCTATGCCGCCGCGTGAGGAACACACCATCGTATTGGAGACGGAAGCGGAACCCGCATCGGAACCGGACGGCGCGCGTCAGGACTATGCCGGCGGGGAGCGGTCCGGCTTTGCGTTGACGCCGCGTCAGAAGCGCGTGTTTGTGACTCTCGCCTTGCTGCTGGCGGCGTCGCTCGTGCTGTTCTTGACGTGGGATGTGAACGGCCATTGGGACTTCGCGTTGCCCCGTCGCAGCGAGCAGATTGTCGCGCTTGTCATCGTGGGCTTGGCCGTGTCGACGTCGACGGTCGTGTTCCACACGCTGACCGCGAACCGCATCCTCACGCCGTCGATCATGGGTTTCGATGCCCTGTACGTGCTGGTGGCAACGGCGCTGGTCTTCATGGTGGGATCCGCCACCGTGGCTCAGATCGACCCGCTCGTCATGTTTGGTCTCAACACTGCACTGATGATGGGCTGTGCCACGGCCATTTATCAGTGGATTTTGGGAAGTGGCGAGCGCGGGCTCTACACGCTGATCTTGGTGGGCGTGGTGGCGGGCACGTTCTTCACCTCGCTGACGAACTTCATGTTCCGCACCATGGACCCCAATGAGTTTGACTCGCTGATGACCACGCTGTTCGCGTCCTTCAACGCGATCGACACCACGTTGTTGTGGATCGGCGGCGGCCTGCTCCTTGCGGGTGTGGTGGTCGTGTTCCGGCTCGTTCCGCGCTTGGACGTGTTGGGGTTGGGCCGCGAGCGTGCGATCACGCTGGGCTTGGACTACCGCAAGACGGTGACGTGGCTGTTGCTGGTGGTCGCGCTACTGGTGTCGGTGTCGACGGCGCTGGTGGGACCCATTACTTTCTTGGGGCTCTTGGTCGCCAACTTGGCGTATCAGCTGACGCAAACGCATCGGCATTCCGTGAACCTGGTGGCGGCAGGCCTGGTGTCGATCATCGCCCTGGTGGCGGGGCAAGCAGTTTTGGAGCACGTGTTGGACCACAACGGCACGCTGGGCTCGATCATCAACGTTGTGGGCGGCCTGTACTTCATTGGCCTGCTACTGAAGGAGGCACGCTCGTGATTACGATCGACGCACTTACGAAGGCATACGACGAAACCGTCGTGGTCGACCACGTCAACCTGCAGCTGCCTGACTCCGGGGTAACGTCGCTCATTGGGCCCAATGGTGCGGGCAAGTCCACGTTGTTGTCGATGGTGTCGCGCATTCTTGGGGCCGATGCTGGCTCGGTGTCCGTTGAGGGCGTGGACGTGTTCAAGGCCCCCAGTAAGCAGGTGGCGCGCAAGTTGTCGATCTTGCGTCAGGACGCTCACACCACGGCACGCATCACGGTGCGAGAGTTGGTGGAGTTTGGACGCTACCCCCATTCGCACGGGCGCCTCACCGCTGACTGTCATGCAGCGGTGGCGGAGGCGTTGACGTACTGCGACCTTGAGGACTTGGCGGAGCGGCCCATTCACCAGTTGTCGGGCGGTCAGCGCCAACGCGCGTATGTGGCGATGGTGTTGGCGCAGGACACGCGTTACGTGTTGCTGGATGAGCCGTTGAACAATCTGGACATGGTTCACGCCACTGGCTTGATGCAGTTGCTGCGCCGGCTTGCGGATGAGAAGGGCAAGTCCATTGTGCTGGTGCTGCATGACGTGAACTATGCGTCGGTGTACTCGGACCGCATTATCGCGATGCGCAACGGCGCGGTCGTTCACGACGGACCGCCGGAGGCCGTCATCACTGATCACGCGCTGGGCGATGTCTATGGCATGGAGTTCTCTGTGCACACCTTGGGCGGGGACCGTATCGCCGCCTACTTCCGTTAACCACTACTGGCCGCGTTGCTGGTGGGTGAGCGCAGCATCGGCCCTCATGTAGTTCAGGCAAGGAGACCCTGATGACGCTTTCCATTACTGGCCGTGCCCGCACTGATCGTCCGGGCCGGTACCTGAAGCAGTTGTGCTCTCACTTGGCGGAGAAGCTGCCGGTCGAGTGGGACGAGGCTGGCGGGACGGTGACGTTTGAGACGGCCACCAGCACTCTGACCGCCGTGGACGGGTCTTTGGAGATTGCGATCACTGGCGCGGAGACCTTGCACGTGTACCGGTCCATGGGCATTGTGGCGGGGCACTTGGAGAAGTTCGGTGCCAAGGCGGGGCTGAGCGTGGAGTGGGACGATGCTGAGGTGGAGCAGGCGTACCTGGCTAAGCGTGCGGAGATGATGGCGGCGCGGGCGCGAGAGGTGGAGCAGGAGCGGCAAGAACAGGGCAACTCTTAGGCCACTGAACTGGGCCTATGCAGATTTTTCTTTTCACCACGAGAGCGTGCAATAAATCAGCACCAGAGCCCTCCCGGCAGGCAAACTGCCTGGTAGACGAACTATAAGGCAAGCCTAATGAAAACAATTGCGTTGCGTAATTCATTAGACAATGCCTCCGTGATTTAACTTCTTACGGTGGAGTTCCAGGAATTTCCTGCCTATATTTGAAGCATCAGATCTTCGTCCATAGGAGGAATCATGGCCACCACCATCAACCTGCCCATCGTCTCCGCATGCTCCGTCGAGACCTGCGGCTTCAACCACGACGGCTGCCGCGCAGGCGCCATTAACGTCTCCGGCGAGCACGCCCACTGCTCCACGTACGTCGCCAGCGACGCCAAGGGTGGACACGCAGACGTCGCCGGGGTGGGCGCATGCATGCGCACCGAATGCAAGTTCAACAACGACATGGCCTGCACCGCGGAAGCCATTGAAGTGGGCGCGTCCTTCGACACCGCCGACTGCCTCACCTTCGAAGCACGCTAACTCCAGGCAGGCCAAGCCGCACCTGAGCTGCCAGCACGCGCCGCCGCGCGCGCTGGCAGCTTTCTGCTGTCACTATGAGAGCATCGGCCACACTAGATAGCCGCTAGCGCGCCAACGGAGGCCTGCGACGATGCTCACCCATACCCGCACCGTGGGCCTCGCCCATGGCCGCCAGAGCCTCAGCGCCGAGTCGCGTCGAGCAAGCGGCGGCACAATCGTCGCCATCGTCGTTGCACTCCTTGCAGGGATCTACTTTGTGGCGACAGCACCCACTCCGCAGGAGAGGGTCGCGCCAGGAGCCATCGCGGTCCTCGCCATTGCCAGTGGCCTTCTCGCGCTCAAGGACCACCGCGACATTGCCCGGGGGCGCGTCACTCTCCGCCAGCCCCCGGGATTTCAGTTCACCCGGCGCCTCTCAACCTGCATCACTGAGGCCACTGTGGGAGCCATCGCCATCGCGACCGGGTTCGCGGTAGCGCTCACAGGGGACGATGCTGACTCACTACTCCAGACCTTCGAGGGATGGCTGGGCGCTCTCCTGGTTGCCGTGGGGGCAGGGATGTGCGCCTACGCTCTGATCTCCATCGCCAGGCGCACGGGACTGCGGATCGACCAAAATTTAGTGACGTACCGGACCGCCTTTCGTACCCAGTCCGCGCGCTGGGAGCAGGTGGAAGGCGTGACCGTGTCAGGGACCTACCCGTATCTGCGACTCGTGATTGACGGCAGTGGCCGGACGTTGACGGTGAGCTCACGAGCGATCGGCTCGGACCCGTCTGCGGTCGCCGCCATCATTGACTTCTACCGTCAGCACCCGGGGCACCGTCACCACCTCACCGATGCAGACGCGGCCATCACGTGGGTGGAACAGACGCACACGGCAGTCAGTTGAACGCCCGTGACACACTGGTGAGGTGACCGAGTCCCCCACGCCGTCGCACGTCCCTGGTGAGCATAGCGGCCGGACTGTGTTGCGCATCGGCCCTCAACAATGGCGCGATCTGTGGCACGGCACGCGAGCCATTGCCCCCCTCATGCCTGGCGCCGTGGTGTTTGGACTGGCCTTTGGCGCGCTCATCTCTGAAGTGGGGCTGCCGCTGTGGCTCGCACCCTATGCCTCCTCAACCGTGACCGCGGGTGCCAGCCAGATCGCCATCGTGGAAGCGCTCAGGCAGGGCGCCCCAGCGTTGATCGCGATCGCCACCGCGCTGGTCATCAACGCCCGCCTGGCGCTGTACTCCGCGGCGATGGCACCCATCTTTGCGGCGTTCCCTCGCCGGTGGAAGGCGGTCCTGGCATACCTGATGACGGACCAGTCGGCGGCAGTGTCCGCGTTCGAGGCGCACCGTTGGCCCGACCCGGTGCGCCGGCGCTGGTTCATTCTGGGAGTGTCGGGGCCATTCGTGGCGATTTGGATTGCCGGCACGGCCGCAGGCGCGATCCTAGGGCCGGTCATTCCGGACGCATGGCAGATTGGCTTCATTGTGCCGCTGATGTTCATCGCGGTGATGGTGCCCGCAATCAGGTCGTGGCCAGCGGTCGCGGCAGCGGGAATCGCCGCCACCGTGGTGCTGATCCTCAAGGACCTTCCGTATGGGCTGAACGTGCTGATCGGCGCGCTGGTGGGCATCGCGATCGCGAGCTTTGTGCCTGACCGTGCGGCACCGGGCGGGAGCGCCGAGCCGGGCCGCTCCCCAGAACCGGGCCCCGAGGGAGGCCAGTCATGATGACGGCCTTCATTGTCTTCACGGTTGCGGCCGCGGGCACCTATCTCATTCGGCTCTCGGGCATCGCGTTGCTGGGCGGCGACCGGGAGCTGTCTCCCCGTGTCCGCAAGGCGCTGTCCTTGGTGGCTCCGGCGGCGATGGCGGCGATCATCGCGAACTCGCTCTTCCTTGACGGCGGGCAGTGGCGCGCTTTCGGGGCATGGCACCTGGCAGCCGCGGTTGCGGTGGGCGTGGCCTTGTGGAAGCGGTCGATGGGATGGACGTTGAGCGCCGGGGCAGCAGTCTTTGCGGCGTTGCTTCTTGCAGGGCTCTGACGACCCGTTGCGCGCTGCCCTGCGACGACCCGTTGCGCATGTCCCCAACTGACTGAGATTTGGGAGCCGATGCGTGGCTCGCCGGCGTGGCGCGGGTCCTGCGAGGTCGGTTCAGTCACTTTGGGACGGTGCGGGACGGCGCGGGACGCACGGGGAGCGCTGCGGGGACGCCGGGAACGGCTGGGCCCGGGCAGTCATCTCGTGTCACTTTCCGCACAGATGTGGCAGTCAGGTACTGCTAGCACGCACCCCCAGTGTTAACGGGTTGACAACCAAGGGTGTTAACGGGTTAACTCATTCCCGTGTCCGACAAACTTACCTTCACGCTCCACGAGGCAGTCAGCGTCATTGACCGTGCCGCAGAGCAGTTCCTGCAGCGCGAGTACGGCGTTTCCGGTCCCATCTTCGTACTGCTGGCGACGTGCGAAGAAGTGGAACCCACGGACGTCACCTCCTTGGCACAGTGCCTCAGCATCAGCAAGGCCGCAGTCTCCAAGCGACTCCCCGGCCTGGAACGTGACGGTTGGATCACCCTGGGCAAAGACCCCGCCAACGCACGCCGCGTCGTCATCACCCTGACTGACAAGTCACGAGATGTGGTGCGCCGTGCGGGAGCAGAACTCGAAGGCAGGTTCGCCGCCGTGTTCAACGATCCCCGTGCCGCACACATCGACCCCCAGGCACTCAACCGTGACCTGGGAATCATCACCCAAATACTGCTCGAGAAAGGTCCCCTCACGTGAGCATGCGCATTGCCGTCGTTATCGGCACGCCCCTCCCCGACAGCCTCAACCACGCCCTTGCCGCCCGGTATGCCCAGGCCGCACGGGACGCAGGTGCGGAGGTGCGTGTCATCGACTTGGCGGCACAGCCCATCCCGCCGCACCCCAACGCACTCGCACAACTCCAGGCCCGCGAAGGGTCCGCAACGGAACACCTCCCTGAAGAGGTTGCCGAGTCGATGCGCACCATCGAATGGGCCGACCACGTCGCGCTGTTCTACCCCCAGTGGTGGGGCACCTACCCCGCGGCATTCAAGGCTTTCCTTGACCGTCTGCTGGTCCCGGGCTTTGGCTACAAGCACACCGGCAAGGGCCTGGGATGGGACAAGCTGCTCGCGGGCCGTACCGGACGCATCGTCCACACCATGGATTCCCCGACTCTATGGAGCGGCATCCTGTATGGCGACTCCGCCATCCGCACCGTGCGCCGCGCCACTCTCTGGTACGTGGGCATTCGCACCATCGGCGTCACCCGCCTAGCAAAGGTGCGCACCTCCACACCCGAGCTGCGTGACCGCTGGATCGAACGCATGGGCCGGTATGGCGCTGCCGACGCCCAGCGCACTCCCAAGCTCACTCATCCACAGGACCGCACACCGGAGCAGGTCCGCGCCTAATCTGAACCAAAGGTCACAATCCGGGGAGATCACATGGCCGAGTTCCTTCTATCCGTCCACCACGACTACGACGCGCTTGAGATGCCCGACCAGGCAACGCTCGAGGCACGGTTCGAATCAGTTGACCGGTTCAACCGGGCGCTGCAGGCGGCCGATGCGTGGGTGTTCGCAGGCGGCCTGCTGCCCCCGGATCAGGCTGTCGTGGTGGATGGAACGGCCACGGATGCGGTGACCACCGAGGGGCCCGCCGCAGACTGCGTCACGCAGCTCGGTGGCTTTTGGGTCATCAACGTCCAAGATCTTTTGGAAGCACGGGCATGGGCGATGCAAGCCTCGTCGGCATGCGAAAGCCCAGTTGAGGTGCGCGCGTTCCAAGGGGCTTAGCCGCTGATAGCGTCGCACTATGAGCGATGTTGCTGCGGGGCCGTTAGACACGGGGCCGCCGCGAGCGCATTCGGCGATCTCTACCGAGTTGGTGCGAACGCTCCTCGCGTCCCAGCATCCTGACCTGGCCCACCTGGAGGTGGGTGAACGGTTCGACGGCTGGGACATGGCGGTGTTCCGCCTGGGCCCAGATCTGAGTGTGCGGCTACCCCGCATGGAAGCTGCTGTAGGGCCACTTGAACTTGAAGCGCAGCTCATCGAGAACCACGGTGCCGGATGGGCGTTCCCCCACCCTCACGTGGTGCGCACCGGCCGGCCCCAAGGCGACTACCCGTGGGAGTGGAGCGTGGTGGCGTGGCTACCCGGCCGCACCACCGACCGCGAACCGCTGCCGGCGTCCGCAGCTGTCGAGTTGGGCCGTGCTGTAGCAAGCATCCACCGGCCCGCCACACCCGATGCCCCCTACAACCCGGAGCAGTCCTTGGCTTTGGCGGAGCGAGGGGCCGATGTTGAGGATGCCTGGGCAACGTTGCGTTCCCGGCCGTCGTGGCCGAGTATTGCGGGGGTGACGTTGGATGAGGAAGCGGCGCTGGCGATGTGGGAGACGGCGCTGGGCGCGCCCGGACCGCTCGACACGGTGTGGTCTCATGCGGACTTGCACGGCTCCAACGTGCTTGCACGCCACGACGGGCTGGGTGGCATCATCGACTGGGGCAAAGCAGCCGCCTGCGACCGGGCTGTTGATCTGGGGTTCCTGTACACGGTGCTGCCGGTGGGAGAGGTAACGCCGGGAGGCTCAACGCAACCGGGCGAGGCCGTGGCGAGTGCCGTCGCTGCCTACTGCGATGCCACCGGCACCGACGACCCGGGCCTGTGGCCGCGACTCCAGGGCATCGCGCTCGCCAAGGCTCTCAGGTGGGCCACACTCGACCGCGAACTCAACCTCCTCATGGCAGGCCGAGCCCTCCGTGCGCTCGGAGTCGCTCAAGCCTCGTAAGATGGTGGGCCGAGGGCCTCTAGCTCAGTTGGTAGAGCAGCGGACTTTTAATCCGTAGGTCGTGGGTTCGAGCCCCACGGGGCCCACCAGTATTTACCAGGCGGGACACAGTCAGTCAGGGCACATTCGCGCACCGTTTGAGGGCATGTGCGCACGATGTGTGCACGTCGATACGAAAAGTCACGTCACACCGCCCTCAAGTGACGGGCCCGCTTGCGCGCTGGAACCAGGTCCGCGGCACGGTTCGCCGCCTGCGTCGCAACACCCGCGATCAGGTGCGAGTAGGTGTCTGCCGTGATGGCGAGACTTGAGTGCCCCAACATCTTCGACACGATGGCGATGTCGGTGCCCGCCGCGAGGAGCAGCGACGCGGCGCCGTGACGCAGGTCGTGGAAACGCATCACGCGCAGACCCGCGCGGCGGGCGAGCCGTGCGAATGTCTTCGACACGTAGTCGGGGTGGAGGTCGGTGCCGTCCTCGCGCGTGAACACTCGCCCGGTGTCCAGCCAAGCGCTGGCCCACGCTTGACGGTCGCGTGCTTGCTGTTCCTTCTGTGCAACCAGAGCGTCGAGGGCGCGTTCGGAGATATCGACGCGGCGGCGTCCGCTCGATGTCTTGGGGCGCTGTTCCGTGACGTGCTTGCCGCTCGACACTAGCTGTCGGCGGACCGTGACGACGCCGGTCTCGAGGTCGACGTCGTCCCATCGCAGCCCGAGGACCTCGCCGCGGCGTAGGCCGGTGAAGGCGGCACACTCGAACAGCGGGCCCGGGCGGTCGCCGTCGACCGAGTCGAGGAACGCGGCGAGTTCGTGAGGCTCCCACGGCGTGAGCTCATGCTTACGGACCTTGGGGAGGGTGAGGCCGACCCCGGCCGCGGGGTTCGACGCGATGAGGTCCTGTGCGACCGCATCGTTGAGAGCCTTGCGCAGGGTGGCGTGGATGCGTCGGATCGTGGCCGCGCTGCGCTTCCCATCAGTGATCTTGTCGAGGAGCTGGTTGACGGTGGCCTTGCGCACGTCACGCAGGCGCACCGCGCCGATGGTGGGAGCGATGTGGTTGTCGATGTGTCCCCGGTACGAGCGGATGGTGCCGGGACGGATGTTGTCCGCCGCGATCGCACGCTCGAGCCACCGGTCGAGGTACGCCCCGAGCGTCAGGCCGTCGTCGTGACGCAGCACGCCATCATCACGCTGGCGTAGCACCTTGTTCAGTGCGGCGCCAGCCTTTGCTTGTGTGGGGAAGCCGAACTTGGTGATCCATCGCCGGCGCCCCGTCGCTGGGTCGGTGACGGACGTGCGATAGCCCCACGAGCCATGCCCGCCCTCACCGAACCGGTCGCAGGTCTTCCACCGTGGGTTGCCGTTGTCGTCGCGGCACCCGCACCGCCACGCCACGCCACGCCAGGCCTACTCGTCGCCATCGCTGAAGTCCCAGCTTTCGAGGTCGACCGGTCGCCCATCAATGCGCTGCAGCACTCCGAACGGAGGCGGCGCGGACGGGTCGTCAAGGAAAGTACGCCATGCGGCGATCGCCCACGCGCGGTGATCCTCGGGCACCCCCGACATGTCCACGATTGCCGAGAGCGCACGTTCGCGCACCTCTGGATCGATTTCTTGCAATTGGTGCAGTTCTCGCGTGCCGCGAGCGCGCTCTTCGAATCGCGAGTACGCATCAATGACTTCTGCCCACAAGGAGATCAGTGCGCCTGCTTCGTCGAGCAGCCACTTCGCGCCGAGGAACTCCTCGGGAAGCATCAAGTCTGCGATGTTGATATCGAACACGCGACTGAAAGCAACGAGCTCGTTGACAACGATGCGCCGCGGCACCACCAACCGCCCACCCCGCGTGAGCTGAAAGAGAGCACGACTATGCCAACCCCTACCGAAGACCTCGCGACCGCGCAGGCCGAGGTCGCGGCCCTTGAAACCGCGCTCGCCGACGCCGACACTGTCATCGCAACCCACACCGCCGCAATCCAGGCTGGCACCGAGACCGATGTCACCGACCTCGAGACATCCGAAGCCGCCAAGCGCGTCGCGGAAATCTCCCTCAAGGGTGCACGGAACCGCCTCGCTCTCGCTGAGCGCGCCGTCGCCGACGAAGCGCTTGCAGCCCTCGACGCCGACGTTGACGCCTACACGCATACGCGCGGTGCCGCTGAGGCCGCTTTCGAGGCCGCGGTCGCCACGGCGGCAGCAGCGTTCCGAGACTCCGTCAACGCCGATGTCGCCGCAGTGGAGACGATCATGCAGACCGCTCGTGCCGCCGGCGTCACCGGAGGTGCCCCGGCCGATCCCGATCGGCCGTACCGATTCTTCTACGGTAGCGACCTGCGTTACGGGGGCCGCACCCGAGTGTCGCCGCCCTACCCGATCAGCCACGGCAATACCGAGAACCGACTCGACAAGCTTGCCAAGCAGGCAATCCGCTCCATCACCCAGGAGCGTTCCTAATGGGATACGAGAGCCCTTCATTCATGCGGCATCGGGAGGCCCTGGCCCGCCACGCCCAGCCCGTGCCCGAACCGGATTGGCAGAACGTGACGGTCGAAGAGTTCGCAACCATGTCCAACACGGACCGCAACAAACTCTTCGTGCACAACCGTGACCTATACGGGCGTCTGCGCGACGAGCTCGACGACCGCCACCACGGCCGCACCACCGCCACACCCGATACCGAACCCGAAGACGGCGACGAATCTCCACAGGACGACACCAGCCCGTGGCGCGACACCGTCGCGGGGCCCGCAACCTGGACGGGCCCCGCGACAACCCTCCCAACACCCCAAAGGAGCACCACCATGACGATCTTCCACACCGCAGACGACCTCATCGCCGCCATGACCGAAGCAGCCGAGACGGGGCTCAACAGGGTCGCCCACGAAGTGGCTGGAGTGGCTGTCGATCGTGCGCCGCTGAGGGATGGTGACCTCAGATCATCATTAACGCCAATCCCCACACACCACATTCACGCCGACCAGCCCACCTCCGCAGTCGGCTCAGACCTCCCCTACGCCGTGAGACAGCACGAGGACCTGAGTTACCGCCACGACGACGGACAAGCGAAGTTCCTCGAGACTGCGGCACTCGACATCGCGCAGTCCGACTTCGAAAAGATCCTCGCGACCGCGGTCCACGACCGAATGAAGAACTAACACCCCCGCCCACTATTTAGAGAGAAGTCGTGCTTTCATGAACCTCAGAGTGCCGAACTAAAAGCCCTACTCACCGCGAACACCCGACCACTTCGAGCAGGACGCGCACGGCAACCTCAACCTCGCGGGGGCCGCGCCGTTGTCTCCGATCGCGCACGAGCCACATCAACAACACCCGCATCAACATCTACATCGACCACGTGCGCGAGTGCGACGCCTTCATGGACCGGATGCGAGAGGAAGCGTTCACCCACTCCAACGGCGGGTACCGAGACTAACCCGCCCCCATGCTCCGCTCGATGGACGACGACGAAAAGGGGGGTGCAAAAACTGCACACCCCCCCGGCGGTACGCTGGCCGTCTCTGGCTACGCCTGTTGCTCAATGAACACCAGCTTGGTTGCGAGCGCAGTGGCCATGCCGACGCGTCGCGCCTCTGAGGTCCCCGTTGCTTCGAGTGCAGACTCGAAGAATGCCGCCGCGCGAGCGCCGTCGAACCCCGCAGCGAACGCAATGACTGCGATCTTGGTGAGGAACTCATCTTCGTTGGCCGGGATGCCGTACGGGTCTCCCGGTACACCTTCTCCAAAACCCAGTCGGCTCCATGAGTCCGCAAGCACGACCCGCAGCCCCGTCGGAATCTCCGGCCATGCATCCCGCACCGCCGCGATCATGTCGTCGCTCACACCGTGTTCAATCATCCTTGCTCCTTTGGCTCGGTCTCAAGGAACAAAGGTAGCCATTGGGGGTGACAAGAAGCGCCGCGACATCATCGAACGGAGGCTACTGTGACTAGCCCGCAGATCAGTCTTGCGCTCTTCCATCACGGACTTCGCGTGTTGGCAACTTGCGATCGCTAGCGCCACTGCGTTGGGCTGGACCTCTCGCTCAACCACGCCGCAATCTCGTCTGGTGTGTACCGATGCTCAACGACGCCTTCGACGAACTCTGCCGCCTGGTCGTTGTCGATCGCGTCGAGCGGTGACCCGTTTAAGCGCAGAAAAGCCAAGGTCAGCATCCACGCGGTGCGCTTGTTCCCGTCATCAAAAGGATGGTTCTGACAGAGCGCCTCGAGCAACGCGGCTGCCTGCGAGATGAGGGTCGGATGCAATGGCACGCCCTCAAAGGTCGCAAACGGCCTCTCGAGAGCGCTCTCCAATCCGTGCTGATTTATCAGCAAAGCCGACCGGCCGAGCAGATATTCATTCGCCCTCAGTGCGTGCTGCGGCGCTAGCCGCACACTCACTGAGCGAGACGCTCCAGCGTACGAGTCCACCGGGGCAGCTCGGCTTCGAACGCCGCGTCGAAAACATCATCATTGACGACATCCACGCTCATAGCGGGGCGCGACGGCACGGCGCCGCCGATCTCTGCCAGCTCACTATAGAAGCGATACATGTCAACACTCTCAATCAAGGAATTCTTGCCGCGCTGATACGCAGCTCTCCATGGGCGCTCCCCGTGCGTCAGGTTCACGAGTGCGGGCTTGTCGAATTCACCGTAGAAACGAACAACTTCATCGACGATCGCGAGGGCATTTGGCTCAAGCCTCGAAATGTCTGCGTCGGGGAGTCTGGTGTCGTGGATGTGGTCTCGACCGTACTTATTCACCCGGAACAAGGTTGGCGCCACTGGCCCGTCAGCCCACGCTTCCAAGCGGTCAGCGAAGATAGGCCGGCCGGTCCAGGCAAGACTCCATGCCTGTGCGTAGTAAGTGAGCTTCTGCAACTTCCAGGAGTCCACCCACCCCAATTTCTGATATATGCGTTGAGCGACATCGAAGTCGCGTGCGTCTGTCATGGCAACTCCCTCTCTCGCTCTCGGTCATCGTAGGGCCAACCTAGCGCAGGGGTGGGACATCCGGCGCGTCAAGTCGAACAATCATACGCGCCTGTCGCATCTGACACTAGTCCCTAGCGGAATCCACCGGGCCTCCTTACGCAACCTACGCCTACGCCAAACGAGCAACGGTAAGCTTCTTCGGTTCCAGGCGCCTATTCGGCTACGCGACAGAAACCGTCGCATTCAGGGAGCAGGCAGGTACTGTCCTTCGACTTTCGTAGAGGTGTTCGGCGGCACGGCTCAGTAGCGCTCCGTGAGCGAGTATCGGGAACAACGACGTGCAGGTGTGGATGTCACGCATCTCGATGAGGTCCCCCTCGAGTTCGCGCGCTCTTCCTAGTTCCCCAGTTTGCAATGCCCGCAGGGCTTTGGGCCACATGAACCCATGAGCATCACCGCTCGTAGTGCGCCAGATAAAGTTGGAAAACACCGGCAAGCCCAGATCGCCCCGATAGGCGTAGGCAGCGGCGTCGCCAAGGGCAGCGGTCTGGTCAAACGCGGGCGGGCGCTTTCCAGTCTTGTCCTGGCCACCCAGGTTTGTGAGCGCCTCATGGGCGGTTGCGGTTCGTGCTTCCGCACGCTCGAGATTCTGCCTCTGACCGTCTAGCAGCGTGGGGTCGGTGATCCCTATAGCCGATGCGCCGTTCAATGCATCCCGTTGCACCTTCGTTGCCTCTTTGAAGTTGGCGGCGGCGAACATCGCTGTGCGTCGTATCCGTTCGCTACGGTTCGCGGGGTGCAATAGCCAGAGGGCGTTTCCCGCACCGATGATTGCCGCTCGAACTAGGACTCCGTACGCCGACGGTAGGAGCACGCCGCCTTCGTGCGACCGCCACAGAAGGGCTGTCGCGAGTAGGTTCTCCCGGGCAGCCATGAGACCGGCCTGCACGGCCTGGGATGTCGACAGCAGCGAGAACTCAGCGTCGTCCAAAGCAATCGAGCTACCGGCCTCGGGTGACGCAACGGAGAGGTCGGCGTCGTGCCACTTCATGAACTCGTCGGCCAGCTCCTCGATCCTGCGCTGCGCGCCCGCCTCCGTTGCTGGATCTCGGCCATCACTCATGTGGAGAGGGTATTCGCCGCCCCCGACATGAACCGATGTCACACCCGGCCGCTAGCCTGCGAACATGCGTGGATCAGACATCGTAGACATCGCCGTCGAGGTGCTCCCTAAGGACGTGGTGAGGGTTCTCCTGCTGGCGTTCATCGCAGTCATGACGGTCTTCGACTGGTGGGCGCCGGCGCTTTGGTATGTGCACGACAAGGCCGCAGGCATCACCGAGGCAGTGCTCAGCGCGTACACGCCTGTCCTGACGCCCTAGAGCACGCCAAGCGACGCAGGGGCGCCCACCCAGCCTCGTGGACTGGTGGGCGCCTTCTCTTGCGTTCTACGGCCGCTTAGTGGCCGGCGGCTTGCAAGAGTTCGCTCGGCTTCATGTCGAGCGCTTCCGCGATACGGAACACATCGTCGAGCCGGAACACTCGCCTTCCGGCCAAGAGCGCCACCAGGTTCAGAGGACTCACACCCGCTCGGGCCGCAACGTCACGCTCAGTGTGCGGGCTCCGAATGATTGCCAACCGCACTTGCAGTGCGAGGTCGCGGTCACGGTGCGGCGTCAACGGCACATTCGTTGTGGCCGTCATGCTGCGCGCCCGTTCCGGTGTGGCTGCGAGTCGCATGTGAGCCGCTCCCAGTCCTCGGCAGCGGCAAGCAGCGCACGGGCGAAGGTGCGTGCACTATCGGGATCGGCGAAGGATAACCATGTGCCGGGGAGCTCGTCGCTCTCGAGACGCTCACCCACTGTCTCGTTGTAGGTGACTTCGAAACCGAGGTTGCGGGCGGTGCCACCTTCAGTTGCGAAAGAGGCGCCTTCCTGACGGAGGACGGCGACTGGGACGAGTCGCTCGAGGTACGTGCCGTCGAGTTCGCTGTGCCGAGTGGTCCAGGCGGGACGCGTTGTGGGTGCAATAAAATTACAGGTAGTCATCATGCTCTCCATTGAGTATTGCGGGTCGCTTTGAGTGGCCGTGTGCGGGCCCAGGGGTCACGGTTGAGAGCTTTGCCACGGAATGCGTCTAGCGCTTCTGGCGTGATTCGAATGCGTCCGTTGGGGCCGCGGACGCGATAGTGGTCAAGGCGACGTTGCCGGATCACCGAGTAGACGGTGTGGACGGAGCAGCGCAAGACTTCCGCCACTTCTTTCACAGTCATGTCAGTCATCTAGGGTTCCTTGTCTGCTGGTCTGGGGTGCTGCGGAGGGCCATGTGTGCACGGAAGTGCGCACGGACTGGCCATTACTTGCCATGACGCGACGGGATTGGAGGAGGGCGGGACACCCGATCTACCGGGAGGAACAAGCGTGGACGGGACCGAAACGACCCGGACGGGATGAGGACTGTCTTACTTTTAATCCGTAGGTCGTGGGTTCGAGCCCCACGGGGCCCACCCTTACGCCAGGCCTGTGCCGCTTGGGTGCGGCCCGAGCCACTGGCAGCCCTATCCACAGATCCTGACTTTGCCCGCACGCCCACGCGAGCGATGGTGTACCACTGACGTGTCAGGAGGGGCGAACACCTCCGGCGTCACGGTGATGCAGAACAAAGGGCGGGCGAATGGTGCACAAGTCACGAACAACGGCAGGCAGTCTTGTAGCGGTGGTCGCGGCGGGCTTTGCCGCTCTCAGTTCGTCAGGGTGTTCTGTGGTGGCACCATCGCCGTGTTTCGACAGCGTGGACGGAGTCGTCGACGAACTCCTGACCTTGGCCTCCCAGGACGCTCCATCAAGTGACGTTCAACCGCTGCTTTCCGATGACTTTGTGGTCGATGAGGCCAAGTACCAACAGTTCCGTGAGCGCCTCAACCATGCAGGTTTCGACGCCGTGAAGTACACCACGACCGACGTGATCACCGACTACTACTCGGTGGACTTCTACGTCTCGCAGTACGAGCCGTTTGAGCACATCAATGTCAAAGTCCAGTCAGGGTGCTACGTCCTACCGTGGGGAACCCACCCCGAGTCCACGGACTTCCCCACCCCTGCCACAACAGGGACACCCACGTCATAGGGGCGCTCCACGACCGCCGCACTCCGGCCACTTGGCCAGTTGCCAGGCACAACTCCTAGTTGGTGGTGGCGACCGCGGCGGTGGTGAGCACTACGGACGTGGCCACAGCAGCTGCCGCACTCCGGACAGCCGTACTGACGCCGTGGGCAGCCCAGTCGCCCTTTTCGAGTTCTTTGCCGCGCTTGGCGACCGCGCTCGACCAGGGGATGTCCCGGTGCAGGGAATGCAGTTGACCTGACGCGGACAGCAGTGCACCCAGCACGGCGGTCCGGGGCGAGGGGTCAAGGCCGTGGATCAGAACGGCCGTCATCTGCGACACGAGTTCGGGTCTGCGCGCGGTGCCACCGTCGGTCAACTTTGTGGTGGTGAAGATGCGGAGCACCTTGCGGGAGGTTCGCACAATGTCGTGACGTGCGACGATGCGGTCCAACACCGGTCCGCGTAGTTGTGGCCCCACAGCGGCCAGGAAGTTCTGGGCTGCCTGGGGCTTTTTCTCCAATCGCTCCCATGCGTCACGTAGCAGCGGGTCTTGAGGCCCAGGGCCAACAGCAGTCACTTTGCCTGCGGACAACGTGCCACCGGACTCAATCTGGATGTGGTTGTTTAACGCGAGTTCGGCGAGTACAGCCCCACCCAAGGGGTAGTACAGCACGCCCTCTCCAGCGATGGTGCCGTTGCGTGGATTGAATAGCAACAGCATGAGGTCAGCCGCAATGGTGGGCTGGTTCGGCACGTACGGTGCCGCCCCTTCATCGTCCGTCATCTCTTGATCGTGTCACGCCCGGCACAACCATGGCATCGGCCCTACGACCGATTCTCCACACCACCCGCCACCCTCCTGGCCTTCCTGAGCAGTGGCCGGGATAGGGTGCCTGGTGGTGCGTGCAACAGTTCAGACAGTCTGCGCGTTCACGCCTTGCACATCCACTCTTGAGGATCAGTCCCTATGCCCTTGCTCGCTCCGTTTGCTAGCCCTGAGCTTGCTGTTGCCCTGGTAGCGGCCTTGGTGGTGCTGGTGTTGGGCGTGATGAGGGGGCGCGCTGCGCGGCTGGCACTGTGGATGGCGGTGGCGTTCAATGTGGCCGCGATTGTGGGGGTAACACTGCTGTTGCCCGGTGCTGCTGGTGAATCTGGCACTCGGTACGCGAACCTCACTCCGTTGCAGGAGATTGAGCGGGGCTTGGAGAATCCTGGGTCCGGGCCGTGGCTGAACCTTGTGGGCAATGTTGCGATGTTCATTCCGTTGGGGATTGCGGTGGCTTGCCTGATTCCGGGCGGGTTCTGGCGCCGTCTGCTCACTGCGACGGGCTTGGGTGTGGTTTTCACCGGTGCGATCGAGTTCTTGCAGTTTGGGCTGAGCCGGGTCGCGGACATCGACGACATCATTTTGAACAGCACAGGCGCTTTCATGGGTGCTGTGGTGGGCGCCGCGGTCTCCGTGATCGTGGGGAGCATTCGTGCCCGCCGCACCGCACCCAAGGACTCTCCCCCTGCGCCTTAGCCTGCGTCAGCGCACACTGGAACGGTCACCCCGCCAGAACCCAGTGAAGGAGACGCCATGGCACACGGAGACATCACCCACATTGACATTCCGGTCACGGACCTCGCGGCAGCACAGGACTTCTATCACGCGCTGTTTGGTTGGCAGATCGCGGAGATGCCCGGGTTCGAGGGATACCCGATGTGGCAGGCCCCTAACCAGATCAGTGGGGGCGGTTTGGCGCCACGGTCCGATGGTTTCACGCAGCCGCGTAGTTATGTGGAGGTGGACTCCATTGATGAGACGGTGGCGCTCGCCGTGGCACGGGGCGCGACCGTGTTGGAGGAGAAGTCTCCGATCACAGAAACCAGCTGGTGGGCCGTCATTGGGGACCCGGACGGCAACGTTGTGGGCCTGTACGAAGGTATCACGGAGGTAGACGGCGCCTAGCTCGCCTTGCTGCTCGTAGGATGGGGCGGGCCGTAGCGCTGAAGCCGGCCCACCCATCGTCCCCACACCTTCAGGGGAGACCTATGCCAACGAGCACACCACCCGTGCGTCCACGCCCGCCAGTAGTGGCGTGGACGATGTTTGCGACCGTAGCGTTCGTGTACTTCGTTGCAGTGGTGCAACGCACCGCGCTGGGTGTTGCAGGGGTGGAGGCGCTGGACAGGTTCGGCGTTGAAGCGTTGGGGCTGGCATCACTGTCGGTGGTGCAGATCTCCATCTATGCGGCCCTGCAAATCCCCGCTGGAGCGCTACTGGACCGTGTGGGCCCCAAAGCGATGTTGGCGGTCGGCTCGCTCGTCATGGCCTCGGGGCAACTCCTGCTCGCTCACGCAGACTCCCTCTGGCTGGCGTTGGCCGCCCGAGTGCTGATCGGAGCCGGCGATGCTCCCATCTTCATCTCTGCCACCCGGCTCGCATCCGAATGGTTCCCTCCCCGCCAGGCACCCGTCATGGTGCAAGTCACCGGACTCTTGGGTCAAGCGGGACAGTTGGCATCTGCAGTGCCCGTGGCGTGGCTGCTGCATGCATCCGGATGGACGGTGACCTTCTCTGTGCTCGCCGGCCTAGGTGTAGCAGCAGCGATCATGGCGGTCCTGCGCGTCCGGATGCCCCACCACGGCGAACTCCATTACGCCACGGCAGCGCCCCACCACGGCGCGGCAAAGATCAGCATCCGCGAAGCACTCCGTCCCCCGGGCGTACGCCTGGCGTTCTGGACGCATTGGACGGGCATGTTCTTTGCCAACACCATCGCCATGCTGTGGGGGGTGCCCTTCCTGATCCAAGGGCAGGGCCTCACCCCCGCACAAGCCTCCGTGTTGCTGTCTGTCTTAGTCATCGCGAACATGGCAACCGGTCCACTCATGGGCGCTCTGACAGCCCGCCATCCCCTGCGCCGCAGTTGGATCATCCTGGGGTCTGCTGCCGTGACCGCCACCGCCTGGGCGAGCGTGCTCATTCCTGCGACACCGCGCCCCATGATTCACCTGATCCTGTGGGCGGCGCTGCTGGGGGCAGGCGGACCGGCGTCGCTCGTGGGAATGGACTTTGCCCGCACGTTTGGCCGTCCGGGACGGCTGGGAACCGCTACCGGGTTCGCGAACATCGGCGGGTTCGCCGCCACCGTCTTGTCCGTCGCACTCGTGGGAGCCACCCTCCAGATCGTCGCCCCCGGCACCTCCGAATACACCCTGGACAACTACCGGATCGCCCTCGCCACCATGGGAATCCCCTGGGCCATTGGCGTTGCAGGCATCCTGCACTCGCGCCGCCGGACCAGAGCCATCATGGCGGCAGACGGCATCCACGTGCCGCCCATCCGCGACGCCATCGCCCGCCACCGCCGCTCCTCACCCCGCTCGTAACTCTGCGCCAGTTCCCAGCCCACTCCCAGCATCGGCCGGTCCAATGGTTTCATGACGTCACCCCGGACCTTCAAGATCTCCGCCGTTATTGCCTCACTGACCTTCGCGGCGGCGTGCACCGCGCCCACTGACAGCTCCGCACCCACAGATGGCACCGCGAGCAACACCGGAGCCGCGGTCGCCGCAGACCAAGCCTCAGTAGCGTCCAGCCCGGAGGTTTGGGACTCCAACGACATCCACGAGTTCACCATCACCTACGACCAAGGCGACTACGACAGCCTGGTCGCCGCGTACCTGGAGTCCGGCGACAAGGAATGGATTTCCGCGACCGTCACCATTGACGGCGAGACCTACCAGGACGCAGGGCTCAAACTCAAAGGCAACTCTTCCCTGCGCGGCATGACGGAAGCAGACGCAGCGAGCCCCCAGGACCTGCCGTGGATCATCAACCTCGACAAGTTCGTGGACGGCCAAGACCACCACGGCGCAGAAGAGTTCGTGATCCGCTCCAACACCTCGCAGACAGCACTCAATGAGGCCGTTGCGCTCGATCTGCTCGACGCCGCAGGCCTCGCAGCCGAAGAAGCGATCGCCGCAACCGTCACCATGAACGGCTCCGACGAGTCACTGCGCCTCGTGGTCGAAAACCCCAACACCGACTGGATGGAACGCGAACTCGGCAACGGGTACCTGTGGAAGGCAGAATCCGGTGGCACCTGGGACTACGTGGGTGAGGACCAAGCCGACTACGTGGACTCCTTTGACCAAGAAGGCGGCGACGACAACTACACGGCCCTCATCGACTTCCTGGACTTCATCAACAACGCCGACGACGCCACCTTCGCAAGCGACCTGTCTACCTGGCTCGACGTCGACGCCTTCGCCACCTACCTGGCCTTCCAGACCGTCATCAACAACTTTGACGACATCGACGGACCCGGCAACAACGCCTACCTGTACTGGGACATCGAAGACCAACAGATGACAGTCGTGAACTGGGATCTCAACCTGGCCTTTGGCGCCAGCAATGGAGGGCCGATGGGCGGTGACGGCGAGTGGACCGGTGGCGGTGAGAGGCCTGGCAACGGCGAATGGGCCGGTGGCGATGCTCCGGGCGGGCAGGCGCCTGGCGGGCTTGGCGGGCTTGGCGGCGGAGAGGCCAGCGACTTGGGCGGGCTGGGAGACGGCAGCGGGCTGGGAGACGCCAGCGGGCTGGGAGATGGCAGCGGCGACCGCCCCATGCCGGGCGCGGGCGAGACGCCACCGGAAGGGATAACCCTGCCCGAAGGCATGGACCTCCCCACCGAGGGTGTCCGCGGCGGGTTTGGGGGAATGAACCAATCGAGCATCCTGTCCGAACGGTTCCTGGCCGTCGAGGACTTCTCGGCCTTAGTGGACGCGGAGACTGCGCGGCTTACCCAAGAGTTGTTTGAGTCAGGGCTCGCCGGTGAACTCCTGGAGGACTGGTCCAGCCTGCTGACCTCAAGTGCCACGGACCTCATCCCCGCCGCGACTGTCGACGATGAGTCCGCGGCCCTTGAGGAGCAGTTCCCCGCCTAACCGCACAGTGAACGTTCGTGGGTGGCGTCCTCGCATCCGCCACTCACGCGCCATGTCCTGAACCTGCGTGTGCTGAGGGTTCAGGCCCCGGGGTGGTCCGGCTTCAGATGGCATGAGGCCGGCCCACCTTCCCGCTTCCGCCCGTCGGGAGTTCGTCGCCAGAAACCTTCTTGCACGTGCAGCGGTGTCCGGGCGTAGGTTGGAGGGCATGGCACAGATTCCTTGGCATGAACTGAACGACGGCCATCACATCCCTGGGATTGGCTTTGGCACCTACCCCATGAAGGGGGATGAGTGTGCCTCTGCAGTGAAGCAGGCGCTGGAGGCGGGCTACCGGCTGATTGATTCGGCGGTGAACTACGGCAATGAGGTCGAGGTAGGCCAAGGCATCAGGGAGTATCTGCATCAGACGGGGACCCCGCGGTCGGAGGTCACCGTCCAGACCAAACTTCCGGGCCGCCACCACGACTTTGAAGCCGCGATTGGCTCTGCGCAGGAGTCCTTCGACAAGCTCCAGTTGGGCGCCATCGATGTGCTGCTGATCCACTGGCCCAACCCCCTCACTAACAAGTTCCGGGACGCCTGGCGAGCGCTAGTGGAACTGCGCGAGCGTGGCGTGGTCCGCACGATTGGGGTGTCCAACTTCACGGAAGAGCATCTGCAGATCGTTTCCGATGACACGGGTGTGGTGCCCGCGATCAATCAGGTTGAGCTCCACCCGTACTTCAATCAGGCGGCGTTGCGCACCTTCCATGATGAGGCGGGCATTGTGACGCAGTCGTGGAGCCCGCTGGGGAAGCGTCAGGCACCGTATGGCGAAGAGGCCGTGGTCTCGGCAGCGCAGGCGCACGGGGTGACTCCTGCGCAGGTGATTTTGCGCTGGCAGGTTCAGCTGGGGAACGTGCCGCTGCCCAAGTCCGCCACACCGTCGCGTCAGGCGGAAAACCTCAACATCTTCAACTTTGAGCTCACCGCACCACAAATGGCCGCGATCAACGCCCTGACCAACCCTGATGGACGGTTGTTTGGCGGCGATCCCACCACTCACGAGGAGATGTAGCGCTACTCCTGGACCCCGGCGTTGAGTTGCCGCCACAGTTGCGCGAGCGCCGCGTCGTCGATGGATTCCCGTGGAGAGTCCGCCTCGCGGCCTGGTGCGCCGTGGACCTCGTTGTGGAGTTCTTCCATTTGGATGTCGAGCCGTTCCGCCATCATCGCGGCGTCGGACAGGCTTTCGGCAAGGTGGTCGGGGACTTCGCCGTCGTATTTGTAGAAGATTTTGTGTTCGAGCGAGGCCCAGAAGTCCATGGCAATGGTCCGAATCTGGAGCTCCACGGGCACCTGAACTGCACCGGTGGACAGGAACACCGGGATCTCGATGATGGCGTGGATGGACTTGTAGCCATTGGGCTTGGGGGTCGCGATGTAGTCCTTGACATTGATGACACGGACATCGTCTTGGGAGACCAGCGCCTCGAGCACTTGATAGGTGTCTTGAATGAAACTGCACGTAATACGGACACCGGCAATGTCATGGATGTTTGCGCGGATGGCTTCCGGGTCGGGGGCCACCCGTTTGCGGGCCATCTTCTCCACCAAGGAGGTGGGGCTCTTGACGCGTGACGTGACGTGTTCGATGGGGTTGTAGCAGTGCAGATGCACGAACTCTTCGCGCAGAATCGTCACCTTGGTGAGGACCTCGTCCACCGCGAAGCGGTACTCCATCATGAGCCGCGAGACGTCCCTGCGAAGTTGCCGGGCGCGTTCGAACTCAGGGTGCTCCATGAGGCCGTCGGAGGGGACGTTGATTGTGGTCACGCCTAGGCAACGGACTGCCTCAGACCCCGGTTCCACAGAATGTGGTTATCCACAGTGGGCGCCGCTGGAGTAGCGGTCTCGTAGCGCAGCCGGCCGATGCTCGGGGCGCGTTAGGCGGCGGGGACGCCGTCTTGTTCGGCTTCCATGCGGGCCACGAACTCACGCTTGGAGGACTGCCATCCGTCTTCGTTCATGCCGGTGCGCCAGTAGCCGGAGATGGACACTCGGTCACGGGGCACAGCACGTTCGTTGAACAGGTAGTGGCGCAGCGGCTTAATCATGTCTGCGTTGCCGTGAATGAAGCACTCCACATCCCCGTCGGGGAAGGGCGCGGTCTGGACGGCGTAGGTGAGCGCTTCTCCGTAACCCATGGCGTGCTCGTCGCGGTGAATCCAGTGCACGTTGATGCCGTCGCGGTCAGCAAGCGGCTGGCGTCCGTTGGCATCGGGGACTTCGATGTAGACCTCTGCGCGGGTGGTGGCGGGCAGCGCGTCGAGTGCGGCCGCGATCGCGGGCAATGCGGAATCGTCCCCGACGAGGAGGTGGGTGTCTGCTGTGGAACGCGGAGCCCACGCGCCGCCGGGCCCCATGAAGGTGAGGGTGTCTCCCGGCTGCGCGCGTTGGGCCCAGGGGCCGGCGAGCCCTTCGTCGCCGTGGACGACGAAGTCGAGTGCCATCTCGTGGGTGGTGGGGTCCAACGACCGGATGGTGTAAGTCCGGGTGACGTCACCGAACTTGATCTTGATGTAGTGGTCGGTGAGTTCCAGAGGCGGAAGCGCCGCAAGGTCGGGACCGCCCAGAATGAGCCGCACCATGTGCGCGGACAGTCGTTCGGTACGGAGCACAGTGGCGGTACGGACGGGACGCGGGGGACGATTTTGAGGAGACATCATCCTCATCATACGTAACAAGCCCGTTGCGTAAATACCTGGGGTGGGACTCGGGGTCTGCGGGCCTAGAAGTCAAGGTGCGCCCCGGTAGTGCGCGACGCCAATGTAGTGAGGGGAGAACTGGCATCTCGCGCTACCGGGGCGACTGGGTCACTAGACAGCGAGGATGGCGAACTCGTCTCCCAGCACCATGCGTGCCAGGTCGGATCGCACGAGTGGCGCGGCAAAGAAGTCGCGCTCGTGACGGGTGGACAACTCGAAGGCGCGGGTCGCGGCACGCCGGGTCTCGGCATCGGCACGAGCTGCCGCCGCAGACGCATACCCGATCGCCTCCCGCGTGGCCTCCGCAAACTGTTCGTCCGCGTACGTCTCCAACCACGCGCCGTAGGGGTGTCCGTCATAGTTGCGCGCCGACAGTCGCGTGCCGACGTCGTGGTACACCCAGTAGCACGGCAGCACCGCGGCAGTGAGGACCGCATAGTCGCCGCGCGCCGCGGCCGCCAGCAGATGGTCGGTATACGCGGTGGTGACGGGGCTGGGCTCGGCATCGAACGTGTCGCTGTCGCGCAGATAAGTGCGGTGCAGTGCGATCTCGATCGTGACGCACGTGTGTGCCCCGCGGGCCCAGAAGGCTTGCTCTTGCGCGGTGGGCGCCAAGGATGAGGCGGCGGCCAGCACCCGCGAGTAGTCCCGCAAGTACAGGGCGTCTTGCTTGACGTACCAGAGGAAGTCGTCGTGGTTCAGGTCGCCGTCGCCGAGCTGCTGGACGAACTCCAAGGAGTCAATCTGCCCGCGCACCTCTGCCGTACCGTCCCACCACGCATCGGCGATCGCGCCGGCCTCAGGCGCGGTGCTCAGGCCGGACTGCCACAGGTCAGCAAAGTGGGAGATGGGCCCGTGGCCTTGGCCCACGTGAAGGGCCGATGCCGCCTCCAGCGAGCGGGTGAGCCACTCCTTTGCCTGGGCAACAGCGTTGTCCCACCGGCCCGTGCGAGCGCGCAACGTGGCCACGGCCGACGACAGTGAGCACCCAGTCCCGTGGGTGGAGGTCGTCTCTACGCGGGGGGATTCCAGGATCACTGGAGCCAGCGAGCACGGCGCCACGATCGCGTCACGCACCACGTCACCAGCCAGGTGTCCGCCTTTGGCCAGCACGGTCACGTCGTAGCGCTGCGCCAGGGTTTCGGCTTGGCGCAGCACGGTGGCCCAGTCTTGGGCGACGGGCTGCTCCAGGAGAGCGGCCAGCTCCGGCACATTCGGGGTGACCATGTCTGCCAGGGGCAGCAGGGCGCGCAAGGCTTCCTCAGCATCGGCCGTCAAGAGCCGGTCTCCAGAGGTCGCCACCATCACCGGATCGATCACCACGACGGGCGGTTGGGTGCGTTCAAGCCATCCACGCACCACTGAGATGAGGTCAGAGTCGAACAGCATGCCGATCTTCACGGCATCGATGTCGACGTCGTCGCTCACAGCCTCGAGTTGTGCGGCAAGGAACTGCGCTGGCGGGGCATGGACTCCGCGCACACCTTGAGTGTTTTGCGCCACGAGGGCCGTGACCACGGCCATTCCGTAGCCGCCGTGAGCCGCGATCGCCTTGAGGTCTGCCTGGATGCCTGCACCGCCCGTGGGGTCCGTGCCTGCAATGGACAGCACTCGGGGCGCATCAGGAATGTCGGGAGAAGAGAACGTCATGCTGCCGCCTCCCACACTCGGTTCAGCATGGACGCCGCCGCTTTCGGGTCGGGCGCTGCGCAAATCCATGACACCACTGCAGCTCCAGCGAAGCCGCCGCGACGCAGCCCAGCCATGTCGTCTGCACGGACGCCACCAATCGCCACCGCCGGCACCGATGAGGACCGCGCCAACTCGCAGGCACGCTCGATTCCAAGCGGCGGCGGCGGGTCTTCTTTGGACTGTGTCTCGCGCACCGCACCAATTCCGATGTAATCCGCGCCTTCGGAACAGGCGGCCAGGATCTGCGACTCGGTGGACGTCGACACCCCAATGACAGCCTGCTCACCCAGGAGCCGTCTGGCGATCTCCAACGGCATGTCCTGCTGGCCCAGATGCACACCATCCACCCGGATACCCAAGCGTCGCGCCGCGAGCGCCACATCCACGCGGTCGTTGATGAACAAGGACACATGCTCAGGCAAGGCATCCGCGATGGAACGGGTGAGCCCCAGCAACGCGCGGGTTTCCGCATGCTTACGCCGGATCTGGACTGCCGTCACACCGCCGGCAACGGACTCGCGCACCGTGGTGACGATGTCGCGGCCGCATCCCGCGGACTGCTCCACATCGGTGACGAGGTAGACGGACAGGTCCACGCTCATGCCGCAGTCTCCTGCGCACGCAGCTGCTCAGGAGTGAGGGCGGCGAGTGAGTCCAACAGTCGAGAGCGGAACTCACCGGGGCCGGCCGCCACGTGGGCGGCGCGCTCGGCGGCTTGGCCGTACACATCGCTAGCGGCAGCGGCCGCCTCGAAGGGGTCGGCGTGCACGGCGGCGAAGGCCGCCATGAAGCCGCCCAACGCGCAGCCGCCTCCAGTGATCTTGGTCAACAGCACATGCCCGCCGGAGATCCGTACCGTGCGGTCCTGGTCCACAATCATGTCGACGGGCCCGGACACCGCGACAGCACCACCAGTGCGGCGTGCCAACGACCGTGCTGCGACCTCGGCGTCTTCAACTTCATCGGCCGCGTCCACACCCCGCCCGCCGGCACCCACGCCAGCGAGGGCAAGAATCTCCGAGGCGTTGCCCCGAATGATCGTGGGACAGAACTCCAGCAGTTCCGCCGCCAACGGCGTGCGCACCGGAAGCGACCCCACCGCCACGGGATCCAGCACCCAAGGGGTTGCGGCTTCGCTCGCGGCGCGGGCAGCCTCCAGCATCGCCTGGCGTTGCTCAGCGTGCGGAGTACCAATGTTGATGTGGACCGCGGAGGCGATCGCCGCGAACGGGCCCGCCTCCCCCACGATGTCCACCATGGCGGGAGTGGCCCCGGCAGAGATCAACACATTGGCGACCAGTTCAACGGTCACATGGTTGGTGAGCGACTGCACCAGGGGCGTGTTCTCGTGAACAGCAGCCAGTGCGCTCGAAGACGGAATGGGCAGGTATGCAGGCGTACGCGTCATGCGCGACATCCCTTCGCTAGTACGAACTAGATCAGGTTCGACGGGTCTGTTCTCAGCCCTGGTGGGCACCCCGTGTCACGTGGTTCGAACACCGTAGCGGGTCTGCGCGGTACTTGTGAACCCCCGGTCACTTTTTGTTTCGCAGCGCGGCTCAGGCCTTCCACACGTCGATGCGGACAGCAATGGTGGTGGCGGTCGGCAACGTCGCCGCATCAATGTCCGCCTCCGCATGGTGGTGACCCGTGGGGCCCATCAGCACCACGTCACGAGCGGCCTGAGCACTGAATGTCACGCCCTTCACCACTTCCTCGCTCGCCACCCGCGTCAGCGAAGCAAACTGTTGCGCCAATCGCTCCGGCTTTCCCGGATGAATCGCCACCCCGTCCACCGCCTGCTGAACTTCGGCCAGGTGCCCCGGCATCGGCGTCACCACCGCCAGGACCCCTCCTGGCGCCAGCACTCGTGCAATCTCCTCCGGCACACGCGGGCCGAACACGGAGACCACCGCATCGGCCGTCCCGTCCCCCAACGGCAGGCGCCCCAAAGCATCCCCGCCGACCGCGACGAGCCGCCCATGTGCCCGTGCGGCCCGCTTCAACGCGGGAGTGGAGATATCCAGGCAGATCCCCTCCCACCCAGGAAGAGCATCCAGCACGGCCGCACCGTAGTAGCCGGTGCCCCCAGCAAGATCGACCAGCACACCTTCAGGACGCGCGTGCGCCTTCACAGCCTGCGCGAGCGCAGTCGCGATCGGCTCGTACCAACCCCCAGCCAGCAGCCGTTCCCGTGCCATCACCATCGGTGCCGTGTCAGCGTTCTGGGAGTTCTTGTGGCCGCTACGCAACGTCACATACCCCTGGCGCGCACGATCAAAACGGTGACCCACCCCACACAGCAGGCCCTGTGCCTCATCACCCGAGCCATCGGCCGGCCCCGCGGCTCGCATCACGCCGTGACACACCGGGCACCTCAACGCCGCCCAGGCCGCACCCAGACCCTCACCCCAGCCTGCGGCCGTCGTCTCACTCACAGCGACGACCCTACGCGCATCTCCCGCGCCAACCGTGTGAAGTCGACTAGCGTTGCTCCCTAGAGGAGGCAGCCGCCCGGCAGAAACCCCCGGGCGCGCACGTCATGACTGAACACAATGCCGCGGCGGTGACGCACACACCCCGCGAGCCCATGTCTAAGTCCACCCTGGCAAAGTGGGTTTTCTGGCCCTCGGCCATCCTGATCCTTGGCTTCGTTGCTTTCGCGATCGTGGCCCCCGGAGCCGCAGAAAGCCTGTTCGACGCCGTCCAAGCCGACATCATCAACGCGTTCGGCTGGTACTACGTCCTGATCGCTGCGTGCTTCGTGGCGTTCGCACTCGTCATGGGCTTCAGCCGCTTCGGCAACATCGTCCTAGGCAAAGACTCCGACAAGCCCCAGTTCTCCATGTTCTCCTGGTTCGCGCTGCTGTTCGCAGCCGGCATGGGCATCGGCCTGGTGTTCTACGGCGTCTCCGAACCGCTCGCCCACTTCTCGAGCCCCCGCCCTGGCGTTGCCGGAACCCCCGAACAGCTCGCGCAGCAAGCCATGTCCCAAACGTTCCTTCACTGGGGCATCCACGCCTGGGCCATCTACATCGTGGTGGGCCTGGGAATCGCGTATGCGGTTCACCGTCGTGGCCGCCCCGTGTCGATCCGGTACGCGCTCGAACCGCTCTTGGGCAAGCGCATCAAGGGTGGCTGGGGAAACGCGATCGACGTGACCGCCGTGGTGGGCACACTGTTCGGTGTCGCCACCTCGCTGGGCTTGGGCGTCATGCAAATCTCATCCGGCCTTGAAGCGGTCGACATCGCTGAACCGTCCACCACCACCCAGATCTGGCTGATCGTCGGCATCACCATCGTCACGATCTTCTCGCTGGTGACCGGACTGCAACGCGGCATGAAGTGGCTGTCCAACATCAACCTGGCGCTCGCGCTGTTCCTGCTCCTGTTTGTCCTGTTCGCGGGCCCCACCGAGTTCCTCATGCGTGAATGGGTGCAGTCGATGGGCGCCTACATTCAGAACTTCATTGGCCTGAGCTTCAACGTGTCCGCCTTCCAAGGTGCCGCCGGTGAAGATTGGCAGGCATCCTGGACCACGTTCTACTGGGGCTGGTGGATCTCCTGGGCACCGTTCGTCGGTGTCTTCATTGCGCGCGTGTCCAAGGGCCGCACCGTCCGTGAGTTCGTGTGGGGCGTCCTGCTGGTTCCCTCCGTCATCACGTTCCTGTGGTTCGCCGTGATGGGCGGCACCGCCCTGTACGAAGAGCTCTACCTGGGCGGCGGCATCGTGGGCCCCAACGGAGAAGTCGACTACAACGGGTCGCTCTTCCAAGTCCTCGAAACGCTACCCGGCGGTGCAGTCCTCACGTTGGGCGCGATCATCCTGATCGCCGTGTTCTTCGTCACCAGTTCCGACTCCGGGTCGTTGGTCCTGTCGATGATCACCACCGGTGGCGACGAAAGCCCCAAGCGCTGGATCCGTGTGTTTTGGGCCTGCACCACCGCGCTCGTGGCCATCGCGCTGCTGCTGTCCGGCGGTCTCAACGCCCTCCAGACAGCCGCCATCATCACGGCGCTGCCGTTCTCCATCGTGATGATCGGCATCTGTATGTCTACGGTCAAGGCATTCCGGCGTGAACATCGCCTCTACCTGGCCGCCAACCGCGCCGACTTCATGGACCACATCCGGGACACCATTTCCGGCGAGTACGGCCTGGAGCCCACCGATGCGGACGTCGACATCGAAGGTTCACGCACACGCTGGCCTTCCTGGGCACGTACCGGGATCAAGCACAGGTACACCGATGCTCCGGCCAAGCCACCGCGCCGCTATCGCGACGTGGTCTCGGAGGCAGAACCTGGCACGCGCGCGATTCCTGTGGTCACGGAGGCGGGAGCCGATGCGCCCACCGACACGGTCGACGAAACCCCAGCATTCGAAGATCACCACACGGACGAGATCATCCAGCCGGATGACAAAGGCCGGGATATCTAGCGCCTCGGGTGTGGTGCCGGGCAACGTCCCGGCACCACACCCGAGGCCCACGCGCGAGCGTGTCCACTAGCGAGCCATGCGCAGGCGCACTCGCTGGCCGGGTCTGCACTGTGTCGCGAGCGCCAGCGACACCTCATCGAGGACTCCCACCACTGGATAGCCACCGGTGGTGGGGTGATCGGCCAGGAACACTACGGGTTGGCCGGACGGTGGCACTTGAATCGCTCCGGCGACGATCCCTTCGCTGGGGAGTTCACCCGTCCGGGACCAGGCGAGTTCCCCTCCGCTGAGCCGTAGGCCGATGCGGTTGGAGTCCGTGGTGGCGTGAAAGACGTGTTCGGCAAGAGCGCCTACACCACTGATCCAGTCGGCACGTGGACCGGGCCACACCTCCAGTTCCACGACCTCGTCGAGCCCTGGAATCGTGGGGGCAGCGCCGTGAGTCGCGGCGAAGAGTTCTTGTCCAGGCGCCGATGCCGTGCCCACGGTGATCCGGTCCCCCACCTTCAGCGGTGCCGGACCTAGGCCGGACAGGGTGTCGGTGGCTCGGCTTCCCAGGGTCAATGGCCCCTCGACGCCGCCACGCACCGCAAGGTACGTACGCAAGCCAGCATCGGCGTGTCCGATCTCCAGCGTTTGGCCGGCGCCTAGCCGGATGGGCCGGTCCATCGGTGCAGGGACGTCTCCCACGAACACCGGGGCGGGCGCTCCGGACACGGCCACCACCACGGACTCACGGGTCGCGAGCACGGCCCCCGTCAGGGTTGCTTCCAGGACTGCAGCCGTGGACGCATTGCCGACGAGCGCGTTTGCCCGCCGTGCCGCAGGAGCGTCTGCCGCACCCGAACGTGGCACCCCTAGGTGTGCCATCCCGCGCCGTCCCGCATCCTGCACGGTCAGCAGCAGGCCCGGATCCACTACCTCGATCATGCGGTGAACCTCACGCGCACGCCGGGCGCCAACAATGCAGGCTCACGCCGGGACGCATCCCACAACGTCACCTCACGGACGGTGCCCACCAGTTGCCATCCGCCCGGAGACTGACGCGGATACACGCCCGCGAACTCTCCTGCCAACCCCACCGAGCCGGCCGGAACCTGAGGGCGTGGGTCGCGCCGGCGCGGCACCGCTCGCTGCGCACCCAAGCCGGACAGGTACGCAAAGCCGGGCGCAAACCCACAGAACGCGACCGCGAACGGCGTGGCGAGCATCGTCTCCACCACATCGTCCCTGCCGGTGTTCCACAGGTCTGCAACTTGATCCAGGTCCGGGCCATCAAAGGTGACGGGCACCTCGACCAGCGCCCCGGCATCGTGCGCAGCTTCCGTGAGGGTCCAGGTACGTGCCAGGGCCGCCACCTGCGCCGCGTCCACAGGGCCGATGCCGTCGATCAGCACCGTACGCGCCGCCGGAACAATGTCCGTCGCAGCAAACTCGCCTTCGTCTCGGGCAGCGATGACACGCTCGTAAAGGTCGGCGACCTGCCCCGTCGAAGCGGCCTCCAACACGATGGCAGTGCGCCCCATCGGCCGCACGTCGACACTCACGGCACACACCGCCGCACGTCGACTTCTGCAGCCGCGAGCGCCGCACGCACCTGACGTGCATGCTCCACGGCACCCGGAGTATCACCGTGTACGCACACCGAGCGGGCCTGCACGGTCAACGCGTTGCCGTCGATGTCCGTGATCGCTTCACCCGTGGCGAGCCGCACCGCCTGCGCCACCACGGCATCGGCCTCCACCAGCACTGCCCCGTCACGCGAACGCGGCGCCAGCGACCCGTCCCCCAGGTAGGCGCGGTCCGCGAAAGCCTCCGTTACCGGCGCACAACCCTGGGCCTCAGCTTGTTGCAGCAACGCGGAACCCGGCAGACCCAACACGGGACGTGCCCCGGCAAGCAGCACACCCTCGATGATTGCCGCAGCCTGGTCGTGATCCCACACCGCGCGGTTGTACAACGCACCATGAGGCTTCACATACGAGACCTCAGTGCCGGCAGCACGCGCAAAGACTTCCAGAGCACCAATCTGATACGCGACCTCCGCGGCGAGTTCCTGTGGCGGCACTGCCATCTCGCGGCGGCCAAAACCAGCCAAGTCCCGGTACGCGACATGCGCTCCAATCGCGACACCGCGCTCGGCCGCCATGTCACACACGCGGCGCATCGTGGGTGCATCCCCCGCATGGAAACCACAGGCGACGTTCGCGCTGGTCACCACATCCAAGAGCGCAGCATCGTCCGTCATCACCCAACGTCCCAAGCCTTCGCCCAGGTCCGCGTTCAGATCAATGACGTGTGCGCTCATAGACCCAACTTAGTGCGGACTCCATGCGTCCTGGCAGCCGTTGACAGTCACCTATCGACCACAAGTGACACCAGATGACTGCCAGCGTACCGGCACGCACCGGCATCTACGGATTCGGATGCCCAAACCGCTCGCCGTCATCCCACGCGGCCCGCGAGTTGCCGCCCTCAGGGAAGCCCCCACCACGCTTCAGAAGCGCCGCCATATGCATCAGATTCCACGCCATAAACGTGGTGTTCCGGCGCGTGAAGTCGCTCTCCGGCCCACCTGAGCCCTCATCCAAGTACGACGGGCCCGGACCAATCTCTCCCAACCATGCGGCATCGGCCTGCGGCGGAATCGTGTACCCCACATGCTGCAACGCATACAGCGTGTTCATCGCCACATGTTTGGCGCCATCCTCATTGCCGGTGCTGATCACGCCGGCCGCCTTGCCGTAGTAGACATACTGGCCGCGGTCATTGGTCTGACCGCTCAAGCCATACAGACGCTCCACCACCCGCGACGCCACCGACGAACGCTCCCCTAGCCAGATCGGGGTGCCCAGCACCAGCACGTCCGCCGCGAGAATCCGTTCCGCGAGGGCTGGCCACTCGTCAGTGCTGCGGTTGCCTCCTGGCACGTCTTCCGTCATGTCGGGATACACGCCCGGCGCAATGTCAAAGTCCACCGCACGAACCACGTCCACCTGGACGCCCTGGGACTCCATCACCGCAATCGCGTTATCCATCAGCCCTTGAGTATGGCTGAGTTCCGGGGACGGTTTGAGGGTGCAGTTCACGAACACGGCCGTCAGGTCAGCAAACGGTGCATCAGTAGTGGTCATCAGTGACACCTCCTGCCAAGGACAGCGTTTCACCGGACCTGGCTATTCCGCACGGCGGGGGCCGCGCAGGTGGGGCGGTCTACACGTCAACCACGTGCGCCTGCGCGGTGAGGCGTTCCTCCCACAAGGACTTCTCGCGGTTCAACAGCATGAGCGTCACGCCCCACAGCCCTAGGTCGTCAACGAAGCCGAGCGGGCCCAGCAGGAGTTCGGGCAAGAGATCCACGGGCGACAGCGTGTACAGCACCGCCACAAGGCCGGTGAACCAGGTAGTGCCAGCAACCTTGTGGTCGCCACGGCGGACGGCATTGAAGAACTTCCACCACGACATGTGTACCTCCCCTGCACCCGGAGTGTTGCCGGCGATGCCCGGCGGGCGCGTATACACGTAACGCTCGCATCGGCCTTGGATGTTCCCAGGCCGATGCGAGCGTCAGTGTGCGTGCTAGACGACCTCGCGCAAGCGACCCGTGTGGACGTCGAACACGAAACCGCGCACCTGCGTGGAGTCCACGAGGAATGGGTTGCGGCGCAAACGCTCCATGGACTGGCGCAGGTCCGCGTCGAGGTCCTTGAAGGACTCTGGGCTCCACGTGGGCTTCAAGCCGGTCTCGTCGAGGAGCTGGTTGCGCAGTTCGTCATCGGTGAAGGTCAGGGCGCCGCAGTCGGTGTGGTGAATCAGGATGATTTCGCGGGTGCCGAGCTTGCGCTGCGAGATCACCAGCGAGCGGATCATGTCATCCGTGATGACGCCGCCAGCGTTACGCATGATGTGCGCGTCACCAACCTCAAGACCAAGCATCGCGAAGGTGTCCAAACGCGAGTCCATGCACGCCACCACGGCAAGTTTGCGGCGCGGCGGGAGCGGCCGGTCAGGGGCGTACGACTCCGCATAGCGGAGATTGTTCTCAACAAGTTCGTCAGCGATTCCCATGTTTCCTCCGAATCGTTTCGTTTTTTGGGTCGGAAGACCTGGCCACCATCGTAGGAGGAAGGTAACGTTCTCATAACCGAGGCCGTACAGCTCCGGGCGTTGTGTGCCGTTCCGGTGCTGTGCGGCTTTGGCCTGATGTGAACTGTGGAAGGCCCTTCTCCCTTTCAGGTGGAAGTGCTTTTGCATGCCCGCGTCAGGTTCACACCAGCAAGGAGGGGCATGGCCCGGATATTCGTTACCGGTTCTACGCAGGGCATCGGCGCGGAGATTGCACGGCAACTCATCGCCGCAGGACAACACGTGGTGCTTCACGCTCGCAATCAGGACCGTGCGTTCGCGGCTCGGCGTGCCAACCCCAAAGCTGCCGCCATCCTGGTGGGCGACCTTGCACACCGGCGCCAAACAGCCGCACTTGCCGCCACGGCATCGGCTCACGGCCCCTTCGACGTCATCATTCACAACGCCGGCATCGGCGCGAGCGATACACGCCAGGCAGCATCGTCCGGGATGGAAATGGTGTTCGCCGTCAACGTGGCCGCCCCCTACCTCCTGACCGCCATGATGCCCGTGGCGCCCCGCATGATCTACCTCAGCAGCGGCCTGCAATCCCAAGGCGTGTGGCGTCCCGATGACCTGCAATGGGAGGCCCGTCCCTGGGACGGCCACCAGGCATACGCCGACTCCAAACTTCACGACCTCATGCTCGCCACCGAGGTTGCCGCCCTGCACCCCGAGTCCGTGGTGACCGCGGTAGACCCCGGCTGGGTACGCACCCAAATGGGTGGACCACACGCAGAAGAACCCGTGGAACGCGGCGCCGAAACCCCCGTCTGGCTCGCCACATCCGACGAGCCCGAGGCACTGCGCACCGGGCGCTTCCTCAAACATCGCGAAGACGTCAAAATGCATCCCCGAGTGGCCGATGCCAGCGCCAGGGCCGCGCTCATCGCGCACCTAGGACAACGCACCGGCATTGCGCTGTCCTAGCCAGCCGTCGTCCACCCAGGCGCTGTCATCACACCCGGCGGTGGTACTACGGGGAGCGCCCTGAATAGGGGAAGATAGAGGCATGATCGTCCCCGCAGTCGTGGCCGCCACTCAAGAGTCATCAGCAGCCGCCCCCTGGGCCAACGCGTTCTTCTTCATCGCACTCTTCGCTGCGGTGGGCTACTTTGGTTGGAACCTCTACCAAGGCAAAAAGGAACGGGACGATGCCGAGGCCCGTGAGGCCGAGGGCGACAGTGACGCTCCGGACGCCAGCGGCGTACCAGAGCGCGAGGACGGCGCCAGCGACGACGACGCTGGCGACGACGCTGGCAACGACAACCCCCGTCCCTAGCCTTCACCGGCAGCCGGATAGCCAGTCAGCCGGACGCCCAGCATCGGCCCCCATCCGTGCGAACCCAGCGCGAGCATCGGCCCTTCGCCACCATCCCCCACACAGCAAAAAGCGGGGTCCGACCTTCCGGCCGGAACCCCGCCACTTGCCCCTCCCACTGAAGCGCTAGCGCGCTCCAGCCCGCTTCTTGTTCCAGACGTCGAACGCCACGGCCAGCAACAACACCAGGCCCTTGACGACTTGCTGGATGGACTGGTCCACACCCATGAGCTGCATGCCGTTCGACATCACCGCCATGATCAGACCACCGACGATGGCACCAGACACGCGACCCACACCACCGGTCACCGCTGCACCACCAATGAACGATGCCGCAATCGCGTCAAGCTCGAACAGGTTTCCCGCCGCCGGCTGAGCGCCGTTGGTGCGCGAGGAGAAGATCACGCCCGCCACACCCGCGAGCAGACCCATGTTGAGCATGATGCCGAAGTTGACCCACTTGACCTTCACACCAGACAACGTCGCAGCCGTGAGGTTTCCACCGATCGCATACACGTGGCGACCGAACACGGTCCGCGTCGTCACGATCGTGTACACGATGATGAGGACAGCGAGAATGATCAAGACGTTCGGGAGACCGCGCGAGTTCGCCAACTGCCAGGCGAACCACATCACCACGGCAGCAACAGCCACCAACTTGGTGATGAACAGTGGGGTCGCAGCGACAGTCTGTTCGTACGCCACGGCCGCGCGGCGAGCACGGATCTGCGTGAACACATAGCCCGCAACCGCGAACCCAAAGATGACGAGCGTAAAGACGTCATAGCCGTCTCCACCCAGCAAACCATTCTGGAAACCGGTCGCGATCTTGGCGTACTCAGGGGGGAAAGGTGACAGCGAGATGTTGTCCAGCACACGGAACGTCAAACCGCGGAACAACAGCATGCCCGCCAGAGTCGTAATGAACGCCGGGATACCCACAAAGGCAACCCAGAATCCTTGCCACGCACCCGCAAGCAAACCCACCGTGATTCCCGCGAGGACACCCACCCACCAGGGCACGCCCTCACGGATCACCAGCACCGCAGACACCGCACCCGCAAGTGCAGCAACCGAACCCACCGACAAGTCAATGTGACCACCAATGATCACAATCACCATGCCGATGGCCAGCACCAGAATGTAGGAATACTGCAGGACGATGTTGGTGAGGTTCGTGGGGCTCAGCAGCGTGCCATCCGTGAGGATCGTGAACAGCGCCACGATCGCCACAAAGGCGACGAAGATGCCACTTTGGCGAAGGTTGCGCGTGAGCAACTCACGCACATTAGAGATTCCAGTCATCGGTCCTGCTCCTTGGCATCCGCGTCATTGTCAGACGCCGCTTCCTTGTCTTGAGTCATGAGCGTCATCAACGCCTCCGGGGTGGCTTCCTCAGCGGTGAGGCATCCCGTGATGCGGCCAAACGCCAGCGTGTAAATCCGGTCACACGTGCCCAAAAGTTCAGGCAGTTCAGAAGAGATCACCACGACGCCCTTGCCTTGCGCGGCAAGAGAGTTCACGATCGTGTAAATCTCGTACTTGGCACCCACGTCAATTCCGCGCGTGGGTTCGTCCAGGATCATCACGTCCGCATCCGTGTACATCCACTTGCTGAGGACCACCTTTTGCTGGTTTCCACCAGAAAGGTTGCCCGCCAGCTGAAGCACAGACGGCGTCTTAATGTTCATCGAGTTGCGGTACGCCTCAGCGATGCTGAGTTCCTCGTGGCCATTAATGAAGCCCCTGCTCGACAACTTCTTCAGCGCCGCCGCGGAAATGTTGCGGCGGATGTCCTCAATGAGGTTGAGGCCATACTTCTTGCGGTCCTCTGTGGCGTACGCGATGCCGTTGTTGATCGCTTCCGACACCGACTTAGTCGAAATCGGTTCACCACGCTTCAGCACCTGGCCCGACGTATCGCGGCCATAGGTGCGTCCAAAGATGCTCATCGCCAACTCGGTACGGCCGGCACCCATGAGACCGGCGATTCCGACGACTTCACCTTCGCGCACATAGAAGTTGGCGTGATCCACCATGACGCGGTTGGGCTGCGTGGGGTGGTGGACTGTCCAGTCCACGACTCTCAACAGCTCCTCACCGATGGTGTGGTCGATCCGTTCGGGATACCGGTGTTCGAGGTCCCGGCCCACCATGCCGCGAATGATGCGGTCCTGGGTGGAGTCAGGGTCAGACATCACGATCGTCTCGATGGTCTTACCGTCACGGATGATGGTGGTACGGTCCGCGACTCGCTCGATCTCGCCCAACTTGTGGGAGATCATGATCGACGTAATCCCCTCCTTTTGGAGCCCCTTCAGCAGGCTCAGGAGGTGGTCGGAGTCCGAGTCGTTCAGCGCTGCGGTGGGCTCGTCGAGGATGAGGAGGCGCACGTCCTTCGACAGTGCCTTCGCGATCTCGATGAGTTGCTGCTTGCCCACGCCCAGCTGTCCCACCGGGGTCACGGGGTTCTCGTGCAGGCCCACGCGGTTCATGAGGGTCTTGGCTTTGTGGTTGGCGGCGTTCCAGTCGATCAGGCCGCCGCGGCCACGCACTTCATTGCCTAGGAAGATGTTCTCCGCGACCGTGAGGTGGGGCACCAGAGCGAGCTCCTGGTGGATGATCACCACGCCCGCGTCTTCAGAGTCGTTGATGGAACCAAAGCGGGCTTCGTTGCCCTCAAAGTGGATCTCGCCGGTGTAGCTACCGTGCGGGTAAACCCCGGACAGCACTTTCATCAGCGTGGATTTTCCTGCGCCGTTCTCGCCGCAGATGGCGTGGATCTCTCCGTCGCGAACCGTGAGGTTCACCTCGGACAATGCCTTCACACCAGGGAACTCTTTGGAGATGTTCCTCATCTCCAGAATGTTGTCAGTCATGGGTCCTCTCCTTGAGTGGAGCGAGGGAGGTGCCGTGGCACCAGCCGTTGGGCTGGTGCCACGGCGGGGGAATGCTGGGGTCGGGGATTACTCCGCGACGCCGGACTCCACCTCTGCCTCGGTCCAGTAGCCGGAGTCGACCAGCAAGGACTGGATGTTGTCTGCGTAGACGATGTCCGACTCGAGCAGGTACGACGGCACAACCTTCACACCGTTGTCGTAGGTCTCGGTGTCGTTCGCCTCGGGCTCGCCGCCGGCAAGGTAGGCGTCGGTGGCGGTGATGGCCTGTGCAGCCAGCTTGCGAGTGTCCTTGAAGATCGTCGCGAACTGGGTACCGTCAGCGATCAGCTTGACCGATGCGATTTCTGCGTCCTGACCGGTGACGACGGGAAGTCCGTCGGCGACGGTGGTGCCGAAGCCTGCGTTCTGCAGCGCGGTGATGATGCCGCGTGACAGACCGTCGTAGGGCGACAGCACGCCGTGGAGTTCAGTGTCGGTACCGGTGTAGGTCGACGTGAGCAGGTCCTCCATGCGCTTCTGCGCGGTTTCCTGCTGCCAGCGCAGGATGTTGGTCTGCTCGATGTCGGTCTGACCGGACGGCACCGTCAGGGTGCCTTCGTCGATGTAGGGCTGGAGCGTGTCCATGGCGCCTGCATAGAAGAAGTGGGCGTTGTTGTCGTCAAGCGAGCCGGCGAACAGTTCAATGTTGAACGGCCCGGTGGCGTCGCCTTCGGAGCCGTCCTGATTGAGCAGGCCGAGTCCGACCAGCAGCGAGGTTGCCTGCTGGACGCCAACGTTGTAGTTGTCGAACGTGACGTAGAAGTCGACGTTCTCCGAGTCGCGGATCAGGCGGTCATAGGCGATGACGGGGATGTCTGCCGCCGCGGCTGCGGCGAGCTGGGATGCCAGTGCGGTTCCGTCGATCGAGGCGATGATCAGTGCGTCGGCACCGTTGGTGATCATCTGGTCGATCTGGTTGGCCTGGGTGGGGATGTCGTCGTTAGCGAACTGGAGGTCAACTTCGTAGCCGAGCTCCATGAGGCCGCTTTCCACAGCTTCACCGTCGGCGATCCAGCGCTCAGAGGTCTGGGTAGGCATTGCGACGCCTACCAGGCCACCTTCGGCGACTGGTTCACTTCCTCCCGTAGCACCTGAGGTGCTGCTTGCATCGTCCGAGGACTCGCCTGCTCCGCCGCCGGCACATGCGGCAAGCGTGAGGGCCATTCCTGCGGATGCTACGCCGATCAGAAACTTCTTCACCATCATTCTCCTCCTTGAGATGGGTCTGCTCCGTTGCAGAACTCTGTGGCTTTTTCAGTATGTTCACGTTCACACTACGAATCAAGCGAGGTTGGTTACCATTCGGTCACGATTTGCTGTCACTTCCGCGAAATTGGGTATGCGGCAGCAACACCGGCGGCATCATCACCGCCCACGCCCCTTCCCGCGCCCCTGTCCCGCGCTTCGTTCCCGCGCCCCTTCCCGGTTCCCTGTGCCCCTTCCCGGCTCCCTCCCGGGTTCCCCGCCAAATGGAGCCATCTTCCTGTTTTAGCTAGCTAAAACAACCAAATGGAGCCATTTGGCGGGAGGTGGGACGGGCGGGGGTGCGAGCAGGGGCCGGCGCGGGCCACCTGCCTCCTACCGGCCTCGGTAGAACACTCCGCCCAACGCCAGCTCACGCTCCACGCTGTCAATCGTGGTGGACTCATCAATCGACACCAGTTCCACTCCCGTCATGCGCGCAAAGTCACGCCACGTGGTCGCCGTGGTCTGAGTCGTCATCGCCGTGTGGTGAGCAGCACCGGCAGCCATCCACGCTGTCGTCGCCGTGGGGAAGTCAGGCTTGGACCGCCACACCGCGTGCCCTACCGGCAACTTGGGCATGGGTGCAGGCAGGTCGACGTTCTCCACCTCTGCCGCCACCATGCGGAACCGGTCGCGCACATCGGACAGCGCTACCACCATGGCCGGACCAGCATCGGCCGTGAAAACCAGGCGCACCGGATCGTCTTTGCCGCCAATACCCAGCGGGTGCACCTCGAGCCGCGGCCGCGAGGTCGTCAGCGACGGGCTCACCTCCAGCATGTGCGCGCCCAGCGACAGTTCTTCACCTTCGACCAGGTGGTACGTGTAGTCCTCCATGAGGCTCGCGCCGCCGGGCCGTCCCGCACCCATGACCGCGGCGATGCGCACCAGCATGGCGGTTTTCCAGTCGCCCTCGGCACCAAACCCATATCCATCAGCCATGAGTCGCTGCACGGCAAGTCCGGGCAACTGGGGCAGCGACCCCAGGTCCTCAAAGCTGGTGGTGAACGCGTGGAACCCGCCCTCTTCCAAGAAGGAGCGCAATCCCACCTCGATGGCCGCACCGTCGCGCAACGACTGGTGACGCTCCGCGCCCGGCAACAGTTCGGGCGCCACCTCATAGAGGTCCAGGTACTCGGCTACGAGCGCGTCGATCTGCTCGTCGGTGGCTGCGTGCACCTGTGCGGCGAGCTCGTTCACACCCCACGTGTTGATCTGGGCACCAAAGACCGCCTCTGCCTCAGTCTTATCGCCCTCGGTGACAGCAACGAAGCGCATGTTGTCGCCAAAGCGTGCGACTTTCATGTTCCGGGAGGCGTGACGGCCTGCAGCAGCGCGCGCCCATTCGCCCACGCGTTCCTGAACGCGCGTGTGGGAGGCATGGCCCACCACTGTGGTGCGGGGAACACCCAGGCGGGTCTCGATGTAGGCGTACTCGCGGTCGCCGTGCGCTGCCTGGTTGAGGTTCATGAAGTCAAAGTCGATCTCACCCCAGGGCAGTTCGACATTGGCTTGGGTGTGGAGGTGCAGGAGTGGCTTGGTGAGAGCCTGCAGGCCTGCGATCCACATCTTGGCCGGGCTGAACGTGTGCATCCAGGTGATGACGCCCAGGACGTTCGGGGCGGCGTTGGCTTCCACCATGGCGCGTTCGATGGACTCGCGGTCTTTCAGGACGGGCTTCCACACCACCTTGACGGGCACAGCGTCGGCGCCGTCCAGCAACGCCACTACGGCCTGCGACTGGTCAGCGACCTGCACCAGCACTTCTTCTCCGTAGAGGTTCTGGCTACCGGTGAAGAACCACACCTCAAAGTCAGCGAGGTTGGGAACGATGCTGCGGCTCATGCCGGGTCTCCATTCTGGTCGTGCTGTCCGTAGACGTTTTGATATCGGTCAAAGAGAGAGTCGATTGCTGCGGGATCGATCGGCACTAGGGGGCCACCGGCGCGGGCAATGTGCACGGTGCGGGCAACGTCTTCACACATGACGGCAGCTTTGACGGCGTCCTTGGCGTCGGAGCCGATGGTGAAGACACCGTGGTTAGCCATGAGCACTGCGCGGGACCGATGCCCGGTGAGGGTGGCGACGATGCCGCGGCCGATCGAGTCGTCGCCGATGATGGCGAAGGGGCCGATGGGGATATCGCCGCCGAACTCGTCGGCCATGGCGGTGATGACGCACGGGATGGGTTCGTTGCGGGCGGCCCAGGCTGTGGCGTAGGTGCTGTGCGTGTGGACGACGCCGCCGACGTGGCCCATGTGGCGGTACACGTAGGCGTGGGCTGCGGTGTCAGAACTGGGGGAGCGTTCGGAGCCGCGGGTGCCGGGGATGACGGTGCCGTCGAGGTCGCACACCACCATTGCGTCGGCACGTAGTTCGTCGTAGCTGACTCCGGAGGGCTTGATGACGAACAGGTCGTGACCGGGCACGCGCCCGGATACGTTTCCTGCGGTCCATGCCACCAGGTCATAGCGGGTTAACTCACTATGAAGGTCGCTGACCTGCCTACGAAGGTCCGCTACTGCCTCTTCAATGGCTTCAATGTCGTATGCACTCATCCGTGCACCTCCTTGATGTTGCTCAACTGCGCGGCCTTCACAGCACGGCCCCCGCGACCCGCTCCACGGCCAGCCCCGTGCGGTAGGCCTCGAGGTAGCGGGCATAGCCCTCGACATCGGCCTCCAGCGGTTGCGCCACCGTCACTTCCGCGGACGCAAACACGTGCCGGTCGAGGTAGTCCGTCAGCGACCCCCCACCGCTGGCAGCGCGGAAGGCCGCCAGCACCGCCATACCCCAGGCGCCGCCTTCGGATGCGGTGTCCCCCACGGCCACCGGCGCCTTCAACGCCGCCGCCAAGAACCGCTGCGCCACCCCAGCGGTCCGGAACACGCCACCATGAGCGAAGAGCCGCTCCACCGCGACACCTTCGTTCGCGAGCACCTCCATGCCCACGCTCAAGGCCGCAAAGACGCCATACACGTGAGCGCGCATCAGGTTCGCAAGCGTGAGCTCACTGCCAGGGGTCCGCACCACCAGCGGGCGTCCCTCCTCAACACCCACGACCGGCTCACCCGAAAGCGTGTTGTACGCGAGGATCCCGCCGGCGTCGCCCTGCCCTGCTAGTGCTTCCGTCAGCAGGACTTCGAAGACCCGGTCCTGGGACGCATCGGCCCCTAGCGCCTGCGCAAACCGACCAAACACCCCCGCCCAGGCACCCAACTCGGACGCGCCGTTGTTGCAGTGCACCATCGCCACCGGGTGACCTGCGGGCGTCGTCACCAAGTCGATCTCTTCGTGCACCTCAGCCAACGCGTGCTCCAGCACGACCATCGCGAAAACTGATGTCCCCGCAGAGACGTTGCCCGTGCGCGGCGCCACCGCATTGGTGGCGACCATCCCAGTTCCTGCGTCACCTTCGGGCGGGCACAGCGGGATGCCCGGCTGGAGTTTCCCGGTGGGGTCCAGCAGCGTGGCACCTTCCGCGGTGAGCGAGCCGGCATCATCCCCTGCGGCCAGTACTCGGGGGAGCATGGCGCGCAGATCGAGCCGGCCCTCCGTGAGAGCGGAGTAGGCGGCGAGCATACGCGCGTCATAGTCACCGGTTGCGGCGTCGATGGGGAACATCCCGGAGGCATCCCCCACACCCAAGACTCGGTTCCCGGTGAGTCGCCAGTGGACGTATCCGGCAAGGGTCGTGAACCAGTCGAGTTGTGCCACATGGGGCTCGTTGTTCAGCACCGCCTGGTGGAGGTGCGCGATCGACCAGCGCAGCGGGATGTTCACTCCGAGCAGGTCCGTCAGCTCACGCGCTGCCGCTCCTGTGGTGGTGTTGCGCCAGGTGCGGAACGGGGTCAGCAATGTGCCATCCGCGCCAAATGGAAGGTAGCCGTGCATCATTGCGGAGACACCGATGGAGCCCACGGCAGTCAGGCCGATGCCGTGGTCCCGCTGGACGTTGCGCGCCAGTTCTGCGTAGGCCGCCTGCAGTCCGGTCCAGACGTCATCGAGGGCGTACGTCCACAGCGCGTCGATGTACTGGTTCTCCCACTGGTGGGAGCCCACTGCGAGGACCTGGGAGGTGCTGGTGTCGATGAGGCAGGCCTTGATGCGCGTGGAACCTAACTCGATTCCGAGCGCGGTGCGTCCGGTCTCGATTGCGTCGCGCGCTGTGCCGTCTTGATCGCTCACTTGTTCCGCTCCTCCTTGAGCGTGCGAGCTGTGCGGCTCCGTTGCCGCACCGCGTCGTGTTCACGTTCACATCTAGGAATGTTAACGCTAGCACGAAACTCTGAGAAGGCGGAAGTGTGCCGGCACCCGGCACCCGGCACCCGGCACCCACAAGCCAACAGCGGCCGGCCCACGAATGGACCGGCCGCCGCTCTTCACGCCGCTACGGGCGTGCAGCTTCTACATCTGCACCACGCGCTAGGCGTCGCGCCCCTTCATCGCCACGGATGCGGCAACACACGCACCCACGGACCAGGCCAGCAACACCAGCGAGCCCACCCAGGGGCCAATGTCATCCGGAGTCACGCCGAACGAACCGGCACCAATGATCGAGTCTCCGGCGCCGCTGGGCAGGTACGCCGTGATGTGCGCCAACCAATCCAGACCGAACAAGCCAGCGAACGGCAGCACCGCCAGCAGGCCCACGACAGCGGTCACGGCGATTCCGCTGGACTTCACCAGCGCGCCAATCCCCACGGCCATGATCGAGGTGGCAATGCACACTGCCGGTACCCCGATGAAGATCTGCCACGTGTGTGCCTCCGCCAGGTCTGCGGTGGCGCCCAGATCGCTGTACTTCCACAGTGTCGCCGCGTAGCTCAGCGCCAGCACCAGAATCGACACCACACCGGTGTAGATAGCCATCGCTGTCGCCTTGGCGGCCAGCCAGGTGTTCCGGTTGGGAACTGCGGTGAAGGAGACCCGGTACATGCCGGAGCTCCACTCGCCGGTAGCCTGCAGAGCGGAGTACACCGCCAAGATCACCCATGGCATGAGGATGCCGTTGGACGCATGAGTCACGGTCCAGGCGCTCTCGTTGCCCGCCTCAGGTCCGGCCGGCGAGCTCGTGAGCATGATCATCAGCGCCAAACCGATGCTGACGATCGTGATCCACCAGATACTGCGCATGGTGGTGAGCTTGAGCAGTTCGGAGCGAACGGCACCGCCGAAGGTCAGGCGAGCGTTCGCCACGGTCGAGGTCTTGGTTGCGGGGCTCACTGGGCTGCTCCTTCCTGGGTGGTGGCGTGATATTCGACGGCATCGGCTGTGAGGCGCAGGTATGCCTCTTCCAGGGTTGCATTGCTCTTGACTAGCTCGTGCAACTGGATGCCAGCACCTACGACCAGTTCCGCGATGCGTGCTGGTTCGAGTCCGTTGACGACGAGTGCGTCGGTGGTGGCCGTGACCTCTGCGCCCTCGGTTGCGATCAGTTGCGTCAGAGCGGTGTCGTCGGAGGACTTCACGGTGACCGCACCGGATGCCGCCTGAGCCGTGAAGTCTGCGACGGATCCCTGCGCCAGGACCTTTCCACGGCCAATGACGACCACGCGGTCTGCCGTGAGCTGCACTTCGCTCATCAGGTGACTGGACAGGAGAACGGTCCGGCCCTCAGCAGCAAACTGTTTGGCAAGGTTGCGCACCCACAACACACCATCGGGGTCGAGGCCGTTGACGGGCTCATCCATGATGAGGGTGGACGGATCGCCGAGCATGGCCGTGGCGATTCCCAGGCGCTGCCCCATGCCAAGGGAGAAGCGCTTGGCTCGCTTCTTGGCGACCGCGGTCAGGCCGGTCATCTCGATGACCTCGTCCACGCGCTTCTTGGAGATACCGTGGGTTGCCGCGAAGGCGCGCAGGTGGTTGCGTGCCGTACGGCCTGGCGTCACGGACTTGGCGTCCAGGAGCGCACCTGCGACGCGTAGGGGTGCGCCGTGTTGGATCAGGGGCTTGCCGTCAATGGTGGCGGTGCCAGCGTCTGGCCGGTCAAGCCCCATGATCATGCGCATGGTGGTGGATTTTCCGGCGCCGTTGGGACCCAGGAACCCGGTGACGGATCCTGCGGGTGCGGTGAACGTAATGTCGTCCACGGCGCGCTTGGCCCCGTACGTTTTTGTCAGTCCTGCGACTTCGATCATTCTGCATCCCTCCCAAGATTGCTCTTGAAATCTAGCGACCGTTTGCTACTAGATCTGGCACTTTGGTCATGGGTGAGTCACGGGTGAGCGCCGATGCAGTGGCGCAGCACGTGTATGGCGCGAGGCGCCCAGTGCTAGGCGGGCGGCGCGGAGAGTCAGGCGCGAGGTGCGGCGGTGGATTCGCGCAGTTCGAGCGAGGGCGCCACGAGCACAGGCTCAACATCGTGGCCCTGCAACAGCCCGCCGATAAGGTCGACGGCCGCCTGACCTACCGCGCCGAAGTCTTGAACGACGGTGGTGAGCGGAGGCAGGCAGTGGCGCGCCTCTGCAGTGTTGTCGAAGCCCACGAGCGAGACGTCGTGGGGCACACGGACACCAGCCTCGGAAAGCGCGTGGATCACGCCGAAGGCCATCTGGTCGTTGGCGCTGAAGATCGCGGTCGCGGAGGGGTCGATGAGTTTTCCCGCTTCGTACCCGGAGTCAGAGGTCCAGTCGCCGTCGAGCACTGGCAGGACTTCGAGCCCGGCTTGTGCCACGTAGTTCTCGAAGGCGGCCCGGCGGGAACGGGCTTCGCCATGGGTGGCGGGTCCAGAGATGTGCTGGATGCGGGTGTGCCCTAGCTCCCGCAGGTGATCCATCGCGAGCCTGACGCCGGCCTTCTGGTCCACGGTGGCGAACGTGGAAACGTCTTGGTCGCCGGCGAGGAGATGCACCACGGGCACGTCCAGGTTCAGTTCATCGATGGCGGCGGTAATCCCGACCTGCTGCGCGACAACTGCGAGGGCGTCGATGCCACGGCCCATCATGAACTCGACGCTTTCCACCATCTGTTCGCGCGAGGGCTCGGCGGAGGTCATGAGGGTGGAAAGCCCCGCTTCGCGGGCGGCTTTCTCGATGGCGTGGAGGGTGCTGAGGGGACCGATCTCTGCACTGTCGGGGCCCACCATGCCAATGGTCTGGGTGCGTCCGGTGACGAGGGCACGGGCGGCGAGGTTGCGACGGTAGCCCAGCGCGGCGATGGCTTCGAGGACGCGGTCGCGGGTTTCGGGGCGCAGGCTGTGGTGGCCGTTGAGAACGCGCGACACAGTCTGATGCGAGACGCCCGCTCGTGCAGCGACGTCGTGCATGCTGGGCCCGCGGGTCGTCTTTGCCATGTCGTGGCCCCCTTTCGGGGCTCACTGTAGCGCTCAGGGGGCGCGATGGACTACTAGCGTGCCTCGCAGACCACACCGGTGGAGTATGTTGATGGGGTCGCGAAATGCTAGACTGTGACCGGTCCCAGTCGGAAGATTCCGACCCCCCACCACGACGGAAAACCAAGGAAAGCTGGAGCACACCGTGCCCGACAAGGCCAGCGCACCGCAGCGCACCCACGACCCTGCCATTCGCGTGATCCGCGACTCCCTCGCAGACGGCCGCGAGCTCATCTACTTTGACGACGCGACCACAACCCTGCCGGCAGAACGCAAGCCCGACTCCCGCACCTTGGACCCCCGCCCCGAGACCGCAGAACTACGCCAAGACCCCCTCACTGGCGAGTGGATCACCATCGCCAAGGCGCGCCAGAACCGCGTCATGCTTCCTCCGGCGCACCTCGACCCCCTGGCCCCTCAGACCCCAGACAACCCCTCTGAGATCCCCGACCAGTACGACGTCGCCGTCTTCGAAAACCGTTCCCCGTCGTTCGGCCCCGCACAGGCAACCCCCAACACGGAAGCCCCACTCGGCATCGGCCTGGAACGCGCCACCACGTCCGTAGGCCGCTGCGAAGTGGTGTGCTTCTCCCCAGAGCACGAAGGCTCCTACTCAACCCTGGGCGAAACCCGCGCTCGCACAGTCATTGAAGCGTGGGCGCACCGCACCTACGAACTCAGCCAGATCCCCGGCGTGCAGCAGGTGTTCCCCTTCGAAAACCGTGGCGAAGCCATCGGCGTCACGCTGCACCACCCCCACGGGCAGATCTACTCCTACCCTTACGTCACGCCACGCACCCAACGACTCCAAGCATCGGTCCGTGACTACGGCACGTCCCTGATGGGGGACATCCTGGACCGCGAGCGCAACGGCAGCCGCGTCATCCTGGCCGGCGAGCACTGGACGGCGTTTGTGCCGTTCGCCGCCAGGTGGCCCATCGAGGTCCACCTCCTGCCTCACCGTGACATCCCGGACTTTGCCCACACGTCACTGGATGAGCGCGACGAACTCGCGTACCTGCACCCGCGCCTGCTACGAATGCTTGACTCGCTGTACGACACCCCCACGCCATACATCTCCGCATGGCATCAGGCACCGCTGAGCGACGCAGACGGCATCCGCATGATGCTCCAAGTCACCAGCCCACGCCGGGGTGCAGACAAGATGAAGTTCCTGGCAGGATCGGAAGCCGCGATGGGCGCCTGGGTAGGCGACCTAGTCCCGGAGAACGCTGCCGCAGCCATGCGTGATGCTTTGGCTCTCGCCGACGAGAAGTGGACCCACCGATGACTGACATTCGCGACACGTTCGCCAAGGTTTATGGCCGCGCACCCGAAGGGGTGTGGTCCGCTCCCGGCCGCGTCAACCTCATCGGCGAACACACCGACTACAACAACGGCTACGTGCTGCCCTTCGCAATCGACCGGCGCACCTGGGCAGCCGTGGCACGGCGTGAGGACCGCGACATCCACCTGCGCTCTACCTTTGCCGACGGTGAAGTAGTCGCCTCCCTGGACGCGCTGGATCCCGCAGTGATGGAGGGCTGGTCCGCGTACGTCCTAGGAGTGGCGTGGGCAGCGGCCGATGCTGGGGTCACCATGGACGGCGCGTTCGGCTTGGACATTCTGATCGACTCCGACGTCCCGGTGGGCGCGGGCTTGTCGTCCTCGGCCGCGCTCGAATGCGCGGCCGGCGCCGCCTTCAACGACCTCTGGGGTTGGGAGCTCGACAAGATCGCGCTGGCCCGGCTGGGCCGAGTCGCGGAGAACAAAGCCGTGGGAGCACCCACCGGGCTCTTGGATCAGGCCGCTTCCATGCTGGGTGAAGCCGACCACGTGGTGTTCCTGGACTGCCTCACGGAAGAAGCACGCCCCGTCCCGCTCCACCTCCCTCACGAGGGCCTAGGCATCCTGGTGATGAACTCCAACGTGGACCACGAACACGCCACCGGAGGCTACGGCGAACGGTTCGCCTCGTGCGCACTGGGAGCCAAGGAACTCGGGGTCGCCTCACTGCGAGAAGTCGACCGCGACGGACTTGAACGAGGACTCGAAGTCCTCGACGCGGAAACGCTTCGCCGTGTGCGCCACATCGTCACCGAAAACGAACGCGTCCTCCAGACGGTCGACACGCTCGCCGCGCACGGGCCCCGCGCCATCGGCAACCTCCTCAACGAATCCCAGGCCTCTATGCGGGACGACTTCGAGATCACCGTGCCCGAAATTGACCTTGCCTGCGACACCGCCGTCAGCGCCGGGGCCATCGGCGCACGCATGACCGGAGGCGGCTTTGGCGGCTCCTCGATCGCGCTGGTACCGCTCGAACAAGCCGATGCCATCGCCGACGCCGTACGCGACGCCCTCGCCCGCGCCGGCATGCGCGAACCCACTATCTTTACCGTGACCCCCTCCCAAGGGGCACGCAGGGACAGCTAGCCCCACCCACTCGACTGACACGCACTACCTCACGGAAGCATCGGCCCTCACCCAAGGCCGCGGCAGAAAGAAGGCACATATGTCCTGGATGGTCACCGGCGGCGCTGGATACATCGGTGCGCACGTGGTCCGTGCGCTGCGCGACTCCGGAATCGACGCCGTGGTGTTGGACGACCTGTCCAGCGGCTTCGAAGCATTCGTCCCCGAAGGCGTGCCCTTCGTGAAAGCCTCCATCTTGGAGACCGAACGTGTCACCGCAGCGCTGCGCGACCACAACGTTCAAGGCGTCATCCACTGTGCTGGCTACAAGTACGCCGGCGAATCCGTGAAGAACCCGCTCCACACCTACCGCCAGAACGTCGAAGGCACCGTGTGCCTCCTGGAGGCCATGGCGACCGCAGGCGTGACCCAACTGGTGTTCTCCTCGTCCGCGGGCGTCTACGGCACCCCCGACGTCGAGGTCGTCAACGAATCCACCGCCACCACCCCCGAGTCGCCCTACGGCGAGTCCAAACTCATCGGCGAATGGCTGATCCGCGACCAGGTCCGCGCCACCGCAGAGTCCGATGCCCCGCTCCGCGCCACGTCCCTGCGCTACTTCAACGTGGTCGGCTCCGGCACCACCGAGGTCTACGACGCCTCCCCGCACAACCTGTTCCCCAAAGTCATTCGCGCCATCAAGGGCGGCCAGGCCCCCCTCATCTTTGGTGACGACTACGACACTCCTGACGGCACGTGTGTGCGCGACTATGTTCACGTCCAGGACCTCGCGCACTCCCACGTGGCCGCGGCCCGCATGCTCGACGCGGGACGCCCCCTCGCTCCCGTCTACAACCTAGGTTCAGGAGACGGCACCTCCGTCAAGGAGATCGTGGGATCGCTACTGGCCGCGGCAGACTCGTCACTCGAGCCCGTGGTGAAGGACCGCCGCCCCGGAGACCCCGCACGGATTGTCGCCAAGGGCGAGCTCGCCGCAGATGACATCGAATGGAAGATGGCCCACTCGATTGAAGAGATGGCCTCGAGCGCCTGGGAAGCAGCCCCAGAAGCCCTCTCCTAACCCGCCAGATGGCTCCATTTCGCCGTTTTGGCACCGCATAACAGCCAAATGGAGCCATTTGGCTGTGTGGCGAGGGTCGTGCGGGGCGCTGGGGACGCGCTAAGCGATGATCGCGTCGACCTGAATCTCCACCAGGGCCTGCGGGTCTGCAAGGGCCGTGACCTCAACCAGCGTGGACACCGGGAGGACGCCCCCGAACGCACGCCTGTGCGCCCGCGACACCGCAGGCATGTCTCCCATGTCGACCACGTATAGCACCGTGCGCACCACATGATGCATGGTCGCGCCCGTCTCCTCGAGCGCACGTTCAATGCGAGCCAGCGCTGACGCCGCCTGTTCCTCCGCGCCGCTGTCCAAAGCCTCAGGGCCCGCGATCGTTCCGGCCACCAAAACCATGGACCCAACTCTCACCGCACGCGAGTATCCGTGAGAGTCTTCCCATTGACCGCCGGATGACACGTTCTGTCGCATCCCTCCACGGTACTCGGGCGCCTATCGCTTAGCCCCCACCACTCACCCAGGGAGCCCGTCAGTCCGTCAGGCCGTCAGGCCGTCAGCCCCAGCCGAGCGCGTGAAGCCGCTCGTCGTCGATGCCGAAGTGGTGTGCGATCTCATGCACCACGGTGATCGCGACCTCCTCGCGCACGTGGTCGGCGTCTTCGCAGTGACGCAACGTAGGACCCCGGTAGATGAAAATCCGGTCGGGCAGGTCCACCATTCCCCAGTCGGCGCCACGATCCGTAAGCGCCACGCCGTCATACAAGCCCAGCAGCTCCTCGCCGCCTTCTGGCTCGTCCTCAATCAGCACGACCACGTTGTCTACCAGGGCCAGGAGTTCCTCGGGGATGGCGTCAAGGCCATCGTTCACGGCGTCCTCGAACTCTTCCGGCGTCATCTCAACCATGCCGCCCATTGTCACGCACGCCCCCACCAGTTTGGCCCGATCTGCGAAAAGTGGTCTCAGCACCCCGGAACGTCCCGTAAGATAGTTCCGTTCGTTACCCCGCAAGGGGGATCGAGCGGCGCCCCCATCGTCTAGCGGCCTAGGACGCCGCCCTTTCACGGCGGTAGCACGGGTTCGAATCCCGTTGGGGGTACTGGGTAGGCCTGCAAATGGTCTACACTACTACTCGGCCCTCTTACGAGAGGGGCGATGCAAGGCCCTGTAGCGCAGTTGGTTAGCGCGCCGCCCTGTCACGGCGGAGGTCGCGGGTTCAAGTCCCGTCAGGGTCGCGGTGGGAATGCCCCTTCAGTCGGAGGGGCATTTGCGCTAGCGGACACAATCCGCACGGCTCTGTAGCTCAGTTGGTAGAGCGTTCGACTGAAAATCGAAAGGTCACCGGATCGACGCCGGTCGGAGCCACCAAGACCCTCGCGTAGCTTCTACATCGCGGGGGTCTTTTTCTGTCTCCGGGGCCTCGTCCATCAGCCCACGTGACTCAAGCGTTTGCATCTACGTGTCGATAAACGGTTGACTAGTGGCAACTGCTAGAAGGAGGCCTCATGCCTGGCTCAGGATTCGCGAAGACCCTGCTCAACTCGATCCTTGGCGCGATCGCCGGCCAGTGGATCGCGACCATCAAGGCCGAGACCGAGGTCATGAAGATCGAGTTCAAGGTCAAGAGCCGCGAACTTGGTAAGGGTGCCGCGCTTCTCGCTGTGACGGCTGTCTTGGGCTTCTTCCTTGTCTTCACGTTGCTTGTCGCGGCGATTGCTGGCTTGTCGACCATCTGGCCGGTGTGGCTGTCCGCACTGGTCGTGGGCGGCGGAATGCTGTTCTTCATGCTGATCTTCGGCCTCGTGGGCGCGCGCAAGATCAAGAAGAACAAGGACCTGGTGCCCACCGCGTCCATCGAGCGCATCAAGAACTCGTTCTAACCCTCGCGCCACCGAACGCACCCCCTTCCCGTCAAATGGCTCCATTTGGTTGTTTTGGCTAGCTAAAACAGTCAAATGGAGCCATTTGACGCGTGCGGGCGGGGACGGGCGCGTGCGAGGGCGTACGGACGCCTTACGCGCGGGACAGACCCTACGCCGCCGACCCCTTGATCTCGGGTATGGCCTCCGGTCGCGGCTTGGGCCTGCGCTGAGCCAGCCACACGCCCGCGAACACCACCAGCGCCCCCATGACCTCGAACCATGCGAGCGTCTCCCCCAACACCAGCACTCCCAGCGCGGTCGCGACCACGGGCACGCAATAAGTGACGGACGCCGCCGTGGTCGCTCCTGCCACCTGCACTACCTTCCAGAACCACACGTAGGCGAACGACGTCCCCGTGACACCCAAGGCCACGATTGCCCACATCGGCCACGAGCCCCATGCCACGGCGCCCTGAGCAGGTTGAGGAGCCGCTAGCGCGACCGGCGACAGCATGAACGCAGACACGGTGATTTGCAGGCTCGACAATGCCATCGGCGAATCTTTCACACGGCTGAGCATCAGTCGGGACAAAGTAGAGCCGATGCCGTAGCACGCAGTCGCGCCCAGCATCAGCGCAGCGCCCAGCAAGGGAAAGTCGTCGACGCGCCACGCGCCCAACAGGATGGCGATACCGCCGGCGCCTAGTACGAGCCCCGCGAGTTGTAGGCGGCTGACCCGCTCGGTAGGTATCAGGAGGGCCACGAACATTGCCGTCCACAACGGCGTGGTGGCGTTCAACAGGCTGGCCAGAATCGAGGAAATGTGTTGCTGGGCCGCGGGGATCAGGACGAGTGGGATGGCCGACATGAACGCCGCGACCAGCGCCACAGCACCTAGCTTCTTCCAGGTCAGTGCTGGGCGGTTGCCTGTGACGAGGACCATCACCATCAGCGTGACTGCCCCAAAGAACACACGCCCAAACGCAACCTGTGCGGGCGCGAACTCACGCAGGGCCACTTCAATGAAGAGGAAGCTGCAGCCCCACGCCGCTGACACCCCCAGGAAGTACGGCAACCACGTGCGCAGCGGGGCGTCCGCGATGGTTGTCACGCACGCCTCCATCGGCCCGTTTCGGTCAACCGAGCCGCCGCGCCGGTGCCGTCTACGGTGACGCCCTCCAACTGCAGCAGTTGCGCCTTAATCCCGGTGCCGCCGAACCCGTACGAGCCCAAGCGTCCGCCTGCCTGAACCACCCGGTGGCACGGCACAAAGATGCCTACCCTGTTGCGCGCACATGCGGTGCCCACGGCACGGGAGGCGCGGGGCCGGCCCGTCATTTCCGCAAGCTCCGCATAGGACGCGACCGCGCCGCCGGGGATCTCGCGCATGTGCGTCCACACGTCCACGGTGAACGGGGAGCCTTCGAGATGCACCGGCACCGCAGTGATCGCGTCCGCATCGCCCTCAAGCCACGCCCCCACCGCCGGCGCTACCAGTGACTGCGGCCCGTCTTCCCAGGCCCAGCCCCCAGCATCGGCCGGTAGCTGGAGCGCGACGTCCGCGACGCCGCCCATCCCGGCGGCCCACACCGTTCCCGACTGGTCCGTCAGGACGGAGAGGTCACCTACCGGGGTCTCATACGTGGCTGCCACCAACGGTTCACGCGTCATGACACCCAAGAGTAAGGCTGCCCAGCCGGGCGGGCCAGCATCGGCACCACGTCAGTCGTCTCCCCTACGCTTGATACGACACTCAACCCAAGGAGTACACGTGAGCAACGTCCAGCACCCCACCATTACCCGTGACGCCACCGGCGCACCCGCCATTGACTTCACCGGCGCGCAGCAGGGCGAAGGCCTCGCGGTCGTCGTCCTCGAAGAAGGCACCGGCGCCCCAGTTGTCGAAGGCCAGAACATCTCCGTGCACTACACCGGCTGGTTGTGGGACGGCGCAAAGTTCGACTCGTCCTGGGACCGCGGCGAATCGATCTCATTCCCCATCGCGCACGGCATGTTGATCGACGGATGGGTTGACGGCATCGTCGGCCAGCCCGTCGGCTCCAAGCTGCTGCTCGTGGTGCCGCCCGAGTCCGGCTACGGCTTCCAAGACATGGGCCCCATCCCCGCGGGCTCCACCCTGGTGTTCGTCGTCGACGTCCTCGAAGCGAACTAAACAGCTAAGGGCCGATGCGTGTGGGCGCGGCGACATATCGCCCCCACGCGCATCGGCTCACCGCCGGTGATAGCGGGCGCCCGGGCGCCCCTCACGGCGGACCTTGAACTGCGGGCAGTACACCGCCCGCGGTACGAGTTATGCGTTCTGGTTCTGCGCGTTTGCGAGCAGAGCCTGGACCTCTGCCTCACGGAACCGACGGTGACCGCCAAGCGTCCGAATCGACGACAGCTTGCCCACTTTGGCCCAGCGCGTCACAGTCTTGGGGTCAACACGGAAGATCGCCGCCACCTCACTAGGGGTCAGCAGCTTCTCCGGTTCCTGGATGGTCTCAGGCATCATTCACGTTTCCTTTTAGGTCTCTCCCTGACCCACCGTTGGGCCACCTACAATGAGTGAGACGGGTAGCAATGGTCGCTATGACGCGGATTGTGCAAAGTTTTCCTTTTCTCATCCATGGGAGCAGGGTCGCGCGCAGGGGCTCCAGCGTTGTAAAGTACCGCTTAAGACTCAGCACGCCGGGCCCGCTTAGGCGTGTGCCCGCGACGAGTAGAAGGGTTGGCGTTCATGGGGCGTGGCCGACAGAAGGCTAAGGACGCAAAGATTGCGCGTCAGCTGAAGTACTCGAACCACGGCGCGGATCTACGCGACCTTGAGCGAGAGCTGATTAGCCCCTCGAACGACTCCAAGGACGACGAGCGCGAGGACACTTACGACCGCTGGGCCGAGGACGACGACCGCTAGTCGCGTCACTCGCTCTCTGCGCGGCGTGCTCCTGAGCACACCGGCGTTCCTTCGCTCACCGCGGTCTCATCCCACAGTCTTGCGGGTTTTGCTCGTGCTGCGCTGGCGTTGAGTTCATTCCGGTCAGCCACCTTGCTGCCCGCTCGAGCCTTGCCTGTTCGCAACTGACTGAGATTTCTCCGCTGTCGCGCGACACCCCGGCGTGTCAACGCATCGGCCCTTCAGTTCCGTCACTTTGGCACAGCGACAAGGTTCCGTTGTGGAAAACGTTCGCGACTCTCCGCTGCAAGCGAGACTTCACGGGTGGATCTGAACGCTGCTCTCGCACACCTCGGAGGCGTCGCTACTACACAGGAACTGCTGTCCGCGGGCGTCCGCAAACGCGATCTCGCACACGCCCTCCAGGACGGCCAAGTACTGCGACCCACCCGCGGCATCTACACCGTTGCGCGTCCGCCGCTAGCACTACTCGTCCGCAAAGGCTGGGGAGCCGAACTCACCTGCGCCTCAGCTCTGCGGCACTTCAACCTTCCGGCCCGAACCGCGCCGTCCGGACTCCACCTCGCACTGCCAGCCACTCACTCCACGGGGCGTGGGCATCGGCGCCTACCTCAACGGGCGCACGCGCATTACTTCGGGCGCATGCCTGCACTCACCGAACGCGACGCCCTCGATACAGCGAGTCGTTGTCTGACGCCGCTAGGCCAACTCATCGCGATCGACCAGGCGCTGAATCGCGGCACTCTCCTGGCGAGCGACCTCAACCTGTTTACCCACACACCCCGCGCACGGCTTGGCTGGTTGATCGACCACTGTGATGCAGGCGCCGGATCGCCTCCAGAGACCATCGCACGTGTCGCGCTCGTCGAGGCAGGGCTTCATGTGCGCACTCAAGTCTCCATCCCGTTTGTGGGGCGAGTCGACTTCCTCATCGATCGTCGAGTCATCGTTGAGGTCGACGGCCAGACCTATCACCTGGACGAGCAGGCCTTCAGTCGGGACCGAACTCGCGACCGGGAGGCATTGGCACGTTGGGGGTTACCGACGCTGCGGTTCACCAGGCACGACGTGGAGAACGGGACCGACCAGATGGTTGATCTGGTGCGGCATGTGGTGAGCAACCAGCGTGAGTTGTGGTGCTCACCGTTCCAAAGTGACTGATTTTGCGGTCCGGACGTGCGGACACGCCGATGCTGGCTGGGCACGCCGCAGAAACTCAGTCACTCGGGGACAGCAACAGGAGGCGCGGCGGCGGGAGCGGGTGCCGGAACGTGGGAGCGGGGACCGGAACGTGGGAGCGGAGTGCACGAGGCACAGAGCGCAGGTGCACGCGGTGGTGCCAGCGCAGCGAACGCTTACGCCCGGTATGCGCCGCTGAGGTACACCGCGCCGCCGTCAACGCCCTTGGCGCCGCGCACGGTGTCGCCGGAAGTACCGCGACCGTCGTCGGCCACAATCCCGCCGAGCGTCCATGCAGGAACTCCAGCAGCCCCGGAGGCAGAGATGAGCGCATCGGCATCTTCAGGAGCCACTACGGCGACCATGCCCACGCCCATGTTGAGGGTGGATTCCAGGTCGTTCCACGGCACCTGACCGGCACCCTGCACCACGGAGAACACTGCAGGCAAGTCCCAGGCGTCGCGCGCCACGGTGGCAGCGAGGCCCTTGGGGAGCACACGGGCCACGTTTGCTGCGAGGCCACCGCCGGTGACGTGGGAGAACGCTCGCAGCCCAGGAGTGGACTCGGCGAGGCGGACACACAACTGTGCGTAGATCCGCGTGGGAACCAGAAGTTCCTCTCCGACAGTGCGGCCTAGATCTTCCAGGTGGGTGTCGAGCGACCAGCCAGCGTGGTCGACGACTCGCCGGACCAGTGAGTAGCCGTTGGAGTGGAGACCCGACGATGCCATGGCCACCACCACGTCGCCCTCGCGGACGCGCTCGGCTCCCAGCACAGCATCGGCTTCCACCACACCGACGGCGGCGCCTGCGACGTCGTAGTCGTCTGCGTCCATGACGCCCGGGTGTTCTGCGGTCTCGCCGCCGACAAGCGCGGTACCTGCCATTTCGCAGCCCTCTGCGATGCCGCGGACGATGTCTGCGATCCGCTCAGGGACCACTTTGCCGCAGGCGATGTAGTCAGTCATGACGAGCGGCTTGGCGCCGCACACCACGATGTCGTCAATGACCATGGCGACAAGGTCCTGGCCGATGGTGTCATGCACGTCCAGAGCGCGAGCGATCACGATCTTGGTGCCCACACCGTCAGTAGATGACGCGAGTAGGGGGCGCTTGTACTCCTTGAGGGCCGATGCGTCGAAGAGGCCCGCGAAGGCCCCCACCCCACCCAGAACTTCGGGGCCGTGGGTACGGGATACGGCGTCCTTCATGAGTTCAACGGCACGGTCGCCGGCCTCGGTGTCGACGCCTGCGCCGGCGTAGGTGATCGGCTCGTTGGACTGGGTCACGGAGAAACCTCCACAGGCTGGCTGGCGAGCAGGTGCTTGGCGTTAACTGGCGGTTCGATGGGGTACTCGCCGGTGAAGCATGCGGTGCAGAGGCGTTCGCGTGACTGTTCGGTCGCGGCGATCATGCCGTCCACGGAAATGTAGCCGAGCGAGTCTGCGCCCAGATCAGCGCGGATCTCCTCGACGGACATCTGCACGCCAATGAGTTCATCTCGGGTCGCGAAGTCGATGCCGTAGAAGCATGGCCATTCGACTGGTGGCGACGAAATCCGCAGGTGGACCTCGGCAGCGCCAGCTTCGCGGAGCATCGCGACGACGGCACGTTGGGTATTACCGCGGACGATGGAGTCATCGACGACGACGAGGCGCTTGCCTTCGATCTGCTCCCGCAGCGGGTTGAGCTTGAGGCGGATACCGAGCTGACGGAGGGTCTGCGACGGCTGAATGAAGGTGCGTCCCACGTACGCATTCTTGACGAGACCCTGGCCGAACTTGATTCCCGACTCTTGGGCGTATCCCACTGCTGCTGGCGTACCGGACTCCGGCGTTGGCATCACCATGTCTGCCTCGACGGGGTACTCGCGGGCCAGTTGACGTCCCATTTCCACGCGGGCTGCGTGAAGCGAACGGCCATTGATGGTGGTGTCGGGTCGTGCCAGGTACACGTATTCGAAGATGCAGCCCTTGGGGTCTGCCTTGGCGAAGTGCTGAGAGTGCACGCCGTCGCCGTTGATGGTGAGGAACTCGCCGGGCTCCACTTCCCGCTCAAATACGGCGCCGACGATGTCGAGGGCAGCGGTTTCGGAGGCAACGACCCAGCCACCTGAAGGGACCTTGCCTAGGACCAGGGGACGCACTCCTTGCGGGTCGCGTGCCGCATAAAGGGTGTCTTCATCGGTGAAGACGAGGCAGAAGGCGCCTTCCACGTGGGGCAGCAACTCGATGGCGGTTTCTGCGAGCGTGTCGTAGCGGTCCCATCCGAGCAGCGCGGTAAGGATGGCGGTGTCGGTGCAGCCGCCGCCGTGCATCGCTTCGCGACGGTCATGTCCCAGGCGTTCCTCAACGAGGTCGAGCAGCCGGTGAGTGTTGGTGAGGTTGCCGTTGTGACCCAGCGCCACCGTGCCATGTTTTGTTGGCCCGAGCGTGGGTTGGGCGTTGGCCCAGGTGGAGGCACCCGTGGTCGAGTACCGCGCGTGGCCGACGGCGATGTGTCCGGTCAGCGCCGACAGCGCGGCTTCGTCGAACACCTGAGATACCAGGCCCATGTCCTTGTAGACAAGGAGTTTGTCACCGTTGGAGGTCGCGATTCCTGCGGACTCTTGTCCACGGTGTTGGAGTGCGTAGAGACCAAAGTAGGTGAGCTTCGCCACCTCTTCGTTCGGGGCGTAGATCCCGAAGACTCCGCAGGCATCCTGCGGACCCTGGTCTTGGGGGTCTAGCTCATGTGTAAGTAGGCCGTCACCGCGAGGCATCAGCGGTCCTCCTGAGGGGGAAGCTGGGGGTCACGGCACTAGTGTCCCACACGGCCGATGCCCCGCCGCCCTTCTCTACGTCGGGGCACCGACCGCTGGGAGTTTTTCAGGTCCCGGAGTCGGTGAGAGATGCGCGCACCTCATCGCGCATCTGTCCCAGACGGTCCGGGTCCGGGGCTGCTTGCAGCAGCGTCTTGGTGTACTCGTGCTGCGGGTTCAGGATCACCTCGTCGGAGGGTCCGCGCTCCACGACATCACCGCGGTACATCACCATGATCTCGTCAGAGAAGTGGCGCGCGGTGGCGAGGTCGTGGGTGATGTAGAGAACGCCGAGGTTCTCTTCCCGCTGCAGTCGAGCCAGGAGATTCAACACTCCGAGTCGGATCGACACGTCGAGCATGGAGACAGGTTCGTCTGCGATGAGGAAGCGACTTCCGGGGGCGAGCGCGCGTGCGATAGCGACGCGCTGACGCTGTCCACCTGAGAGCTCGTGGGGACGGCGCTTGGCGATGTCCTTGGCTGGCTCAAGGTTGACGCGCTCGAGGAGTTCGATCACCCGCTCGTCCACGGTCTGCCCGGGCTCGACCGCTTTGTGAATGCGCAGCGGGCGTTCGAGGTGGTGGGCGATGGTGTGGAACGGGTTGAGCGACGCGAATGGGTCCTGGAACACCATCTGGACGTCTTTGCGGTATCGCTTGAGCGCAGGCCCGCGCTTGGGCACCGCGCGACCGTCGATGAGGACTTCACCGGACGTGGGTCGTTCCAGTTGGAGGATGGTCTTCGCGATCGTGGACTTTCCTGAGCCGGACTCACCCACGAGCGCGATGGTCTTGCCTGGCTCAAGCGTGAAGGACACGTCGTTGACCGCGCGCAAGGTCTTGTGCGCGCCGCGTACCCGGTACTCCTTGACGACGTTGCGGAACTCGAGGGTCCCGCTCTTCTTGTCCTGCGTGGAGTCGGACTGGGGGGTGTCGGTCATCACTGGTCCTCTCCGCCGCGCACGAAGGCACCGCGTTCGCCCGTGAGGCTGGGGAAGGAGCTGAGGAGCTTCTTCGTGTACTCGTGTTGGGCGTTGGTGTAGATCTCCTGGGAGGTGCCCCGCTCGACGATCTTGCCTTCCTTCATGACTGCCACGCGGTCCGAAATCTCGAGGAGCATCGGGAGGTCGTGAGTAATGAAGATGACGGCGAATCCGAAGATCTCGCGCAGACGCATGATCTCGCGGATGATGCCGCGCTGAACCACCACGTCCAGTGCGGTGGTGGGCTCATCCATGATCATCAGCTGCGGTTCGAGAGCGAGCGCCATGGCGATCATGACGCGCTGACGCATACCGCCGGACAACTCGTGGGGGTACGAGTTCACACGGTCAGGATCGACACCCACGAGCGATAGCAGTTCGCGGGCGCGGCCTTCCATCTCGACCTTGGTCATGCCGGGACGGTGAGTGGTGAAGACGTCGAACAGCTGCTTACGGATCTTGATCACGGGGTTCAGGGAGTTCATCGCTCCCTGGAACACCATCGACACCTTGTCCCAACGGAACGCACGGAGGTCATCGCCTTCGAGCGCTAGGACGTCAATGTCGTCGCCATCCTTGTCGTGGAAGGTGACCGTGCCATCGGTCATCAATGCCGGTGCCTTGAGCAGACGGTTGATGCCGTAGGCCAGCGTGGTCTTGCCACAGCCAGATTCGCCGGCCAGGCCCAGAATCTCACCACGGTAGATGGTGAGATCTACGTTGCGGACGGCCTTGACGATCGGGTCCACTTCATATTCGATGCAGACGTTGCGGGCCGTGACAACGACGTCCCTTTCGGCCGATGCGCCGGCGGAGTCGTCCGCGTGGGACGTCGCTTCCGCGTCGGTGATGGGGGCGTCTACTTCCACAGCTGCGCTCTCGGCTTCCGTGGGTTCTGGGGTGACGTCTGCCGGTGCTTCTTTGGTGGCTTGCGTCTCACTCATGCCTTGGCCTCCTGCCTCTTGGCGGCGCGGTCGGCGCGCTTCTGGGCACGTGCAGCGGCCTTCGCCTTGCGCACACGGCGTGCCTCGAGCGGTGCCGAACGGAGCTTGGGGTTAATGACTTCGTCAATGGCGAAGTTGATGAGTGCAAGGGAGCAACCCACCAGTGCCACGGCGATGCCTGGCGGTACGAACCACCACCATGCTCCACGGGTCAATGCGCCACCAGCCTGAGCTTCGTTCAGGATGGTGCCCCAGGAGATCGAACCGGTGGGTCCAAGTCCCAGGTAGGAGAGTCCGGCTTCACCGAGGATCGCGAAGATCACGCCGAACAGGAACTGCCCGGTGAGGAGGGGAAGCAGGTTGGGGAGGATTTCCACGCCGATGACGCGTAGTGGCTTTTCGCCTGCGATGCGCGACGCGGACACATAGTCACGGTTTCTGAGTGACTGCGCTTGGGATCTCAGCACCACTGCAGCGCCGGCCCATCCGGTGATACCCAGGATCACCGCCACGAGCAGTCCGGAGCGTCCGGGTACCAGCGAGGAGATGACGATGGTCAGCGGCAGGCCAGGGATCACCAGCATGACGCCGATGACCAGGGTGAGGATTTCATCGGTCAGTCCGCCCACGTATCCGGCAATCACACCGAACAGAATGGACAGGGTGACGGCGATCAGACCGGCGACGATTCCCACCATGAGCGAGGTGCGGGCACCTGTGGCCATCTGGGAGAACATGTCGTAGCCGAGCGACGTGGTGCCCAGCCAGTGGGTGGAGTCCGGTGGGACCAGGACGGGGTTGTTCGAGTTACGGGGGTCGAACTCGGCGATGATGGGGCCAAAGATCGCAAAGAGCACGATCAGCGACAGCATCGTCGCACCGATGATGAACTTGCCGTTGACGGGCCTACGGACGCGGCGCGTCTCGTCTTTGCCCTTGTCGACCTCTGCGGGGTCGGCCGGCGGCACGGAGGTGGTGGTTGCTACATCAGACATTCTGGCGCGCCCTCGGGTCGATGAGTCCGTAGATCATGTCGGTAATGAACATGGCCACGAGCACTGTGAGTGTGATGACAAGGAACACGCCCTGCATGAGTGCGTAGTCGTTGCCGCGCACTGCGGTGATCATGAGCTTGCCGATTCCGGGGTAGCTGAAGACGGTTTCCATGACCACGAAGCCACCCACCACGAATCCGAGTGCGACACCGAAACCGGCGATCGAGGGAAGCATGGCGTTGCGCGCTGCGTAGGTGGTCATGATGCGGCGCTTCTTGAGGCCCTTGGCTTCAGCGGTGACCACGAAGTCCTCACCGAGCGTAGAGACCATCATGTTGCGCATTCCCAGGAGCCATCCGCCGACCGAGGAGATCACGATCGTGGTGGCGGGCAAGACCGCGTGATAGGCCACGGAGCCTACGAAGTCCCAACTCCATTCGGGGCCGTTAAACATGAAGACGTTGTAGCCACCGATGATGGGGAACCACTGGTTCTGTACCGAGAAGAAGTAGATCAGCACCATCGCGACCCAGAAGTACGGCAGCGACTGCAGGAGCGTGGTGGAGGGGACGATGTGGTCGACCCAGGTGCCACGCTTCCAGCCGGCGAACATTCCGAGCCCGATTCCGACGGTGAAGGAAATGATGGTGGCCATGCCCACCAGGCCGATCGACCACGGCAGAGCCGCGCCGATCAGCTCGGTGACAGGCGTGGGGTAGAACGACACCGAGGTGCCGAGGTCTCCCCTGAAGAGTTGCTGCCAGTACTCGATGTACTGGGTCCACAGTGACGCTTCAGGATTGCCGAAGAGGCGCCTGATGGACTGCAGTTGCGCATCGGTGACATCGCCGTTCCTACTCATCTTCGCGATCAGAATTGCCGCGGGGTCTCCGGGCAACAGTCGCGGGAGGAAGAAGTTGAGCGATATCGCCGCCCAGAGTGTGACTGCGTAGATGACCAATCTGCGACCGATATATCTCATCGTCCGAACTCCTTGGTCTGCGGCCACGCTAGGGTGCGCGGGTGTTCCATCAGGCGCCTCTCCATGTCAGCTAGAACCGATTACTCAGCGCCGCCGAGGCTAGACAGCACCACGCCTGCTGCGCCGGAGCCCCATGCGGGCGGGAAGGCGAACAGGTTGTCTTCCGTGGGCCAGCCGGTGTAGTCGGTCTGGTTGTAGAAGGTCTGCGTGGCGTTGATCACGATCGGGATGTAAGGCAGGTCCCGGACGATCTCTTCCTGAATCACGGCGTAGGCCTCCATCTTGGTGGCCTCGTCGTTGGTGGCTGCGGCTGCCTGGATCTGCTCGTTCACGATGTCGTTGTCGTAGCGCGAGAAGTTCCAGTCACCGGGCTCGAGTGCGGTGCCGGCGGGCGTGGTGGCGTCGCCACCCAGCCAGTCCTTGTACAGCTGGAAGGGGTCGGCCACGGAGGTGCCGATCATTCCACCCATGATGAGCTCGTAGTCGCCGTTGGTACGGCCGTCTGCGAACTCGTTCCAGGACACGGTTGCTGCCGTGACCTTGATGCCGGCTGCTGCAGCCTGCTCTTCGATCAGCTTGGCGGCGTTGTTGAAGTCGGTCCAACCGTCAACGGAGGTCAGCGACATTTCGATGGGGTCGCCGTCCTTGGCGTAGAAGCCGTCGTCACCCTTGGTGTAGCCGGCCTCTTCGAGGATGGCCTGAGCCTCTTCGATGTTGGGCGACTGGGGCGATTCTGCCTCGACGTCGGGCGAGATCCACTTGTCGTCGCGGCCCAGCAGCGCGAACGTGGGCGAGATGGTGCCGGTGAGGCCGACAAACGCCTTGTCCTTGATCGCGGTGCGGTCGATCGCGAGGTTCAGTGCCTGGCGAACGGCCACGTCGGTCTGGTCACCTTCACAGCCGAGGTCGGCGTTGGAGCAGGTGTACAGAACGGCGGGGTCCTGCGGGGTGTTGATGTAGCCGATGCCAGCGTCGATCAGGCCGTCGGGCTCCGGCACGAACATGCCGACCCAGTCGATCTGACCGGTGCGCAGCAGGTCCTCAGCGGACTGGTTGCCGTCGATACCGATGTAGCGAACGTTGGTGACGTTCGGCTCGCCTGCCCAGTAGTCGGGGTTGGCGACACCGGTGTAGTTGGCGTCGGAGATCGAGCCGATCGTGTACGGACCGGTGCCGACGGGCTCAAGGTTGGCGAACTCGAGGGCGGTGTCTTCGATGTCTGCCCACACGTGCTGCGGGATCATCCAGGTCAGACCGAGCACGGAGAGCTCGTTGGTGAACTGGGGCTCGTCGAAGGTCAGGACGACGGTCGAGTCGTCGGTTGCCTCGGCACCGGTGATGTAGTCGGGGCCGGCAATGGAGTTGGTGAACGAGTAGATGACGTCGTCGGTGGTGAAGTCTTCACCGTCGTTCCACTTCACGCCTTCGCGGATCGAGATGGTCAGCTGCGTGCCGTCCTCGTTCCACTCGAAGGATTCACCGAGCAGGGGCTTGGGGTCGCCAGCGCCTGCCTTGTTGTAGTAGAAGAGCGACTCGTACACACCGCCGAGCGCGAGGTGCTGAACCTCGGGCACGAAGGGGTTGAAAGTCTGGTTGATGGGGGTCTGAGCACCTGCCCAGACGACCAGTTCGCGGTCGGTCTTGACACCGGCGCTTGCGCTGTCGGTGGTTTCGCTCGAGGTCGTCGCGTCGGTCGTGGGGTCGTCGGTCGATTCTTCAGCGTCGGAGCAACCCGCCACCAGCAGCGAGAGTCCGGCGACCATCGAGGCGGCAGCGATGACTCGCTTGCGTCCCGTTGTTCGGATCATCATTGGTCCTTTCGGAAGGTCGCCGTGCGACAACTCCGTCACACGGCTATGTGTGCTGACACCCATCCGGTGGAGGGGTGCTGAGCGAGACTTTACGCAGGCCCAAGTAAGGCGATGCAAGTTCCGTCACAGAATCGAAACATCGATACGTTTCGACTGGCATTTCGATCGTAAACGCGCCAGATTTCCGCGCTTTAGTTGCCCATTCCGACTTATCTCAGGCGCCTACGGGTCGCCCACATGGAGACCGCGCACACGCATCGGGCCAGCGCCACCAACCCGCGCCCGAGTGGCAAGAAATGCCTGTTTTAGCAACCCAAAACAGCCAAATGGAGCCATCTCGCGGAGAAGAGGGGCGGGCGGGGGACGATGCCGTGGGTCAGCGACGATGCCGTGGGTCAGCGACGATGCCGGGGGTCAGCGACGAGGCAAGGTGACAGGGGGGCTGCGGGGGGGAGAGAGAGACGTGAGGCGGTGGTGAAGGGCAGGCGTCAGTCGGACGTGGACGAGTCCGCGGCATCACCGGAGGCATCACGGTGAGCCTTGTAGTCACGCACGGTGCCACGATCCATCCCGACCGCGATCACACCAGCCACCAAGCCACCCATCAAAGCAAGCCCAGCACCCATCAGCAGCGCCACAGTGAACGTCCCCACGCCAGTGCTGTTCGGCAACACCACAGCAATCACGATGCCCGCCACGGCACCCAGCACGGCGCCCGTGCCGATCACACGGGCGAACCTGGGAGCCAAACGGAACTGGGCAGGCACCGCATCACGCTCAACGTCCTTGGGCAGCGGCGACGAATCCGAGTTCGCGGGGACGTCGCGGGGCTCTTGGGGAGTAGTCACGCGCCCAGTCTACGACTCGACCAACGGCAGCAGCCCTGACAAGTCAGACCGCTCCCCCGATGCGTCCACCACACCCTCAGCCACAGCATCGGCCCATTGCAGGCGACCGGTGGCGAGCGCTAGCCACACCCCGGCGGACACCTCCACCACCGCAGGCGGAGTGCCACGCCTATGGACGGGACCCTCAATGCACTGCGTGGCACCGAACGGCGGGACACGCACCTCAAGCGAGTTGCCGGGCGCTGTCGCCGCAAGTTCCTCAAGAAGGAACCGCACCGCCGTCGCCGTGGTGGAACGATCAACGCCGGCCGCACCAGACGCATCGCCGCCAGCATCGAGCCACGCGCGCACAGCAGCGCGGCCCTCAGCAAGAGCGATGCGTCGGCGAGCAGCCATCGACCTTAAGCCCTCAACGACTACGCAAAGCGCGCAGGGATGGGCTCCGACCAAGCGGCACGCAGCTCGCTCAACGGCAGATTAAACTGACCCTGCACCTCAAGCGACTCCTCCGGAACCGTGTAGCCAATGCGCACGGCGGGCACGCCACGCGCCTCAAGCATCGCCGTGAAACGAGGCTCGTCCTCACGGATGATGCCCACCAACACGCGGCCCTGCGACTCGGAGAACAACGCCTCCGCAGGAGTCACACCGTCGCGCTCGCACAGTTCATCGAGCACCACACGCGCACCCACGCCATAGCGAAGCGACGCGTGCGCCAGCGCAGCAGCCAGGCCGCCGTCACCAATCTCGCGGGCAGCATCAGCCAACCCGTCACGCGAGGAGGCCACCATGACATCGGCCAGCACCTTCTCTGCCGCGACATCCACGACCGGAGGCAAACCACCCAAGTGTCCGTGGATCTGCGAGTACCGCGAACCGTTCAGGTCAGCACCGGTGGAACCCAAGACGTACAGAATCAGACCATCCTGACGCCAACCCGCCGGGGTCACTCGCTCCACGTCATCCAAAATGCCCAGCATGCCCACGATCGCGGTGGGGTTGATCGACGAGTCAATGCGGCCCGCCTCACCGGTGCCGTTGTACAGCGACACGTTTCCACCGGTCACCGGCACAGCGAGTTCCTTGCACACGTCCGCGAGGCCACGGATCGCCTCAACGAACTGCCACATCGCATCCGGGTCCTCGGGCGAACCAAAGTTCAACCCATCAGTGATGGCTGTGGGCGTCGCACCCGCCACAGCAACCGCACGGTACGCCGCCACAACGGACTGACGCGCACCCTCATAAGGGTCCAACTTGGTGAAGCGATCGTTCGAACGGGTAGCGATCGCCACACCGCGACCAGTCTCCTCATCCACACGGATCACACCCACGCCATCAGGACGGGCCATCGCCGTGTTCCCCTGAACGTAACGGTCGTACTGGTTGGTGATCCACGAACGGTCAGCCATGTTGGGCGACGCCATCAGGTCAATCACAGCCGCACGCAAAGCGTCGCCGGATTCGGGCAGCGGACCCTGGAAAGCATCGGCCTGCAGCCCATCCATCCACGCGGGGCGTGCGTACGGACGGTCGTACGTGGGGCCTTCGTGGGCAACAGTGCGCGGATCCACATCAACGATGCGAACGCCGTGGTGGTCAATGGTGAGACGGCCAGAGTCGTTCACTTCACCCACCACCGAGGACTCCACGTCCCACTTGCGGGTGATCGCCATGAACGCGTCGAGTTTCTCCGGTGTCACGACCGCCATCATGCGTTCCTGCGACTCCGACATCAGGATCTCGCCGGCGTTCAACGTGGGGTCGCGCAGCAGGACGTCGTCCAGCCATACGTGCATGCCGCCGGAACCGTTCGAGGCGAGCTCAGAGGTCGCACACGAGATACCCGCAGCACCCAAGTCCTGAATGCCTTCGACGACGTCCGCGCGGAACAGTTCAAGGCAGCACTCGATGAGCACCTTCTCCATGAACGGGTCACCCACCTGGACGGAGGGACGCTTGGCCGGGACACCGTCTTCAAAGGTCTCCGAGGCCAGGATCGACGCTCCACCGATGCCGTCACCGCCGGTACGCGCACCGAACAGGACCACCTTGTTGCCCGGGCCGTGAGCGGAAGCAAGGTGAATGTCCTCATGCTTCATCACACCCACACACAGGGCGTTGACCAGGGGGTTTCCCTGGAAGCTGGGGTCAAAGATTGATCCGCCGCCGATGTTGGGCAGACCAAGCGAGTTGCCGTAGCCACCGACGCCGCCCACAACGCCGTGGACCACGCGGGAAGTGTCGGGGTGGTCGATGTCACCAAAGCGCAGTTCGTCCATCGCGGCCGCGGGACGGGCACCCATCGCGAGAATGTCGCGCACGATGCCGCCCACACCGGTCGCGGCACCCTGGTAGGGCTCCACATACGACGGGTGATTGTGGGACTCCACCTTGAATGTCACGGCCCAGCCGTCACCGATGTCAACAACACCGGCGTTCTCCCCCATGCCCACCATGAGACGTTCCTTCATCTCTGGGGTGGTCTTCTCACCAAACTGCTTGAGGTGAATCTTGGACGACTTGTACGAGCAGTGCTCGGACCACATCACGGAGTACATCGCCAACTCTGCGGCAGTGGGGCGACGGCCCAGCAACTCCACGATCTGCGCGTACTCGTCAGGCTTGAGGCCCAACTCCGCGAAAGGCATCTCCTGGTCTGGAGTGGCAGCAGCGTCCTCAACGGTGTCGAGGTTCTGGTTTCCGGGTGCGTCCGTCATGTCATCCCTTGGGTGTGTGGCCGGTACGCACGAATCCTACCGGCGCGCGCGAGTTCCTCGGGCCGATGCGTCGGACGGGGCGCCGTATCAACGGCGCCCGGTTGCGATGCTGGAACTTATGGCGTGTAGAGCTCGGGGTCTTCAGGGAGATCCCATGTGACGGTCAACTGACGAAGGGCCTCGTCACGCTCAGAACCAGGTTCGAGATCTGGCTGGTCCTGCCACACGGCTACGCCGTCGAGCGTGGAACCTTCCCAGGTGTAAGGACTCGCGTCCGGGTCGAAGGTGGCGACGAAGCCCGGTGACGAGGCACTGATCTGGGTAGTGTCTTCAAAGTCGAGCATCGCGACAACTTCCGTCAGCGTGCCGTCCGGCTCAACACCCCAGTGGTAGCGGTAGAGGGTTCGACCGCCATCACGCATCACAAAGGGGTCGTCGGCGGCGTTGCAGTAAACGGACTTGGCAGGGTTGGTGTTGTCGGGGGTGAGGTGAAACCGGCACAGTGCCCATCCGGAATGTTCCGAGTACTGATCTGAGTCGACGGCGACAACGAGCCAGGCCCCCGAGTCACCATCAGGGGTTTCGTAGGTCATCAGTCCATCGTCGATGAGATGAACATCAAGCTGTACCCCGTCAGCTCCGAGCGCTTGCACCGTCGCCCCGGCGAGGTCGATCGCAGCCATGTCCTCGAAGTACGGCGGTACCGCATCCGTGATCAGAACCTCGTAGGGGTAGTCGCCGTACTCGGGGCCGGGGTCGTCTCCCAGGTAGGGCCAACGCATGGTGCCGCTGTATCCCGCCCATCCGGGGGCGGCGAACGGAATGGGGAGCACCAACTCTGCGGGGGTCGAATCATCCGACCCGAGCGCATACTGCTCGGACGGCCAGCGCAGTCCCTCGGGATTGCGGACAGTGGCGGTCGCCAGCTGCGACACCCACTCCGATCCGGCTATCGGGGCAGATTCTTCCGAGGTAGGGGTTATGCTGCTCGGGGCTGGGGCAGATGCCTCCGCCACGGTGGTGGCGGCCGGCGCTGTGGGAGAAGCTGTGGTGTCAACCGCGCCGTCAGCACTGCATGCAGCAAGTGCGAGAACCGACGCGCCAAGAACTAGCGGAATCAAGCGTCCGTGCCTGTGAGTCAAGGAAAGCCCCCCGTGGATTGGATGTGCTCGACCCGTTCATCCTGGCACACGGTCGGAAATCCCAGTTGCACCGATCAATTTGGAGGCCCGGCGCACCTCTCGGAGAACCTAGCTGGCGCCACCGCGTGTGGCGCCACAACCAACCGCCGGCTACCGGCGCGCCAGCCGTCGCGCTTCGAGCAGCAAGTCACCGTGCGCGGCGCCTGGAGCTTCGACGTGAAGCAGCTCGGTGCCTTCCCACTCCACACGGGCCACGAGCGGGGACGCGGCTAAGGCATCGGCGAGTGATTCGGAGACCGCACCGCGGTCGAGCCACAGCACGTGGGTAAAACCGTCGCGGCGTGACGTTCCGCAGTCCAGCACCCCAGCATCGTCGATGGGGACGGGAGCACCGCCGGATCCGGCACGGTTGCTGCGAGCGCCACGGCGTCCGGGAAGGCCGTCGTGATCGGCGCGCACGTCAGGTGAGAAGTGCTCGCTTTCCCCCAGGCCGCGGGCGACCTGGTCGAGCACCTCGGGGTTCTCGTTTCGATCTCGCACCATTGCCATACCTGTTTCATCGGCCGCTTGCCCTCAGCGCATGAGGCTTATGTTCCATCAGACCTCATTTGTCCGTGGTTGTGAAGAGGGTAGGCTCCCGCCCACGAAGGTTCGTGAGGAGCGAAGGTGCTAACCAGTAAGTGGAGAGCAAGTGTTCAGACGGCTGCGATTGCACTGCTCGGTGCCCTCGCGACACCGCCGCTGATCGTGAGCGACGACTCCGGCATTGTGGAGTCGGGGTGGTGGGCGTTGATGATCATGTTGTCCACCCCTGCGACGGTGCTGCTGGCTGGCTTGCTCGCAGGCTGGGCACGGCGCTCGTGGCTCGCCACCGTGGACCCCACGAACCCGGCCCCTACGTCACGTCAATCCAAGCCGTCCATGAACTTTCTGCTGGGAGTGAGGGACGGGCTTGCTGCGACGGCCGCGGGCCTGGCGGTGGGCGCCTTGATCCGGCAGTTGTTTGCACAGGGCTGGGGTGGGCAACTCAATGACGGCACGGTGATGGCGTTCCTCACGATCACGGTGATCCTGACAATGGGGCAGGCGTTCGGGTATGCCGTGGCGGCGTTGTCTGACCTGCGTCGCCGTGAACGTGACGCGAACGCGAAACGACGCCGCTAACGCCACTCCTTCCGGTCGCAACGTCCCACTCGGCGGTCCCGACCAGCGCGTACAGTATGCAGATGGAATGGGTTCTCACCGCTGCGCTGGTGGCAGCGCTGGTGGGTGCCAGCCTTTTCGCGATCAACCTGCAGGCCACGCGTCGCAGGGTCTACCGGCTTGAGCATCAGCTCGCCGCGGAACGTGAGACAGAACGCCAACTCGCAGCAACTGCGGAACGTGCGCGCATCGCGCGCGAGATGCATGACGTGGTCGCGCACACCTTGTCTGTAGTGGTGGCCCAAGCGGACGGTGGTCGTTTTGCTGCGAAGGCGGATCCCGCATCGGCCGCCAAGAGTTTGGACATCATCGCTGAGGTGAGCCGTGCGGCGCTGACGGAAATGCGCGCCCTGTTGGGGTTGCTGCGCATGGGCGATGAAGATGCGGCGCTCGGCCCGCAGCCCAGCTTGGATGACATTCCCGCGCTTGTGTCCGCGACCCGCGAGGGTGGGCTGGAATGCAGTTTCGTCACCACAGGGACGCCTCGCACACTACCCATTGGTGCTGGTCTTGCGCTGTACCGCATCACCCAGGAGGGGCTCACCAACGTACTCAAGCACGCAGGCCCCAAAGCCACCACGTATGTGCAGTTGACGTGGATGGACGATGCCGTGGAACTGTGGGTGTCCGACAACGGCCGGGGTGCGGGGGCGCGTGACGACGGCGAAGGCCAGGGCATCGCCGGGATGAAGGAACGCGCGACAGTGTTGGGGGGCACGGTGAGCGCAGGGCCGCGCGCCGGGGGAGGATTTGTGGTGAAGGTTCGCCTGCCGTTGGCGGCGTCGACCACCACAGCACTATCTGCACAGGAGGACACCGCCGCGGAGTCCTCCACGCAGCAACTGACACATGAAGGAGCACAGCAGTGACCACAGACCGGGAAGTGTTGACATGGCAAGGGTTCGGAGATGCGTCCCGGGAACTCGCGCAGGCTGTCGTCGACGACGACTTTGAACCCGATGTAGTGGTGGCGGTGGCGCGTGGTGGCCTACCCATCGGTGGAGCCCTGTCGTATGCGTTGGGAACCAAAGGTGTGGGCACGCTGAACGTCGAGTTCTATACCGGGGTTGACTCCCGTCTGCCCGAGCCGGTGGTGCTTCCGCCGCTGCTCGACACCGACGCGATGGCTGGCCTCAAGGTTCTGGTCGCCGATGACGTGGCCGACACCGGCGAAACCCTCGCGCTGGTGAAGCGCCTCATGGAACAGCACGCGGGTGAGGTCCGCACCGTGGTGCTGTACGCCAAATCACATTCCGTGATCAACCCCGACTATGTCTGGAAGCGCACCGACCAGTGGATCACCTTCCCCTGGTCCGCCCTCCCGCCCGTCACCCCAGGTAAGCCTCACCCCGAAGAGGGCTGATGAGCATTCGGGTGGCGCTGGTCGACGACCAGCAGTTGATCCGTGCGGGATTCCGGATGGTGGTGGACTCGCAAGAGGACATGGAGGTCGTGGCGCAGGCCGGTGATGGGGCCGATGCTGTGGCCACCCTCAGCACGCTGGAACCAGCCGCCGATGTGGTGCTCATGGACGTGCGGATGCCCGGCATGGACGGCATCGAAGCGTGCCGTCAACTCACCGCAGCGACCCCCACCCGTGTGGTGATGCTCACCACCTTCGACCTCGACGAGTACGTGCTCGCTGCGATCAAGGCGGGAGCGAGCGGGTTCCTCCTCAAAGACGCACCCCCGGAGGATCTGCTGGCCGCGATCCGCACCGTCGCCGCAGGAGACGCCGTCATCGCCCCCTCCTCCACCCGTCGCCTGTTGACCAAGGTCGCGCAACTCGACACGGAACCCGCCGACGCATCGGCCCTAGACGCTCTCACCGACCGCGAGCGCGAGGTGCTGGTCCTCATGGCCAAGGGCCGTTCCAACCAAGAAATCTGCGCGGAGCTGTTCCTCGCTGAACCCACGGTCAAAACCCATGTGGGGCGAGTGCTGGCCAAGTTGGGCGCACGCGACCGCGTTCAAGCCGTGGTGACCGCGTACGAGTGTGGGCTCGTGCGACCGTAATACCTGGGTATCACCTCCGCACGCGCAAGAGAATCCCTAGGGACGATGCGCCCTGCACGCTGCCGCGAGTACCTTTCCTGGCATGGGGGATCACACACCTGACACCACAGCCACTCCCGTCGCACTGACCGCGCGGGGCCTCACCAAGACCTACGGCGCCGGCGACGCAGCCGTCACCGCCGTCGATCACGTGGACCTGGACATCCCCGGCGGGACACTCACCGCGGTCATGGGGCCTTCCGGCTCCGGCAAAACCACCCTGGTGCACCTGCTTGCGGGACTGGACCGTCCCGACTCAGGAGAGGTGTGGGTCGGCAACGACCAACTCACCTCACTGAACGACAAGAAACTCGCACGCGTCCGTGGACGCGTCGTGGGGTTCGTGTTCCAAGGGTTCAACCTGATCCACACCATGTCTGGACGCGACAACATCGAGTTGCCGCTCCGGCTCAACCGTCTCCCCCACGACAAAGAATGGCTGTCGACCCTGGTCGACATGCTGGGCATCGAGCGCGAACTTGAGCGCCGGCCCTACGAAATGTCGGGTGGTCAGCAGCAGCGGGTCGCCATCGCCCGCGCGCTGATCACCCGGCCGCGCGTGGTGCTCGCTGACGAGCCCACCGGCAACCTGGACACCCACGCCAGTGCCCAAATCCTGTCCCACCTGCGCACCTCATGCCGGGAACTGGGACAGTCCGTGGTCATGGTCACACATGACCCCGCCGCCGCGTCCTACGCCGGCAAAGTCCTGCTGTTCGCCAACGGGCGTGTGGACGGCCACATCACCGACCCCACACCCGATGCCGTGCTCGCCGGGCTCGACGCACTGGCGGGGGTGCAGCGATGAACCGCATGGGTGCATTCGCCATGCTGGGAGCGCTCCTGATTCGCATCCGCATGGACCGTCTCAGCCCATCGCAGCAACTCGTGGAAGCACAGAAGGTAGGCGTCGCATGATCCGGACACTCGTCAGTCAGCAGCTCAAAGCGCAACGGGTTTACGTCGCTTGGACGACGGCCCTGCTCGCTGCCGCTGCCGCACTCGCGACCTACGCCTGGAGTGCCGCCGCGACTGATGGCGCGCTGACGTCGGCCGCCAACTACGGTCCTGGCATCGACCGCCAGTTCACGGTCTACAGCGAGCTCGTGTCGGAAGCTGACAGCGCAACAATCCCAGGAAGCCCTGGCGTTGCTGTCACCGCAAATGAACTGGTGAGTGTGGTCGATCAGGCGAACAGCGAAGGTGCCCACGCGATGGCGCAAGCGCACGGAGAAGCAACCTGGATGCCCGTCAGTGAGGCCGAGGTTGACGTCACCGACCGCATCACGAACGGCCAGTTCCAGCTCGTCTACGCCTTGGTCGGCGAGGACGCTTGGACGACAACCGTCGCCCACGGCAGTCCGCCCGCGACGGGCGAGATCGTGATTCCCGCTCACGCCGCCCAAGCGCACAGCCTCGCTGTCGGCGACACGGTCAACGTTGGAGTCGCGACATCCGGAGGCGGCACAACAACCTCGGACTTCGACCCTGATGCACCCCTTCTGGCTGTGGTGGAGACACGCACGATCTCTGGCCTGTCATACGACCAGACCAACTGGGCCGGCGTGGAACAGTTTCCGGAACCGTTCTACCTGAACATCGCGGATCCCCTCATCACGGACTCATCACGGGGTGGACCAGTGTGGATGTCCATCAGGTGGGACCACGCCACTCCCACGACTGGTGCCTCACCCGTTTTCGCCGGGGCGGAGTCCTTCTCCACTTCCTCGGGGCCGCTCCAAGTGTTGCCGGTGTGGTTGTGCATCATCATGGTGGGCGGCGTGCTGGTCACGGCGACCGCAACGGGACGCGCCCAGGCGCAGCAACGCGCAAAGTGGACCGCGACCGCCCGTGCACTCGGTGCCACGCGTGGCACGGTTGCGGTCGCGACGATCATCGAGGGCGCTCTGATGGGCATCGTGGCGGCCGCCCTTGGAATCGCTGGGGGCATCGCGGTCGCGCAGCTCCATCTCAACAACGTGTACGCAAGCCTGGCGGCACCACCCCCGGTCGGGATCGATGTTTCTGCAATCCAGATCGGCACGATCACCCTGGTATCCATGCTGTTGGGCCTGTTCATCACGGGCCTGCCTGCGCTGCTCGCTACGCGCGTCCCACCCGCAGCTGCGTTGCAGGACACCAAGGCGGTGGACGAGGTGGAGTTCAGTCGCCGCGTGACCATCTGGCCGGTCGTCGCTGGCTGGCTCGTGGCGGGAGGCGTGGTGGTCTGGATCCTCGCCGACTACTCACCAGGTTCCCTCACCCCGTTCTGGATCGCTGCGAGCATTTTCGCAATCCTGACGTTCACGCTCATGGTGGAGGGTTCGCGCCGTTTGGCAGTGTGGCTGGGAGGGTGGCTGCTCCGCCGCCGCTCCCCCGCAGCCATCAGAGCCGGGCTCGACATGCACGGCCACCCGCGCCAGGCAGCCGCGCTCATGGTGGTGCAGATGGTCACCACGACTGGAATCGCGGGCGTCGGAGCCGCGAGTACCGTCACTGCTGCGTACTGGTACGGCGCTACGCCTGCATACCTCACACTTGCGAAGGCAACCGAGAGCTTCGCGTTTCTCTGGCGCGGCGGCGAGGTCATCGTGACCGTCCTGATCATCGCTTCCGCGCTCTGCGCCGCAGTGTTCGCCGGAACGCAACGGATGTCGAACGCGGACTCCACCACAGCATCGGCCCTGGGCCTGAGCCCCCGCGACACTCGGGCCGCGACTGTGCTGCGGCTCGCACTCCCGCAGGGGATCGGCACGCTCGTCGGAGCCGGCTGCGGATTCGCATGCGGGAGTGCAGTGTTCCTCGTGGCGGACAGTTGGTTGTCGATTTGGACTCAGCCCAGCCAGATCGGCGTCTTCCTCCTCATCGGCGGCGTGATTGTCGCGGCGATGGCTGTCGCCAACCTGACACTTATCGCGCTGACTAGCGTGCCGTGGCTCCTAAGAAAGCGAAGCGCCACCCGGAGACACGACCACGAGGACGTCACCGCAAGCCCGCTGGAAAGCTCGACGCGGTGAGGCCTGGCCCCGTGGCTACGCTGGCACGTTCACTTGAGCGATCTGGATGAGGTTGCCACACGTGTCATCAAACACGGCCGTGGTCACCGGCCCCATGACAGTCGGGGGCTGCGTGAACTCCACTCCCAAGCCCACAAGCCGCTCATACTCACCGTGGCAGTCGTCCACAGCAAAGGATGTCGCTGGAATACCGTCAGCGACAAGACCGTCCTGATAGGGCCCAACGACCGGGTGCGCCGCGGGCTCCAGGAGAAGTTCGAAGGACTCCTCCCCAGGGTTGCCAACGGTGAGCCAGCGGTTGCCGTCTCCCATGTCGATGTCCTGGCGCAACTCAAAGCCGAGCACGGACGTGTAGAAGTCCCGGGCCCGCAACTGATCTGTGACGAACACCGATGCGAGATGAATGCGGATCATGATTCCTCCTGAGGAAGTGGCCAGCGTTGCGCGATTTGCGCCAGTGGGGTGGGGTCGAAGCGGTGTAGGACGGTCCGGCCGTGGCGCCGCCGATGCACCAGGCCGGCGTCGTCGAGCACCTGCACATGCTGGGAGATGGCTTGCCGCGTGAGAGTGATCTGGTGGTCGTAGCGAAGACGGTTGAGGAGTTCGAAGAGCGTCTGTTCGGTGTGGTTTGCGGCCAGCGCATCGAGGATCGCGCGGCGGGTCGGAGCCGCGAGCGCGTCGTACACATCCGTCACAGGTCAACGATAGGCAAGTCCTCACTGGCATGCAAGCCTTCACTTGCCTATCGGGACCCGTAGCCACGCCCCTACACTGGCCAGCGAACCTGCGGGAAGGACCCACCATGACTGACTATGCCGGCGACATCACTCCCACCGCTGCTTGGGAGTTGCTGACCAGCAACCCTGACGCACGCCTCGTTGACGTGCGAACCACTGCCGAATGGCAATGGGTGGGCATTCCCGACACCTCGTCGCTGGGCTACGACCCCATCCTCGTGGAGTGGGTGTCCTATCCCGCGATGTCCCGCAACGTCGACTTCGTGGACCAGCTCCGTGCTGCCTCCATCCCAGAGGGCGCACCGCTGGTGTTCCTGTGCCGTTCCGGACAGCGCTCCATTGACGGCGCAACAGCAGCCACGGCAGCCGGGTTCGGGCCGTCGTACAACATCCTGCACGGCTTCGAAGGTGCACCGAACGCCGACGGCCACCGTGGCGTCGAGGGCTGGAAGGCCGAGGGCCTGCCCTGGAAGCAGGGGTAGGCACTCCGCACAGGGGCAGCGTGGAAGTTCGCTCACGAACGCCGTCCATAACCATCGTCCCTAGCAGGCACATTCCGGACATCTGTGTCCGGTCGTTCCTGGCAGCCAGGGTCGAAATCGAGACTTGGTAAGCGGAGTTATTTTCGTTACAGTTCCCTTGCGCATTTAACTGTCACGCCCGTGACACTCGCGAAAGGATCCCCATGCGTCGCATGATCGTTGGCATTGCTGGACTGTCTGTCCTCGCTGCCGCAGGCTGCTCGACCGCCGAGTCCGAGACCACCTCCGGCACTGAGTCCACCGACTCCGCCACCGCCGCAGCAACCGCTGACGCCACGGTGTCCGACAACGCGGTGGTGCTGTACTCCGGACGCGACGAAGAACTCGTAGGCCCGCTCGTCGAACAGTTCACAGCAGAGACCGGCATCGAGGTCGAGGTGCGTTACGGAAGCACCGGCGAGATCGCAGCGCTCCTGACGGAAGAGGGCGACGCCACCCCAGCAGACGTGTTCCTCTCTCAGGACGCCGGAGCCCTGGGCGCTCTGACCTCTCAGGGCATGTCGGCTACCCTCCCCGACGCCATCACCTCGACCGTCCCCGCGGGATTCACCTCCACGGACGACACCTGGGTTGGCGTCACGGGCCGTGCTCGCGTCATCGCGTACGACTCCGACGTTCTGGACGCGGACGCCGTTCCCACCTCGGTTGACGAACTGACCGACCCCATGTGGGACGGCAAGATCGCATTCCCTCCCGGTAACGCAAGCTTCCAGTCCTTCATCACCGCACTGCGCGTCCTTGAGGGCGAAGAAGCGGCCGATGCTTGGGTTGAGGGCATCGCCGCGAACAACCCGCAGTTCACGGAGAAGAACAGCGCGGCCCTGGAGTTGGTGAACACCGGCGCCGCTGAGCTCGCGCTGATCAACCACTACTACTGGTACCGCGCGGCAGCCGAGGTGGGCGAAGAGAACATGCGCGCACAACTCGCGTTCCTCCCGGGCGATGCAGGCGGCATCGTGAACGTCACGGGTGCGGCATTGCTGCAGACTGCGGCAGATGACGCTGACGCTGTGGCTCTCATCGAGTACCTGGTGTCGGAGGCGGGTCAGCAGTACTTCGTGGATGCCACGTATGAGTACCCGCTGGTGGAAGGCGTTGACGCTCCCGAGGGCCTCCCGGCACTCGACGAACTGGTGAACCCCAACCTTGACCTGTCCGACCTGGAGAGCCTTGACGCTACTCAGGAACTGTTGGCGGCCTACGGTCTGATCTAGTGTCCGTCCGCGCAGCTTCGCGACCCCCGGCACCGCTTGTAGCGGTGGCGGGGGTCGCGGCGTTGCTCGCTGCGATCCCCCTGATCTATGTCGTGGCCAGGACGGGCGCCGCTGGGCTCGACGGGATTGCGGCCGTGTGGGAACGTCCGCGAGTGCCGATGCTCGTGCGCAACACCACCACGTTGGGCGCCAGTGTGGCGGTGGCGTCACTGGTGTCGGGCATTGCGGTGGCGGTCGCGTTGACACGTGTCCGCCTTCCTGCACCTCGAGTGTTCGCCGCGCTCACCGCCCTGCCACTCGCGGTGCCCTCGTACTTGGCAGCGTTCGGCTGGCTCGCGACCTTCCCCACCATTCACGGTTTCTGGCCCGCCTGGTTGGTGTTGACTGCGACCACCACCCCCTACGTCACGCTTCCCGTCGCGGCCTCCCTACGCCAACACGGAGCCGCGCACGCAGAACTCGCCTACTCCCTGGGGCACAGCCGTTGGCGAGTCTTCACCGCAGTGACGTGGCCCTCGATCCGCTCAGCAGCATTCGCCGGCACCTTGCTGGTCTTCCTCTACGTCATCGCGGACTTTGGCGGAGTCTCACTGTTCCGCTACCCCGTACTCTCAACCGCCATCCATCAGGCATACGGCGCCAGCTTTGACCGCTACTACGCAGCGGTGCTCGCAGCCATGCTGGTGCTGCTCGCACTAGTAGTGCTGTGGAGCGAACGGCGAGTCCGCTCCCGCCACCACTTCACCGTGACTCGCACGGCACCCGGCACCCCAGCATCGTCCCCAGCAAAGCGCCTCCTGGCCATGGGAGCGATCTCGCTGGGCCCGGTCCTGGCGATCGGCGTTCCCGTCTTCGCGCTGGTGGTCCGTCTCCTTCAAGCGCAAAGCGTGCGCGAAACGGACCTGGGACGTCTCACAGAGTCGGCCGTCACCACGTTGACGGTGTCCGTGGCGGGCGCAGTGGTCGCAGTGATGCTCGCTATTCCAGTCGCCACTCTGGCCGCGAAGTATCGCGGCCGTCTCGCGACCCTCATCGAAGGAGTGTCGTCCCTCCCCCTGGCCCTGCCAGGCATCGTGGTGGGCCTGGGCTTGGTGTACTTCTCTTTGCGCACGGTGCCCGCGATCTACCAAAACGCCGTGCTCCTGGTCGTGGCATACGGAATCATGTTCATGCCCAAAGCCATCGGCACCATCCGTGCAGCCATGGAACGCGTGCCAGCGGAACTCGAAAATGTGGCAACCACCCTGGGCTACCGCCCGCTCGCAGTGTGGTGGAAAGTCACGGCACGGCTGGCACGCCCAGCCGCCATCACGGCAGGGCTGCTCGTAGCGGTCATCGCCATGAAGGAACTCCCCGCCACCATCATGTTGCGCCCCACCGGCACCAACACGCTCGCCATCGATTTGTGGACGCGGACAGAGATCGCAGAGTACGGTGCCGCAGTGCCCTACGCTCTTGCCCTCCTCGTGATCGCTATGGTCCCCGCGATCGCGCTTGCCCCCCGCACCCCCAGGGCCGCAGCCCCCACACCATGACCGCAGCCCCTACCCCCGCATCGGCCCCCGACCACACGGCGGCCGGCAGTCACGCTCAAGACCCCGCACCACCCGTGAAGGTGCGCGACCTGTCGGTCACGCTCGGAACCACTCACGTCCTCAAGGGCGTCGACCTCGACATCCCCAGCGGCGACCTGGGCGTCATTGTCGGCCCGTCGGGCTGTGGCAAGTCCACCCTGCTGCGCGCTATCGCCGGCCTCCGCACCCCGGATTCCGGCACCATCACCGTAGGCGCGATGACCGTGGACGGTCCGGACGTCCATGTGCCCACCCGGCGTCGCCGCATCGGCTGGGTTCCCCAAGAGGCCACACTGTTGCCCCAACTGACCGTGGGCGAGAACATCGCGTTCGGTCACGAAGGTGCCTTCGGTCGCACCAAACGCAAAGACCGCTCGGCACGTCAAGAGTCCATCGATGTGCTGATGGAAGCCACCGGTTTGGAGGGCCTCCACGACCGCTACCCGGATCAGTTGTCCGGCGGGCAGGCCCAACGTGTGGCACTGGCACGCACGCTTGCCGCACGGCCTCGGCTACTGCTGCTCGACGAACCGTTCGCTGCGCTCGACCCACCCTTGCGGCTAGGGCTGCGGGACGTGGTGCGGGACTTGCTGCACGAGTTCGGCATCACCGGAATCATGGTGACGCACGACCAAGAAGAAGCCCTCACCACGGGTGACGTGGTCGCGATCATGCGTGACGGTGTCATGGAACAGCAAGGTGCACCCGCCGCGGTATACGCCCATCCGGCGTCGGCGTGGGCGGCATCGTTCCTTGGCGAAGCGGTGTTCCTGACGGGCGCCGCGCACGATGGCTCCGTCACAACCCCGCTGGGGTCCATTGCGCTCGAACAACCTGTGACAGGTGACGTCCGCGTGGTGATCCGGCCGGAACAAGTCGTGGTGCATCCCGATGGTGTGATGGGCGGAGTGCTGCCGGCAACGGTGACGCGGGTGCGGTTCGGAGGGCACGATGCCCTCGTCGAGCTTGTGGCGGGCGATGGCACGACCTACCTATCAAGGGTTCATGCGCGTGAGGTTCCGGTCGTGGGTGACCAGGTGACGTTATCTGTGCTGGGGGACGCCGTAGTGGTGGACTAGCGGCGCGCTAGTCTGAACCCCATGACGGAACTGCCCAAGAACCTCAGTACTGACACTCTTGCCCTGCACTCCGGTATCCACCGGTCTGAGGCGAACGAGATGTCGGAGGGCATGTTCCTGACGCAGGGTTACGCCTACGACAACGCCGAGCAGGCACGTGATGCGTTCGCGGGCGACATCGACATCTACATGTATTCGCGGTACGCCAACCCCACGGTCACGATGTTTGAGGAGCGCCTTGCCGCGATCGAGGGTGCGGAGCGTGCGTTCGCAACGTCCACCGGCATGAGTGCCGTGTTTGTGTCGTTGGGTTCGATCCTGGCGGCGGGCGACCGCCTGGTTGCAGCGAAGGCCCTGTTTGGCTCCACACTGCAGACGTTCACCAACTTCTTTGAGAAGTGGGGCATCCAGATTGACTACGTGGATGCGACGGACAACGCGGATTGGGAGCGTGCCCTCGCCACTCCCGCAAAGGCCGTGTTCATCGAGTCCCCCACGAACCCCATGCAGGACATCGTGGATATTCCGTTCGTGGCGTCATTGTCGAAGGCCGCGGGCGCGCTCCTCATTGTGGACAACGTGTTTGCGACGCCGTTGGGTCAGAAGCCGCTGCAGCTGGGGGCCGATGCTGTCGTGTACTCCGCGACCAAGCACATTGACGGCCAGGGCCGGGTTCTGGGTGGAGCGATTTTGGGCTCCGCTGAGTACATTGATGGCCCGGTGAAGCTGATGGTCCGCAACATGGGTGCCACGATCTCTCCGTTTAATGCGTGGGTGTTGGGTAAGGGTCTGGAGACTTTGGCGGTGCGGGTGCGTCACCAGGCTGCGAACGCCATGAACTTGGCGGCGTGGCTTGAGCAACACCCGGGTGTTGAGTCTGTGCGTTACCCGCTGCTGCCGTCACACCCGCAGCATGAGCGGGCCGTGAAACAGATGACGTTGGGCGGCACGTTGGTGACGTTGAACCTGGCGGTGGGTGACGGTACTGACCCGGCGGGAGCGGAGGCTCAGGCTGCGGCGTTCCGTTTCATGAACGCCTTGAAGTTGTTCACGCCGTCGAACAACTTGGGCGACGCCAAGTCGATCTCCACGCATCCGGCGACCACGACTCACAACAAACTCACTCCTGAGGGCCGCGCAGAGGTCGGCATCTACGAAACCACGGTGCGCTTGTCGATCGGCCTGGAAGACGTGGAGGACTTGCGTCGTGATCTAGAAGGCGCGCTCGACGCCGTCTAACACAGTTACCTAACGCCGTGTGGATACGATGTTCTGCATGGGTAGGCCAGTCAAGTACGACGATGCGGTCAAGTCTCGGCTGTTGGATGAGGCTGCGTCGATTGTGTCCTCTGGAGGTGCGGATGCACTGTCGGTGAGGGGCTTGGCAGCGGCCGCGGAGACCACCACTGCGGCTGTGTACACGCTGTATGGCAACCGCGACGGCGTGTTGGCTGCCCTGTACTCGCGGGCGGTCGACCACTTTGCGGCGAGCCTGGAACGTGTTCCCACGGAAGGCTCCCCCATAGACGTCATCATGCAGTTGGGGCGCGCATACCGGGCGGCCGCGCTACAAGACCCTCACGGCTACCAGGTGATTTTTGGCGGCGTGGTCAGGGCAGGCGAACTACCAGCCGATGCTGCGTCGAGGTCTCAGCAGGCGTTCGGCCCGGTCTTTGCTCAGGTGGAGCGGGGCCAGGCGGCGGGGGTCCTGCGGGCCGATGTTTCGGCGGCGCAGATTGCGGTGGCCCTGTGGGCGTTGGTTCATGGAATGGTGTCGCTTGAGTTGGGTCCGTCGCTGCCTCCGTTGGCGGCTGACCCTGGCCCGGGATTTGATGATGCGTTGGGTGCTGTGGTGCGCGGCTGGCAGCGGTAGCGCTGGCCTGCGGAGAGTCACCGGCGGCCGCCGCTGTCGCGGTGTTAGCGTCGCGTCATGAACTCGCGGGCGCCACGGGGCAGCGCCGATCCTCGGCTGCCGTTGTCGCTCCGGCTCATTGGCCGGTCCACCCTTCCTGGGGCGCTGTTCATTATTGGGGTCGCGGCGCTGTTTGTGGTGGCGATTCCGGCGTTGGCGACGTTCGTCCAAAGGGACGAGGCGCCGGTGGGGGCGGATGTCCGGCTTCTCACGGTGGGCACGCCTGGATCCGAGACTCTCACCATCACGCTTGCCGACAACTGGACCATCGATGAGGACACCGCCACGCCTGAGTCGCCGGCCGTGGAACTCACGAATGCGGGCGCCACGCTGGGGATCACCGCACCGCGGCCATTTGAGGTGGGGGCCTCCCCTGCTTCGCTGATTGATGGTTTTGCGACGGAACTCCTGGCAGACGAGGAGACGGGGTGGGTGGTGTCCGACACCATCGAGGTGGAGACCGATGCCGGCGATTATGCGCTCTGTGTCACTGGCTCCACTGTGAACACGATTCAGGCGGTGTGTGTCCTCGCAAACGAGGATGTGTACGCGACCCTCACGACCGATGCTGCAGCGCAAACGTGGACGTCCCTTCAACGAGGTATTGAGGACATGCTGCGGTCGGCGGTGTTTGAGGAGCCGCAGCCATGACGTCGACTGAACCCCCGGTGGCGACCGTCGCGTTGGCGACCATCAGGCGTAGCCTGCCTCGCACATCGTCCTTTGTGGATACCAGGTCATTGGTGTTTTGGGCTGGTGGGGCTGTCACGCTGTTGGGGTTGCTGACCTGGATGCCGCTGGTGTTGTCGCGGCTCCACGCTCACCCCGCTACGGGAGTGCTGTCGGGCATCGCTTGGCTGCTGTACGGCTTTGTGTTCATGGTGATTCTGTACCGAATGGAGTTGTTCGAACGCCGTTCACCTGTCACCGTGCTGGGCGCTCTCGCGTGGGGCGCCTTTGCGGCGCCGGGCCTTGCGGCGATCGCTGCGCCAGCGATGCACGATCTTGTCACGGCCACGCTGCCTCTCAACGACGCGTGGGTGTCGTCGTTCGCGGCGCCGTTGGTGGAGGAACCGCTGAAGTGGCTCGGCATCGTCGCGCTTGCTCTCATTCCGGGGGCACGGCTGCGGTCGACGGCGGATGGCCTGTTCTATGGCGCAGTCGTAGGCCTGGGATTCCAAGTGTCCGAAAGCTTCCTCTACACCGCAGTGATTAGCGCGGATGGCACCGCGGGCACCGTGTTTGCGATGGTGTTGCTGCGTGGTGTGGTGGGCGGACTGTGGAACCACCCCACGTTCTCCGCGATCTCTGGCGCCGGCGTGGGCTACTTCTTCAACGCATCGGCTTCCGTATGGCGCAGGTGGGCAGTGCTGCTGGGCACGCTGGGGCTAGCGATTGCTGTTCATGGGTTCTTCAACACGCCGCTGGTGAACGCTAGCCCCTGGGTGAGTTCCGTGATCAAGGGCATCCCCGTCTTGCTGATGTTCCTGATCGTGCTGCGGTGGGCTCACTTGCGTGAACGTCGCACGTTCGCGGGCCTGGCCGCCCAAGTGGTGCCAGACGAACTCGTCAGCCCCGCCCACTTCCGACTCCTCGCGAGTCGCCGTGCACGCCGTGAGGTGCGTCGCGACGCCAAGCGCGTGGCGGGACGCCCTGCCGTGCGCGCGCTGACGTTCCTGCAGGGCGCCCAACTGAGCCTCCTCACCGCCACCCATGAGGACGGCTGGGGGTCGCCCCGGACTATCGAACTGTCTGAGGATGTGCGCGCCCTCCAGGACGAGCTGGGAGTGGTGTACAGCGATGCGCTCGGGTCGCCCTACGGTCCGGGTTTGCCGCGGGCCGATGCCCCTCAAAGTTCCCGCGTGGTGCAGCGGTGGGCAGCGGACACCAAGAGCCGGATTGAGACGGAGGGGCTGCGCAAGGTGGCGCGCAGTGCCCGGGATACTGCGTTGGCGCGCATACCGCGTAAACGACGTAAAGGTGACAAGTCGTAGAGTCGTGTAGGTTGGGCGTAGATGGCACTGCAAGGGGCAATATCAGGCCAACTACGAGGGGGAACCTCATGAAACGCACCACCATCATTGGCGCCTGCGTGGGCGCGCTCGTTGTCGCGACGGCAGTTCCTGCCAGCGCACTGCAGATCTCGACCTGGAGCAGCGGGTATCGCTACCACACGGTCGACGGCTGCTACGTCTTTTCGTCCAACGACTCACGCCTTGCCGGTGCTCGTGAACTCGAGGACTGCTCAGGATATGTCTATGCCCAGGGGCGCTACGGCAGTGGCGGGCAGCTGCGCGTCACCGAGTGGAAGTATGGCGACACTCAGGCGGTCGCATCATCGAGTCATGCGCGCCAGATGGCACACCACCGAGTGAAGCACTAGAGCCCTTGGTGAACATCGCACCTCGGGTAGCCGGACTCGCCGCAACAGTTCTTGTTGTTGCGGCGAGTGCGGCATGCCAGAGCAGCCCCCAGCCTGCGAATGAGGCGGAGAGCATTTTTGCTGGGGAGATCGATGTGGCCCTCGCGGAGGCTCGGGACGCGAACGCTTCACCAGAACAGATCGCCACCCTCGAAGAGATCGCTGACACCCTCATCGTGACGTACGAGCAAGCCAAGGTTGCCGCGGTCGCCACCGTGGACTGCGTGCTCGAAGCCGGCGGGTACGGGAACTACTCAGAGAGCACCCTCGCGCCCGGTGTGCCGTTGCCGGGCTTTGGGATCGGCAGCGGCACAACCGACGCCGAGGGCAACGATCAGGTCGCCGACCGGTGCATTGACCAAGAGTCGATGTGGGTCAACATGCTGTACCAAACTCAACCCACCGTGGTCGCACAGGTGGACGCCCACCGTGCCGCACAACTGCCGGAGTTCATTGCGTGCGTGGAAGACAAGGGCCTCGAGGTTCCAGCCGATGCTGACGGCGACGAGGTCTTCAAGATTGCGTTAGAGAATCTCGACAGCAACACCGCGCCGTGCTTTGAAGTGGGCGGCTACACGTAGGCCTGCCAGGTCCGTCATTCCCATTGTCGGGAAGATGATTGACCGCAGGTCAGGATTCTGGTTGCATGACTCCCACCAGGGGGATCTCACTAGACACGCCCCCACATTCACCAGGGGGAAGCCCATGCCACTCGGCACCACAGCAAAAAAGACCGTCACCACAGCAGCGCTCGTAGGCGCCCTCATCGTGGCGGCAGCCTCACCAGCATCCGCCGCGACCACGTCGTGGATGTCCGGCGAGAACTTCGTCACCGTTGACGGATGCAAACTCGCAACCGGCCATCGCTACTACGTCGCATTCGCAGACGAGTACCCCTCGAGCTGCACCGGATCCGTCGGCGTTCAAGCAAAGATCGCCACCAACAACGGCGTGTCACCCTCGAGCTGGGTATGGCACGCCTACAGCGCAGTCATCACACCCGGCCCCGCAGCCGGCATCACGAGCCACCGGGCACAGCACTGAACACCCACACCACCATCCCTTCCAGACGGTCACTGCTGTGGCTCAGGACTCCGGTCCTCGCCGCGGCCGTGGCCGTCGTTGCGGGATGCACCGCAAGCGACCCGGCACCTCCAACAACCAGTGCGGACCCGTACTCAGCCCAAGTCGAACAGGCCATCGCAGAGGCACAATCCGCCCAAGCATCGGACGCCCAGATCGCTACCTTGCAGACGATTGCCGCGACGGGGCTCGTCACCTATGAACAGGCCAAGGACGCGGCAATGCGTGGTGTCGAATGCGCCCAGAACGTGGGCCTCGACAGCACCTACGCAGACTATGAGAGCCCCGCAGGGTTCGCTATTCCCGCCTTCTACGCAGACGGCGGCGACGAGCCCGAGATCGCTAGCGCGTGGGAAGCCTGCGACCTGCAAGAGGCCTTCTGGGTGAACAAGCTCTACCAACTTCAACCAGACTTCCAGCATCTCCACGACGCTTTCGACGCCATCCGGCTTCAGGAGCGCATCGATTGTCTGGAGCAGTTCGGCATCACGGTCCCTAGCGATGCCACCTGGGATGAAGTTGCCACGGAAATCGCCTCTCTGCCCACCGACCAGTCACTCACCTGCCGCACGGCCGGCGTCGGCTAGCAAAGCGGGACTAATGCGCACCTCCGTGCTCGCTGCGATCACCACGGCACTCGCTGTGGTGATCGCAGGCTGCACCTCACCAGAGACCTCAACGACGGCGCCCACACCTGCCGATCCGCCGTTTGCCCAAGAAGTGGAGCAAGCCCTCCAAGAAGCGATCGACGCCCAAGCCTCCGCTGAGCAGATCGCCGACATCGAAGAAATCCAAGCCACCGAGAACGTCAGCTACGAACTCACCAAGGCCGCGACGCAACGGACAGTGGACTGCGTCGTCGACGCCGGAGGCGAAGGGCGCCAGTTCGACCGTGTCGACCCCCGGCAACTACATCCGCCCCGGATACGAGATTGGCATCGACTCACACGACCCCGAGGTGGTTGACCGGGTGCTCGACGGCTGCGACATCCGCGAGTTCTTCTGGGTGAACTACCTGTACCAAATCCAACCGTCCCTCGCGGACGAACGAGCCCGGTCCGACGAGATCCGCAATCAGGCAACCGCCGACTGCCTACGAGGCCTAGGCCATGACCTCCCCGAGGGCGCCACGTGGGCAGACATCCTGCCAGTTCTCCAGGGACTCGACCTGTCAGCCCAGGAGAAATGCAGAGGTGCCGCCTACTAGGCGATTCCTCCACAAAGCAACAGAGCGGTCCTCGCTTGCCAACGTCAACCGTCGGCAAGCGAGGACCGCTCCATGTCAGGGACGCATCACGCGCGTGAACGGTACCCAGCGAAGCTACGCAACCGCAGCGAGTTGCCCACCACGAACAGGCTCGAACCACCCATCGCGGCCGCAGCAATCATGGGGTTCAAGATGCCCAACGCCGCCAACGGGATCGCCGCCGTGTTGTACGCAAAAGCCCAGAACAGGTTGCCGCGGATAGTGCCCAGCGTCCGTCGCGACAGTGCAATGGCATCGGCCGCAGCACGCAGGTCTCCAGAGACGATCGTGAGGTCAGACGCCTCGCGCGCCACATCCGTACCGGTCCCCACCGCAAGCCCCAAGTCCGCCTGCGCAAGCGCAGGAGCATCATTCACGCCGTCTCCCACCATCGCCACACGAGCGCCCTCGGCCTGAAGCGACGTGATCACGTCGGCCTTATCGCCAGGCAGCACCTCAGCGATCACCCGGTCAATGCCCACCTCGTCAGCGACGGCGCGCGCAGCCCGCTCGTTGTCACCGGTCAGTAGCACCACGTCAAGACCCAGGTCACGGAAAGCACGGATCGCTTCCGCAGACGTGGGCTTCACCGTGTCGGCAACCGCAATGACCGCCTCCGCCACCGCCGTGGCGCGCGTCGCCAACATGGCGCCGTCACCACTCACCGGAGGAACACGGCCAGCGAAGATGGCGGTCTGCCCAAGGGACTCGGCCTGCACCGCCAGGTCTTCCAAGGCCTGCGGGACCTCGTCGAACATCCGGCGTGAACCCACCATGACATCAGCGTGCGCACCGTCCCGGCCAGCATTCTGAACAGTGGCCACCACGCCGTGTCCGGCAATGTTACGGAAGCCCTTCACCTTGGCCCGGCCTTCACGCGACTGCGCAACAGCCTGGGCAATCGGATGCTCCGAGCGAGCCTCCACGGACGCCACCGCGTCAAGGAAAGCCGCCACAGCATCAGCCCCCTGCGCCGCCTCAATCGCGGGCGCATGCGCCGTCACCACGGTCATCTTGCCCTCAGTGACAGTTCCAGTCTTGTCCAACACAATGGTGCTGACGTCGCGAGTGTCCTCCAACGCTTCCGGCCCACGGACCAGCACACCCAACTGCGCGCCACGGCCCGTACCCACCATGATGGCCAGCGGAGTCGCCAACCCCAACGCGCACGGGCAGCTAATGATCAGCACGGCAACCGCAGCAGTGAACGCCGCATTCGCATCGCCCGTCACCGCCAGCCACACCACCAAAGTGAGCAGCGAGATCGCAATCACGATCGGCACAAAGATGCGGGAGATGCGGTCCGCGAGGCGCTGCACACGTGCACGGCCCGACTGCGCCTCCTCCACCATGCGCGCAATCTGCGACAGCATCGTTTCTGAGCCCACCTTGGTGGCCTCAACCGTCATGGAACCGTCGGTGGCGATGGTGCCTCCCACCACCTCGGCCCCTTCGTCCATGCGGACCGGCACCGACTCACCCGTCACCATCGAAGCATCAACCGACGCGCCACCTTCAACGATGGTGCCGTCAGTCGCGATCGTCTCGCCGGGACGCACCACAAAGCGCATCCCCACCTCGAGCTGGTCGCGCGCAATAACGGTGCCGTCTTCCAGCCGTGCCGTAGCGCTCTGCCGGCTACTCAACGCACGAATCGCATCACCCGCACGCGCCGTCGAACGGGTCTCCAGCCACTTGCCGAGCAGAATCAGCGTGACGATGACCGCGCCAGTCTCGTAGTAGACGTGACCGCCGGGCATAGCGTCCACCGCGTGTGCGAGAACCACGACCGTGGACCACAGCCAGGCCGCCACGGTGCCCATGGTCACCAAGGTGTCCATGTTCGTGGTCCGGTAGCGTGCGCTCATGAGGGTGGAGCGGTGGAATGGCCACGCAGACCACCAAATCACCGGAGTCGCGAGCACTCCCACCACCCATTCCCAGCCAGCGAACTGCCAAGCCGGAACCATGGAGATCAGCGTGAGCGGAACCGTGAGAACCGCGGCCAAGAGGAAGCGCTTCTTGTAGTCCGCGATGCGGCTGGCATCCGCGCGCATGTGCGCGGCGTGCTCGTCCCCATCGTGACCTTCATGGCCGCCGTCGTCACCGTGGTCGCCGTGATCTGCGGAGCTGTGGTCGCCATGATCTGCGGCCCCGCTGGCGCCGGGGACACCCGCATCGTGTCCGGCAGCGCCAGCGGAAGTGGTGCGGGGCTTGGTGAGGACCGCATACCCAAAGCCTTCGATGGTGGCGCGCATCGCGGCATCAAGTTCTGCGGCATCGAGGGTGCCGTCGCCGCGCACGGTAGCGCGGCGAGTCGCGTAGTTCACGACCGCATCCTCGACACCGGGGAGCTTCTGGAGGCCACCTTGAATGGTGGCCGCGCAGGACGAGCAGGTCATGCCGTCGACGGCGAGTGAGACTTTCTCTGGCTGCGCCTGCGGCGCGGCGCCGGTGGCGGTGTCGCTCATGAGGCCACCGTGTATCCGGTCGAGCTCACGGCCTCGTCGATCGAGAACTCGAGGTCGCTGACGGGCACGGTGCCGTCGGGCGTGACATCGACACGGCCGGTGGTGTGGTCAACCGTCGCAACTTCGATGCCGTCCGTTGACTCAAGTGCGGCCTTCACCTTGCCGGCGCAACCTCCGCAGGTCATGCCGCTGACGTTGACGGTGACGATCTGTTCCTGAGCCATGGTGATACCTCCGTGAAGTCTGGGCGTTGGCGTGCAACGCCGTGCTGTTGTTCAACACTGAGACCACCGTAAACCTTCCATCACGCTGGAAGGTCAAGCGGGGTTCTGCCGGATCGTCGCCGCCGTCGCGCGACCTGTGAAACGACGCAACTCGCGGCGGAGCGAATCAGGTCTCACAGTCCCCCTAAGAACCATGAAACCTGATCGCTCTCACCGCGAGTTGGGTAAGAGAGTCAGCTCAACAGCGTCAGACGCGAGCCGTCATTGCCGCAAGGATGGCCTCGACCTGTTCCTTGGCGTCTCCGAACAGCATTGACGTGTTCTCCTTGAAGAACAGTGGGTTCTGCACGCCTGCGTAACCAGTCGCCATCGAACGCTTGAACACCACCACCTGCGCGGCGTTCCACACTTCCAGGACCGGCATGCCGGCAATGGGTGAGCCGGGGTCGTCCAGCGCGGCAGGGTTGACGGTGTCGTTCGCGCCGATCACGAGCACCACGTCAGTCTCCGCGAAGTCGTCGTTGATCTCATCGAGTTCAAGGACCACGTCGTAGGGAACTTTCGCTTCCGCGAGCAGCACGTTCATGTGGCCCGGAAGACGCCCGGCGACAGGGTGAACGGCGAAACGGACCTGGACGCCCTGGTCGCGCAAACGCGACACCAGGTCGGCGACCGGGTACTGCGCCTTCGCGACAGCCATGCCGTATCCGGGTGCGATCACCACGGAGCGGGCACGCTGGAGCGCCTCCGCCGTGGCAGCCGCATTGATCTCCTGGTGAGTACCGTCGACGCCGGCACTGGAGGACGAGGTCTCGCCTCCGAAGCCGCCCAGGATCACGGCCAGGAACTTGCGGTTCATGGCCTTGCACATGATGTAGGACAAGATCGCACCGGAGGAACCCACCAGCGCACCGGTCACGATCAGCAGGTCGTTACCGAGCATGAAGCCCGCTGCTGCGGCAGCCCAGCCCGAGTACGAGTTCAGCATCGACACGACCACAGGCATGTCACCGCCACCAATGGCCGCGACCAGGTGGTAGCCCAACGCCAACGCGATCACTGTCATCAGCAGCAGTGGCCACAGCGACGGTGCGGCAAGGAACCACACCAGCAGGCCAGCCGATGCGACGAGCGCGCCTGCGTTGAGGGCGTGACGTCCGGGAAGGGTCAGCGGCTTGGAGGGCATCCGTGCGGAGAGCTTCAGGTAGGCGACGATCGAGCCGGTGAAGGTCACCGCACCAATGAGGACGCCCAGGAACACCTCGACCAGGTGCATGGCGTCGTGCCCCTCAGTGAGGTACGAGTTGTAGCCGATCAGCACTGCGGCCAGACCCACGAAGGAGTGCAGGAGGGCAATGAGTTCGGGCATCTGCGTCATCTCCACCGTGCGGGCACGGTGCATGCCGACGGCGGCGCCGATCAACAGCACGCACAGGATGAGCATCAGGGTGACGCCCCACGGGCGTTCGGAGGTGTTGAGTGCCAGTGCGACGGTCGCGAGGATCGCGATCGCCATTCCGGCCATACCCAGCAGGTTGCCGCGGCGTGCGGTGGTCTGCTTGGACAGGCCCGCGAGCGACAGGATGAACAGGATGGCGGCCACCAGGTAGGAGACCTGGGCAACGGAAACCAGTGTCATGGCAGTTACGCCCCCTTCTGGAACATGCCGAGCATGCGGTAGGTCACCAGGAATCCACCGAACACGTTGATGGAGGCCACGGCCGCGGCCACGAAGGCCAAGATCGAAACCGCAAGGTTGTCAGACCCCAACTGCAGCAGTGCGCCGATGAGGATGATGCCGCTGATGGCGTTGGTCTGGCTCATGAGCGGGGTGTGCAGCGAGTGGCTCACGTTGGAGATCACGTAGTAGCCGATCACCACTGCGAGGACGAACACCGTCATCGCTGCGAGGAACACCGGGTCCGCGAAGGACAACGCGATCGCGAGCGCACCGCCTGCGATCCCCAGAGTCCACTGGTTGCGCTTCTTGCGGGCCGCTGCGGCGTCGGCTTGGGCCTGCGCCGCGGCTTCCCGTTCCGCTGCCAACTCTTCTGGCGAACGTTCGTCCGCTTCGGCATCGGCTTTCACGGCGGAGACGGAGACTGCGGGCGGCGGCCACATCACGTCGCCGCCCAGCGACACGGTCATGCCGCGCTGGACCGGGTCCTCCATGTCGAGAACCGCTTCGCCGTCCTTGGCGGGCGTCAACAGCTTCATCAGGTTGACGATGTTGGTGCCCAGCAACTGTGAGGTGTGCTGCGGCATGCGGCTGGGCAAGTCGGTGTAGCCGATGATCGTGACGCCGTTGTCGGTCACGATTTTCTGCCCGGGAACGGTGAGTTCGCAGTTGCCGCCACCGGAAGCGGCGAGGTCGACGATCACCGATCCGGGTTTCATGGCCTGAACCATTTCCGCGGTGATCGTGGTGGGTGCGGAACCGCGCACGAGTGCGGTGGTGATGACGATGTCTGCGCGGCTGGATTCGTCTGCGTAAACGTCAAGGGCTGCGGCCAGCTGTTCCTGGGTCAGCGGCTTGGCGTAGCCGTCTGCGGAGACCTCTTGCTGCGCGGCGGGCGCGTGAACAAAGCGAGCGCCCATGGACTCGATCTGCTCGGCGACCTCAGGGCGGACGTCGAAGGACCGCACCTGCGCACCAAGCGACACGGCCGCACCGAGCGACGCCAAACCAGCCACGCCTGCGCCAATAACGAAAACAGTCGCGGGGTCAGTCTTCCCTGCCGCCGTGACCTGGCCGGCGAACATCGCGCCGTATGCCTCGGCCGCTTCGATGACGGCACGGTAGCCCGACACGTTCGACATCGTGGACAGCACGTCCAGGGCCTGCGCGCGGGAGATGCGCGGCACGGCGTCAAGCGCAAGGGCTGTCACGCCGCGCTGGGCGAGGTCTGCGATGAGGGCTTCGCTGCTGTGAGGCGCGAGCGTGCAGATCAGAACTGCACCGGACTTCAGGAGTGCGCGCTGCTCTTCCGTGGGCGCGCTGTACGTCGCGACGATGTCTGCGCCCCACGCACTCTCGGTGTCGGTGACGGCTGCGCCGGCGACCAGGTACGCCTCGTCACGAATGTTCGCGGCTTCACCCGCCCCGGCTTCTACGACAACGTCGTACCCCAGTTTGACTAGGGCATCGACTGTTTTGGGAGTTGCTGCGACCAAGGTAGAGCCTGGTGCGGTCTCCTTGGGGATCGCGATTCTCATGCGTCCTGCCTCTCGCTGTCGGGTCCGAGCTACCCTCCCAGGTCAGCATGGACGTCGACTCATGACTGTAGTGTCGGCAAAGCCGCTGGCAACGGGACGATAGTCCCCGCGCGGCAATGGCTGTGGCCACCCTACTGGAGCGCGCGGACCGGTCCGGTTCAGGCAGTCAGAATTGGCTCAATGCTGGCCGTGACCTGCGACAACTTGGCAACTGTGAGGGTCGTTGCAGGCGTCGGGGTCGAGCACGGTGGCACGGTCCCGCAACGCCACAAGTTCCTTGCGGGCAGCTTTGAGCGAGGCGATCTGGATGTCGATGTCCGTCAGGTGCTTGTCCAGGAGCGAACGAGTGTGCTCGCACGTGGTTTGGCCCTCCGACTTCATGTCGAGTATGTGGCGCGACTCTTTGAGCGTGAGCCCTGCAGCTTGGGCGTCGCGGACAAATGTCAGGCGCTCCAGGGAGCCTTGGTCGTATTCGCGGTAGCCCGATGCTGTGCGACCGGGGTCGGGGATGAGACCAATGGATTCGTAGTACCTCACGGTTTTTGCCGTGACGCCGGCTTGTTCTGCGAGTTCTCCGATGCGCATGGTGAGTTCTCCTCCCGGGTGGCGGCGTGGGCGAGCGCCGCTGCGACTAGTACTGGTCTCCCTGGCAACGTTACAGCGTCCTATAAGGTTCCGGCGGGCGGTTTCGACACTGGGAATGCCGGCGTTCGCCTGTTTGCCGGGTGGTGCCGCTATGGTGAAAGCGACGATGGCACGTCCACCCTCCTGATCTCACAGAACTCCACCGTCATGAGCGACTCCACCATCACCCCGCCGGACCCCACGCCCGACGCACCCGCACCCGCTGACAACGCGGCCCCGGCATCGGCCCTTCCTCCACCCGCTACTCCTTCACTGACGACCGGCCTGCGCGTGGGCGGGTACCTGGGCATGTTTGGCTTGGGCGCCCTGGCGTCCTACCTGATGCACGACACTGCGTTGTCGTGGCCTTTGGCGATCTGCGTCGCGATCGCGGCGGGCATCGACCTGCTGATCATGAACCGCACCACACCAAATGGCTCCATTTAGCTGTTTTAGCTAGCTATAACAACCAAATGGAGCCACTTGGCGAGAAAACTGGGCGGACTGGCCCTCGCCGTAGATACACGGCGGAGTTTCGCGCTGCCACAGCCCCTGGCCGTCGATTCTTGGCGAGCCGTCACCAGCCGGCCGCGTCCAGCACACGAGCGGCCACGTCAAGGCGGTCACGGATGTCGGTCGACACCACGGCGTCATCGAGCGCAAGCGCGTTGAGCGACGCCTCCAGCTCCACGGTGCGGTGACGCGCGAACTCTTGCCAGTAGCCTTCTGGCTCGCGCGCGTCGAGCCGGGCAAAGCGCTCCTCTTGCGCCGCGGTCACTCGCACAATCGACACGTCAGCCGGGCCGGCATCGGCCGTAGCAAAGGCCCGGGCATAGCGGTCGCGGTCACCTGCGTCTTCCACAACCCGTGGCACCACCATCAGGCCGATGCCACGCTTGCGGAAGGCGGAGGCCGCACCAGTGAGGGCGTCGAACAGGAGGCCCTGGTGGTAGGGGTCGTCGGCGGGGGCGTGGGTGGCTTGGCACAGGGAGTCGGCGTCGATGTAGGCGGCACGGGCGCCGCGTTCGGTGAGGATGTCGTGGATGGCTGCGGCGGTCGTGGTTTTTCCGGCGCCCATGGTGCCGTTGATGACGAGCACGCGGGTGGGAAGGTCGCGGGCCATGCACACGGTTTCGGGGTCGTGGGCCCAGTCGCCGTAGTTGTCGATGCGGTGGTAGCCCAGGAGTTGGTACAGGCCGATCGCTTCGGGTTGTTGGTGGCCTGTCTCGAGGACGATGCGGGTGGCGCCGGCCTGGATGGCTGCGGCGGCGCCGGCCCGCATGAGTGCTTTGGCAGCGCCTAGGCCGCGGGCGTCTGGGGATACCCACAGGCGTTTGAGTTCCAGGTCGCCGGGCTGGAGTTCGTCTCGCGTGGACCAGCGGGCAGCGATCGCCCCAACAGCGCGCCCGTCGCTGGTGCGTGCAACCCACACGCCGATTCCGGTGGGGAAATCGGCTTCGAGGGTGAGGCCGGGGTCGCCGTAACGCCGTCCCAGGTCCCGCTCCTGGTCACGCCATAAGGCTCGCACCTGGTCGTTGGCGTGGTCGAGGCGCTCGAGCAGGATGGGTGGCGGCGCTGGCTTGGCGGGGCGGTTCACCTCTCCAGTATCCGTGACCGTGGCGAGGGCCGATGCGCGGTTACAGTCCCTGACCGGCGTCCCACAGCCGTTCGGTACGCCCGGCGAGCATCGCGTCCAGGCTGGAAGCTTGAGCGTCCGTGAGTGCCGCGACGTAGTCGATGATGCCGCGGCCGGCGGCGCGGCGACGGATCTCTGTCTCGTCCACGGTGGGCAGCAGGTGAGGTTCATCGTGGAGGAGCCGCATGTAATCCTCCGTGGCCATGTCCACCAGGTCAAGGAGCCTGCGCGGGGCGCGGCGGGCGTCATGCGGATCATCGAGCCAATCCGCGAAGCCGTTCACTAGACGCTCAATGAGACTGGCCTGTCCACGCTGGTAGACCGCCAAATCAGGACGGTCCAGGATGAAACGCTCGTGGAGGAACTTCAACACTGCCACTTCATGCCAGGCAGTCCGGTTGAGGGACACGTGGCCGGACCTGTGCGCGGGGTCACGGTGGACCTCCACGGAGGACTGCAAGTGGCGGATCCAGTCCGTGGTGAAGCGTGCGAGGGAGCGGTCCGCGGCTAGGGAGCCGTCAAATGGCACGGTGAGTAGACCCTCGACGACTTCTTCAGTCACGCGCGCGACCGCAGCATCGAACGCGTCCGCGTCCGCAATCCACGGGTCACGTTCTGACAGTCGCCGCCACAGCAACTCCAGCGAATGCCCCGGGGAGCGACTGGTGTCCGCGAGCGTCGCCACATCGAGGGCGCGCAGCTCGGCAAGGTCACGGCGCCATTCACGGAACTCTCCCGCGATCGTGGCCTGGTTCAGCAGGCCCGCCCGGTAGAAGTCGTCCAGGTCGTGCAGCGAGTAGGCGATGTCATCGGCGATGTCCATGACCGAGCATTCGAGCGTTTGCTGCCCTGGCGCAATCTTGGGGTAAGCGCTCAACGCGTCCTGAGCATCGTCCAGATCCACCACGTACATGGAGAACTTGTGGCTGGTGGCGCCACGCCGCTCCCCACCCTCACCACGCAGCCACGGATACTTCAACACGGCGGCCCGCACCGCCCGAGTCAGGTTGAGGCCCACACCGGCGGTGTCGTGCTCGTCGAGGCGCGTCAGGATGCGGAACGTTTGCGCGTTGCCCTCAAAACCCTCCCGCAGCCGAAACCGGTCGCGGGCCAGGCGGTCGAGTGCGCGTTCTCCCAGGTGTCCGAAGGGAGGGTGGCCCACATCGTGCGCGCTGGCCGCAGCCTGCACCACCACCGGATCGCATCCGCCCAAGTCCTGCACCAGACGACCCGTGGCGCCAGTGTCTCGATGCAGGTGCATCGCAATCGCACGCGCCACCGCCGCAACCTTCACGGAGTGCGTGAGCCGATTATGAACCGCAAGCCCCGCACCGGACTGGGAAATCACCTGGGTCACGGCGGACAGCCGCGAAAAGTACGGAGAGAAACGAATCCGTTCAATGTCAACGCGATAGTCGGGCCGCGATTCCGCTAACTGAAACTCGTCGAGCTGCTCTGGCGCACGGCGCCCCGTCCTTGGGTCTGCCTGGAGTTCAGCCTCACTCATGCCTTCCATCCTGGCCTATCGCCATCTAGAGTGAGGAATGCTGCGGGGGTGGCGGACAGGGGGAACCATGGATTGGGATCGACACAAGCGCGCACAGGGGCAGTTCTGGCTGCGGGAACGGCCGCCACGGTGGACATGGTGGCCTGCTGTTCCCTTGGCGGGGCTCCTCTTTGGCGTGCTGGTGGTGCAGTTCGTCAACCTCGAAAGCCCGCCCGCATGGACGGATCAACTCATGCCACCACTCGCCATTGCGTTGATGGCGCTGGTCTTCATTCAGTGGGTGCAGATGTACATCCGTGCCTACCGGGCTACGGCACCATCAGACGCACCTTCAGAGGAATCTTCCCCCGCTACCTAGCGTTTGCCTAGCCATGCTCAACATCGGCTTCCTTTCCTTTGGCTGGTTCTCTGGCGCGCCGGGTTCGCAGGTGCGCACAGCGAGCGACCTGATGCACGACACCATCGCACTCGCGGAAGGCGCAGAAGACGCTGGCATGGACGGTGCGTGGATCCGCATTCACCACTTTGAGCAGAACACCTCCTCGCCGTTCCCGCTGCTTGCAGCAATGGGAGCGCGCACGACCCGCGTGGAACTGGGCACTGGCGTGATCAACATGCGGTACGAGAACCCGCTCTACATGGCGGAAGCGGCCGCCACGGCGGACCTGATTGCGGGAGGCCGGCTCCAGCTGGGCGTGAGCCGTGGATCACCCGAGCCGGCGGCCGATGGACCGGGCGAGTTTGGCTACCCGCTCCCAGTGGGCAGCACTCCAGCGCAGGATGCTGCAGAAAGGATCGCGCGCTTCCGCGAGGCGATTTCCGGCATGGGGATCGCGACGCCAGGGGCAAACGCTCACGTACGTGCGGGACAGAAGTTGCCTATCCAGCCGCAATCCCCTGGGCTTCAGGACCGGATTTGGTACGGCGCCGGTGGCGAAGAGAGCGCTAAGCGAGTTGGCTCACTAGGAATGCATCTGATGTCATCCACCCTGGTCGAAGGTGGCTCCGGGGAGCCTCTTGGCGTGATCCAGCAACGCCAAATCCAGGCCTACCGAGACGCCTGGGCCACAGCAGGACACAGCGGCAACCCGCGTGTCTCTGTCTCGCGGTCCATCATGCCCATCATCGACGACGCCACGCGCACGTTCTTTGGCCCCACCCTGGAGCGCGACCGCATGGGCGCCAACCAGGACCAGGTAGGCAAGATCGATAACTTCATTGCCACGTTCGGCAAGACATACGTGGGCGGCATCGACAAGATCGAAGCGGAACTGCGCGACGACGAGGCCGTCATGAGCGCCGACACGGCACTGGTCACGATCCCCAACCAACTCGGGGCGGACTTCAACCGCACGACGTTCGATGCCCTCGTGGAACTAAGAAACCGCCTGGCACCACACCACACGGGCCCGTAAGAGCCCGAGCACCTAGACACCCGCCCCTCTCGTCACCCGCCCCCTCTCATCGCCCGCCCCTCCGCGAAATGGCTCCATCTCGCTGTTATGACCACGCATAACAGCGAAAACTTGCCACTCCGTGTCGCGCCACATTCCCGCGCAACCCCAGCATCGGCCCTCCCCGGTATCCCCGGTATCCGCGGTATCCCGGGCGAAGGTCACCGCACCCGGTAGCGCGAGAACACCACCCCTGATTCGAAAGCACGGGTACTCACGAGTTCGAGGTCAACGTGCCGCTCGTCATGCGCGAAGAACGTTGAGCCGCCTCCCACAAGCACCGGAAATGTGCGAATCCAGTACTCGTCGATGAGTCCCTCCCGCGCAGCCTGGCGCGCAAGCTCGCCGCCGCCAATCGCAATGTCACCATCGCCGGGCGCGGCACGCAGGGCTGAGATCTCCTCCGCGAGCGTGCCCGTTGCGAGCCGCGCACTCGGGTCAACCTGGGTCAGCGTGCGTGAGAACACCACCTTAGGAAGTGGATTCCACAGGTCCGCCCATTCTCGTTCCGCGTCATCGAACTGGGCAGTGTTGGCGGGGTCATCCCAGTAGCGCATGGTCTCGTACAGATTGCGGCCCAGCAGGTGCACGCCAACGCCACGTATCTCGTCGATCCTCGAGCGAAACAGCGCGGGCTCCGGCACCGACCAGTCAAATGTCCCGTCGGGCCCGTAGATGTAACCGTCGAGCGACATCCCCATCGAGTAGGTGACAGCACGCATCACGCCTCCTCACGTGGCCGGGGCTTCGATGCTACGTCCAGCGCGCCGCACGCGCAGGGTGGTGAGGGCCCGTGGCGCGGGCACGACCGCTAGCGGTCCGCGTCCTCCGCATACACCAACCGGAACCGCTCGCACACCACGGGCATGTCGGGCTCGTAGCCGCGCGGGTTCTCGGAATGCTCGCGCCAAAAGCGTTCATGGATGTCTTGCCAGGCGGTCAGCGTGCGGTCGCCTTCGCCTTCGGCCGCGGCGTGCTCCGCATCAACCTGGTCGAAGGGCACAACCTGCACGTGAGTGGTCTCGATGACGGCGCGGGGCATGCCGCGGCCGTCCAGGATGATGCTGAGATCGCCGGGCTGCGGCAGTGGCTCTCCGGTGGCCTCGTGGTCCCAGAGGGCCGATGCTGTGCCGGTCTTGATCCCCTGGGTCACGAGGGCGAGCAACTCGTCCGCGTGTTCTTGCGTCGCACCAAAAGCCCAAGCCTCGGGAACGGCCGCAGGTAGTCCCGCGACGGAACCCCGGCATCGGCCCCAATACTCCGCCACCGCATCAGCTGGTGTCATCTGTCTCCAAGAGAGTGAACCGGGGACTCCAACTTCCCGAGTGGAAAGAAATGCCTGTTATGGAGCGCTAAAACAGCGAAATGGAGCCACTTCGCGGGGAAGGGGAGGCGGGGGTGGGACGGGGAAGGGGAGGCGGGAGGGGTTGCTAGGCCGTGGCGAGCAGCGCGTTGATGGCCGAGGTAAAGAAGCCCAGACCATCGGTACCGCCACGTCCAGCCTCGCGCGAGTCCGGGCCAAAGCCGGCCTCGACTGCGTGCTCGGGGTGCGGCATGAGGCCTACGACGTTGCCCCGCTCGTTCGTGATGCCCGCGATGTTGCGGCGCGAACCGTTGGGGTTCACGTCGACGTAGCGGAACGCCACCCGGCCCTCGGCCTCGAGCTGGTCCAGCGTGCGCTCATCTGCCACGTACTGACCGTCTTGGTTCTTGAGCGGGATAGTGATGTCTTCACCCGACTCGTAGGCATTAGTCCACGCGGTGTCGTTGTTCTCTACACGCAACACCTGGTCACGGCAGATGAAGTGCAGGTGGTCGTTCTTGATCATGGAGCCGGGCAGCAAGTGGACCTCAGTCAACACCTGGAAACCGTTGCAGATACCCAGCACGGGCATCCCGCCATTCGCGGCGTCCACGACCTGCTCCATGATAGGCGAGAAGCGGGAGATTGCTCCGGCCCGCAGGTAGTCGCCGTAGGAGAAGCCACCGGGCAGCACCACGGCGTCAACGTTCTGCAGGTCGTGGTCTGCGTGGAACAGGTTCACGGCCTCCGCACCAGCAAGGCGCACAGCGCGTGCAGCATCGCGGTCGTCAAGAGTGCCGGGGAAGGTGACGACGCCGATGCGTGTCATGAGTTCACAACCTCCACAGCCACCACGTCTTCAATGACCGGGTTGGACAGCATCGTCTCAGCGGCTTCGCGAGCCTGAGCGAGCAGTTCCTCGGTCACTTCACCGTCGACCGTGAGTTCGAAGCGCTTGCCCTGGCGTACACCAGCGAAACCTTCGAATCCCAGGCGCGGAAGCGCGTTGCCGACAGCCTTGCCCTGGGGGTCAAGGATTTCGGGCTTGGGCATGACGTGAACAACGATCGTGGCCATGGCACGAAGTCTAGCGGTAGGAACTATTCGCCTGAGCCCCGCACAGATCCCGTGAGCTCTTCGTCAGTGTCGCCGGTCACCAAGCACGCCACCTGGCGATCGCCTTCGCCCCAGGTGTACTCGGAGGGGTAGATCACGGACACGTAGTACCGGGAGTCTTCGTAGGCAGCTCCCACGTAGCCTTCGAACTCCGCCAGGCAGGACTCTTCCGTGGTGGTGGCAACGGTGTCCGGGTACTCCTCAACGCTCAACGTTTCGGCGTAGTAGACCTCGGCATGGTGTGGCTCGGCGCAGTCCACGACGGGCAGGGCACCTACTTCGGTGAGGGTGTCCGAGGTGAGGCCCTCGTCCACCACGCATTCGCCGACGGTGAGTTCGAGTTCGCTGACGTCAACGTCGGAGCCAAAATAGCTGTCCAGCGCGGAGCAACCGGATAGCGCCAGCATTGCGGCGAACGCAGTAACAACGAGTGACATGCTGCGGCGCATGACGGGCCTCCCCAAGAATGTGCGATCTGAGCGGCCGCAAGCGCGGCGACAGCGCTCAACCTAACAGCGCCACACGCGCACGGCTAGGGGAACGGAACGTGACTGTGGGGATTTGGGCTACCTGGCCCCTAGGTAGCATGAGGGTCGACGCGTCGCCGTTGGCGCGCCGACCCTCCCACTGTCTCACAGGATTGGCACCGCCATGCCCACCCTCATTGACGCTGCCTCGCTTGCGTTGGCGTCCGCCCCAGAAATCATCGACTCCGCGCTCGGAACGTTGCGGACCGTGCTGGAGTACATCGGCACGATGGCGTTCGCTATCTCTGGGGCGGTGGCGGCGGGCCGCAAGCGTATGGACTGGGTCGGAGCTGTGGTGCTGGCGGGCATGGTGGCAGTGGGCGGCGGAACCATGCGTGACGTCATCCTTGACGTTCCCGTGTTCTGGATGGAAAGCCCCAGTTTCCTGGTGGTGAGTATTGGGGTGGGGTTGGCGGTAGCGCTGTTTGCTCGCTGGCATCCGTTGGACCGGTTGGAACGGTTCCGCATTGTGCAGGCGTCCGATGCCATTGGCCTGGCCGTGTTTGTGGTGGTGGGTACGGGGGTAGCGATCGATGCGGGGGCGTCGCTGTTTGTCGCGGCTGTCATGGGTGTCCTCACCGGCGTGGGTGGCGGCATCATTCGCGATCTGCTGGCCAACGATGTGCCCGACGTGCTGCGCAACGGCCAGTTCTACGCCACCGCGGCGCTTGCGGGTGCGGCGGTCTATGCGGTGCTGTTGTGGTTCGACGTTCCCCGGACCCTGGTTTTCTGGGTTCCCATGGTGGTGATCTTGGGGGTGCGATTAGCGTCCATCAAGTTCGGCTGGGGTGTCCCCACGGTGGGCGGCAAGCGCGTCGACATCGACGCCCCGCACGGCCATCCACAACACAGCCATTCTGGTCCTGACCAGCCCTCTGCGTGAGGTAATCTCGCTGGTCAAGACGAAGCGATTCGACCTCCGGTCAATCCGAGTCCGTTCCGCACGTTAGGTCCGCCACAACGACGAGGTAAGCGATGCCCGCGATCATCCCCCAGCCGCTGCAGGTTTCCACGCCCCAAGGCACCACCGCACTGTCCCTGGACGGCGCCGTTTTCATTGCCGGACCCAGTGCCACGGAACAACGCATCGCCCTGCAAGCATCGGCTTTGATGAGCGCCGATGCCGGGGTGACGGTCCCGCTCACAGAGGCACCAGAGCCGGGGGCACCCGCGATTCAGTTGCGTATCGACGCCGCGGCAGGGCCTGAGGGTTCCGACCACCCGGAGCGCTACACGGTCGACACCACCGTCCGTCCCGCAGTGGTGTCCGGCGCGACCCCCGCAGGCCTGTACTACGGCGTTCAGACGTTGCGCCAGCTCGTCACCACGGACACATTCGGAGCGCCCGCACTCGAAGCCGTGGTGGTCACCGACGCGCCCCGCTACGGATGGCGGGGACTGACCCTCGACATCGCACGCAACTTCTTCCCCATGAAGCAGTTGGAGATCGTGATCGACGTGCTCGCGTCATACAAGTTCAACGTGCTTCACCTGCACCTCACGGATGACCAGGGGTGGCGCATCGAAAACCCTTCGCGTCCCGAACTGGCCAAGCTCTCCTCCGACACTTCGAACAGCGGCAAAGCAGGCGGCTATCTCACGCTCGCCGACTTCCGCCAGCTCCAGGACTACGCCGCGGAACGGTTCGTGACAGTCGTCCCTGAGATCGACATGCCCGGCCACACCAACGCCGCCACCGCGATCTACGGCGACCTGCGCCCCGACGGCAAGGCCACCGACAAGTACGAAGGAATGGAAGTGGGCTTCTCCCAGCTCACGTTCGATTTGCCCACCACCGAGCCGTTCATTCGGGACGTGCTGACGGACATGGCAGGCATCACCGACGGCGACTACTTGCACGTGGGCGGCGACGAAGCCCTCACGTTGGGCGCCGAGGAATACGCGAAGTTCATCACGCTTCTTGAAGATGTGGTGGCAGACACCGGCAAGCAGGTCATCATGTGGCAGGAAGCCGCTGCCGCACCCACGCGCCCTGGCACCATCGTGCAGTACTGGGACACTCGCTCCGACAAGACGCCGTTCGTTGAAGCGGCCAAGCGTGGCTCGCGCTTCATCATGTCTCCTGGCAACCACGCCTATTTGGACATGAAGTACACCGCCGAGTACCCGCTAGGCCAGGACTGGGCTGGACTCATCGAGGCACGCACCGCCTACGACTGGGACCCCGCAACTGTCATTGAGGGCGTTCCCGAAGACCAGATTCACGGTGTCGAGGCAGCTCTCTGGACAGAGACGCTGTCCACTCAGGACGAACTGTTCGACATGCTGCTGCCGCGCCTCACCGCGACCGCGGAGGTGGCGTGGACCGCTCCCGAACGCAAGGACTGGGAAGACTACCGCGCACGCGTGGCTGTTGCCGCCGCGTCATGGCGTCGCGACGGGCTCGCGTTCCACCAGTCGCCACAGATCGACTGGTGACCGCGCGGCGCTACTGCTTGGCGAGGCGGTCGAACGCCTCCAGGTAGCGCTGGCGGGTGCGTTCCACGACATCGGCTGGCAACGCTGGCGGGGGTGTCTCTGAGGACTTGTCCCAGCCAGATTCGGTGCTGGTGAGCCAGTCGCGGACGAACTGCTTGTCGAAGCTGGGTTGAGCCTTGCCCGGCTCCCAGGTGTCCTCCGGCCAGAACCGGCTGGAGTCGGGGGTCAGGACCTCGTCGCCCAAGACGATGCGGCCTTCGCTGTCGCGTCCGAACTCGAACTTGGTGTCCGCCAGGATGATGCCCTTGGCGGCGGCGATGTCGTGCGCACGCTTGTAAACCTCGATGGTGAGGCGGCGCAGTTCTTCCGCGTCTTCCTGACCCAGCAACGCCGCGACCGCGTCGAAGCTCACGTTCTCGTCGTGCTTGCCAACCTCTGCTTTGGTGGCGGGGGTGAAGATGGGTTCCGGCAGGCGCGATCCGTCTTCCAAGCCTTCCGGCAGGGGGATGCCGCACACGGTGCCCGATTCGCGATACTCGGCTAGACCGGAACCGGTGAGGTATCCGCGTGCCACGCATTCCACGGAGAACATCTGGAGCCGCTGACACACCATGGCGCGGCCTTGAACCTCCGCAGGCACGGGAGCTTCAACGGTGTGGTTGGGGACAATGTCCGCCACCTGGTCGAACCACCACAGGCTGAGGCCCGTCAGCACTCCGCCCTTGCCGGGGATCTCTGTGGGCAGCACCCAGTCGTAGGCACTGATGCGGTCCGATGCGACCACCAGCACCACGTCACCGCGCGGATGTGGTTCCACGGGTTCGTAGAGGTCCCGGATCTTGCCGGAGTAGATGTGGCGCCAGCCGTCCAGCTCTGGAGCCGTGGGTTCGATGACGTGACCGGCCATTAGGCGAGTGCCTCTCGTGCGTTGGCTTCACCTTCTGCGGCTTTGAGTGCGATGTCGCTGCGGTGGTGGGAGCCGGGAAGGTCGATCTTGGCCAGGGCGTCGTATGCCGCGGCGCGGGCATCGGCGAGTGTGGTGCCGCGACCCACCACAGACAGGACACGTCCACCTGCCGCGACCAACTGTCCTTCGCTGTCGGTCGCAGTGCCGGCGTGGAGGACGTGAGCACCGTCAACGTTTTCGGCAGCGTCGGTTCCGGTGATGGGGTCGCCCTTGCGCGCTGATTCTGGGTAACCGTGGGAGGCAAGCACCACGGTCACGAACGCGTCGTCGCTCCACACCAGGGGGTCGATGTCGTGGAGGTGGCCTTCCGCGGCAGCCAGCAGCACGCCGCCTAGCGGGGTTTCGAGGCGGGCGAGCACGGACTGTGTTTCCGGGTCACCGAACCGCGCGTTGAACTCCACCACGCGCAGGCCCTTGCTGGTCAGCGCGAGTCCGCAGTACAGCACTCCGGAGAACGGTGTTCCGCGGCGGGCCATCTCGTCGACAGTGGGCTGAGCGACATTGTTGACGACTTGCTCCACCAGGTCGATGGGGGCCCATGGCAGTGGCGTGTATGCGCCCATGCCGCCGGTGTTGAGGCCTGCGTCGCCGTCGTAGGCGCGCTTGAAGTCTTGGGCGGGCTGCAGTGGGATGACGGTGGCACCGTCGCAGATGCAGAACAGGGAGACTTCGGGGCCGTCAAGGAACTCTTCGATGACGATAGTGCCGCCTGCGTCCAGGATCGCTTGACCGTGGGCGGTGGCTTCATCGCGGTTGTCGGTGACGACCACACCCTTGCCGGCGGCGAGTCCATCGTCCTTCACTACGTAGGGGGCGCCGAACTCTGCGAGGGCCGCATCCAGGTGGTCGCGAGTGGTGCACACGCGCGGTTCGGCGGTGGGGACTTTCGCGGCGGCCATGATTTCTTTGGCGAATGCTTTGGAGCCTTCGAGCATGGCGGCTTCTGCGCTGGGGCCGAACACGGGGATGCCTGCGTCACGCACGGCGTCGGCCACTCCGGCAACGAGTGGTGCTTCCGGCCCCACGACCACCAGGTCTGCACCCAGGTCGGTGGCGAGTGCGGCCACGGCCGCGCCGTCGTTCGCGTCACCTGCGTGCAGCGTCGCAATCTGGCCGATGCCGGGGTTGCCCGGAACGGCGTGCAGTTCGGTGACCGCGGGGTCAAGGTGGAGGGAGCGGGCAATGGCGTGCTCACGGGCTCCCGGGCCGACAATCAGTACCTTCACGCGTGTGAGTCTAGCGAGGTGTGGAACGAGCCTCACCCGGCTGGTATCCACAAGTCTCTGTCAGCGCCAGCAGGTGGGGGTTCGTCCTGGCTATTCTCGGCAAACCAAGAACAACGGGAACAACACACCATGCCCCTCACACCCAGCATTCCTTGGATGGCCCGGGACCCTAGAGAGCACCTCGAGTTCGAGGGCCATCTGGACACCGTGCTCGCCGCGATCGCGCATCCTGCACGCCGGTTCCTCCTGCAAATCATGGAGGGCGACGGCGCCACAGCATCCGACCTCTCAGCATCAGTGGCCGACACCTTTGGCGTCTCCACAGCGCGAGGCTCCCACCACCTACAAGTGCTCGCCAAAGCCGGTCTTGTCACCGTGAGCAAAGACGGCCCCACCCGGCACTACCGCTGCGATCCCCATCGCCTCGGCCACGTCGAAACCTGGATATCAGCCATCCGCACCATCGCGACATGACTCCCCACAACACAGAAACCCCCTTCCCGCACCGTGTCTCCACGGGCCAGGGAAGAGGGCCTCTGGTGAACGCTACGCAGTAGCGACGGCTAGTTAGGCGCCGCGAGCGTGAAGCAAGTCGTGGTTGACGATGATCTCGTCACGGCCCGGACCCACACCAATCGCGGAAATCCGGCAGTTCGAAATCTTCTCCAACGCCATCACATAGTCCTGCGCAGTCTGAGGCAAGTCGGAGAACTCGCGCGCCCCAGAAATGTCCTCATCCCAGCCGGGCAAGTTCTCATAAATGGGCGTCGCAGCGGCGAAGTCAGCCTGATCCTGCGGCAGCTCCTCATGACGCACACCGTTGACGTCATACGCCACGCACACGGGAATCTCCTTGAGACCCGTCAGCACATCAAGCTTGGTCAGAACCAAGTCCGTCAAACCGTTGATACGCGACGCATAACGCGCGATCACCGCGTCATACCAACCACAACGGCGCGCACGGCCCGTAGTAGTACCAAACTCGTGGCCCACCTGAGCCAAGTGCTCGCCGTACTCGTCGAACAGTTCAGTGGGCATCGGCCCCTCACCCACACGGGTGGTGTACGCCTTCACAATGCCAATCACAGAGTCAATGCGCGTAGGCCCCACACCCGAACCCGTCGACGCACCACCAGCAGTCGCGGACGACGACGTCACAAACGGATACGTGCCGTGGTCGACATCAAGCATGGTGGCCTGACCGCCCTCGAACAACACCGTCTCACCACGGTCAAGCGCCTGGTTCAACACCAACGACGTATCCGTCACCATCGGCTGGAGCCGGTCGCGGTACTGCAACAGCTCGTCAGCAACCTCATCAACAGAGATCGCACGGCGGTTGTACACCTTGACCAGCAAGTGATTCTTCTGTTCGAGCGCGCCCTCGATCTTGTCGCGCAACAACTCCTCGTCGAACAGGTCGCCCATGCGGATACCTAGACGGTTGATCTTGTCCGCATACGCCGGGCCAATGCCACGGCCAGTCGTACCAATCTTGCGCTTGCCCAAGAAACGTTCAGACACGTTGTCCAACGTGCGCGCATACGGAGCAATCACGTGCGCAGCATTAGAGACGAGCAGCTTGGACGGGTCAACACCCCGCTCAATCAGCGCATCAATCTCCTTGAACAACACGGAGATGTCAACGACCACACCGTTACCGATGACAGGCGTCACCCCCGGGGTCAGAATGCCGGAAGGCAGCAAATGCAGCGCGAACTTCTGGTCACCAATGACAACCGTGTGGCCCGCGTTGTTTCCCCCGTTGAACTTCACCACATAGTCGACGCGCGAACCCAGCACATCGGTGGCCTTGCCCTTGCCTTCGTCGCCCCACTGGGCGCCGACAATCACTACTCCGGGCATCTGCCCTCTCCCCTCACCCCGGTTCTTTGCCGGGGGCTTGGTGCCGCGGGTCTATCCCGCGTTGTCTATCCGACCATACGCGCGAGAATCCTACGCGACGCCGCGCGCGCATCGGCCAGACGTACGTCAGCCCCGGGGTGTCTACCGACTCCCCGGGGCTGACGCGCCGAATGGTCGGACTTAGATCTTCTTACCAGCGGAGCCGAGCTGCTGGCAGGCCTCGACAACGCGAGCGGCCATGCCGGCCTCAGCAAGCTTGCCCCAGGCGCGGGGGTCGTAAGCCTTCTTGTTGCCCCACTCGCCGTCAACCTTGAGGACGCCGTCGTAGTTCTTCATCATGTGGTCCACGACAGGACGCGTGTAGGCGTACTGGGTGTCGGTGTCGATGTTCATCTTGATCACACCGTGCGACACAGCGGTAGCGATCTCTTCCGCGGTCGAACCGGAGCCACCGTGGAACACGAGGTCGAACGGCTTGTCCTTGCCGAACTTCGCGGCAGCAGCAGCCTGGATGTCGCCCAGGATCTCGGGACGGAGCTTCACAGCACCAGGCTTGTAAGCGCCGTGCACGTTACCGAAGGTCATGGCGGTCAGGTAACGACCCTTTTCGCCAAGGCCCAGCTTCTCGATGGTGGCAATGCCGTCTTCGGGGGTCGAGTACAGCTTGTCGTTGACCTCTGCCGAGTGGCCGTCTTCTTCACCGCCGACAACACCGATCTCGATCTCGAGGAGGGTGTGTGCAGCCTGCGACAGCTCGAGGAGCTCTTCAGCGATAGCGAGGTTCTCGTCCATCGGCACGGAGGAACCGTCCCACATGTGCGAGTTGAAGATGGGGCCGTTGCCGGAAGCAATCGACTCGGCTTCGATCTTCAGCAGCGGCTTCAGCCACTCGTCAAGGTAAACCTTGTGGCAGTGGTCGGTGTGCAGGGCGATGGTGACGCCGTACTTCTCAGCAACCACGCGAGCGTAGGCAGCAAGAGCGAGCGAACCGACAACAGCGTCCTTGATGGTGGAGCCGGAAGCGTACTGACCGCCACCGACCGAAACCTGGATGATGCCGTCAGACTCAGCCTCGGCAAAACCCTGGATAGCGGCGGTCACGGAGGACGACGAGGTGATGTTGATCGCGGGGAACGCGTAGCCGCCAGCCTTGGCGGCGTCCAGCATCGCGGCGTAGGACTCAGTAGTGGCGATAGCCATGTGTCTCTCCTGAAGTTGTGTGGTTGGAACCGTCGTCCATTCTGTCAGATATCAAGAGCACACGGTATGGGTCCGTGGTCCCGTGCGCAGGGCCGATGCCTGGGACCGGCGAGGATCACAGGCGTCACGGGCCGATGCGTTGGGCGTCACGGGCCGATGCGTCGGGCGCGGCGGGTGGCGTAGGCGGCCTCGGTGGGGTTACGGCACAGGGCGGCGGCGCGTTCCCAAGCAGACCGTGCTTCCGTGTCGCGTCCCAACTGTTCGAGCAGATCCGCACGGGTGGCGTGGAACAGGTGGTACGCCTCCAGGCCGTCAATGTGGTCAACAGCCGCGAGCGCGGCCTGAGGGCCGTCGACTTCAGCGACAGCGACTGCACGAGCAAGCCGCGGGACTGGTCCAGGACTCATCGAGATCAGAGTGTCGTAGTAGCGCAAGATGCGGTCCCAGTTGGTGCTGGCACGGGTGTGTTCGGCTGCGATGAGCGCCTGCACCTGCCATGGACCCAACTGTCGTTGAGCCAACGCTTCCGCGAGCACCGTGAAGCCGCGCGCCACCATGCCGCGATCCCACAAGGTGCGGTCCTGGTCGGCAAGCCTCACCAGCTCGCCGCTACTGTCAGTGCGGGCCGCTTCCCGGGAGCGATGAAACAGTTGAAGCGCAAGGAGCCCCGCAAGCTCCGGTTCGTCGGGCAGAGCGTCCGCCGCGGTGGCGGTCAGCCGGATCGCTTGGTCGGCGAGGTCTGCACGAGTCAGCGTCCCCGCATCCGCCGAATGTGCCACATAGCCTTCGTTGAAGATGAAACCCAGCACTGTCGTCAACACTGCGGCACGTTCATGCAGGTCTGCCGGTATCACCAGGGGAATGTTCGCCGCCCTGATCTTGCGCTTGGCCCGCACCACGCGCTGCTGAACTGTCGCCTCCGGCACCAGCAAGGCCGCCGCAATCTCTTGCGTCGTCAGGCCCGCGGCAAGCCTCAACGTCAGGGTGACCTGCGTGTCCCGCGACAGCGCCGGGTGGCAGCACAACAGCAAAAGACGGAGGTGGTCATCGCTGACACTCGCCTGCTCATCGATGCGCGCGTCCTCAACGCCTGACCCGTCGTCCCCGGCATCGTCCGCAGCCTCCGCAGCAACAGCGGTCTCTAACACCCGCACCTGCGACGCCAACCGCCGCCCCGCAGCGGTGTCCCGGCGCAGACGATCGATCCCCGTGTTGCGAGCCACCACGTACACCCACGCGGCCGCATCGTCCGGAACCCCAGCATCGGCCCACGTCGCTGCAGCCTTCGTGTACGCCTCTTGCAGACTGTCGTGCGCAATCTCGATGTTGCCCAGCCGGTCCGTGAGGAGGGCAAGCAGACGCCCACCCTCCTCACGGGCAACGCGAGACAGTGCCTCATCCGGCGTGATGGCGGTCAGCCCCTCAGAACTCGTCGGTAGGGAACACGGGGCGGACTTCCACCGCACCAGTCCCCACCGGCAGCTTGCGTGCCCACCCGATCGCATCGTCCAACGTGTCAACGTCGATCAAGTAGTAGCCGCCCACATGCTCCTTGAGTTCCGCAAAAGGGCCATCAGCAATGGTCGTGGTGCCGTCCTGGTGACGAACCGTGGTGGCCGTCTCCGCGCCCTGCAGCGCCTCCCCACCCAGGTTGACGCCGGCATCGTTCAGTTCTTGCTCGTACTGACTCCATGCCGCCATGTACTCATCGAAGCTGTCATCTCCCGGTTCAGGCGAGGGCAACGTGGGGTCAGATGCAATGAGAAGCAGGTACTTCATGGTGAAACCTCCAGGTCGATGAGACTGAGCCACTCCCAAGTCTCACCCTGACGACGCACAAAGCCGCGCAGATCGACACGGCTTGCGGAAGTTTCTTGGGGAGGTGGTGTCGGGTCTGACCTTGCCAGCATGATTGGCGTAGTCCCACGCCAGGTCAGCGCCCGCTCTGTTCACGTCGCTTCGAGCGAAACACGACCCACACAACGCCTAACGCGCCAGCGACAACAGGCACACCCACGAAGACAACAGAGGCGAGCGCCTCGGCACGGTTGCCGGCGACCATGATCATTGGGATCGACAAAGCAAGGAACACCAGGACACTCGCCCACGCGACACGGCTGAACTTTGACATCAGGCCTTACTCCCTACTTCACACACTTGGCACCCGCGCTCTGTCGACTCGGCGCGAAGTCGCATCGCAAACCGAGGCGTTCGGCGCGGCACCAAAGCGTGCAACTGAACCTGGGATACGTCGGAGCTACCGTCGAAGAGTTCGGACCTGTGCAAGCAGCGACCTGACAACTCCGACGACGCGCACAACAGCAACCGTGGAGAGATCGACATCAGCAGTGCTTGAGCCAGCTAGATTCCATATGAGTTGAACGACAACCGCGAACACCGCAAACAGCACTCCCATGGCGAGCGCGTTTATCACGACCTTGATCAACATGGGTAACCCTTCCACTTTGAGGCAGTGCCCACGTAGATGTACACGAGTTCGAAGCATTGATTCTTCGCGGCGGCATCTTTGGCGGTCCGGACAATCGAGCTCGACACGTCGTAGACGTAGTATGCGCAACCAGCGGCGGCTGCAGCACCAGCTGTCCCTGCTGTCGCGAGAGGCGCGCACAGAATCGCCGCATACTTCAGTTTGTCGTTGATAGCGCCGGCTTTACCGTTGACAAGGCGCTTGGTCTCAGACTTGTTATATCGAACATAGATGCCCCTCCCAATGGTTACTTTCGGGTCTGTCGCGATGGGGGGCAAGCAGCGCCAGCGGCATCCTATACGTGCTAGGCGAGTGTCGGCCGTTCCGCTTGATAGCCTGCACTGGTTCCACAGAAAAGTCGGCTCCGCAATCGTGTCGAAATTGCGGAGCCGACTTTCCTCCCAAGCTAAGCGTCAACGCGACGTGGACTGCGCACTCGTATCAAGGTCAAGAACAGACCCGTCAATGCAAGCAGTGCGCCCACCATACTCACCACGGTCGACCCCTCCCAGCCCTGCCAGCGTAGCGCGAACTCACCCAGCGCCAGGCCGACTCCCAGTCCTAAGAGAAATACGCCCAGAGTCTTTAGCTTAGCCTTCATCACTTACACCTGGAATCCCTATACGTGCCAGGCAGAGAAGCAAGTCCTCCTGCGTGTGAGAACTTTAGAACCAGGCACTTCATTGGCGATGAGTTTACTCCCGTATTAGCCACATAGACGATTGCCCCAGCTTGTGCGGCACACGCGGCGCCCGCAGCCCAGTGGGCCCTTGCGCAAACTGCCGAAATCGCGGCAACAGTCCAGCCACCACTTGCAATTGACTTTGTTTCTGCTTTGTTGAAGTGGAGATAGCGCCACCAGCCAAGTGAGACGGTCGGGTCTGCGGTGATGGGGTAGGCGCTGCTAGCGCTGTGTTCCACGTGCTGAACGAGCGTGGACCCTTCCACCGTGTAGTGGGTAGCAACGTCATCTCCATTGGCATCCACTGCCCACGGCGAGTCGATTGTGCCCACGACCACTGAGATACCTTCATTGACCTGTTCGACGAGTTCAACCGAACCGTCTTCCATCAGCACCGGCTCCACACCTGCACCGAACTCATACGAGTACGTCGAGGCGGCTTCAGGGCCTTCAAGGACGGTCTGCAACCGGACGCCGTCGTCGAGGACCTGCACCGCAGCATGAGCATCACCATGATCCGCGGCGTACACCACTGTCCCATCGGCAGCCACGTCACCATCGGCCACCATCACTTCAGTCGGAAGCGAGATCTCCACAGGCGAGTCCACGTCATTATCGATCACCACCGGAGTGTCGGCATCCAAGGAAACCTCAACCTCAAGGTGAGCCTCGCCGCCAGACTCAAACAACACAACCCCGGCAGCAACGCTGTCCGGCTGTTCCACCACTGCCACCTGATCGGCAGGCACAGCCTGCTCAATCACAGCAGCCACATCGTCAGCATCAATCTCTGCTGGCGCCGCGCTACTTGCCGTAGCGCTCACCACAAGAAGCGGAACTACAAGGAGCGAAGCCCCCCCAAACACACGTGTTTTCACTTCAGTACATCCCCCTAGATCAGAACAACCACACCCTGTTGTGTGGCCGTGAAACAGACAGTAAGCCAATTCGGACAAACTGTCCATAGGTAGAACTGCACGATGCGCAAGGACCAGTCAGGCCCGCTACACGGCGGCAGTCAGGATCGCGCGGGCCGCCGGGAGGCCCAGGCTGACCGTGGCGCCGTCCAGAGTGAGTTCGACCGTGCCAGCCGCAGGATGCTGCGCCGCGACAGTGAGCTCCGTGCCAATGTCGAGGCCCACACCGCGCAAGTGCTGCAACAGTTCTGGGTCGTCATCCCACACACGTGCAATACGCACCTGCGTCCCTGAGGGCACGTCAGGGATCGCGGTCAGTTCCTCTTCAGGCAGGACTCCCGCGGCCGTGGGAATGGGGTCGCCGTGCGGGTCATGTGTGGGCTGACCCAGTTTCTCCGCCAATCGCTCCACAAACGTGTCCGACACCGCATGCTCCAAGACCTCGGCCTCGTCATGCACCTCATGCCAGCCGTAACCCAAGTAGTCGACCAGGAACGTCTCGATGAGCCTGTGCTTGCGGACAGTCGCGAGCGCAATCTGTTCACCCTCCGGCGTGAGGGAAATGCTGCCGTACCGCTGATGCGTGATGAGGCCACGGCTCGCGAGCTTCTTCACCACCTCCGAAACGGACGACGGCGACAACGCCAACCGCTGCGACAACGCGGTGACCGTCACCGGCCCCTCAGACCATTCGGCGGCGTTAAAGATCGCCTTGAGGTAGTCCTCCGTCACCGTGGGTCCGGCCATGGCCTGCCTCCTGCGCCCTGGGTTGTGCTGCGGTCAGGTCCCATTGTTCCGTAAAGCCAGCCCCCGCATCGGCCCCTCCACCCACGCATCGGCCCTCCCACCCCGCGGATCAGCCCCTCCCACCCCGCCAAATGGCTCCATTTGGCTGTTATGGCTCGCTAAAACAACCAAATGGAGCCATTTGACGCAGAAGAGGGGGGTGAAGCTAGGCGCGGGCCGCCGACCGCTCCCGCATCTTCGCCACCAGACCCTGACGCGGCGCGAACAAGTACACCAACGTGAACACCACGCCCTGGACCACCACCACCAGGCCACCAGACGAAGCATCGAACCAGTAGCTCAGGTAGATCCCCACCACAGAACTCACCGCAGACATCAACGGCGCAATCCACAACATCCGGGTAAACGAGTCCGTCAACAAGTACGCCGTCGCGCCAGGAATGATCAACAGCGCCACCACCAAGATCACGCCCACCACCTGCAACGCCACCACACACACCACGGCCAGCAAACCCAACAGCAGCCAACCCAAACGCTTAGGGTTCAGCCCCATCGCATGCGCATGAGTGGAGTCGAACGCAAACAACGTGAGGTCACGGCTCTTCAACAACAGCACCGCGAGCGCCACCGCCGCCAGAAGCCCCACCTGCCACACGTCCTGAGACGACACACCCAAGATGTTCCCAAACAGAATGTGCGACAGGTCGGTCTGCGACGGCACCACCGAAATCAACACCAAACCCAGCGCAAACAACGTGGTGAACACGATGCCAATCGCCGCGTCCTCCTTGACGCGCGATGTCCCCCGCAGCACCCCAATGAGCACCACCGCCAACACCCCAAACGCGAGCGCCCCCAAGGCAAACGGAACGCCCACCACATACGCCAGCACCACACCGGGCAGCACCGCATGCGACACGGCATCCCCCATGAGCGACCATCCCACCAGCACCAACCAGCACGACAGCAACGCACACACCACTGCAGCAATCACGGTGACGGCAAGAGCACGCACCATGAAGTCGTACTGCAGGGGCTCCAAGACGATGTCGATCACACTCACGCGGCACCCCCCAGGTCGATGCCGAATGCTCGGGTGAGGTTCTCTGGCCGCAATGCGCCCTCGACCGAGCCTTGATACAGCACGCGGCGCAGCAGCAACACGGCCTCGTCGGCGAGCTGCGGCAGCGCATGCAGATCGTGGGTCGACACCAACACCGTGGCGCCGTCGGCAGCAAGCTCCCGCAACAAGCCCACGATGGTCGCCTCAGAACGCTTGTCCACGCCAGCAAAGGGTTCGTCCAACAGCATCAGCCGCGCCCCCTGTGCCAACCCGCGCGCCACAAACGCACGCTTGCGCTGCCCGCCAGACAACCGGCCAATCTGTCGGCGAGCCAGGTCCGTCAACTCGACCCGCTCCAGGGCTTCCTGCACCGCGACACGGTCAGCGTGCCGAGGACGACGCACCCACCCCATGTGCCCGTAGCGCCCCATCATCACCACATCCCACACGGTGAGCGGGAAGTCCCAGTCCACGTCCTCGCTCTGGGGCACATACGCAAGGCTCTGTGAACGCCTGGCCTTGCGGGCATCGGCCCCCCACACCTGCACTGATCCGTGCTGGGGTTCCACCACGCCCATGATCGACTTGAACAGGGTCGACTTCCCCGAACCGTTCATGCCAATCAAGCCTGTGACCTTGCCTGGCTCGAGGGTGAGGGTGCAGCCCTCCAATGCAGTCACGGCGCCATAGGCGACCGTGAGGTCCCGCACTTCCAATGCCGCGGACCGGCCCGTCACGACGTTTCACCCGCATCCGACGCGGCCACGCCACCCGCCAGACCTTCGACGATCAGCTCGACATCGTGGCGCAGCAGGTCAAGATACGTGGGGACGGGGCCGGTGTCGTCGGACAGCGAGTCCACGTACAGCGTCCCGCCAAACTCCGCATCCGTGGCATCGACAACCTGGCGCATCGCCTTGTCAGACACGGTCGACTCACAAAACACTGCGGGCACGTCATTGTCGTTGACATACTCGATGGCCGCCGCGATCTGCTGAGGCGTGGCCTGTTGCTCCGCGTTGACCGGCCACAAGTAGACCTCGTCCAGGCCGGCGTCACGCGTCAAATACGAGAACGCACCCTCACACGTCACCAGCGCCCGCTGGCTCTCCGGGATCCCCGCAAGCGCCGCATCCAGCCCGGCAGCGACATCGGCGATCTGGGTTTTGTAGTCCTCGCCGCGGCGTTCATAATCAGCGGCATTGTCAGGATCCAGGGTGCTGAACGCGTCAACCATCTGATCGACATACAGCTGCGCATCCGTGGGGCTCATCCAGGCGTGTGGGTTCGGCTTCCCCGCATACGCGTCACCCGCGATATCGATGGGATCCACGTCAGCCGACACCACCACGTGAGGCGCATCCACGGACTCCACGAACTTGGCGAACCACGCCTCCAAACCCAGACCGTTGTCGAGAATCAGGTCCGCATCTTGAGCGCCACGAATGTCCCCCGGCGTGGGCTCGTAGCCGTGGATTTCCGAGCCGATCTTGGTGATGGACTCCACGCGAAGATCGTCGCCAGCAACGTTCCCCGCCATGTCCGCGAGCACCGTGAACGTGGTGAGTACCAGGGGGGCATCGGCGTTGTCGGCGGGAGCCACCGTGGTCGCTTGACCGGAAGCCGATGCGTCAGCCGAGTCTGCGGCCCCGGTGCCAGTCCCGGTCCCCGCGGCGCAGGCGGTCAGCAGCACGGCGCTGAGGGCCGATGCGACCGCCAGCACGCGCACTTTGTCACCACGGACCCGGGGAAAGTTCGGCATACCGAAAACTGTAATCCGGCACGCCAGAGAAGTCGAGTTGCCGGCGCGTCAATGCAACAACAGGGACTGCCTCAACACGTCAGGCGTGGCCCGCCGCAATATCCGCATGCTGCCCCACCCACGCATGCATCGCGATCGCCGCCGCCGCACCCGCATTAATGGACCGGGTGGAGCCATACTGCGCAATCGCGAGAGTCGCATCGGCCGCCTCACGGACCGCATCCGTCAACCCCACCGACTCTTGGCCCAACACCAGCACACAGTTGCGAGGGAACTCGAACGTCTCAATAGGCACCGAACCAGGCAAGTTATCGATCCCGATGACCGTCAAACCCTCACCGTGAGCCCACGCCACAAACTCCTCCACCGTGGGGTGATGGCGCACATGCTGATAGCGGTCCGTCACCATGGCGCCCCGACGGTTCCACCGCCGCCGGCCCACAATGTGAACCTCACGCGCCAAGAACGCATTCGCAGTCCGCACCACCGAACCGATGTTGAAGTCGTGCTGCCAGTTCTCAATCGCCACATGGAACCCGTGACGCCGCGTATCAAGATCCGCAACGATCGCTTCATGCCGCCAGTACCGGTACCGGTCCACCACATTGCGGCGGTCCCCGTGCTCCAACAGCTCCGGGTCATAGTGATCATCCGCGGGCCACTCAGCGCGTCCGCCCGGCCACGGGCCTACCCCGTACTCGAGTTCGTCGCCCGCCACGTCACGCGCGTCGCTCACGCCAACTCCACCGTCAACGCATTCGCTGCCGCACGCGCCCGGTCCAACGCCACCTCGACATCGTCCCCACGGGCCACCGTCACAGCGATACGCCTGCGGCCCTCCACCCGCGGCTTTCCGAACAGCCGCAGGTCCGTCTCCGGCACGGCAAGCGCCTGCTCCACACCACCAAAGATCGGCACCCCCGAGCCCTCACCCAACACGGCACACGACGCCGACGGCGCTGTCTCCACGGCATCGGCCACCGGCAGCCCCAGGATCGCGCGCGCATGCAACGCGAACTCACTGAGCCGCTGCGACGCCACCGTCACAAGCCCGGTGTCGTGCGGACGGGGCGACACCTCGTTGAACAGCACCTCGTCGCCCCGGACAAACAACTCGACGCCGAACACGCCATGACCGCCCAACGCACTCGTCACAGCATCGGCGATCTCGCGGGCACGGTCGCGCGCTGCCGCAGTCATGGGGTGAGGCTGCCAGGACTCCCGGTAGTCGCCGTCCTCCTGCACATGCCCAATGGGCTCCAAGAACGTCACCCCATCCACGTGGCGGACCGTCAACTGAGTGATCTCGTAGTCGAACTCAACGAACGCCTCAACGATCAGCCGGGCCTTCTGCGCCCGCCCCCCAGCAAGCGCATAATCCCAGGCAGACCCAGCATCGGCCGCTTCCCGCACTACCGACTGACCCTTACCCGAAGACGACATCACCGGTTTCACCACACACGGCGTCCCCAACTCGGCGACCGCTGCGACCAGCTCGTCACGCGTATCCACAAACCGGTACGGAGATGTGGGCAGGCCCAACTCCTCGGCCGCCAAGCGGCGAATCCCTTCACGGTCCATCGTCAGCCGCGTCGCACGCGCCGTCGGGATCACCGTGGCCACGCCCTCGCGCTCCACCTCCACCAACACATCGGTGGCGAGCGCCTCAATCTCCGGCACGATCAGATGCGGACGCACCTCATCGATAGCGGCACGCAACGCCTCCGCATCAAGCATGTCCAGCACAAGCGAACGGTGCGCCACCTGCATGGCGGGCGCGCCAGCGTAGCGATCTGCCGCGATCACTTCCACGCCCAGGCGCATCAGTTCAATCGCGACTTCCTTGCCCAGTTCGCCGCTGCCCATCAGCAGCACTCGGGTGGCGTGAGGAGTTTCGGGGGTACCAATGACCGTCATGCGGTCCAGTGTTCCACCCGCGGCGTGTCCTCACGTAGGCCTTCAGGCGGGCCGATGCGTGGGAACGGTTCCGTACGGACTGCCGGGTTTAGCGGCGGCGCTGCATCCACCACCACAGGGCGGCAATGCCACCTAGGAACAGGACGGGGAACAACTGCTCCATACGAGTGCCTAGAACTGAACCTTGGGCGCTTGGCGTGCGGCCGTGTCCAGGACCTCAAAGTAGTCGGCCCGCTGGAAGGAGAACATGCCTGCGACCACGCTCGAGGGGAACACCTCGATCTTGGTGTTCAGCGCCCGCACGTTCGCGTTGTAGAAGCGACGGCCGGCCGCGACGCGGTCTTCCGTGTACGTCAGTTCACGCTGGAGTTCCAGGAAGTTCTGGTTTGCTTTCAGGTCCGGGTACTGCTCGGACAGGGCAAACAGGCGTCCCAGGGCCTGGCTCAGAGCGTTCTCTTGGTTGGCTTGCTCTGCGGGCGTGGAACCGGGCGCCGCCGCTACCGTGCGAGCTTCTACGACCGCTTGCAGGGTGGAGCGCTCGTGAGCGGCATACCCCTTCACTGTCTCCACCAAGTTGGGGATCAGTTCGTGGCGGCGCTGCAACTCCACGTCGATCTGTCGCCACGACTCCGCGACCAGATTTCGCAGTTTTACCAGCGCGTTGTACAGGCCGATCCCCCACAGGACCAGCACCACCACGATCAGTGCAAGTGCAATAAAGAACGGTTCCATCATTTCCCCCTCGGAGGCGTCATGAGCCGAATGTGAGTCTAGTGCTGCGGTTCGTGGGGCGCAGCCCCCGGTGGGGTATCCATCCCGATCCCCGTGTAGCGGCGAGAGTTCAACACGCCAGACTGCGTAGCCCAGTCGGGACCGCGCATCGGCCTGTCATCCCCCGTGCCAACGCCATAACCCAACTCCCGGAACTCACGCAACACATGGTCAGGAATCCTGCGGGCAATCGCCGTCACGATTCCCAACCGTGCCGCCAGATCCTCCGGTCCTTGACGTCCGCGCTGCCACACGTACACCGCGGCGCCTTCAATGCGGATCGCATACCCCTGCACGTCATCCCACGTGAGGCGCTCCACCATGCGCGGATCCAGGACGGCGTGCGCGTAGCGGGCGTCCGTCGCGATGACCCGCCACTGCCGGTTGAAGTCGTGAGACTCGACGTCAACGTCCCTGCCTCCGAGCGCCGTGATGACGGTCTGGGCTACGCCTTGAGGAACGATGTCGATGCGGGGGAGAGCCACATCCAGTTCCGCGAGTGTGACTTGATGCGCGATGGTCATAGGCCGGGAATCGCGTTCCGCACGCGTCTCGTAGACGTGAGCGAACGTGGCGCATTGCACGCCGTTGAACGCGCCGGCGGCAACGGCTTCTTGGCGTAGCGCCCGGCCCGTATCAAACGGGAACTCACGGAAGCGCCGCGAGTAGCGGTGGGTGACGGCGGCGTACTCCCAGCCGTGCTCGCGCGCAAACGTCGCATAGGCGTCACGGTGGCGGCCCGCCATCCAGAAGTCCCAGCTCATCCACACACCCGCCGCGAGCATGAGGACTCCGGCAAGCAGCATTGCGAACGGTGTGGACACCCCAACGAACAACACGCCCGACACTAGGAAAAGCGCTGCAGGCCCCAGCCAATGGGACAGCGGAACGTTCCTCAGCATGGCGTCACAGTAGCGCTGTCGCTGGGGACGGCGGAAGGGCGTTTGCGGGCCACAAGGAGGGCCGATGCTCGGGTCACGCGGGTGCGCACCAGCGGGTTACGACAGGTCTAGGTCGTCCAAACCGAACAGCGAAATGTATGGCAGGCCTGCAGCTTCGATCTTCTCGCGGGCACCGGTGTCGCGGTCCACGATCACTGCGACGGCTGCGACGGTGGCGCCTGCTTCACGGATGGCGTCCGCGGCGGTCAGGACAGAGCCGCCGGTCGTGGAGGTGTCTTCGACGGCAACGACGGTGCGGCCTGCAATGTCCGGGCCCTCGATGCGGCGCTGAAGACCGTGGGCCTTGTTTTCTTTGCGCACCACGAAGGCGTCCAGGTCCAAGCCGCGGCTGGCGGCGGCATGCAGGAGCGAGGTCGCGACCGGGTCAGCACCCAGGGTGAGGCCACCGACGGCGTCGATGTCCGCGGGACCGTAGCCGTCTACCTCGAGCTGGTCGAGCAGCACGTGACCCACGAGCGGTGCGGCGCGGTGGTGCAGGGTGATGCGGCGCAGGTCTACGTAGTAGTCCGCTTCCTTGCCTGAGGCCAAGGTGATGCGGCCGTGCACCACTGCCAGTTCCTTGATGAGGTCGCGCAGTTGCTCTCGAGGCGTGAGGGAAGTCATGGCGCAAATCCTACCGGTGCCCCTTCCGCCCCCGTCCGCGCCCTCTTCCCGCCAAATGGCTCCATTTGCCTGTTATAGCTCCGTAAAACAGCCAAATGGAGCCATTTGGCGGAGGGGCGGGGGGGTTTTGAGGGGCGCGGGTGGGTGAGGGGTGGGCGGCGCGTTAGTGGCGGGTGCGCATCGACGCGGCTCGGCGAGTCAGCGACGAGGGCAGCGCTTTCATGACCGCGCCAGCAATCGCGTACCGCGCGGACGGCGTCACCACCACATCCTTGCGACGCACCGCCGCGAGCGCCGACGACACCACTTGTTCCGCGGTCAGCCATGTCACGTCGTGGAACTCGGTGCGCATGTGCGACAGCGTGGGATGAGAGTGGAACTCTGTCTTCACGAGGCCAGGCAGCACGACAGTTGCGGTGACACCGGTGCCGCGCAGTTGGGTGGCGAGCGCTTCCGTGAAGTCCAGCACCCACCGTTTGTGTGCGGCATAGGACGTGTTCGCGAGGTGGGCCGCGATCGAAGAAACGTTAAGGATGGCGCCGTGACCGCGTTCCGTCATAGCCTTCGCTGCTACCTGGGACAGTCGCAACGGCGCCGTGACCAGCACGTCGAGGACGGCCTTCTCCACCTCCCAGGTGGAGTCCACGAGGTCTTTGCCGATGCCGTATCCGGCGTTGTTGACCAGCAGGCTGACGGGGCGGTCCGGGTCGCCCACGCGGGCGGCGACCTTGTCGAGGTCCGATGCGTTGGACAAGTCCGCGACCAGCACCTCGACGTCCACGCCGGCAGCGCCGCGGAGTTGGGTGGCCAGGGTGTCGAGCGCGTCTGCGCTGCGTGCCACCAGGACCAGGTCGTGGCGGGCAGCGGCGAGTTGCCATGCAAACTCTGCGCCCAAACCTTTGGATGCGCCGGTAATCAGTGCGGTAGCCATTCGCCCAGCCTACGCACTGCAAGGAGCGGGCTGGGCTGTGGCGTTTCGCCTTGTTATGGCTGGGGTTCGCTGAACGGCGTGTAGGGGATCTCACCCTGGACGATGCGCCGGTTCAGGTCCCGCAGACGTGACACCAGTTCGGGTCCGTCCTGAGCGACGGATTTGGGCCAACCATATGCCTCCACGACCGCCTCATCGAGAGTCTTGTGAAGAGCCTTGAGGTCCTGGAAGCCGCCCTCGTCCATCAGGTTGTAGAGCTTGGTGAGTCCCAGGTTGTGCTCCACGCACAGTTCGCTACGGCGCTCGTACAAGGCGGCCGATGCCTGAGCCACCTTGTCCCGTTGGGCGTCAGTGGGCTGGGGCCAGGGGAAGGTGGCGAACACGGACGTTGGCGTATAACGGAGGTCGCCCTTGAGCGTCGACGACTGTGCCCACGCCCATGCGTCATGCGCACGGGACAAGAGGATCCCCATCGAGTAGTCGTCGTCAAAGGCAAAGACGTCGGTGAGATTGCTCGCCAGAGTTCCCGCGTCTACCCAACTAAGTGACAAGCGCTTTCCGGTGATGCCGGTCGCGATGAAACGGCGCATGTCGTTGAGCGCAGACCTCATCGCGCGCCGTGGCTCTCCAAAGATCCACCAAAGTTCGCGGTAGGACTTGCGGTTGTTCGTCTCACGTTCCGGCTTAACATCTCGACGCACGATTTCGAGCGCCGCAGGAAAACGTGCGGCGTCTTCGAGTGGCATCAAGCGGAAGTCAAGAGCCCACCGTGATGGACGCTGGCCGGGATCATCGGCCAGGTCTCGGCCGATGAGGTACGGCACAACTACCTCGTCATAGGCGGCATCAGTCCGGTCCCTCAGCGCCTGCGCCACAGCGTGGTCAATGATGAGGCCCTTGGCCTTGGGGCTTGGTCCTTCGAAGCACTTGCCTTTGTTCGGCCCGAGCGGCACCGGCACCCAACCGTCACCACTGACGGGACGCAAACTTGTCGTGATGCCTTCTACCTTCGCCCCATCGAGGTCGAACACCTCAGGCACCGCCTCAGGATCCTTGACCCAGTTCACGATGGAAACGTGCACCTTGGCCTCGCCGGGCCATTTCTGGGACGAGATTGCATCAGTAATCACGCCACCGTTGTCCACCACATACTGCAGCGATGCTGCACGACCCAAGTTTTGGCTGATCGAGTTGGTCCCGACGAAGCCTGCACGCTGGCCTGCCGCCATCTGCTTGTGAGCCTTACGGAACCAATACGTGCAGAGGTCACGGACGCCAGTTCCAAAGTCCTTCTTGAGCCATTCGACGTAGTCGCCCCCGAGCGAACCGCGCAGTTGTCCGCCGCCAAGGAACGGCGGATTCCCGATGATCGCGTCCACCTTGGGCCACTCTGCCCTCAGGGCATCGGCTGCCCGTAGGCCCGGCAGCGAAACCAGGGGGAGCGGCGCCTCTGCTTCCCCGTAAAGTTCCATGACCTGGCGGTGTCCCATCCACAGCACTACGCGCGCGATCTGCACCGCGACGTGCTCAATGTCGATTCCCTGCACGTTCGTCAGGGGCACATACGGCAATGGGCCGGCCGGCTTGGGCGCGCCGGTGGACGCAACAAGGGTGTCAATGCGTTGCTTGAGTTCATACTCGAGCGCACGTAGCTCGCGGTAAGCGACGTAGAGGAAGTTGCCGCATCCACAGGCGGGGTCCAGCACCGTGAAGGCACACAGCTCATCCAAGAGCGCCACTGCATCAGTGACCGTCGCCACCGCATTGATCCGCTCGCGCCACGGCCGCACGATGGTGGGCGTGACGATCTTCATGATGTCCGCCTCGTGCGTGTAGTGCGCGCCCAGGGCGGACCGGCGCTCCTGGCCCAGCACGCCCTCAAGCAAGGATCCAAAGATGGTGGGGTTCACGTTGCGCCAGTCGAACTCGACGGCAAGCTTCAGGTGCTCAAGTTCATCGCGGGTGAGCATCGGCGAGTCCACCTCAGCGAAGAGGTCGCCGTTCACGTAACGCGTCCCGGAGTACGCACCGGTACGGCCGGAGTTGGACTTCTTGTTCAGCAGTCCAAAGAAGTAGTCGAACTCACGCGTGGAGTTAAGGTCGGGGTCCTTCAGCACAGTCTCGACCGCATGGGACAGCGGCAGTCCGTCAAGGAGACCCAGGTCTTCCGCGAACATGCACCACACCACCTGCATGGTGAAGCGCTGAATGTCCGTCACCGGTGCCGCGCCACGATCCGCCATCGAGGTGTAGAGCTGCGCCACATGCTCGGCGGCTTCTTCTGTCAACTCGCGGCGCTGCTCCGTGAAGACCGGGTCCACGTCGCCCGACTGGAGGAACAGCATGGCCTCAAAGCGGTCCGGCAGCTCTTCGAGCGTGAGCCGCACGCGCGGCTCCTTGGGGAAGCGACCAGGCTCCCAAATTTCGAACTCGTGGAAGTTGCACAGCACCACCCAGCGCGCTGCAGGCACTCCCTCGGCGGCATCGGACGACTCTTGCCAATACCGAATGCGCTGGTCGTCGGCCTTCGCCAACGGCACACCCGGTGCCTTCATCTCGACAATGAGCTCACCGGGCCAGTGGAGGTCCATAAACCCCGCGGAGGACTTGAAGTCCTCAAACAGCGCACCCGCCTCGCGGCGGTCCGTGCCGTACGCGGCAAACAGCTCGTTGAGAAAGGTCTGAGCCTCTGACCGCTCCGAACCGGAGTAGTCCTTCCAACGCTTGACGAAGGCGCCCAGCGCCTGTTCAACCTCGGCGCCACTGCGCACCGTGAACCCCCTCAGATTCAGGCAAATGCCTAGAGAAGCCGGATCGCATCCCCGGCGTAGTACGTATCTTGCATCAGTCGCTTGTGCTGTTTGCTGAGCTCCGTAATAGCGTGCTCCAGTGCCAACTCCACGTTCCGGTCGCCGCCGGACTTTTTGACCTTTGCCAGGCCCTTCTTAGCCCTGGCGATGGTGTGTTCCAAGTTGAGCAACACAGCCGAGACCTCACCCATCGCTTCCTGAGACGCCCCCGACTGCTCAGGGTCGTGCGACGGAACTGCTGACGTCATGGAGGCCTCCTTGTGCAACACGATCATCCTAACGGCCAGCCCCGACATGACCACAGACCTGGCGAGAGTGTGGACAACGCCACGGCGGCATCGGCCGTCTCGCATACCCACGCCGCATGTCTCTCCCGCCAGGTAGCGTTGGGGCATGCGATTGGCCACCTGGAATGTGAACTCTGTCCGTGCTCGCTGCGACCGTGTCGTGGACTGGTTGGAACGCTCCGAGACTGATGTGCTGGCGATGCAGGAGATTAAGTGCAAGCCGGAGCAGTTCCCGCGTGAGGCCTTTGAAGCTGCAGGCTACGAACTTGCCATTCATGGGCTGAACCAGTGGAACGGTGTGGCGATTGCATCGCGCGTAGGCCTGGAGGATGTGGAGACGCAGTTCCCTGGCCAGCCGGCATTCGGCAAGCCGGGGCAAGAGCCGGTGGTGGAGGCCCGGGCCATCGGCGCCACTGCAGGCGGCGTGCGTGTGTGGAGCCTGTACGTCCCCAATGGCCGTGGCCTGAATGACCCGCACTACACGTACAAGTTGGCGTTCCTGGACCAGCTTCGCGAGCAGGCGGCAGGGTGGACGGACACTCCCACGGCGCTTGTGGGTGACTTCAATGTTGCTCCGCTGCCGACGGACATCTGGTCGGAGGAAGACTCCGAGGCCGAGACTCACGTGACAGAGGAAGCCCGCGCGGCTTTCCACGCATTCGAAGGCGCGGGGTACACGGAACTGTCGCGCCACTTCATTCCGGAGGAGAACAAGTACACGTTCTGGGACTACAAGCAGCTCCGGTTCCCCAAGAACGAAGGCATGCGTATCGACTTCATTTACTGCTCCCAGCCGCTCGTGGACCGCGCCACCACTGTCACCATCGACCGCGATGAGCGTAAGGGCAAGGGCGCATCGGATCACGTGCCCGTTGTGCTGGACTTCGAGGCGCCGTGACCAACGACGGATTCGCTCCGCCGTCACAGCCCTCGGGCGGTGCGGCTGATCAGGGTGGCGCGCCGTGGACGCCGCCTAGCCCTGCAGGGGGGCCGATGCCGGCTCAAGGTTCCGCTGCGGCGGCACCGGAGCAAGGCGGTGACAGCAAGGCGGGTTCAGGTGGTCCGGGTGGCTCGCGCCGTTCGGGCATGCCGCGGTGGGTGTTGTGGTTCATGCTCATCACAGCGGTGGCGATTCTGGGCGGCATTGTGTGGGCGATCGTGTTGATGATTGCCGATGCCCGGACCGCTCCTGCGGACGCAGACGCGACAGGTGACATGCATGCCCTACAGGTCGTGGAGGGCATGTGCCTGGAGAACGTTCCGCAGGATGGGGCTATTGCGACGGTGACGGTGGTGCCGTGCGATACGCCGCATCGCGCGCAGGTGGTGGCGCAGATGAGGCTTCCGCTGGAGATCTACCCGGGTGAGGCAGAGATCCTGGATTGGGTGGAGGACTTCTGCGAGCCGCGCATTCCCTACGCGGTGCGAGCCGAGTCTGGCTGGACCTCGTGGATTCCGTCGTCAGACTCATGGACGCGTGGCGACCGATCAATCTCATGCGTGGTGGTGACGGACGACCCCACGGAAGAGTCCCTGCTGGACGATGCCCCTGAGGACGACGACTCCGATCAGGACGGCCAGTCGACGTAGGCCAGTCGACGTAGGTCGGTCGACGCAGATCAGTCGACGAGGCAGGTTGGCGTCGGTCAGTCGATGTCAGCCGGGTGGCGTGCGTTAGCCGATGGCGTGGGGCCGTGCCGCGATGGCCTCGACGACGGCTTCGTCACCCACGGCCGCGAGCCATTCCAACAGGTTGGCTGGTGTCGCGGGGTTGCGGGCAATCACTTCGCGCACTTCGGGGTGAGCGTAGGCGATTCGTGCGAGCTCCGCGGGTGAGGTTCGCGGGTTCGACGCCAGGCACCGGAGCGCGGGGTCGGCGGTGTCGTGGACGGCCGTACCGTGAACGGGGTTACGAACGAAGCGGACACCGGCGGCGGGAGTACGGGCATGGTCACCCGTATCTGCCTCGCGGTCACGCACAATGACAATCCCAATCACGATGGGGAGGATGGGCAGGGCCCACAGGAACGGCGGGTAGGCCACTCCGTCGATGACTGCGAGAACAGCCGCTACGGCAAGGAAGCCTACGGACAACAATCCGTAGGCTCCTCGCGCGCGGCCGCCTAGGGACACTCTTGGCATGAAGCCAAGCGCGGCCACTAGACCGAACAGCACGCCGGTGATGGCAAGGATGAACTCCTCACTCAACCACGCCATGCGCCCCCCTTAGTGCCGTTCGGCTACCCCCCTGTGCAGGTGGGGAGGCGGCCCGCGATGGCATCGGGCCGCCTCCTCACCAGTGAGACTGCCAGCCCAGGTAGCGGACGTAAAGCCCACACTTATGTGGGCAGTACACGTGTGGGCATGGGGTGTGACCACTAGGGTGGCCTCACACGCTGTGTGTCATCGCAAGGGAGGACGTGTGGGCGGTCAGTTTCGTATCGCGCTGGTCGAGGACCATGCGCTGATCTCCTTGGGCTTTCGCGACCTGATCGCCACGACCGACGACATCTGTATCGATGCCTGCGTGGAGACTGTCGCGGAGTTGCCAGAAGTGCGACTCGACCTTGTGGTGCTGGACCTTCGACTGGCCGACAGTTCCTCACCAGCGGACAACGTCTCGACCATCGTGAAGAGGGGCGTGCCCGTCCTGATCTACACCGGCGCAGAAGACCGTAGCCTCATCCAGGCCGCCGCGCGTTCCGGAGCGGCAGGTCTGGTGCGCAAGTCCGCCGCCCCGGAAGAGCTCCTGGACGCTATCCGTACCGCAGCATCGGGCGGCTCCGTGTTCTCCACCGACTGGGCCGCCGCGATCGACTCTGACAGCGAACTGCCCGACGCCGGGCTGAGCGAACGGGAGGCGGAGGTCCTCGCGATGTACGCGTCAGGTGAGACCGCCCAAACCGTCGCCCGCGCGCTGGGAATCTCACGCGCCACCGTCTCCGACTACGTCATTCGCATCCGCCGCAAATACTCGCTCGTGGGCAGACCCGCCACGTCACGGGTCGACCTCTTCAGGCGCGCCATCGAGGACGGGCTCATCGAATGACGCCGGGCGCGGACCACTCCGCACGCGACCGCCTCCAACGCACCCTGTACTTTGCGTGTGGAATCGGCGCCCTCGTGTTCGGCCTGCTCATGATGCCGGGCGACTCCGGCATCATCGCCGCCCATTCGCAACTCGCGCCGTGGTACTGGTGGTCCTCCATCGTCATCGCCGTCATCGTGCCCGCCAGCTTCACCCTCACCGCTCTCTGGTTGAAGCTCGAGGTGCTGCACGCCATCGCCTTCGCCTCGATCGTGGGCTTCTGGGTCATGCAGCTGCTGTGGGTTCCCGCCATGAACGACCTGGTACTCGAAAACCACGCCACCCCGTGGCTTCAAGGCGTGACAGCACTGCCATCCACGCTCACCGGCGTACTGTTCGCCTCGCGCGCCGTCGCCGTCTTCCCCCTGTCGCAGTTCCTGCTCGTCCCACTCGTGCAACTCTCGGCATCCGACACATCCGTGACAGTCGCTCTCCTCGACGGGTGTGGGGCACTGATCTTCTGCTCCATCCTGACCGCACTCGCCTTCGCAGTCGTCGGGGCCGGAGACCTCCAAGACAAAGCCACCACCCGAGCACGACGACTCGCCGCCACCAACGCCGCCCAACGCACCGCAGAGCAGGAAAACAGCCGCATCAACGCGATGATCCACGACGACGTTATGTCCGTCCTGCTGTCCGCAAGCCGCAGTGGCACCACCCCCGAACTCGTCACCCAAGCCCAACGCGCATCGGCTTCCATCGCAAGCCTGGCCTTGTCAGACGACGCCGCCAACCGCCTCTACTCCGCCGACGACGTCGCGGCAGTAGTGCGTGACACCGCCGCCGCATCGGGCGCCACAGCAACCGTGACCCTCACCCAGGCCGGACCCCTCCGAGTGCCAGGCGAACCCATGGCCGCGCTTGCGGAAGCAGTCGGCGAAGCGCTGCGCAACTGCGTCAGGCACGCAGGGGACGATGCGCACATCACCGTCACGATCTCCGTCAGCGCACGCACCGTCGAGATCACCGTCGCCGACGACGGCGTCGGGTTCTCCCACCACAACGTTGACCCCCGCCGGTTGGGGATCTCGCTGTCGATCAAACAACGCGTCCGTGGCATCCCCGGCGGCGACGCGCACGTCCGATCAACCCCCGGCGCAGGCACCACCGTCACCGTGAAGTGGACCCGCCCATGACACCCGCGCACGCTACCTCCCCCATCGATCAAGTCGACGGCCCCCGCGACCTGCTGCCCATGAGCAGCACCCCGGCACGCGCCATCTACGGACTGTTCGTCACCACCAACATCGCCTTCGCACTCGGCAGCCTCAACGCCGTCGAACGCGAATGGCAAGCCATGCTCGCCGTCGTCATGGTGTGCCTCGCCGGCCTCCTTTTGGTATCCACCCGCCCCCACCCGTTCCCGCTACGCGACGTCTTCATCGTGCTGAGCTTGCTGGTTGGAGCATCGGCCCTGGTGTACACGAACCTGGCGACCGCGGACGGGCTGGGGCGCGCCACCTGGCAAGTGGGGGCGTCAACGTGGGTGCTGTTCTTCCTGACGATGCGCGGACGCACCGGGTTTGCGTGGCTCGGCATGGCCGTGCTGGTCCTTCAGGCAGTCGAATGGGCGGCACGCGCAGGAAAATCGCCGCTGGCAGGCATCGCGATGTTCGACACCCACATCGGCATCCTGGTCGTGGGAACCCTGTTCGCAGTGTCGCTCCGCCGCACCGCCCAACGCATCGCAGCCGCTAACGAAGTGTCCGTCGCTGCCGCATCCGGGGCCGCAGCAACCAACGCAGCCGCGGAAATCCGCCACGCACGCCTCGCCGAACTTGCCGAACTCGTGACGCCGCTGCTCGACAGAATCACGCAAGACGAGCCTCTCTCGGACGACGAACGCCGCACCATGGGCCGGGCAGAAGCGCAACTACGTGACGGCGTACGGGGCCGGTCCATTGCACTGCCCCAAGTCGTCGAAGCGGCGGACAGGGCTCGCAGCCGCGGTGTCCACGTCACGCTGCTCGACGACCGCGGTGCCCCCATCCACGATGGCGCAGCCCTATCCCGCCTCACCTCCGCCATCGTGGCCGCTCTCGATGACGCCCAGGACGGCGCAGTCACAGCGCGTCTACTTCCGGCAGGCCGCTCTGCGGCCCTCACCATCCTCGCGGTCAACGGATCCGACACCGTGCGGCTGTCGATCGACGACCGCGGCTACGCGCTCGGCAACCCGCTTCCCCCAACAAACAGCGCCCAGGGATAACCCCTGGGCGCTGTCCACGTGTCTGCAGTGTGCAGCTACTGCTGGAGGGCCTTCGCCTTGAGCGCGTCGAACTCCTCTGCGGTGATCGCGCCAGAGTCGAGCAGCTCCTTCGCAGCCTTGATCTCGCCGGCAGCACCGCCAGCCTCGTTGATCAGACCCTTGGTGTACTCCACCTGAGCCGCGTGAGCAGCAGCCGCCTGATCGACGTCACGACGGGTCATGCCCTTGCCGCGGGCGATCAGGTACACCAGCGCGCCCAGCACCGGCAACAAGATCACGAAGATCAGCCAGGCTGCCTTGCCGAAACCGCCCAGTTCCTTGTCACGGAAAATGTCCATGATGATCCGGATGACCACCACGAAGAACGTGATGACCACCATGATCCAGAGGGTGAACAGCAAGATTGCGAGGAAGTTCTCAAAGAATTCCACTGAAATGCTCCTTGTACGACGGGTGTGCGTTCCCGCGAGTGCGAGGACGTTCTTACCCTAGCGCTCCCGTGTGAGCGCCACGATGCGACGCAAAGTCGTCAACGGAACCATCCCGTAACGCAGCAGTGCGTCGTGGAACTCACGGATGTCGAAACCGTCATACGCCTCAGCTTCCGCTCGGATCGACTCGATTTCCCTGCGTCCCACCATGTACGCGAGGGCTTGCCCCGGCAGACCGATGTAACGGTCGATCTCCTGCACAATCTGATCGGTGCTGAGCGGGCAGTGCGCCACCATGTAATCGATCGCTTCCTGGCGCGTCCAGCCCAGCGCATGCATGCCCGTGTCCACCACTAAGCGGCACGCGCGTAGCGAATCCGCAGCCAGCATGCCCACGCGAGCAAGGTCCGAACTGTACAATCCCATCTCATCCGCGAGACGCTCCGTGTACAAGCCCCATCCCTCCAGATATGCGGTCACACCAAAGTGCTTCACCACAGGGTGGAGATCCTCCGCTTCCTCATGGAAAGCGAACTGCAAATGGTGGCCAGGAATCGCCTCGTGGAAAGCGATCGCTTCCAACTCGTATGTTGACCAGGCGGCCGGGTTTGATGCGTTAAAGAAGAACTCACCAGGCTTACCCGTCGCCTGCGATGGCGGGGCGTAAAACGCCACCGGGCCAGATTCAATGGCGAGCGCCACACACGGCGAAACCGGCATGCGCGCAAACCATTCCGGCGCGGCAGCCTGGGCACGTTCAAGAGCGGTGGTGGCGTCCGCGACAATTGCCTCACCCGAGGTGTAATGCATGGACTCGTCGTCACGCAGGAGGCGATAGATCTCCGCATTGTCCTGCGTACCCAGCAACGGTCCTGCCAGCTGTCGATACTCCGCTTCAAGTTCGTCGATCACCCGCAGGCCAAGGTCGTGAACCTCCTGCGCCGTCATCGGCAGAGTCGTGTAGGAGCGCACCAACTGCTCGTAGAGTTCAGCGCCACCTTCCACGTGCACCAAGCCCGGCTCGTCGTCACCGCGTCCGCGGGCCGCCACGTCCGCCAAAGCATCGGCCGTCCGCTGCAATGCCGGCACCACCTCCGTGGCGACAACGTCGTCCAGGCGAGCCTTCCACGCATCCGCATCTGAACTTTCCGTGGGAGCGGCCTGGGCGGTCAGCGGCGCAGAGTTCTGGGTGAGGTCCAGCAACGCTTCAGCGGTCTGGCGCAGGTGCGTGGCAAGCGTGACGCGGCCTTCCAGGGCTGCGGCCTGGACGGCAGCCATGATGTCGTCCAGCAACGCAGGGAACGCCGCAACCTTGGCGAGGTACTGCTCGCCGTGCTCGTCCGTCTTCAACGGGAAACGGCTCAGGAACACCTCAGCGAGCGACAGTACGCCAATGCGCGGGTTCACCACATTGAGTTCCACCGACCATTGGAGTTCCAGGTCAGCGGCGTGCGCCGTCACCGCGACCGTGTCACGCAACGCGACCTCATGCGGGTTGGACTCGTCGATCTCCAGTGCATGCGCCCTCTCCACGAAGTCACGCAAACGCTCCTGCCGCTGCGCTATCCCGCCCGGCGAGACGTCCTCCCACTGATCCAAGTTCTCCAACGATCCATCCCACAGCAAGCGGAACAGGTCGGTGGATTGGCGGTAGGCGTAGTACTCGTCAGCGAGATCAGTCAGTGCGGTCACCCCACGACCTTAACCCCGTCACAGGCCCCTGCGGCGCTTGCGGTCCGTAGCGATCGCGGCAACACCCACCAGCACAAGGGCCGATGCGACGGCAGCCAGCGGCAGCGAGTTCGTACCCGTCGCGGCCAGGGCGGGGGCCGATGCTCGGGTGGGCTCAAGCGGTGTGGCGTCTGAAGTGGTCTCCGGCGCGGTAGCGACGGGCTGCGTTTCTGGCACGGTGGCCGGCGCGTCTGGCTCGGCGCGCGTCACGACGGCCTCCGGCTCAGGCGACGGGAGCTCTACAGACGGCCCCGTCGACGACGGCAGTGATACGAGGTCCGTGCCACCGACCTCCACGGGTTGCGGCACTCCCTGCGGGACCACGGTGGGCACTTGTGTGACCAGCGTGCCGTGGGTCACCGTTGGCACCTGGTGCGGTGTGACCGAAGGCACCAGGGCCGGCGTCAAAGGCGGCGTCAGCACGGGCGTCGAAACCGTCATCGGCGCGGAAACCACCACGGGAACCAAAGTGGACTCAACGCTCGAGGGCAGCAATCCGCCAGCCAGTGACAGCGGGCGCGGAACGTCAACGAACGCCACTGCGTCCGGCGACTCGGGACTCACCAGCAACAGGCGCATGGGTGCGGACTGCGGCAGCAGCGACGGGACTGCGTCCGTGACCGTCTCCGCGGCCGCCGGGAAGTTCGGTGTCTGCACGGGAGCAGGCGTGGCCACAGGAGTGGCGACTGGTGTGGGCGTCGGAGTCTGCGCCGGTGTCGATGGATTCGCCGTGGGCACGGCGGCAGGTGTGGCTGTAGGCGTCGCGGTTGGTGTGGCTGTAGGCGTTGCGGTTGGTGTGGCGGTTGGCGTGGGAGTCGGCGTCTGGGTGGGAGTCGCGGCGACGACCGGTTCAGGCGTCACGACCGGGTCCGGAATCGCTGGGGCCGCAACGCTCCAGGTGGCATCCGCCGCGGCGGACCCCAGACCTAGGGAGGTCACGGTCGTGGTGTACGTCGCATCGGCTGCCCCGGATGTGGGCACCGCGGTGCGGTACTGGAGCACAAACTGTCCGTCGCAGTGGTCCGTGATCCGTAGCGAGAAGCCTCCCGCCGAGTGTTGCCAATGCAGGTGGGACGACCCCACGACGCTCGAGGCGCCATTGGCGAGTTCACACGTGACCCCCGGGCTCCCCGTGAGGGTCAGGGGGCCTGACCAAGCGCTCGTGATCACGGTGGGACCGCGATCCTGTCCTTGCACGCGGGCCTCCCACCCCAGGGTGCGGGACGCCGCATCGGCACCCGTGGAACGCACCGCAAGGGCTACCGCGGCTGCGGACGCTGGCCCGGCCGCCATGACACCGGCAGCCATCACGGCCCCCACGACGGCGACAGCCGCGCACACGCGGGCGGCGACTGGTGAGGGGAGGGACAAGGGAACTGCGTGAGACTTCGACACTGCACGACTCCAATGGATCCGGGGAAGGAAACCGGGGTCGCGCCCGCAGGCGGCAACAAGTGCTACTGAGTGTTGGTGCGGATCTCGTGATCGACGACACCGGGGGCCATATCTTTGTGACCGGTTCCAGACTCTCATTGTGATCCGGATCACACTCAGGACTCACGTCCCCCGTTGAGCAAAACTTGCCCCCAGGAAACGCAAAAGACGCCCCCACTGCGAACAGTGAGAGCGTCATCCGCGCGCCCGGAGGGATTCGAACCCCCAACCTTCTGATCCGTAGTCAGATGCTCTATCCGTTGAGCTACGGGCGCGTGGCCCATCAGGGCCGAGTCACAAGTGTACAGGTTGTTTTGGGGCCTTGATGACACCCAGACGGACCTTCACCTTGTCACAGCGGAGACGGTGGGATTCGAACCCACGGATGGGTTACCCCATCACATCCTTAGCAGGGATGCACTTTCGGCCGCTCAGTCACGTCTCCCGAATGCGCACTCAGAGTACCGGCACGGACCGTCCCTGAGCAAAGTGGGTGCCGTGCGTGTGAGGAACCACGCGCTGGGCGGCCGCAGACTGGGTCGCTGCGAACGCGCACCGGGCCGTCCCTGACACGCCCCAAGGTCGCCCACGGGGTGTCACACGGAACACGCCGGCCACCCCAGCCGCAGCATGTCAGGCACGGCCCGCAACGCCCCCCCCAGACGCACAAAAGCCGCGCCCTCACGGACGCGGCCCTCATGCTGTCGAGCGGAGAGTGTGGGATTCGAACCCACGGAGACGCTAAAACGCCTCAACGGTTTTCAAGACCGTCACCTTCGGCCACTCGGTCAACTCTCCATGCGGGGCTCACGCCCCAGCCGTGCCATTGTGCCAGCCCGGAGGCATTCCTGGCGAAACCACGGTCAAGTCATAGATCAACGCGACCGTGGCAAGGTCCGCGTCGTAGGTAGCAATGCGATCAATCGACGGATGAGCCACCGCTGCACCCAGGTGCAACGCCGCAAACGGTCGCAACACCGCGGACGCGTGCGTTGACACACCCACGTTCTGATCCGAGAACCGAATCACCGGCACCCGCGAACGGATCTGCTCCACGACGTCGAAGGCCTTAGCCTTCTCCTCACGCGGATACAGCTCGGCGGCCTGGCGGACCTCAGTCAGGCCTAACTGTGTGGTCGCCACTTGATCCAGGCGCGGCAACACCCACTCAGCGAACTCGTCGAAGTACCGCACGCCAGGCAGGAACCTGCACAATGCGGAGCCGTCGAGATAGATCACGTTGGCAAGGATATCTCGGAGCCATCAGCCTATGCGCACGCGCCATTGCGCACGCATAGGCCGTCTGCAATCAGCTCTTCTGGAGCTGGCGCATCGCGAGCTGAACGACCGCGATCAACGCTTGCTTGGTTGCCGACTTTTCCCGAGCGTCCGTGTACATGATCGGAACCTCGTCGGGGATGCCCAGGGCCTCGCGCACGTCTTCCAGCTTGTGGCGTGCCACGCCATCGAAGCAGTTGACGCACACAATGAACGGAACGCCGCGACCCTCGAAGTAGTCCACTGCGGGGAAGCACTGTTCAAGGCGCTCCGTGTCGACCAGCACCACGGCACCGATGGCGCCGCGAACAAGGTCGTCCCACATGAACAAGAAGCGGTCCTGACCGGGCGTACCGAAGAGGTACAGCCACAGCGAACCGGGAAGGGCGATGCGTCCGAAGTCCATGGCCACGGTCGTGGTGGTCTTGCGGTCGGTCACGCCGCCCGCATCGTCCACGCCGATGGACTTCTCCGTCATTGCCGCCTCAGTGTTGAGGGGGTCGATGTCGGAAATGGATCCGATGAAGGTCGTCTTGCCGACGGCGAACCCGCCGGCGATCACGATCTTGACAACGGTAGGAGCGACGTGCGGCGCGCTGGGCGCGACCGCCGCGTCAGAGGGCTGCGATGCCATCAAGGACACTCTCCAGAAGACTGAGCGACAGGCCGCCCGACTCGTCATGCGTTGACTTGTCGTTGGCAGTGCCGCCGGTATGAATCACAAGGTGGTTGTCAGTAGCAAGATCCGTCACGAGGACACGGACCACGCCCAGCGGGAGCCGAGTGTGCGCCGAAAGTTCCGCGATGGATTGATATTGACCCGCAGCGAGCTGCAGGATCTTTTTCTTCTCCGGGGTCAACCCCGTAAAAGTCTGTGTAGTGGAGCGCGCCTCCACGAGGGCTTCCATCGGAAGGTCCTTGCTTGCAGCGCTGACCCGCCCACCGGTCACGGCATAGGGCCGGACCGTGTAGGCCTCCTCCTCGTAAAGGTGGTCAGTCATGATGTTTCTCCCTTAGGAGCGGGTCTCCCCGTCAGTGGGCAAGTTCTGGCGCATCTCCGTGATCAGCTGCGGAGTCAGCGCATTCTCGGTACGCGAAACCAAGAGGGTCATTTCGTAACCCACCAGGCCCACGTCGCACGTGGAGTCGGCTGCCACGGCAAGCACGGAGCCGTTCGACACGCTCATGAGGAACAGGAACAGTTCGTCCATTTCGATGATCGACTGGCGAACTTCACCTGCCTGGAGCTGGCGTGCGGCACCACGCGTCAGGCTAGCCATGCCAGACACCACGGCTGCAAGGGTGTCGCCACCCGTGCGGTCGAGGTTCTTCGACATCGCCATGAGCAGGCCGTCAGCACTGACGACGAGCGTGTGGCGAGTTCCTGGCACTGTCTGAACAAAGTTGTCCAGCAGCCAGCCAAAGTTAGTGGCTTCAGTACTGAGCTCGGTCACTGGTCCTCCTTGAGGTTGCTGCTCCAGCGATGGAGCACATTGAGATATGAGTAATTGTCCATGGTTCCGCTATTCCTGACGTCCAGCTTCGGCAGAATCGCGGTCCATTGCTTCAACGTCCGAGCGTGCGCGCTGCGTGCCCGAGTAGAAAGAACTGAAGCGGTGACGCACAGCTTCCGCGTCGCGGTCTGCGCTCGGGGTGGCCGTAGGTTCGGCCGCAAGCGGCTTCACCTCGACCGGAGGAGCGTCCGCCGGGCGACGCTTCTGCAAGCCCGCCCGAGTCTTCTCCACCTTCGGCCGCTCCGCAGCCAACGAGGAAAGTTCTGAGAAGACAGCGCTCGTCATGTCCGGCTCATCATCCGGCAGGGGCTCCGGCTGGATGATGGGCTGGTATCCCGAGGAAACCTCTGGCTCCGCGGCCTGGATTGCGCTCTGGCCGGCGGCTTCCCAGCCCGTAGCGCGTGCAAGGTCATCGGGGCTGAAGGATGCGCCTTCGTCCGCAGACTCCGACTGGCCCCACTGGTCACGAACGGCTTCCGGCTGGAAAGCCTGCGGAGCCGGTTCGAAGGACTGCGGCGCAGGTTCAAATGCCTGAGGGGCCGGTTCGAAGGACTGAGGAGCGGGTTGGAACGACTGCGGCGCAGGTTCGAACGCCTGAGGGGCCTCCGAGACGGGCTCCGGTGCAGACGGCACGAACGGTGCAGGCTCAGGCTCTGGTTGCGACGGCGTGGCCTGGGGGGCCCAGCCGCCGCTTGCGCTCGGCGCGGCAGCAGGTGCCTCATACGAGGGTGCGGCTTCCGCGCTTGGCATGAACGACGGACGCGCCGGGGGCATGCTGGGTTCGGGAGCCGATGCTGCGGAACGCGCAGACGAGTGCGGCGCCGCGGCGATCGGGTTGAACGACACACCGGCAGCCGACGCGGGGCTTTCGGCGACCTGTTCGACCTTGTCTTCGCGCGGGCCACGACCAAACAGGCGGGAGAAGAACCCTGGCTTGTGGTCCTCTTCCACTGCGCTTTGGATCAACGCGTCCAACTGAGGAGCATCGGCTGATGCCGCCGATACCGGCGAGCCGGTGGGGCTGTCCGTTGCTCCAGACCCCGTCCACGGCGTGGGTGCCAGCGGTGCCGCACCGAAGGGCGACTGCTGCTGAGGTTCAGGCTGGAAGGGAGCAGCAGGGGTAGCCGCGGCGGGGCTGTCGTAGCTGCCATAGTGCGGCGCCTGCGGCTCCTGTGCGGCTGGGGCCTGCTGTTCCCACGGCTCGTAGGCCGGTTCGCGGTCCTCAATTTCAGGAGCGGACGATGCGGGCTGCGGCTCAGCCTCAGCGGCAAACACCGGCGCGAAGGGGTTCGTTGCAGGGCTGAATGCTGGTACTTCTTCAGCCTGCGGCTCGTCCTCCTCCAGCATCGGCACAACGAACGCGTCAGCGGGTGCCGCGGAGACTTCCGGCATGGCGTCAACCGATGAGGCTGCTTCCGGTGCCGAGTCCACCTCAGGAACTGAGTACGGTGCCGGGTCTACAGGGGCATCCGCGGCTGCAGGTTCCACTGCGCTCCACGGTTCCTCCGCGGAGCGCACTGCGGGCGCTTCTGCCAGGAACGAAGGCATCTGGGGAGCGGCGTCCGGCTCCGCCGGGGTCACGGCCGCGGCAGCGGGTTCCTCGGCAACCACGGGTTCCTCGGCAACAGCGGGTTCTTCGTCCACCACGGCGGACTGCGCCGACAACGCGGACTGTGCCGAGTACACCGAGTCGAGCTTGGGCATGCGGAAGCCGGCAACTCCTGCTGCCGCGTCCGGCTCAAGTTCGTACGTGGGGGTGGGCTCGGGCTCGGGCACGCTTGCCGACGGCTCAGCAGCCTGGTCGGCGCTGTACTGGTCGGCGCTGTACAGGGCAGCGTCAACCGGCTCAATCCCAGCGTCGCGAGGTTCGGGCGCAGAAGCCGCCGACGCTGCGGAACGGTCACGTCCACCAAAGAACGCGGCCGCAGTGAACGCTGCAGCGCCAGCCGCGGCAGTTCCCGTGATAGCGGCGTTACGTCCGGAGTTGTCCTGGGGCTCAGGCGTGGGCTGTGCGGGGGCACGGTCCTCGAACTCCGGAGCCGACGGTGCGAACCCGGGGATCTCGGGCGCGGACTGGACCTTGGGGCGACTCGGGAGCGGCGTGGCCGGGGTCTGGCCCTGGGCGTCTTCGTTGTCGCGACGCGAACGGAAGCCGCGGAACATCGACGAACGCTCTTCGAGCGATTCGGGGGAGATCTCGCTCGCTGCCACTGCCGGAGTAAAGCCACCGCCAGCCTCGGCGGCCAGCGCCGACAACTGTTCGTCGGTGGCGCGTGCCGGCAGACCGACCACGCTGTTGCGTTCGCGTTCCGCATCGGACACGCCAGGGGCGGTGCGGCGGCGTCGCGAAGGCAAACCGGCGGCGCTGTTGCCGTCCGTCAGTGCCTCGGGGTTGGTGGCCTCGGCTACGGGCGCTGCCGCAGCATCGGCTGCAATGAGGTCGTCGATCGAGTTCGCGGGCGCTTCTGCGGGTTCGTTGCGGGTCGGCAACGCGCCGCTACGAGCCGGGAGTCCGTCACCGCGTGCGGGCAGACCGTCGGACCGACCCGACAGGCTCGTGCCCTGTTCAACTGCCGCAGGAGCGTAGGCCGAGCCACCCACAGGTGCCGTAGCCGGAGCCTGCTGCGACGGCACGTTCGAGGGAGCCGATGCTGCGACTGGGGGCATGTCGACGGGTGCGGCATCCGTGTCAGAGGCGAACAGAGTGACGGGCAGCAGCACGGTCGCGACAGTGCCTTCGCCTTCGCGGGATGCGATCGAAACGGTCGCGCCCACGCGGCGAGCAATACGACCGACCACGAACAGGCCCAGGCGCTGCGCACCCAGGATTTCGGAGGCCGCAGTCGAGGCGACACGGGCGTTCGCGTCCGCGACCTCAGAGTCGGTCATGCCGATGCCGTCGTCAGCGATCTCAACGCGGTACGAGTCGCCCTGGCGGGTCGTGGTGACTGCCACACGGGAGCCCGGGTCGGAGAACACGGTGGCGTTCTCCAGCAGCTCCGCGAACAGGTGTGCGGTTGTCAGCGCGGCGTGACCCAGCATCGCGGGGTCCTCGTGGAGTTCGAGTTCAACGCGCTCATAGAGTTCGATCTCGGACGATGCGGTACGCACCACGTCCGACAGCGGCATCGGGCGGCGCAAGCGGCGACCGGTGTCAATACCTGCGAGCACCAGGAGAGATTCCGAGTTACGACGCATTCGCGTTGCCAAGTGGTCAAGCGCGAACAGCTTGGTCAGCGTGTCCGGGTCGTCCTCCGTGCGCTCCATGTCATCGATCGAGGCGAGCTGGCGGTTCAGCAGCACCTGGTCACGACGTGCGACGTTAACGAACATCTCAGAGATCGATCCACGCAGGGCGGCCTGCTCGGATGCGATCGACAGCGTGGTCGCGTTGACCGCGTTAAACGCCTCTGCCAGACGGCCAACCTCGTCCTGCGATTCCACGGGGATCTGCACTTCGGAAACGTCGACGTCTTCGCCCGGAACTGCAACGCGCTCCACCAGGCGAGGCAGCTCAGTACGGACTGCCGTTGCCGTCGTGGTCAGGCGGCGCATCGGGCCCACGATACGGCGGGCGATCAGCAATGCGACCACGAGCGACGTACCAATAACGATCACAGCGACCAAGGCCGTCAGAACCGTCTGCCACACCGCGGCCTGACGGGCTGCAGCTGCCTCCGACTCGACGTAGTCCCACATGTCGGCGCGAAGGGGCTCGTACACCTCGAGTTCTGCGCCCACCTGTGCGGGCCAGTCGGCGTCACGTTCACCAATCAGGGATGCGTCAAGACCCGTAAGGACCTGGGTACGGACGGAGACGAACGAGTCAGCGGTGCCGTCGTTGTCCGCGGCTGATCCACCGTAGTTCGGCACTTCAGAGGTGCCCGGCACCGTCTGCGACGCGTCCTGCGCGGCTTCAAGAGCAATGTCGGTGCGCGTCGTCATCGTTCTGGCCTGGGCAATCTCACCAGGAGCAAACGCACCCGCACGGATCAGGCGCTGCGTGACGGTCTCTTCAAACTTGATGCGCTCCACGAGGGTGTCGAGGGAGGCGTACGCCTGGAGTCCCTGCACCACTTCCTGGCCTTCCATCGTCACACCCACAACGGTGGAGGATCGCACGGTGCTGTCCACCACACCGGTGTAGAAGTTCGTCAGATACGCCACGTTCACACTCGTGTCAGCGACGCTCGCACGGATGGCGGGCAACTGGGCGAGTGCTTGCTCGGCTTCAGCGAGAACCGCGAGAGCCTGTTCGTTGTCTGCGTTGACCTGCAACAGGTCAGACGAGACGCCCAACTTTTCGACAGCAGCGTTGGTTGCTGTGGCTGCCTGCTCAAACTCGGTGCGGAAGTCAACCGGCTCCGTGAACAAGGTCGTCGCAAACTCGGACTCGTTGTTCAGACGGAAGGACAGTGCTGCCAGCGGGACGTCCATGTTGTACGACTCGGGAAGCGAGTCTGCGATCGCGCTGACCTCTTCCGCGGCGGCCGTGTAGGCAGCTTGCATCGCTGCGATGTCGTCCTCCCCGGGGAACACGACCCAGCCGGCGGACTCTTCAGTGGGGGCTCCAACGCCAAGGGCGCGAGCATCCTCCATGTACAGACCGGAAGCGCCACGGTTAATCGCGGCGTCGACCTCGTCCATCAGTTCTTCGGGTGAAGGACCGTCCAGGACACCGGTCAGTTCATCAGGTTCGATCGCTTCGGCACGGGCTTCAAGGTCCGCAATGGCAGCATCGGTCGCCTCATAGGCGGTCTCGAGCTTGCTCTCACCATCCTGGACGCTGTGCACAAAGTTCGTGGCTGCCCAACGTTCGTTCTGGAAGTCGGTCTGCACCTCTTGGATGGTGCCGAGCACGTCAAGAACGCGTTCCGCGTCACGGGCCTGGCCCAGCGACTGTGCGGCTTGCCACACGATGACGCCCGCGGCCAGGATCAGGACCAGAATAGGCACCGCAACTACTGCGAGTACCTTCCCGCGAATCCCCAGTCTGTCGAGCATTTACCCTCACCCTCACGAGCCATCGTCGTCCGTCGCAACGGACGGTCAGAGCGACGTCAATGCCTCTCCGACTCTCTCGGTTATCGGCGCTTGTGCCGAAAACTTGAAGACCTCAGGGCCCACCTATGGTCAGACACGCTATAACGTGGCGCATATGACGCGAAACCCCCAGGACTCCGTGTGATTATTTCCACTTGTCGCACTCAGATGCAAAACGGGGTCCTGGATGTGGAGGAAGCACCAAACCCGACACCCGGTCAGCAAGAGATCGTCATCGACATCGCCGCCGCAGGCGTCAACCGCGCCGATCTTCTCCAAGCCACAGGCCACTACCCGCCACCGCCGGGCGCACCCACCTGGCCAGGCCTCGAGGTCAGTGGAACCGTGCGGGAGGTCGGCGACCAGGTATCCCGGCATCGGCCCGGCGACCACGTGGTCGCTTTGCTTGCTGGCGGCGGCTACGCGGAACGGGTAGCCCTCCACGAAGACCTTGCACTCCCCCTTCCAGAGGGCCTGGACCTGATCGCGGCAGGCGGACTCATGGAAGCAGCCTGCACCGTGTGGTCCAACTTTGATGCCGCGGGTGCGCGCGCCGGACAGACCGTCCTGATCCACGGCGGCGCAGGCGGCGTCGGCACTCTCGCCATCCAGGTCGCACGCGCCATGGGGATGACAGTCATCGCGACCGCAGGCAGCGACGAACGCGCGGCCCGATGCGCCGCCCTGGGTGCCCACACTGCCGTGAACTACCGCTCCGAAAGCTTCGTGGACGCCGCCCGCACGTATGGCGGCGCGGACATCATCCTCGACGTGGTGGGCGCTGCCTACCTGACCGACAACCTCGCGGCACTGGCGACCGGTGGCACGCTCGTCGTCATCGGGCTACAGAAGGGCTCGCGCGGTGAGATCAACCTCGGCACGCTACTCGGCAAACGTGCACGCGTCATCGGCACCACCTTGCGTTCGCGCCCCCACAAGGAAAAAGCCGCGATCGTTGCCGGAGTCGAGCGCGACCTGTGGCCGCTCGTCCCCACCGCTGTGGCGCCCGTCATTCACGGCACGTACCCACTGGCGCAGGCACAACAGGCACACGACGACCTTGCCGCCGGGAACGTATGCGGAAAACTCCTGCTCCTGCCGTAGCTGGAGCGCCGTCCGTCAGTCCAGATTGCTGGCCGCAAGCGACGCAGCCAGCGAAGGAGTCACCGGCAAACGCGGAATGAGCGTCGCCTGCAACGCGTGATACAGATCCACCTTGCCCGGCCACACCGTCCCAGCGACCTGCAACTGCGGATCCAACTCATGCCACCAGGAGCCACCCTCAAAGTCGAGGTGGTGGTCGCCCGCGAAATCCCACCAGTCCTGGTAGTTCTCCGCAAACAGCGGCAACTTCGTGGCACGCCACAACACGGCAGCAGCGGCAATCGCCTCCGCGCTCACCCAGTGCATGCGCTCCCGCACCACCGGCTCACCCTCCCAGTTGACCGTGTACACAAAGCCACGCTCACCATCCACGTTCCAGCCGTCACGGGCCGATGCGTCATACAGCGACCGCGCCGCCTGCAGCATCCACTCGGGAGCCACCAAACCACGCTGCTGCAACGACAACGACAACTGCACCGTCAGCCGCGCCCACTCAAAACCATGACCGATCGTCGCCCCAAAAGGACGGAACGGATGCTTGGGGTCGTCCTCGTTGTAGCTCAACAACGGCGTCCAGTCCGCATCGAAGTGCTCAGGCAAACGCCAGTCATGCGACGGCGCAAACCGGTCCATCACCCGCTCCACGATCCGCAACGCCCGGTCCAACCACACCCGGTTACCGGTCGCGTCGGCGGCCGCAAGGAACGCCTCCACCATGTGCATCGTGGAGTTCAGCCCGCGATAGTCCTCCGACTCGGACCAGTCCCGGGAGAAGTCCTCCAACGTCATCCCCGCGTCGTCATCCCAGAACCGTTCCTCGATCACCGCGAGCGCGTCGTCCAACAGCTCGGCAGCATCGGGCCGCTTCGCCGCCACCGCAGACGACGCCGCCAACACCACAAACGCGTGGGCGTACGCCTGCTTGGCGTCATTCGTGGGACCGTCCTCACCCACCGCAGCAAACCAGCCGCCATGGTCGTGGTCACGGAGACGCCCACGCAACGCATCAATGCCGTGATCCACCAACGCAGCCGAACCCGGATGCCCCATCAACGTCGCAAGCGAATAGCAGTGCGTCATACGGCACGTGATCCACAGTTCCGCCTCGGCACCCTCAGGGAGCTGGCCGGCAGCGTCGAGACCACCGAACCCTCCACGAGAAATCCGGCTCGCCCGCCCAAACGTCAACAAGCGTGCCGACTCTGCCTCGAGCCAACGGTGGTGTGAAGGAGTGGTAAGCCACGTCATGGCGCCACCCTAGCGACGACTCCGACCACCAGGCCAGCAATCGTCACCGTCGCGCTACAAAACAGCCAAACGATCCGGATCAATCAGACGCTCAAGCACCTGCAACAAGCCATCCTCGTCCACGGAGCCCACCACTTCATCGGCTGCTTCCATGACCGGACGCGGCGCCGACCCCATCGCCGCCGACTGACCAGCCCACCTCAGCATTTCGATGTCGTTGTTGCCGTCCCCCACCGCAACGGTGTGATCCGGGTAGATCCCTAGCTTGCGGCGGAGCGCTTCCAGGGCCGATGCCTTGGTCACCCCAGGAGGCGTCAAGTCCAGCCACGCGGAATACCCCACCGCATACGTCACGTCATTGAGGCCGATGCGGCGCACCAAGTCATCAAAATGGCTCACATCCGCACCGGGAGCGCGGATCACGACACGGGTCGCTTCCTCATGAGACAACTCGTCAAAGTCATCCACGACACGCTGCCGGCCCACCAACTCACCCATGGGGAACTCACGGCTCACCCGGAAACCCACACCCAGGTCCTCGACCGCAAAGTACGCGTCAGGCATCTCCTCGCGAATCAACTCGAGCGCCGCCCGCGGATTAAACGTCACCGTCTCCACAATGTCGTAGCCCCCTGGCGTCGCAGGGTTCAACCGGATCGTCACCGCACCGTTCGAACACACGGCCCACCCGCGACGAATCCCCAACTGCTCGGCCACCGGCAACGTCGCAATGATGTTGCGACCCGTCGCCAAGATCACGTGATTGCGGCACATCCGCACCTGCTCAACAGCACGCGCCACCTGCGGGGAAATGTCACCACCCCAATGCATCAGGGTGCCGTCAATGTCGAGACCCAACAGCCTCCACGTGTCAGGACCGAGCGGCGGATTCATGTCTTCCAGGGCCGGACTCATGACACGAGCCTACGACGACCACCCGACACGACAGTGAACCCGCACCGCCTGCCCGAACCCGCGCATCGGCCCCCGTCGTGCCCGCAATGCCCCTACGCGACAGGAGTCAGGAACTCACGACCACCCAGGTACGGGCGCAAAAGCTCCGGCACATACACGGAGCCGTCAGCCTGCTGGTGGTTCTCCAACAACGCCACAATCCACCGGGTGGTCCCGATGGTGCCGTTAATGGTCGCCACGGGCGTGGTGCCCCTCTCGGCCCGCTCGCGGATCGCCAGACGACGCGCCTGATACGTGGTGCAGTTCGAGGTCGACGTGACCTCCATCCACCGTTCCTGGCTCGGCAGCCACGCCTCACAGTCAAACTTGCGGGCAGCACTCGAACCCAAGTCGCCCGCCGCCGTATCAATCACGCGGTACGGAAGCTCAAGGGCCTTGAGCATTTCCTCCTCAATGGAGAGGAAACGTGCATGCTCAGCCGCAGCATCGGCCGCCGTCACATAGGAGAACATTTCCACCTTGTGGAACTGGTGCACGCGAATAATGCCCCGCGTGTCACGGCCCGCCGAACCAGCCTCACGGCGGTAGCACGCACTCCAACCGGCATAACGTTTGGGGCCGTCGCCCAGATCGATGATCTCGTCCGTGTGATAGCCCGCGAGCGCCACCTCAGAGGTGCCCGTCAAGTACAACTCATCGCGCTCAAGGAAGTAAATCTCATCCGCGTGCTTACCCAAGAAGCCCGTGCCAGCCATCGTCTCCGGACGCACAAGCGTGGGCGTAATCATGGGAGTGAAACCACGTTCCGTCGCCAGGTTCATCGCCGCATTCAACACCGCAAGCTCAAGCTGCGCGCCCACACCAGTCAGGAAATAGAAACGCGCGCCCGACACCTTCGCGCCACGCTCCATGTCGATCGCCTGAAGGCCCTCGCCAATGGCCAGGTGGTCCTGAACCTCGATGCCCTCGGCCGCGAAATCCCGCACCTGGCCCTCATGACGCAGCACCGTGAAGTTATCTTCACCGCCCGCAGGAACACCGTCCTCCGGCACGTTACCCAAGGAACGCGCAAGCTCGACAGCCTTGGTGGCCGCGGCATCGGCCGTCGCCTGCAACTCCTTCACACGCGCCGCCAACTCCTTGGTGTGAGCCAGCAACGCCTGCTTCTCATCGCCCTGAGCCTGCGCCACCTGCTTACCCAACGACTTCTGTTCGGCACGCTTGGCCTCAAACTCCGTCAATGCTGCACGCTGCTCGGCATCAGCGGCCAACACCTGGTCCACAATGGCCGGGTCATCGCCCCGAGAACGCTGGCTAGCGCGGAAGAGCTCGGGTTCGGCACGCAAGAGCTTGAGGTCAATCATGTCCGCGAGTCTAACGGGGCGACGCTAGGTAGGCTCCTGTCATGGTCCTCCCCATCACGCTCGGGGCTTCCGCCCTAGTGATCGCCGTCGTGGCGCTCGTCCTTGCCATCACGGTGGTGCGACGCGTCGGCAGCCGCGATCCGCTCTCGGTCCCGCTGTTTTGGCGTCGCTTGCTGCGCATCACTCCTATCTCCAGCGCCACCGCCGAACAAGCAGGCGCACTCCAGGGCCGCGAACGGCAAGTAGTCGCGTTCGTCGCCAACCCCTCCAAGACAGGCGTCACCGAACTGCGAGAGCGAGTCCTCCGCGCCTGCGCCGAGCGATACCTCCCCGAACCTCTGTGGCTCCACACCACCATCGAAGACCCCGGCACCGGACAAGCACGCGCCGCCATCGAAGCAGGGGCCGATGTCGTGGTCGCCGTCGGTGGCGACGGCACCGTCCGTGCAGTCGCCGAGGCACTGGTGGGACGCGACGTGGCGATGGGAATCATGCCGATGGGCACCGGCAACCTGTTCGCCCGCAACCTCGACATCCCCCTCAACGACGTCGACGGACAACTCCGCGTCATCCTCGAAGGCACCAGCCAAGCAGTCGACGTGGGCTACATGGACGTCGAACGTGCCTTCCCCGGCCACGGCGAAGACGGCACCCACCTGTTCCTGGTGATGGCCGGCGCAGGCATCGACGCAGAGATGGTCGCAGGCGCCGATGCCACCCTCAAGAAGCGCGTGGGCTGGCTCGCGTACTTCTTTGCCGCCGTGGAACACCTGGGCGACAAGCGCATGACCGCCACCGTTGCGGTTGACGACGGCGACGAAGTGACAGCAGAAATGCGCACCGTGCTGCTCGCGAACGCTGGCCGGCTACCCGGCGGCCTGCAACTGATCCCCGACGCCTCCATCACGGACGCCCAGCTCGATATCGCCACTTTGGACGCCCGCGGCGGCATCGTGGGCTGGACCGAACTGTTGGGATCGGTTGTGGCCCAAGGTGCAGGAATCAAGCAGTCCGAACTGTTGAGTGCGTGGCGCACGTCTCGCATCGATCATGCGCGTGGGACGGCTGTCAGTATCGAGATGGAGTCGCCGCAGCGGGTTCAGGTTGATGGCGAGTCGTTGGGCCGGGCGATCCGGTTGCGAGGTCGTGTGAAGCCGGGTTCGCTTGTGGTGAGGATTCCGCGGGACTAGAACGGTCTGGGGCGCCGTCCCGCGCCTGACTTCCCGCGAAATGGCTCCATCTCGCTGTTTTAGGGGCCTATAGCAGCCATTTTGTGCCACTAGAGGCGGTTGGGTCGTGCCCGCAGGCGGCCCAAGCAGAATGCCCGGCGACGCCGTCAGGAAGCGCAAGAACCGCTGTTAGCGCTCTGGAGCGAACCCCGCCATTCGGTGCGCGACCGCTTTGCGCACGTGCTGACGGCACCACTCGGGCCGGCCCGTCACGTCTTCCCACGTGAGCCGGACCGTCACGTAACCCTCACCCGCGAGGAGAGCGTCACGCTCAATGTCGTGGCGGCGGTGCGCATCGTCCGAGTGGAAGCGCGCACCATCAAACTCAACGGCGACCTTGGCTTGGCGCAAGAGAAGGTCGACCTTGAACGTTCGGCCGCCCGCACGAACCTTGCCCTGCATCTCCCACTCCAGCCACTCATCGCCGGTGAAGACCTCGGTCATTGCGCGATACTCCAACATCGACGTCACGCCGCGGGTTGCGAGCGCACACGCCTCCTCAAGCGCCGCGCGCTGAGGCAACCTGGGGTGATGCGCAGATCGACGCAGCACGTCCTGGGGGAACGCGATCCCTGACCTGAATGCGTCGAACACGAAGCCCATACGTTCCCGATCAGTCGTCCATCGCCACGCGAGAATGAGGGCATCCACGCGGTTGACCACGCGCACGCCGTCAATCACTGTGACGTCCATGGGTACGTCGGTTCGGCGGACGGTGAGCACAGCGGGTGCGGGAGTGCGCGTACCGCGCGGCACCACAGCATGGATCACCGGTGGAGACTCATCGCGCCAACCCGCGCACCACAATGCGGCGCGGCCCGCGACGGCACCGGTGGAGGGCAGCCACTGTGCAGCGACGGAGAGCTTGCACGGCACGGAAGTGGCGGCGTCGCGGTGCGCATAGAGGCCGGGGCCAACCCTCACCACATCTCCGAACCGCAAAGCCTCCGTCAACGTGGCGCTTGACCATCGCTCTTCTATTTCGCGCCGGTGGTGGGCGAGGCGAGACTCGGCTAGTGCAGCGGCGAGCGAGAACACGGCGAACGTCGAGCGTGGTGACATGCGGTCGACGTTAGGTTGGCCGCGCTACGCAACCCCACCGCAACCGACGGCCCTGGGGACGCCGGCCCCATGCATCGGTCTTGGGGACAACGCAGAGCCGTCGAAACCGGCGCGTCGCAAGCCCAGCATCGGCCCCACGGCCCCACGGCCGAGCGAAGTGGCACAAAATGCCTGTTATACGTACCTAAAACAGCGAAATGGAGCCATTTGGCGGGAAGGTGGCTAGTGGTTGCCCTTGCGCAGCGAATCCACCCAGGAATGCGCCTGATCGAAGGCTTCCTCGCCGGTGCCGACGTCTACGGGGTTCACCTCGGAGTCGGCCTTGGGATAGGACCCCAGGAAGCGCACCACGGGACACGTGCGCTTCAACCCCACGAGCGCTTCAGCAACGCGTGCTTCGCCCACATGCCCCAGCACGTCAATGGAGAACGAGTACTCGCCGGGACGTTCCCCAATGGGACGCGACTCGATGCGGGACAGGTTGACGCCACGAACGGAGAACTGTTCCAGCATCCGGAGTAGAGCACCGGCCTGGTCGGTGGGCAGGTGGACCACGATGGTGGTTTTGTCTGAGCCGGTGGGTTCGCCAATGGCGCGGGGCCGGCCCACCTTGACGAAGCGGGTGGCTGCGGAGACGTTGTCGGCGACGCGGTCGGCAAGCACGGTGAGGCCAGTGGCGGCGCCGGTGCCGGGTGGGGCCAGGGCTGCGTTGAAGCCCAGGTCGTCGAGCGCCAGTGACTCGTTTGCGAGGTCACGTGCTGCGGCGGCGTTGGAGGACGATGCGACGAAAGCGACATCCGGCAGGGTCGAGTTTGCCCAGCGGCGCACTTGTGCCCAGGCGTGCGAGTGGGCGGAGACGGCGGTGATGTCTGCCAGTTCGGTGCCGGGGCGGACCAACAACTCAAAAGCAATGGGCAGGACCGTCTCGCCCAGGATGACGAGCGGCTCGCCCGTCGCAAGGGTGTCCAAAGTAGCGGTGACGCCACCTTCCACGGTGTTTTCGATCGCGACCACGGCGTAGTCGACTTCTCCGGCGCGCAGCGCACCCAAGGCGGTGACGACGTCAACGCAGGGAACGTACTCGGCTTCCTGCGGGCTGGCCATGGTGCGCAGTGCAGCTTCGGTGAAGGTGCCGGCGGGGCCAAGGTAGGCGTACCGGGGAAGTGCAGTCACGTGGGGCGTCCTTAGTCGTCGGCGGGCGTGGCGGCGTTGCTCGACGCGGGGGCGCCGGGGGCTGCCGGCTCGCTGGTGCGTCCGGGCGTGAGACCTGTCTTCACGCGGCGGGTGCTGATGGCGAGCATCACATCACGGTACCGGGCCAGGCGTGCGCGGCCGCCTCCTTCGATGCCGGAGCGTTGCACGTGTCCCAGTTCGCATTCGACTTCGGTGACAGTGAGGCCGGCGTGGAGGACGTCTAGGATCATGCCGACTTCGAGTCCTGCTCCGCGGGCGAGGGGGATGGAGGCTTCGAGGGCTTCGCGGGTGAGGCAGCGGACGGGCGCGAGGGGTTCCTCGGGGGTCCAGTGGGTGGCTTTTTCGACGGCACGGCGGGCTGCTTTGGAGGAGGCGCCGTCGACGCGGGGTTCGCCTTCTGCGAGGGCGACGGCAAGGTCGGCGACGTCTTCGGTGACGGCAGCAACCAGGGGTGCGGCACCGACGGCGTGGTGTCCGAGCGCGCCGGGGAGGAGCAGGATGGCGCGCGGGGTGCGTCCGGGTTCGTCACGCATTGCGATGACCGATGCGCCGGTTTCGATGGATGCGGCGCGTCCGCGGTAGTGGGAGTGGCGGACCACGACGGCGCCGGCTTTGCGTGCGAGTTCTTGGGTGTTGTCGGTGGAGGCGTCGTCGACGACGAGGACGAGGTCGACGCCGGGGATGGCGCGGGCGGCGCGGACTGTGGCAGCGATGCGGCGAGCCCTGTTGTGAGCGACGATAAGTGCCGCTGCGACGTGGAGGTCTTCGGGGGTGGCGGCGGGGCGGCGCACCCGTCCGGCGCGGGGCGCGGACTTGCGGCTGCTAACGCGTGAGGCGCCGCGGTGGGTGCCGCGTCCGCGCACGCTGGCGTCGCTTCCGGCGGTGTCGCCGGGCGTGCCTGAGTCGTCAAGATCTGCCACGGCTCCCAGCCTAGCGCCGTCACCGGCAGATTTGATCAACCCTTGGGGTTTTCGTGGGGTGAGCGTGACTGAGATCACGTGCGGCCCTCACGGGATGGCGCGGGGCCGATGCTGACCAACGTTCCGTTGCAGGCGTGCGTGGGATGGTGGAAGAGTAAGGACTATGCACGAGCGCGCAGGCACGACCGCCCAGCCCCAGGACCTCATCAACGTGGATGACCTGTTGGGGAAGTACTACGACGTGATTCCTGATCCGAACGATCCTGAGCAGCGGGTGGTGTTCGGCACCTCCGGTCACCGCGGTAGCGCCTTTGATGCGGCGTTCAATGAGGCGCACATCGTGGCAACAACAGCGGCGATCGTGGAGTACCGCGCGGCGCAGGGCACGGACGGTCCCCTGTTCATTGGTTTCGACACGCATGCGCTGTCAGGCCCCGCAACGGAGACCGCGATTGAGGTGTTGGCGGCTGCGGAGGTCGAGGTGCGGGTGGATGCCCGGAACTCGTGGACTCCCACGCCTGCGGTGAGCCGCGCGATCCTGGTCGCGAACGGTGCGGCATCGGCCGCTGGCTTGCGCACGTCCGGTCCAGGGCTTGCTGACGGCATTGTGGTGACGCCTAGCCACAATCCGCCCCGCGATGGTGGTTTCAAGTACAACCCGCCTCATGGCGGTCCCGCGGATACGGATGCGACCTCGTGGATTGCGAACCGCGCCAATGAACTGCTGGCGGGGAACGCCTGGAAGCACGTGAAGCGCATTCCGTATGAGCGTGCCAAGCGCGCAGCGTGCGTGAAGCCGTACGACTTCATGGCGGCGTATGTGGCGGATCTGCCGAAGGTGATCAACCTGGACGCTATTCGCGATGGTGGGGTGCGCATCGGCGCTGATCCTTTGGGTGGTGCTGCGGTTGAGTATTGGGGTGCGATCGCTGAGGAGCACCGTCTTGATCTGACGGTGGTGAACCCCAAGGTGGATCCCACGTGGAGTTTCATGTCGCTGGACTGGGATGGCAAGATCCGCATGGACTGTAGTTCCCCTTACGCGATGGCGAGCCTGCGCACGCTGATGGACGGTGGAGCCGCGCCGTACGACATTGCGACCGGCAATGATGCGGATGCCGACCGGCACGGCATTGTGACGCGTGACGGCGGCCTCATGAACCCGAACCACTACCTCGCGGCAGTCATCAGTTATCTCTTTGGCGGGGCACGCCCGCAGTGGCCGGCCGATGCGCGGATTGGTAAGACACTCGTGTCGAGTTCGCTGATTGACCGGGTGGGCGCCAAGGTGGGCCGCCGGGTGGAGGAAGTCCCGGTGGGCTTCAAGTGGTTTGTGCCTGGGTTGATGGATGGCTCGGTGGGCTTTGGTGGAGAAGAGTCTGCTGGAGCGTCGTTCCTGACCCGCGAGGGCAAGGTGTGGACCACCGACAAGGACGGCCTCATCTTGTGTCTGCTGGCGGCGGAGATCACGGGTGCGACGGGGACTACTCCGTCACAGATCCATGCCGGCTTGGTGGAAGAGTTGGGTCAGAGTTACTACACGCGTCTGGATGCGACTGCGACGAAGGATGAGAAGGCCAAGCTGAAGGCACTGTCCGCCAGCCAGGTGCGGGCCACGGAGTTGGCGGGTCAGGAGATCACCGCGAAGCTGACGGAAGCTCCCGGCAATGGCGCTCCCATTGGTGGTCTCAAAGTGACCACGGCCGATGCGTGGTTTGCCGCCCGTCCATCGGGAACCGAGGACGTGTACAAGATCTATGCGGAGAGCTTTGTGTCACAGGCCCACCTGGGTGAGGTGGAGCAGGCGGCACGCCAGGTGGTGTCTGAGGCTCTCGAGGGCTAACCCACAAGAGCCTCAGACCCTGGTCCGTTAGAACTCCCTGCGCCTGGCGATCAGGATCAGCGCCCCGCCAAGTCCGAGTGTCAACAACGCCATCATCAGGATCCACCATCCCTGGTAGCCGGTGAGGGGCAGCACTCCCGTGGCGTCTTCGTCGAACTGGTTGTAGGCCGTGACTGTCACGGTGGCATCGGCGCCGATGGTCACGGAGGCTTCCACGTCTCCGTCCCCTGCGGGCACCAGCCGGGTGTCGTCTGCACCACCGTTGTCCGTCTCCGTGACGATGCAGACGGAGCCGGCTGCGATGCCGTCAATGGTGGCAGTCAACGGTGCGCCGCCGCCCAACACCACGGTGCCGCTGTAGGTCGTGACGGGGTCAACGTCCGGACGTTCCCACGTGCACTCGATCGTGAACGCGAAGGGCTCGGTGGCGTCTTCTGCACCGGCGCCCACGATTTCCTTCACGAGTTCAAGCGAACCCACGGCGAACACGTTCAGCACCTCAGCGCTGTTGGTGTCTCCAGGCGTGAGCACTAGGTCCGCTTGAGCGCCGTCCGTCACTGTGGGCTCGGCATCGGCCGTCACCACGGTCACCGTCGTTGACGCTGCACCACCGTTGTAGAGCTCGGTGACGGTACAGGAGGAGTTCGCGGGCAGGTTCTCGAACACGGCTGTTTCACCGTTGTCGAGTGCCGCGATCATGGGCGCCAGTGGGCCGTAGCCGTCCGCATAGACGGGATGCTCATTCACGCCTCCCTCGTCGTACACGCACTGCACAGCGATCCAGTAGGGGCCAAGGTCGGGCACGTTGCCTTCGGCATCCATGACGGACTCGTCCACGGTCTTGGTCACTTCGAGCGAAGCGAAAGCTTCGAAGAAGTTCGTGACGGTGACCGCAGCGGCCTCGGCTTCCTCGCCATCGAGAACCTGAACCGTGGCGGAACTGTCGCCCGGCTCACCTGGCGTGTACGTCACGGTGTCAGCCCCAGCATCGTCCGTCTCCGTCACCACGCAGGTGGACGGCGCCAGGATGTTCGTCACTGTCGCTTCGAGCGGCTGATCTCCGCCGAGCGTCAGATCACCGGTGTAGGACGTGATGCCGAACTCATCCGAGGTGCACTCGACGTGAACGATGAACGGTCCATCGCCACGTTCAGCAGCGCCATCACCAGTGACTTCCTTGGTGACCACCAACGCTCCGATGGGGTACGTGTTGGTGAACGTCACTCGGTTCGTGGTGAAGATTCCGGTCTCATTGAGGCCGATGCTGGTAGCGGTTCCCGTGGACGTTTCTGCGGTTTCTCCGGCAGGATGCACGGTCACGGTGCTCTCGCTGGCACTTGCGGTGTCAGTCTCCGTGACATCGCAGACGGTGCCGGTCGGCAGGTCCGTCAGGGTCTCGCTTTCGCCATGCATGAGGTCGAACATCATGGGCGTGCCGGGGTCGTTGGAGGCGAACTCGGCGGCGAAGACCTCCCGCTCGTATGGGGTGCCTTCGGCGTAGGTACACACCACTTCGATGGCGAACGGACCGACGTCCGGAATGTCGCCCGCCTCGTTGAGGATGGGGCCATCGACGATCTTGTCGACCACCAGCTCCGTGGGCACTTCGTAGCGGTTGTCGACCGCGATCTGGGCCACGGGTGTGTCGGTGCCGTCGTCCTCAATGGTGACCACACCAATGGAGGTGTCGCCGTCTTGAGCGGGGTCGAAGACCCACTGGTCAGGCCCGCCTTCGTCTGGCTGTTCCTCCGTGAGTACACATTCAGAGCCCACGAGGATTCCACCAACTGTGGTGGTCTCGCCGCCAACGACGGTGACCGTGTCATCGAAGGTCACCACGATGTGGTCGGGGTCGTCGGGGTCGACCGCTTCGCAGTACACCGCGACCTGGTACTCCTCACCCACGTGCGCATCGGCTCCAGGACCACTGAGAGTCTTGGAGATCTCCAACTCACCGGAGGCGAACTGGTTGATGAACTCGATGAAGTTCGTGGGTTCGGGGGCTTCTTCCGTCCCTGCGTTCGGGGTCAGCGTCAGCAACTCGTCCATGTAGATGAGTTCGCCGTCGGCTTCCTCCACGACAAACCCAAAGTCGGTGTCGTTCTCCCACACAATGCCCACGCGTGATGCGCCATGTTCGGGGTACTCACCCGCGATGCAGGTCGCGCCTGCAGGCAGGTCATCGAGCACCACCGACTCGAGGTGCTCGAGCGACACCGTCATGATCATCGGATACCCATCCAACGGGACCCAGTCGTCCGTGTTGGTAGCCGTGACGTACTCGTCGCGGTACACACAGGCCACGCCGATGAGGAACTCTCCAGCCTCACCGGGATCCACTCCGGAGCCACCGTCGTCACCGACTACAACCTTGCCGACCTCAAGCGACGCCAAACGGTAGACGTTGGTGAGCTCGATCGACACTTCCTCGCTGTCGCCGAACGGCACCACCACCTCGTCAGGGTCGATCGTGGTGTCCCACTGGCCGTAGTCGCTCTCTTCGAGCGTGCAGGTGGCACCCGTGGGCAGCGTGTCCACCACGGTCGCGGGGTCACCGGCAGTCAGCGTGTACTCGTCACGGATAACTTCCACCGTCTCACCATCGATGTCGACGGTGCACACCAACTCCACGGTGTAGTCGTCGAGCGCATACTCGTCTGCACCATCACCATCGAGCGCCTTGGAGATGGCGATCGAGCCGGTCGCGAGCGCCACGCCCACCTTCACGCCTTCAGTTGCGGCAACCTGAGTCCCTGTTTCCGTTACCGCAGACACGGCCACCGAGTTGTAGGCGATCGAGTCTTCGGAGGGAGGGCGCACGCCCGGGGTCATGGTCTCCACGTCGACCGTGAGGTACTCGCGCGGCAGCAGCGGGGTGTCGTCGGGGAAGGTCGCGACGTACATGATGCCGGTCACGTCTGCCAGGTCACCTGTGTAGGTGTCCCAGTCCAGCCATGCACCGCCACAGTCGCCACCAGTCATCTCGTCAGTACATGGCACCGCGTCTGTGGTGACATACACGTCGAGGACACCGCCACCGGCGGGGTGGTTCTGGAACGATGCCACGGGGTCCACGAGGATGGGGCCCCACTGGGAGCCGCGGTCGAGTTGCGGCGGCAACACGGTTTGGTCGCCTACCGCCGGCAAACGGTCGACAGCGACCAGCGTGGTCAATGGCACGTTTCCGGTGTTCTGGAGGCTCAGACGCCACGTTTCGATCTGGCCTTCCTGGGTGCGGGGCACACAGGGCGAGGCGAAGAACCCGTCGGCCGGTTCGCCGGTCGTGGGGTCGCAAGCCACATCGGTGGCGCCGTCGACGAAGGCGCCCAGGGTGTAGTCCGGGTTGTCGGTGTCACCCGCCCGGACGTACTTCACGGTGCGGATCGCACCTCCCTCGGCAACCGCGTTGGTCGCTTCTCCTTCGCAGGTCTCGAAGTAGTTCGCGGGATCGCCGTCGTCGGTTTCGCAGTAGTCGAACGACCGGTCCCCGTCGATCACAGCGGTGTTCGTGAACGTGACTGACGGCGAGATACCTGCCTGCGGAACCATCTGAATGGTGATCGTGAAGCTGGCCCCCACCGCGAGCGCCACCTGCTCACCGGGGTAACTGAACTCGATCTCGTCAGGGTCTCCAGTCGCGGGCGTCGGCGTGATCGTCACGTCATCCACATCGGTCGACGGGGCCACCCATGGCGCGGGCAACGGCTCGGCTGCGGAGTCGTCGAGAGTGAACGAATACGGGCTGTCGCCGGCAAGGATCACGTTCTCGTTGATGATCAGGTCAGGGTTGCCGTCACCGTCAGAGTCCGGGATGAGGTCCGTGAAGACGGGGTTATAGATGGGCGTCTCACCGGTGTTGGTGAACGTCAGCTCGAACTCGATGGGAGCACCAGGGCTCAACAGTTGCGCTGGGTCGTCGGGACCACCGGGTGACTTCACGACCTCTGCGGAGGTGATGGAGTGCTCGTAGATGACCGTCGCATCGTCTTCAGCATCGTTGCTGCTGATACCCAGGTCGGTACCGCCGTCTTCGCCGAGCAACGCAGTGATTTCGCCGTAAATCTCGTTCACCGAGTGGCCGGCAAGGGTCTCTCCGGGAGCGGCGAGGTTGCCCACGAGGTCCGTGGGAGGAGCGTCTCCGGTGAGCATGACGTCGCGTCGCTTGACCACCACGGGAACGGACTGGAAGGGGTTCCAGGGGTTGTCCCATGCGTCAGCCGAGCTGAAGGTGAATACCAGGCCGTTCACGTCCTCGGCGGTGTAGGAACCTGGCAGCGTGGGGACGCCAGTACCGTCGTAGGAGTCCGCAGCAAGGCCGGAATAGGTAGCAGTGCCGTCCGTCTCCGCGGTGCGTTCACAACCGCCAGAGATGGCGCCGCCCAGGCTCCCCGAGATGGGGTTCTCTGAGTTCAAGCACACCTGCATCACGGTGTTCTCGATTGGCACGGTGCGGAAGAACGCGTCATCGACCCGCACGAACTCGTACACGTTCCAGAAGCTGGGATCCAGGTCACTCACCGTCATGGTCACGGGGCGCGCGCCGGCCGTCGGCACCACTCCCAGCCACATAATGAACTCATCGCTGGATTCGGGGGTGGTCTCCACCTGGGTATAGGGGTCCTGCCAGGTGCTCATGTCCGCCGGAGCTGAGTCCGTGAAGCCCTTGGTCACGGCAACAGCGACCTCAAACTCGTCGAGCAGGACGTCCGCAGGAATGTCATCGGTCGTCACCGGCTCAGCCGCAGCATCGTCCACGGTGCCGGTCACCACGTTGTTGACCAACTGGCCGGCGTACACGATCTCATCGTCCGGATCATTCAATGTGTTGCCGCGGTACCGGTCCGTTTCCCGCAGTTGCAGCAAGAAGTCGATGGACCCGGTCGCGTTGGGGTGAATACCGCCAGTGGTGGGATCGCCTGCGCCCAAAGCCGGCTCATTGCGGCCGTGGAAGATGAGTTCCAGACCCACAACATCGGCCATCTCCGTCAGGCCCCACACATTGACAGCAGTGTTCATGTCGCTTGTCGACAGGCAAGGCGTAGCCGACTCGTCGCAGTACATGTTTAACGTGAAACCATCGGCGCCGTCCGGCAGGACGATGTCTTCAATGCTCTCAATGTTGAACACGTCAGACATCAGCAACGTGTCGGGGTCAGGGCGGTCCAGCGTAGGCCGGTCCTCGAGCGACAACTCGTCGACATAGGCAATCTGCGAATCGTTGGTGACCGTCAGGCCCACACCCGTGTGCGGGTAGAAGGACGGCTGCGTGCCCACCGGCGGAATACCCACCGGAGAGCCGTCCCACGTCTTGGTGGCACTCACCGACAGGTCTGCAGCGGTGATGACGATGTTGGTGCCGTCTGTGACCGTGGAGTCGCCGTTGACGGTGGACTCCGACTGAGCAGCGGCAGTGTTGCCCACATCGCCGGGGTCCGTCAGGTTGTACACAATCGACTCGTCCACAGGAACGGCGTTGTCGCTACGTAGCCAGTCACGGACACGGAACCGCAAGTCCACAGTCCTGCCGTCGCTCTGGTCCGAACGGGCCACACCGGAACCCACCGGCGGCACAATCTCTCCGGACACCGTGGCGCGCGAGTCGCTATCCGGGTTCTCAATGAAGATCACCCGAACAGCCACGGTCGTGGACTGCTCACTTTGGTTGAGGTTGAACTCTGGCATTGCGCCCTGGCATGCCGCTGTCGCACTGCCGTCGATGACGCCATCGCACACAGTGTTCGCGGGCGTGACCCACTGACCAGTGTCGCCGTTGAAGATCTGCACCGCGTCGACGGCGTCGTACTGCAACAACGGGTCTGTGACGGAGACTCGCACCAAGTCAAAGGCGTCGTAGAAGCTGTCGCTCGAGTCGAACGGCACACCCGTGTCCGCGGCAGGAGCATCGGCCTCATCGACGATCGTCATCTGGTCCACGTTGGCCACGCCGCCGGTTGACCAGAGAATCCGCGCGTTCGTGGTTTGGTGCGAGCGTCCAGGGATGCTGGCGTCGAGGTCACCTGAGTTGGTCACGAACGTCTTGTCGATGTCCGGCCCATTGCCGTCGGGGTCAGGCTCTTCTACCGTGACCGGGGCACACGCTTCCGCAGGCGCCTCGGGCGTCACGGGGTCGCCGGAGCCTCCGGTGCCTTCCGCATCGGTCACCGCACAGTTCGTCAGTTCGACTAGCCCGTCGTCGCCCCAGTCGACCGTGGCCAACCAGTCCTGGTCCAGCCCCATGACGACGTTGGGCTTGAACTCTGTTCCCGGGTCGAACGGCTCGTCAGGATTCGTGGGGGTGTACACGAACTGGAGACCGCCGATGTCCTCCGGATTGGGTGGCGGGAACGTGTAGTTGAAGACACCATCACCCACTGTGGGAGTCGTCAGTTGCACCCAGGAGTCCGTGGTCGTGTCGTAATAGTTCACCGTTAGCGTGGTGCCTGCAGGCACCGACACATCCACGATGGAGTCCGGGTTGAAGGCATCCCAGAAATCAGAGTTCTCCGGGTCAATGGGGTCCTGGACGATGATCTCGTCAGCCCCCACCGTGGAATAGGGGTCATCAGTGTTGCCGTCCACGGGGTCGCCTGCAATACCGCCCGACAGTTGCAACACCACCCAGTTCCCGGCCCACCCCAACACGTCGCTGGGGGTAATGGTTTTGCCGGTCACGGTGTCAATGTGCTCGTCGAATGCGAACAGCGTGTCGTTGTCGGCATCGGTGCCGTTCACGCCGTCCTCCGTGGTTCCAGTGACCGACACCTCATTCAGGTAGTCGGCTTGTTCAACACCATCCAGTGGGGGAGTGCCAATGATGACGGGGACCGATGCATCGGTTCCGCCAGGAGGAATAGGTTCGCCATCAGTGCTGGTAAAGGTGATAGAGAAGCTGGTCACCGTGGTGACATCAACGCCGGTCAGGTCCGGAATCTCTCCATCATCAAGATCGATCACCACCGGCCCACCGGTGGTCTGCAGCGTGAGCGTCCCCTCTTCCGCCTCCTCCGGGAACACGACCGGCCCGTCAAACCCTTCAAAGTGGAGGCCATCGGGAGAGAACACACCTGGGTCAGGTTCCGTGATGGTCAACGACTCGACCGGGAGCGAACCGTCCACTCCCGCGGTGATCGTGGCAACAGAGGACTCACCATGCACCACAAAGTCAGGGTCAAAGTCCTTGTCGATCGCGACCGTCGGAATGTTGGTCTCGATCGTGTAGTCCGCTTCGTTCGAAGTTCCTGTGGCGGTGTCGTCGTCACGATTGACCTCAGAACCTGCCCAGTTCATGACCACCGTATCGTCGGTGAGGGTGCCCGGGTCTTCCTGGACCAGGTCGAGCTCAATGCCGGCCGTGGCATCCTCGGCGATGCGGGGCGCGGTGCCGTCGTCGAGGAACTCCACCTCGACGCCGGTCACCGTCGCGGGATCGATGCCCGTGAGGTCAACGGTGAACGGCAGCGGAGTCACCGAAGCGATGTCGAGGGTTTGCGACACCGGGCCACCGGTCGTGTTCACCGTGATCGTGACCTGGTCCGCGCCGTCAGGAATTTCCGTGATGCGGATTGCCTCGAGATCGAGGTAATCGAACGTGTTGCTCGCGGACCCGGGCGCTGGGTCAATGATCGCGAAGCTGTCCGCCCCCGTCTCCGAACTGTTCTGCGCGTTGATCGTGGCGGTCGTCAGTTCGCCTTCACGGGCGGTGCCAGAGGTGGGGTCAAAGCTCTTGTCGACCGTCGTGGCCAGGTCCAGCGGCACGTCGATCGTGATGGGCCAATCAGAGGTCTGGGGCCCGTTCGTGGCGTTCGTGGCGTCGAATGAACCGGTGTTCACCAACTCCACCCCCGAGTAGTCATAGTCGGCATCATCCGGAACCTTCACGGGAATCGTGATGGTGGTGATGTTTCCCGCGGTCATACCTGAGCCGGGGTTCGCGATGTCCTCGAAATCCTTGATGAAGTCAATCTCGAACGCATCGTCCACGCCGTCGCCGGTGGTGTCTGAGGTGATGATCGAGAACGGGTCCTCTCCCACGATCGTGGGTGTTCCGTTGAGCACCAGGGGCGGAGGCAAGGTGTCGGTGACCGCGGCGTCATAACAGTTGGCCACATTGCATGTGACCTCAATGACGTAGTTGAAGGTCGCGCCTGGCGCCAGCGGCATTGACTCGGGGCCAGGGCCTGTCTTGGTGATCGACACCGTCGAGTCTGGCGGTGCCGCAGAGGCCGGAACCGCGCTCACTAGTAGACCTGTCGTGGCCAAGACTCCGACCAACAACGCCGATACAGAACTCCGAGTCCGCATGGGACCTCCTTGTGCTCACCCACCGGGTGCACGCAGATGGCGCACCGCTGCACGTTTTCTCACGGTATACGACACCTCACATATCGGCAGAAGTTGAGGTTCCCTGTAATGAAGATGGGATTTAAGATATCGGCATGCCACGGAAGACCAGGCGTGACGCGGTCGCGAATCGCGAGCGCCTGATCGAAGCCGCCTTTGACCTACTCGCTCAACGTGACGCCGATCTTTCTGTGCGGGAACTCGCTTTACATACCGGCCACGGCGTGGGGACCGCCTACCGTCATTTCCCCAGTCACGACGACCTGATTCGTGCGCTTTATGACACCGCATGGGAACGCATCACCGCATCGGTCGCTGATCTGCCTCCCAGCACGACTGCATGGGGGCACCTGGTCGCATTGCTCGACAAAACCACCACGACGCTTGCCGACTTCCCCGCAGTGCGCGCTGTGATGCGCCGCATGTACGACATCGACCCTGACTACGCCCCCGCCGCTGGGATGGCCGCAACACTGCAGTCGCTCATCGACGCTGCGGTGGCAGAAGGTGCGATGCGTCCCGGAATCACGGGCGGAGACCTTGCGCTGACCGCGTTCGCTCTTGGAGGCATGGTCGGCAACCCCAGTGCGCCCGAACGCGAGATGCTGCGCCGCCACCTGGTGGTGTTCCTCGATGGTCTGCGCGCCGACGGACACGCCACGGACCTGCCCGCGACCACCATGAACCCGCGCCAGTTCCACACGTTCGTCCACCGGTCCAACGCCCCTGCAAAGCCCGCGCATCACCCGTAACCGCCAATTTTCATAGCGCCTGTCAGAGTCCTGTGGTTGGCTTGGAGCTATGAAGACCACCGCACGCGTACTCGCGCTTTCGCTGATGTCCGTTCTTGTCCTGTCCGGATGCATCAAAATGGACATGAGTTTCACGGTCCATGAGGACAACACCGTCTCCGGTGACGTCGTCATGGCGGTGGAGGAAGGCACCGGCGAAGCGTTTGGCATGAGCGATGAGTCAGTGCTTGAAGAGATGTTTGCCGACACGGAGAGCCAGTTCCCCGGTGGCACCGTGGAGGAGTACAACGAGGACGGCTTTGTGGGCCAGCGCGTGTCTTTCGACAACCAGCCGCTTGAGGACCTTGGCGGCACCGACTCCGAAATGTCCCTCATCCGTGAGGGCGACGAGTTTGTGTTCACCGGCGCAGGTGCGGGCGCAACGGACGAAACCACCGACCTGTCCCAGCTTCCCGGAACGGCGTCAGTCTCCCTGACGGTGACGTTCCCCGGAGAGGTCACGGAGACGAACGGCACGATCGCGGAAGACGACCCCACCACCGTGTCGTGGGATCTGCTGACCCAGACCGAAGACATGAACGCCCGGGCCAACGCCACCGCTGATGGTGGCAGCTTCCCGCTGTGGATCATCCTTGTCGTGGGACTCGGCGTTGGTGTCGTTGCTGGTGTGGCGATCTGGCTGGGTGCACGCCGCAAGCAGGAGATTCTGGACGACGCCCCCACACAGGGTCCTGCCGACGCCACGTTTACTCCGGAGCAGGCCGATGCGACCACTGGCACAGCCCCTGTCGCCCCCACTGACGCTGCAACCACCGAGGCAGCGACCACCGAGGCAGCACCCGTCGAGGAGGCGCCAGCCACCGAGGTCGCCGCAGATGAGCCTGGGGTCGAGGAGCCAGTAGTCGAACCGGTCGCTGACGAAGCCCCGGCAACCGAGGACACCACCGCGGACGCCGCCGAGGAAGCCCCCGCCGCTTCCGACAGCGTGGAGGCGGACTCGACCGACGAGCCCACCGCAACTGACGAGCCTGAACAGAAGTGACTCGCGCGCTCGCACGCGCCTTCGCTAGCGCAAGCATTCTCCTCGCGCTCACAGGGTGCGTGCGGGCAACCGCTGACACAACCTTTGGCGAAGACGGAACGTTCTCGCAGACCGCGATCGTTGCGTACTCAGACTCTGTGTCGGGTGAGTTGGCCGATGTCATTGGCATGGACCCCGGCGTCCTCATCGGAGGTATCGAGGACTCCCCTGAGTTCCGTGCGTTCCACGAGGAGTACCCCGATCAGGTCACCATCTCTGACTACGACGACGGTGACCTCGCTGGTATCCAGCTTGAACTGACAGATATCCCGATCGACGCCTTCGACGAGGCCTCCACCCAGGCGCTCGGCACGCTGGGTGCATCAGCGACAGTCGCCCTGGAGGACGGTCGCTACACGGTCTCCTTCCTCAGGACTGGTCAAGATGCCGCGCAACTGCTGGCTCTGGGAAGTAGTCAGCTCGAACTCCTGGGCAGCAGCGTTGATGTAGAAGTGACGTTCACTTTCCCCGGCCCGGTGACATCCGCCACAGCCGGCGAGATTAGCGGCAACACCGTGACCATCGGTTTCGCCGACCTGGCGACAACTCCAGAAATCCGTATCGTCGCCGACGCCGAATCCGTGTTCCCATGGGCTGCCTTAGGCACATGGGCGGCCGTGGTGGGAGCATTTGCCCTGGTCATTGGCGGTGCCGCAGCACTGGTCATCCAAGACAAGCGGGCACGCGCGCGGAACTCTCTGCCTCCACCTCAAGCAGCCCCAGAGGCTACCGGTCCGGGTGTACTCAAACCTCCGTCGGCTGCGTCGCCCTCAGGGAAGGACAGCACGTAAGAGCGCCATCAACCCGCATCAGGTGAGAGCATGGAATACGTGCTTTCTCCCTATCGCTCAATTCTGAGCCGGCCTGGCGCCAAATCCTTCGCCTTTTCCGGGCTGTTGTCGCGCGTGCCCATGTCGATGTTCAACATCTCCTTCATCCTCATGGTGCAGATCGAGTACGGCAGCTACGAAATGGCGGGCCGGGTAGCGGCGATCGGGATTCTGTTCTGGGCGTTGCAGACGGTGCCTACCAGCCGTCTCGCAGACCGGATTGGTCAACGTGCAGCGATGATTCCACTCGCCATGCTCCACGTCGTGGGTGCGGTCCTGGGCGTGTGGGCAGCGATCAACCAGCAGCCGGAGTGGGTGCTGTGGATTGCTGTCATCCTGGCGTCGTGCCAGGGCCCATTGGGTTCGCTGACGCGTGCACGGTGGTCGCACATGTTGAAGTCAGACGAGGACATCCACACGGCATTCGCGTTGGAGGGGGCGCTCGACGAGGTGCTGTTCATCTCCGGACCGGCATTGGCCACGATCTTGGCCACCACGGTGTGGCCCGCAGCGGGCCTAGTGGTCTCCACGAGCGCGATGGTGGTGGGTCTCACCATCCTGTTGTCCCAGCGCGCGACCGAGCCTCCTGCCCGCCGTACCTCCGGCAAGGAACACACACTGGGCCTGCGGATTCCGCGCACGATCATCGCGGTGACGTTTGTGGCATTGGGCTTGGGGGTCATGTTTGGTGCCGTCGACATCTCCGTGGTGGCTTTCGCTGAGGAGATGGGCCACAAGGGTTGGTCAGGTTTGGCGTTGGGTGTGATCGCCTTTGGCTCGTTCGTGGGTGGCTTGTTCTACGGCACGCGCCACTGGAAGACCCCGTTGTGGAAACGTCTCATCATCGGTACGGCCATGTTGGCGATCGGGATGACGGTGCTGACGTTCTCTGTGAACTTGGTGATGCTGGCTGTCATTGGCTTCCTTGCAGGAATCGCGATCGCGCCCACCATCACCAACTGCGACACTGCGGTTCAGCGTGTGGTGAAGCGCGATCAGATCACCGAAGGTATGGGCTGGTTGCGCATCGGTCAGGGTGTGGGTGTGAGCTTTGGCGCCTGGGCTGGCGGATATCTGGTGGATCATCTTGATGCGCAGGCCGGCCTGTTCCTAGCTGCGGGTGCGGCGATCGCGATGATGGGCATTGCCGTGCTGACGGCGCCTGTGGTCCGCAAGGGCACTGAACGTCCTGGTATTGCGGCTGGCGACGATGCGGAGCCGCCGTCGATGCACGGCGCTGACGATTGGGTGGACACTCCGCCAATCGCACCCAACGTGTAGTCCGGGGACGGCTTGTGATGGGGGTCACAACAGTTCAGGGACCAACGTCCCGCGTGCATGGCACGAACCGTCCGTAACGTTATTCATGTCGTCAGGTGACAGGGAAGTCACCGAACAAAACGTGGCTCAGGCGATCATCCGGGGACTAGGTCGCCTGAGCCGCCACACTTCCGAGCGTCGGTGCCTCCCGCCCCTCCCCCCCGAGGCGCCGACGCCGGATCAATTTTCCCCCTCTCTCTTCTCTCTAGTAGCGCGATCTACGCTTGTGCCTCATGGGCCTGTACTACTCGAGCGCACTCCTGACGGTCTTGGCGACCGCAGCGTTGATTCCGCTCGCTACCCTCCCGGTTTTGGCGCGCACGGTCCGTAAGTACGGCCGGCTCCATGGGTGGCCATTGTTTGCGGCGGCGGGACTCATCGCATCGGCCGCCGCGCTGGCCGCGTTTACGGTGTTTCCGTTGCCGTCAGAGGATGACCTCCTCTGTAGCGCTGCGGGGCTGGAGAACTGGCAGACCACGCCACTGCACAGCATCGATGACCTCCGGGCTGCGGCCGATGCGGTGGGCACGAGCGGCCTCGCGGGCACGTTTACGTTCTGGCAGTTGGCGGCGAACGTGGCGCTCTTTGTGCCGTTCGCTTTCTTCTTGCATCAGGCTGCCCGGTGGCCGGGTGTTGCGGTGGTGGCGTTGTCGTTCGCGGTGTCGTGCACGATTGAGCTGTCGCAGGGCACCGGGTTCTTTGGCGTGTATCCGTGCCCGTACCGCAGGTTCGATATTGACGACATCATCACGAACACGACGGGCGCAATCCTGGGGGTGGTGCTGTCCGCGATTGTGGGCGCGCTCTTCAGGTTCACTCGCCCTGCGCCAACTCCGGATCTGGCGCCGCCGGGGCGGGTGCGTCGCGCCCTTGCGGTGCTCATTGACCTGACATTGGCGTTGCTGTTGGTGGCGGGCCTGCAGGTGGTGCTGGTGTTGGCCTGGGAGGTCACCACGGGCGGTGACGCAGAGCGCATCCCGGAGAACTCGGCGTTGTCGTGGGGCACACGGGTTGCGGTGGCGGTGTGGATGGGGGTGATCGTTCCGGGGTTACGCAGGGACCGTGCCACATGGGGACAGGCGGTCATGTACATCACTCCTGCACGGGTGGATGCTCCGGGTGCGGTGCAGGCGGGTTGGTCACTGTGGGTGCGGGCCGTGGTGCGGTGGTTGCCGTGGGTGCTGTCTCCGGCGGTGGCAGGTCCGTTGATGGTGATGGCGGAGTTTGCGTGCACGGTGGTGCGCCGGGACCGGCGTTCAGTCTCTGATGTGGCGTCGGGGACGCGCATGAGTTCGGTGCCGGCGATGGAGCAGGCGCGTCGCTACGGTGTGGCTCAGGACCCGGGTAGCCTCGCTTCATGACCGCACGTATTGCCATTGTCACGACTGTGGAACTCGCCGAACCGGACATGGATGAGGTGCTGCTGTTGCCGCTCTTGCCGGAGGCGGAGCGGGTCGCATGGGATGACCCGAACGTGGACTGGTCTGCGTACGAGGTTGCGGTGTTGCGCACCACGTGGAACTACACCGAGCACCTTCCGGAGTTCTTGGCGTGGGCGGACCGCGTGAGCGCGGTGACCCGCTTGGTGAACCCGTTGTCGGTGCTGACGTGGAACACGGACAAGCGCTACCTGGCGGACCTGGAAGCTCGCGGACTGCCGGTGGTGCCCACGGTGTTTGTGGCACCGGGGGAGTCGGTTCCGGCCGATGCTCTGCACGGTTCCGTGGTCGTGAAGCCTTCCGTAGGTGCGGGGTCCGCGGGGGCTGCGCTTTTCCATGACGATGCGGCGGGGGCGTTGGCGCATGCGCAGGCGCTCCACGCTGCGGACAAGACAGTCATGATTCAGCCGTACCTGGAGCAGGTCGACACGGTAGGCGAGACGGCCATGGCGTACCTGGGCGGACAGTTTTCGCATGCGGCACGGAAGGCCGCGATCTTGTCGAAGGAGTTGTCGAACTCGACGGGCCTGTATGCGGATGAGGAGATCTCGGCGTATAGCCCGTCGGTGGCGGAGCGGGAGTTGGCGGACCGTGCGGTCGCGACGTTGACCGGCGTTGCATATGCGCGGGTCGATTTGCTGCCCACCGACGATGGCCCGGTGATTCTGGAGTTGGAACTCGCGGAACCGAGCCTGTTTTTGCATGTCTCCGAGGGCGCACCGGAGCGGGCTGCCGCCGCTTTCCGCGCCTTGTTGCCATAGAAGTCACCACCAGTACGTGGGGTACTTGCCGGTTCCGGTGAGCCCGCGCAGGAGCCCAAAGCCCACCAACACTGTGGCGGCGAGCGCGACGCAGATCACGAAAGAAACGTGGCCGTGAGGTGTCATGGCGCCGATGACGGCGGTGGCGGCTGCGGGCGAGTGTGAGGTGCGGGCCACCATCATGGCGCCCAGTGCGATCCCACCGGCGAGCGCACCCGCCCACAGAGAGTGACTCAGGGCGCCCACGGCAACTCCGACGAGTGCGGAGATGACTTGTCCGCCCACGACGTTGCGGGGTTGCGCGAGGGGAAGGGCTGGGGCTCCCGCGATGAGGGCGACGCTCGCTGCCATGGGCGGAATGAGCAGCAGGTGTCCGGAGAGTGTTCCGAGTGCGACGAGGGCCGCGAGCGCCCCGGTGGCGGTGGCCGTGGCCCACATGACGGTGGTGGCGGGGGGCCGTGCGGGGGCTTTGCTGGTGCGGAGTGTGGGCGCGAGGGCGGTCATGGAGAGTCTTTCTGTTGGGGAACAGTCAAACATGCCTGAGAACGCTCGTTCTCGTGTGCTTGAATAGACTAGAGAACGAACGTTCTCCCGCGCAAGTCACCACCGTCAGGAGCCGGCAATGCCCACAGACCAGGACCGCCTCCTCGACGCTGCAGAAAAGCTCTTCTACGAACGCGGCTACCAAGCGGTTGGCATGGACGCCCTCCGCGAAGCCTCCGGGCTACCCCTCAAACGCATCTACGCGCTCTACGGAGGCAAAGACGCGATCGCCGTGGCCATGCTGGACCGCCGCGACCTGCGCTGGCGTCACGCACTCGCCGCCCACGCCTCCCACGACCCCGAGCCCGCGCATCGGCCCCTCGCCATCTTTGACTGGCTAGAGACCTGGCTTGCCACAGACGGGCACCGGGGGTGCGCGTGGATCAACGCCTACGGGGAACTCGGCAGCACGTCACCCGCCATCGCAGACGCCGTACGTGAACACAAGGCACGGGTGCGCGAGTACGTCGCGGACATCGTCGAAGCCGCTGGCGGCACTCCGGAAACCGCCCACTCCATCTCTCTACTCCTGGAAGGCGCCATGGTGACGGCGGGCATCACCGGCGACCCCAGCGCAGCACGCCACGCACGCCACGCCGCGGCCACCTTGCTCCAGAGCTAGTCGGCCGCGACCGGCTCCGCTCCCGCATAGGGATCCAGCAGGTAGTTCTCGCCGGCGCATCGGGCCACGATCAGATCGCCATCAAAGGTGCCGCGCCGCACCGCATCCGCCGGACTGCATTCCAGGTTCGGAGTGGCAACCTCAGCCACCTCAAACGAGTCATTGCTCAAGTCGTGGATGAGCCACTGCTCCTCCTGCGGCTTGCCGGACCCGGCGTGCTCGTACACCCCGTGATAGACGGCTCGCATGCCCTCCACGTCAAACCAGGCCTGTACGCCTTCACCCTCGGAGAAGCCCTGCCGCACCATGCGAGTGATCCGCGACGAGGCCAGCGAGCTCACAAAGTCCTCGCCGTCACGCCAGAACACGCCCGTCGAGTAGCCGCCCGCGTCGTACGACTCCCACAGCTCCAAACCATCGGGCTGAGTGGCCAGGTACTCGACGTTGCTGATCCCCTCCTCGGAGTGGTTGGCGGTCGCCACGGCGCCGCCATCCCAGTTGCGCTCGGCTTCACCTGTCAAGAGGTCCAGCTCGGTCACAAGTGCGGCCGTGGGCCGGCCACCCCGGCGCATCCACGCCACGTTGCTTTCCGGGTCCCAATGCACCACAGAGAGGCGGTAGTCGTTGCGGAGTTCATCCGTGACCAAGAACAGCTCCCCTGTGGGGCTGACGAGGACCAGCGACTGGCGTTCAGCGAGCGCCTCCTGACCGTCGCCGTCACCTTCGCGCACCACCGTCAGGTCCCATGAGGAGTCATCCAACTCCCAAATCCACTCGGGAAGCTCGTACATGGCGGGGCGTGTCTCAGACGCTTCTATGAGGATCGGCAACTCATAGTCGGTGCCGTGGAGCCACACCGGGCGCCCATCCTCGTCCTCCGCCGCGGCGGCCTCTGCTGAGGACGTCACGCCAGGGGTGCTGTCGCCACGGTCAATGAACCCGTACTCGCCTAGGAACCAGTACGCGCCATAGGCCGCACCTGCCAGGATGACCAAAGCGATGAGCCAGCCCACCGCAAACTTGCCGTCATCCGCACGCATCGCGCGGGCTCTTGTCTCCAACGACCTCCGCCACCACATGCTCCGAGCGTAAGTCAGCCAAGTCATCGGCTCCTCACAGCCGCACCGGAAAAGTTCGGGAACTCCTGCCGGCCCCCTCCAACACCACGCAAGCTGGCCCCAGTTTCCCGCACGCACTTGCATCACAAGCGCGCGATTGCCACAGTGTGACAATGGCCGTGCCTGCCCCCGAGACTCTTGTGACGAATCCGCTGACCGGATTGACCCTTCCGCAACTACGCGAACGCACCTCCGCCAAGTGGCGCAAGTATGCGGCCGATGTGCTGCCGCTGTGGGTTGCGGAGATGGACGTGGAGGTTGCGGCACCCATCCGAGAAGTGCTGGAACGTGCGCTCGCCACGGGCGACCTGGGCTATGCGTCCGGGACTGCGTACACGGAAGCGCTGGCGGGATTTGCGGACCGTCACTGGGGGTGGAACGTTTCCCCGGGGCAGATGACGACCGTCGCGGATGTCATCACGGGGTACACCGACATCATTTGCTTGCTGACGGAACCTGGCGATCAGGTCGTGGTGAACCCGCCGGTGTATCCGCCGTTCTTCTCCTATTTGCGCGCTGCCGGACGTCAGCTCACCGATGCTCCTTTGGGCGCCGACTTGCGACTGGACTTCGCAGCGCTGGAGTCCGCGTTCGCCTCTGCCACGGAGGGTGGCCGCAGCGCCGCCTACCTGTTGTGCAACCCCCACAACCCTGGCGGTACCACCCACACTCGGGAGGAGTTGGAACGGGTCGCCGCGCTGGCGGACCAGTACAACGTTCGGGTCGTGGTGGACGAGATTCACGCGCCGATCGTCTATGCGGGTGAAGAGTTTGTGCCGTACCTGTCGGTCGCGGGCGGTGAGCGGGGCTTCTCCGTCATGGCGGCGTCGAAGGCCTGGAACCTTGCGGGCATTCCGGCCGCCATTGTCATTGGTGGTGCGGCGGTGCAGAACGAGCTCGCACGCTATGGCAACTCTGCCCACCATGGCCCCACGCACTTCGGCACACTCGCGCAAACCGCTGCGTACACGCACGGTGACGCGTGGCTGGACAGCTTGTTGCAGGGGCTTGACTCCAACCGCCACTTGGTCGCAACACTGGTGGACGAGCACCTCCCTGGGGCGATCTACCATCTGCCGCAGTCCACGTACTTGACGTGGATCGACTGCCGCCCACTGGAGCTGGGATCGGACCCCTCGGCACACTTCTTGGAGCATGCGCGGGTGGCGTTGAACTCGGGGCCCACGTTCGGTACTGGCGGCGAGGGGCATGTGCGCCTCAACATCGCCACGCATCCGGACATCATCACGGAGGCCGTGCGCCGTATGGGCGCCTCCACTCACCGCGGATAGTCGCGTCCCCGCGGGCATGGCGTGACGGGTGCGGGCCGATGCTCGTGGGACCCGTGTAAGAATGCTCGCGTGACCATGGGGACGGGACTGCGCTTGGTGCGCGCTGGGTTGGCGGCAAGTGTCGCCACGGGCGTAGCGCTGGCTTCTCACGTCCTAGGTGGCGGTCATGCTCCGTCTCCTGCCGGTGTGGCCGTTCCGTTGGTGTTGTCGTTCGTGGTGTGTGCGCACCTGTCGGGTCACCTGGGTTCCTGGTGGCGTACCGGCGTGGGTGTGGCGGTGAGCCAAGCGCTGTTTCACACGCTGTTTGTGGTGGGTTCGGGCGACGTAACCGTGGCATCGGGCGCTGGCGCGTCAACTGGTGCCGCGTCGCATGCGCATCACATGGCCCCGGCCACGGTGGCGGCCTCCACGTCTGAATCGATCCACGGCGCGCACGGCGGCGGTGTCATGACCCTCGCCCACGTGGTGGCCGTCGTGGCGACCACGGCCGCGCTTGTACGGCTGGACTGGGCTCTTGGCCGCGCGATGGTGGCGATTGGGGTGCTGTTTGCACCGGTCGTCGCGCTGCTGACCACCACCCCGGCGGTCACGTCCGGCGCCCGGCTTGTCGCGGTGCCGCGGACGCCGGTCCGCTTGGTGCAGTCTGTCCGTTCATGGAGTTGGAGCCTCCGCGGCCCACCTGTTCTCACGGTGTAACTCATCCCGCTGGCTGCGCCAGCGACTTTCCGCTGCCCTGACGTGGGCAGCGGCTTCACCGTTACCCCGGGGCGGATCTGCCCTGATCACTTTGAGGACTTTTCATGAACGTAGTAACCCCTGTCATGCGTTTCGCCATGGGCGGCCTGGTGGCCGTGACGTTGGCGGCCTGTTCTACCGACTCGACTCCTGCGGAGACGAGCGCCACTCCCACGCAGACCAGCCAGGCCGCGGATGCGGCGCACAGTGAGACCGCTGCACATGCCGTGACCGTGACCGATGCGTGGGTCAAGACCACGGAGGAAGGCATGACAGCCGCCTTTGGCGAACTGGTCAACAGCACCGATGAGGCCGTGGTGTTGGTCAGTGCGAGCACGCCGGCGTCCGGCATGGTGGAACTGCACGAGACGTCGATGGACGATGCGGGCGGCATGTCGATGAGCGAAAAGGAGGGCGGATTCACGATTGAGTCAGGTGACTCACTTGTGTTGGAGCCGGGTGGCAACCACATCATGCTGATGGACGTCACCACCCCCATCCTCGCCGGCGACACCGTGGCACTCACGCTCACCTTCGAGGACGGCACCACCCTCGACATCGAGGCCGCTGCCAAGGACTTCGCAGGCGCCAACGAGGAGTACGTCGAAGACGAAGACTCCATGGATATGGACCACTCCAGCGACGGCAGCGACGACCACTCCGGTCACGACCACTGACATGACTGACTCCCAGCCTCACTCGGGTGCCGGGACCTCCCGGCGGCGGCTCCTCCTTGGAGGGGCCGCCGCCGGCGTCGGCATGGCTGCGGGGGTGGGCGCGGATCGCCTTGCCCTTGCCGCCACGTCCCCCGCTCAACCCGACCCCGTCACCGCTGAAGCCACCCCGGACACCACCGGACTCAACGGCGCGCAGACCGTACCCTTCCACGGCCGCCACCAAGCGGGCATCGCCACCCCCATTGCGGCCTACGCCGCCTACGTAGCCCTCGACCTTCATGACGACGTGGACCGCGACGGTCTCCGTCGCCTCATGCGTATCCTCACCGACGACGCCCGCCGGCTCAGCGCCGGGCAAGCGGCCCTCGCGGACACCGAACCGGAACTGGCCGAAGTGACGGCGGGACTCACCGTGACCTTCGGATTCGGTCCCGGGTTCGTCACCCGCGCGGGCGGCCCCATGCCCTCTTGGCTGGCACCGCTACCCGCCTTCGAGATCGACGCACTCGACCCTGCCTGGAGCGACGGCGATCTGCTGATGATCGTGTCCGCCGACGACCAGGTCACTGTCGCCCACGCGGTGCGCATGCTGATGAAAGACAGCCGCAGCTTCACCACCCCGCGGTGGCGTCAGGATGGCTTCCGCCGCGCCTACGGCTCAGAGGTATCCGGCACCACTATGCGGAACCTGTTCGGCCAAGTGGATGGCACCACCAACCCCGAGCCAGGGACCGCGGACTTCGACTCGGTGGTGTGGAGTGACGATGGCTGGCTCGCCGGCGGCACCTCCCTGGCATTGCGCCGCATCCGCATGAACCTCGACACCTGGGACGAGGTGGACCCCACAGGCCGCTCATTCTCCGTAGGACGCCGCATTTCCGATGGCGCACCCCTCACCGGAAACAAGGAAGGAGACCTGCCGGACTTCGACGCGAAGACACCAGCCGGCCGCACCGTCATCTCACCCGTGTCCCACATCGCCCGCTCCCGCCCCGAGCAGCCGCACGAGGTCATCTTTAGGCGCGGCTACAACTATGACCTGCCGCCCGACGGCGACGGCGTCTCCGAATCCGGACTGATCTTCGCGTCGTTCCAAGCAGACGTCACCCGCCAGTTCCTCCCCATCCAGCAACGCCTCGCCGACGCGGACCTCCTCAACACCTGGACCACCCCCATCGGTTCCGCAGTGTTCGCTATCCCTCCCGGCTGCGACGAAGGCGGCTATATAGGCCAAACCCTGCTGGGGTAACGAAACCGCAATCCGCGGCCACGCCGGAGGGCGGCACGTGAACGTGCACAGTCCGGCTAACGTGGAGATATGACGTTGATGGCAACACCGGCAGCTGAGGTGCACGTAGACGACACGCTCGTGCGCTCACTGCTCGCTGCCCAACATCCCGACCTCGCCGACCTCACCCTGGGCCCACGAGTCGAAGGCTGGGACAACATCACGTACCGCCTTGGCGACACCCTCGCCGTGCGCCTCCCCCGCCGCGAAATGGGCGCCCGCATCGCCACCACCGAACTGGACTGGCTCCCGCGCATCGGCTCCCAATGGACCTTCCCCGCTCCGGTGCCCCAACGCATCGGGCAGCCCACCGACGCCTACCCATGGCGCTGGTCCGTCGTGCCGTGGATCCAAGGCGACATGGCGTACGACGCCCCGCTGAACGTTGACGGCGCACGCGACCTGGGCCATGCGCTCGCCCAAGTCCACACCACCGCGCCTAGCGACGCCCCACTCAACCCCGTCCGATCGCGCACCCTCCGCGAACGCGCCGAAACCTTCGACCACCGGCTCCGCCTCATCGAAGCCGACCACCCCATGCGGACCGCGACGCTCAGAGAAGCGTTCAGAGCGGCACTGGAAGCGGCATCGGCCCCCTCCACATGGACCCACCTGGACCTCCACGGCGAAAACGTCCTCACACGCCACGGCCGCCTGGCCGGAATCCTGGACTGGGGAGACGCCGCCGTCGGGTCACCCGCCACAGACCTGGGCCAAGCGTCAGTGCTGGTGGGACGCGAACACGTCATGCCGATGCTCGACGCGTACGCCGGAACAGCAGACCGTTCCGTCGCGACCTTCATCGCAAGCGCTGCGGGACGGCTCGCCATCCGTGCGGAAGCCCTGAACTATGCGGTCACACTCGCGGCGATGGAAGACCAGCGGTATCGCAACCCCGGCTTGCGGGCTTTGCAGGGCCTAAGCCAGCGGAGCAGTCGCACCCTGAGCTAGCGTGGGGCTATGGAATCGACCTTTGCCCCTCTCGAGACGGAACGCCTCACGTTGCGCACCATGACGCTCGACGATGCGGAGGATCTCGCAGAGCGCCGGTCCGACACCACGACCGCTCAATACCAGGCATGGCGCGCACCGTACTCCGTGGACAGGGCACGTGAACTCATCGCAGAAATCACGTCCAGGCCAGGGCCGATGCCGGGGCACTGGTACCAGCTCGCCGTGGTGCGTAAGCGTGACGGGAAGGTCCTGGGGGACGTGGCCGTCCACCTGTCACCCAATGGCAAGACCGCCGAAGTGGGCTTCACCCTGCACCCGTGGGCGCGCGGTCACCACTACGCGACCGAGGCCACCGCTCGGCTCGTGGACTATGCCGTTTTTGACCTGAACGTGCATCGTGTCGAAGCAACCACGCACCCGCACAACATTGCGTCGGTCCGGGTGTTGGAGCGCATCGGCTTCCTTGCCGAAGGTGTGCGGCGCGAGGCGTACTGGGTGGATGACGAGGTCAGCGACGACGCCATCTACGGACTGCTGGCTCGTGAGTGGCGTGCGCGCCGCGCCCAGGACTGACCCCACCTCCCCGCGCGTCTCCGGTGCTTCCCCGGCGCACCCCACGCCGCACCTCCCCGCCAAATGGCTCCATTTGGTTGTTTTAGTGCGCTAAGACAACCAAATGGAGCCATTTGAGGGAGGGGGGAAGCATGGAAGACTGTCAGGCATGGACATCTATGAGACACCGCTACCTGGCATTGGCGTCCGGTACGAGTTTCAGGCCGAAAGCGGCGACCACGTAGGCGTGGTGGTCCGCAGAGACGGCAAGCGCGACTTTGCGCTCTACGACCGGGAGGACCCGGACTCATGCCGTGGCACCGTCGAACTGTCCGAGGGCGATGCCGCGAAACTTGCTGAACTCATGGGCGGCACTTCCATCACCGCACGCCTGGCGTCGCTACGCCATCACGTCGAAGGGCTCGCGATCGAGTGGATCACCATGCCGTCGGCAGGCGGCTTGACCCACAAGACCATCGCGGACGGCCACATCCGTACGGAAACTGCGGCCTCTGTGGTCGCGGTGATCCGCAATGACGAAGGCATCCCCGGCCCGGGCCCGGACTTCACGTTCGAGCCCGGCGACACGGTGCTCGTCATGGGCAGCACCGAGTCGGTCTCTGCGGCCACCAAGATCCTGACGGGCTGACCTCATGCTGCCGCTGCCATTCGAGGTACTCCCCGAACCCGAACCCAGCCACGCCGGCGAGGTGCTCATTGAGTTGGGCATCATTCTGCTGGTGCTCGCTGGGTTGGGGCGCTTGGCGGCGCGCATCGGCATCCCCTCCATTCCGCTGTACCTGGCGGCGGGGGTCCTCATGGGCGAAGGCGGCATCATCCCCGTCTCCGCAGGGGAAGAGTTCTTGGAGGTCGGCGCCGAGATCGGCGTTGTGCTGTTGCTGTTGCTGTTGGGGCTCGAGTACTCGCCTCAAGACCTACGCAACGGCCTGAAATCGAACTGGGTTGCTGGCCTGGTCGATGGGCTCGCGAACGGTGTGCCTGGCTTTGCAGTGGGTCTGATGTTGGGGTGGTCGCCCACGGCGTCGCTGCTGCTGGCGGGCGTCACGTATATCTCGTCCTCCGGCATCATTGCGCGCCTGCTGGATGACTTTGATCGTGTGGCGAACCGCGAAACACCAGTGATCTTGTCCCTGCTGGTGATGGAGGACATCGTGATGGCGGTGTTCCTACCCATCACCGGTGTCCTGCTGGTGGGCGCCACTCTCCTGCAGGGCGCGATCGCTGCGGCCATTGCGTTGTCCCTGGTGGCGTTGGCGTTTGTGGTGTCGATGCGTTACTCGGAGCGGGTGTCTTCGATGGTGCATTCGCATTCACGCGAGCTGCTGCTGCTGAGCGTGTTGGGCCTGACGTTCCTGGTGGCGGGCCTGGCCGATGCCGTGCAGGTGTCCGCTGCGGTGGGCGCCTTCCTCTTGGGCTTGACGCTGTCGGGGCAGGTCGCGGATGACGTGCGTGGTTTGCTTCCGCCGTTGCGTGACGTGTTCGGTGGGATGTTCTTTGTGTTCTTTGGCATCACCATCAACCCGTTGGACCTGATTCCTGTGCTGCTGCCGGCGTTGGGCTTGGCCCTCATCACTGCGGTCACCAAAACGGGAACCGGCATCTTTGCGGCGAGGCGCAACGGCATCGGCCCTAAGGGTCAGTGGCGTACGGGCTTGTCGTTGATTCCTCGCGGTGAGTTTTCGATCGTGATCGCTGGCCTGGGTGTGGCTGCGGGCATTGAGCCACAGTTGGGTCCTTTCGCTGCCGCGTATGTGTTGATCTTGGCGATTGTGGGGTCGCTTGCGATGCGGTTCGCGGACAAGATTCCGATGCCGCCGTGGTTGAAGCCCCAACGCCGCACGGGAACCCGGCATCCGGTGTAGCCGGACCCCCGGTTGGGGCCGCCGCGGTGCGGAGATTTCTTGACCATCGGAGGGCATCCTCCGACGATTCGCCAAGACGCCGCAACCGTGTCTTTACCAGTGCTTTCCCGTCAAGAAAATTCTTGGAAAACTGGTCATTTCCACCCTGATTCGTGTGTGAACATTGATGCCGTCACCCCATCTGAGCGGGTGATGCGCCGGCTACGTCGCGCAGGTGGCGTAGCAAGTGGCCGAGTCCCCGTCGGTCGCCGTCCCCACCCAGGACAAGCAGGTCGCGCCTGCCCCTTGCTCAAGGACATCTCTCGAGTTCTTGTCAAGGAAGTTGTGCTGTGTTGTCGCGTTACCGCGAGATTCTCTCGCTGCCTGGTGCCCGTGCGTTCGCGATCTGGGGTTTGGTCGCTCGTCTTCAGATGGGCATGACTGGTCTTGCCACGTTCCTGCTGGTGCAGATGGAGTATGGCTCCTATGCCGCGGGCGGTGTGATGCTCGCCGCCATTTCCGTGTCGTATGTGGTGATTGCTCCGCAGGTGGCGCGGCTGGTGGACGCGCATGGTCAGGCCAAGGTGTTGCGGTGGGGCTACGCGATTGCGATTGCGGGGCGCATCGGCATGCTGGTCGCTGTCTTTGCGGGCGCACCGTTGTGGGCGCTGGTGCTGATTGCCCCCACGTTTGCGGCGGGTGGTTCGCAGTCCACATTGACGCGTGCCCGCTGGACCCACGCAGTGAAGAACGACCGCCAGTTGTCCACGGCGTTCTCGTTTGAGTCCTCGATGGAGCAGCTGCTGTGGATTGGTGGCCCTGCCGTGTCGACGGTGTTGGCGGTGTCGGTGGCGTCGTGGCTGCCGTCGGTGATCGCGTTGGTGTCGCTGGCCGTGGGCGGCTACGTGTTCTTGGCACTGAAGGCCACTGAGCCTCCTGTGCGTCGCAATAGCGCCGATGCTGGCTTGGCTGAGGCTGCGCTGTCTGTCACTCCGGCGACGGCTGGCGCTGGCGCGGCGTTGCCCACCGTTGACGCGTCTACGGTGCGTCGGGTGCGCCGCTACCGCAACCCGTTTGCTTCTAACTTGCTGCTGACGACTCCCAGCATTGCGATTGCGGCGCTGATCTTCTTGACGCAGGGCGCGATGTTCGCGTCGATCGATGCCGCGGTGGTGGCGTTTGCTGAAGCCTCGCATGCGAAGGAGATGGCTGGCATTGTGCTGGGCGTGTGGTCGGTGGGTTCGCTGGTGGGCGGCCTTGCGTATGGCGTGATGGCTTGGCGCCGGTCGTTGGCTACTCGCCTGCTGGTGGGTGTGTTCGCCACGGGTGCCTTCGCGACCATGCTGATGTTTGCGCCGTCGCTGATGCTGCTGGGTCTGCTGCTGTTCGGTATGGGTCTGTTCATTGCGCCGAACATGGTGATTGGTGACTCGATCGTGCACCGGTCGATCTCCCGGGACCGCATGACGGAGGGTATGGCGTGGACCCGTACCGGCATCGACTTGGGTGTCGCGGTGGGTGCCTGGGGTGCGGGCGTCGCTATTGATGCCGGTGGTGCGTCTGCTGGGTTTGGCGTCACGGCGCTCGCTGGCTTGACGGGAGTGGTGACGGCTTTGGCGGCATGGCGCTACTTGGCCAAGCGCACCCCGCGTTCGCAGCCGGTTACTGTGCACGTGGTGGTTCCTGGGGAAGTGGCCGATGCTCCGTTGACGGTGGAGCCTGCTGGCACTTTGTCCACGGTGGAGGCGTTGGAGATGCGCCAGCTGGTGGACGATGCGGTGCGCATGCTGGATGCTGCTCCGACGGCGGTGGATCCCGTGACCACGGCTCCGGCGGAGCCGTTGGCGTTGACGTCTCCGCTGGAAGTTGTCGCGGCGGCGCAGGCGGCTGTGAGCGCGGCCGGTGACGCTGTTGATGCGGCGGCCGATGCGCTGGCTGATGTGGCCGAGCACAGCACGCAGGCATGGGAAAGCCAAGCACCGGAGGCGCCGCCAGCGCCTCACCGTGCCGCACAATAGTGACGTGACCGCCAGTGAACTCGTGATCCGTCCCGCCACGCCCGCGGATGCCGGTGCCATCGCCGCTCTGTACAACCCATACGTACGCGACACCGTCATCACCTTCGAGTACGACGAGGTCACGGCGGACACGATGGCAGCACGCATTCAAGCAGTGCTCGACATGGACCTCCCGTACCTGGTGGCGGAGGATGAGGGTGCGATCGTCGGCTACGCCTATGCGTCCCCGTACCGCCCGCGGGCGGCGTACCTCCACTCGGTGGAAACCACGATTTACCTGGGCCATGAGGCTCGCGGGCGCGGACTTGGTCGCACGCTTTACAGTGCGCTCTTGGACGCCTTGCGCGCATCCCACGCTCATACCGCAATCTCGCTGATCGCCCTCCCGAACGACGCCTCCGTGGGACTCCACATGGCCTTGGGGTTCCGTGAAGTCGGCTACCTGGCCGAGGCCGGACGCAAGTTCGACCGGTGGATCGACGTGGGCTACTACCAGCTCAGCGTTTCTTAAGGCTCCGCGTGCCGCGCGGCATCACCCCAGGCAACACACGGTTGCCAGGCGATGTGATGTGCGCCACACTAGGCGTGTTGTCCCTGCATCATGAGGGGATGTGGATGACAACCGCGAGCGGCACGGCCGCTGAGGGAGGGGTCCGCGATGAGGGAAGCGGTTCCGGAGCAAGAGTGGTGTCGTAGCGAGCGCGAACTGCCGCACCAGAGCGCGCAGCCTGCGGGCGCGATGCTGAAGGGCGCGTCCGCAGGTTTCACGCTCCCTGAACTTCTGGTGGTGGTCGTCATCATCGGAGTTCTCGCGGCGATCGCTGTTCCGTTGTACCTAGACCAGCAAAGCAAAGCGAATGACTCTGTCGTGGAGTCCGATGCCATCAACCTGGGCAAACTGGTGTCTGCAGCCTGGATTGAAGGCGACGTCGGCTCGGTGACGGCATCAGCAGACGGCTACGCCATCGACGGCGTGGACGTGCTTTCCCGGTCTCCGGGAGTCGAGTTCGTGACGTATGTGGGCGGCACTGCCGAGAGTTGGTGTGTCCAACTGCGCCACCCGAACGGCAAGGACAACGCCAGCCCCGGCGTGCGCTTCGATTCCAACGACGGGTATGTCTCCGGCGCCGCCTGCGCCACCCCGTAGGGCCGCCTGCACCACCCCGTAGGTTCCTGCGCGTGCGACCCACCCCGCATCGCGGACACCCGCTGTGACGCCACACACGGTGACCTCACACAGTGCTGGCCGCGCCCCACAAGGACGCGGCCAGCTCTCCCTCCCCGCCCCAGCGGGGATCCCTCAACTGTGTTCTGAGACCTCGTAGATCTCATCGGGCATGGCGCCGTGCGCTTCACGGTGCACTGCCATCGGGGCTTCCGCGTCGGCCGCCTCAGACAGGCAGAAGACTTTGCCGGCTTCCTCGTCAACCCAGTACTTGATGAACGACACCCCATGGGTGTGTTGATGCGCGAGATCCTTCTCGTGCAGACCGGCCACGTCCTGTGCGGACACGCCTCCGTCGATGTTGTGGACGTCCATGTAGAGCGCCATGCGCCCTCCCTATGATGTGGGCGTCCCGCCCTCCCCGGACGGGGTGGGTCCGCCATCGAACCCACCATTCGACGCTACGCCCGCTGGCCTGGCATTGCAGGACGAAACCCGTCATCTGTTGTTTTACCAGTAAGGACCTTGCGGCTCCCCTTGCACAACAGAAGAGCCGATGCCTGGGTTTCCCCTGGCATCGGCCCTTCTGTAGCGCGTGACGCGCCCTAGGTTTACGCGGAGCGCACAGCCTTGGTGGCGTCCAGCATGTTCTTCAGCGACGCGTTGGTCTCGTCGTAACCGCGGGTCTTCAAACCGCAGTCAGGGTTGACCCACAGCTGCTTGCCGGGGATCGAGGCCTTAGCGAGCGACAGGAGCTCGGTGACTTCGTCGGTCGAGGGCACGCGGGGCGAGTGAATGTCCCACACACCGGGGCCAATTTGACGCTCGTAGCCGTGGTCCTTGATCGCGGGCAGCACTTCCATGCGGGAGCGTGCAGCCTCGATCGAGGTGACGTCGGCGTTCAGGCCGTCGATCGCGTCGATCACTTCACCGAACTCGGAGTAGCACAGGTGAGTGTGGACCTGAGTGTCGTCCTGCGCGCCGGAGGTGGCCAGGCGGAACGACTTCACGGACCAGTCCAGGTACGCGGGCTGGTCGGCCTTCTTCAGGGGCAGCAGTTCGCGCAGTGCGGGCTCGTCGACCTGAATGATGCCAATGCCGGCGTCCTCGAGGTCTTTGATCTCTCCACGCAGGGCCAGGCCCACCTGGAAGGCGGTGTCGCCCAGGGGCTGGTCGTCACGGACGAACGACCACGCGAGGATCGTGACAGGACCGGTGAGCATGCCCTTGACGGGCTTGTCGGACAGCGACTGGGCGTACTTGGCCCAGGTCACGGTCATGGCCTCGGAACGTGCCACGTCGCCCCACAGGATCGACGGGCGGGTGCAACGCGAACCGTACGACTGGACCCAGCCGTTCTTGGTGACGTCGAAGCCCTCGAGGAGCTCAGCGAAGTACTGCACCATGTCGTTGCGCTCGGCCTCACCGTGGACCAGGACGTCCAGTCCCAGGTCTTCCTGCAGCTTCACGACGGACGCGATTTCGTCCTTCATGGCCTGCTCGTAGTCCGCGTCGGACAGCTGACCCTTGGCCCACGCGGCACGTGCCTTGCGGATTTCCGGGGTCTGGGGGAACGAGCCGATGGTGGTGGTGGCAAGTTCCGGCAGGTTGAAGCGGGCGTCCTGCGCGGCGGCACGCACCGAGTATGCGGTGCGCTCGAAGTCGCCTTCCTTCACTGCGGCCAGAGCGTCGCGCACGTCGGCACGGTTGGTGCCGGGGTGCTCGGCGCGCGCCTTAAGTGCGGCGCGAGCCTCACCCAGGGCGCCGGCAACAGCCTGGTCGCCCTGGCTCAGCGCGGTCGACAGGGTCACGATCTCGGAGACCTTCTCGTCTGCGAAGGCGAGCCAGCTCAGGAGTTCCTCACCCAAGTGCTCTTCACCCTGCAGGGTGTGGGGCACGTGGAACAGCGAGGTGGACGATGCGATGGTGACGTTGGCGCCCAACGCGACCACTTCATCGGCCTTGCGCAGTGCCTCGTCGAGGTCGGTGCGCCAGATGTTGTGGCCGTCGACCACACCAGCGACGATCGTGGCGCCCTTGAGGTCCACGCCCTGGGGCACGGAACCGCGCACCAGGTCGATGCCGATGGCGTCCACGGCGGTGTTCTTCAGCACCGGCAGGGCGTCGTCGAGCGAGTTGTACGGAGCGGCGACGAACAGTGCGGGACGGGACTCCGCGGCGACCAGGGCACGGTAGACCTTGGTGGTGTTCGCGAGAACCTCGGCACGGTCGGCGTCGATGTCGGCGACCAGGATCGGCTCGTCGATCTGAACCCACTCCACACCGGCAGCCTTGAACGCAGCCAGGAGCTCGATGTAGACGGGCAGCAGGTCGTCGAGGCGATCGATGGGCTGGTAGCCCTCGGGGGCCTCGTCCGCGGCCTTCGACAGGTACAGGAACGTCAGGGGGCCGGTGATGACCGGGCGGGTGACGTAGCCGGCTTCCTTGGCTTCGATGAACTCGTCAACCCAGCGGGTCGAGTTCAGCGAGAACTCGGTGTTGGGGCCGATCTCGGGGACCAGGTAGTGGTAGTTCGAGTCGAACCACTTGGTCATTTCGAGCGGAGCCTTGTCACCCTGACCGCGGGCGATCGTCGAGTAGCCGGCCAGGTCCACGCCACCGTTAGCGTCGCGCAGGTCCGCGAAACGGGCGGGGATCGCGCCGAAGGTCACGGCGGCATCGAGCACGTGGTCGTAGAACGAGAAGTTGGACGGGATGGAGCTGTCCTCGCGGCCCAGGCCCAGCGCGGCGAGGCGGTCGCGGTTGGCGGCACGCAGATCCGCGGCGACCTTTTCCAGGTCCGCCTCGGTGGAGTTGCCCTTCCAGAACGACTCAAGTGCCCGCTTGAGCTCACGCATTCGGCCGATGCGCGGGTATCCAAGAATGGTGCCACCGGGGAAGGCGGGCGCAGGGGCAGAGGACTGAGTGAATTCAGACATGGTTCCTCATTGGAGGTTTGGGGTGCGCGGCGGGCTCGCCATTGCGCTTGGTCGACGCGCGTCTACGCAGCGCCGAGGGGTGCGATTCGCGAGTCTAGCGTCAGGATGTCCGTTTGGCTACCACAGGTTTGGCAGTTGGGCACCTACCAGCGTGCGAGCATGGGGGCATGGCTGAAGAGATCACGAAGAAGCAGGTCACTCTGGTGCGCGAGGCGGAGGGTGTCTATGTGGCACGCAACGCGGAAGGCGCCGAGTACCGCTTTGGGTACAACGTCGAGGGTGCGTTGAGTGCGGTCGACCTGCTGCTGGCGGCGATCGCTGGCTGTTCGGCCACGGATCTGGACATGATGACGTCGCGCCGTGCCGAGCCGGAGCACTTCACCGCGACAGTGAACGCCGACAAGGTGGGCGGCTCCACGCCCGCGATCTTGCGCGACATCGATGTGGCGTTTGACGTGGCGTTCCCGGAGGGTGCCGATGGCGACAAGGCTCGCGCCCGCATTGCCGCAGCCCTGAAGGCTGCTGAGGAGAAGACCTGCACGGTGTCCCGCACCGTGGTGCACGGCGCAGAGGTCACCCTCCGCGAGGTCTAACCCCAAGCATCGGCCCGTACCCACCACCGTCCCCCCTTCCGTCAAATGGCTCCATTTGGCTGTTATAGCTAGCTAAAACCACCAAATGGAGCCATTTGACGGGGAGAGTTGCGCGGGGTGACGGGGAGAGTTACGCGGGGTGATCGCGCAGCGGCAACTCCCGCACCAAGTCCAACGCAGCCTCATGCTTGTTGAACGTGATGACATGGATCCCCGGTGCACCGGCATCCAGCAGTCCACATGACAGGCGCGCGGCGTGCGCGACACCTGCGGCGCGTGCGGCGGCGTTGTCTTCCGCAGCTTCCAAGTCCGCGATGATCTCCACCGGGGTAGCGACGCCAGTGATCTGTGCGGCGCGGTGCGCACGCTGCACGGTCGCCAGCGGCATCACCTCCGGGATGATCGGAATGGTGATGCCCTCCGCAACGGCGTCCTCAACGAGCGATGTGTACTGCGCGATGTCGTAGAAAACCTGAGTGATCGCGAAGTCTGCGCCCGCGTCCTGCTTGGACCGCAACACTTCGAGACCCTGGTCACGCCATTGAGGCATGACGTGCTGGGCGGGAAAGGCCGCGACACCGATGGACAGGTTGTCGATGCCGTGCGCGCCAGCAACCTCACGCAGCAAGGTGACGAGCTCGTAGGCGTAACGCAGGCCGTCAGGATGGGGATGCCAGTTGGCTTGGCCAGCAGGCGGGTCGCCGCGCAGGGCAAGGAAGTCGAGCACGCCTTCTTCGAGGTACTCCTCGATGACCTGGATCACTTCTGCGCGGGACTGGTCCACGCAGGTGAGGTGCGCCAGCGGCGGGATGGTGTGGGACTCGGCGAGCTTCTGCACCACGCCGCGGGAGGTGTCGCGGGTCGCTCCGGCAGCGCCGTAGGTGATGGAGATGAAGTCAGGATCCGTGTCTGCGAGCGTGCGCATGGTTGCTTCGAGGGTCGACTCGGCCGCAGGCGTGCGGGGAGGGAACAGCTCGTAGCTAAGAGTGGGCTTGTGCGCACTCAGGAGTTCACGGATCGTCATAGCGGTCGCCACAATAGCGGACAAGTGGTCGGGTTCGGGAGGGCCGATGCGCAACTTCCTTCCCCAGGACGCTCTCGCCTCGCATGCCTTCCACCAGGTGCGGCGCCAGATGGTGCCATGTCACTGGGCTCGCGCACACTGGAGCCATGATCACCGAAACAAACGACCTAGTGCGGTGCTTTGGTGCGGGAGACGACCTGTACGAGCGCTATCACGATCACGAATGGGGCCACCAGGTTCACGGGGAGGCGGAACTGTTTGAACGACTCACGCTAGAAGGGTTTCAGTCTGGCTTGTCCTGGCTGACGATCCTGCGCAAGCGGGAGGGATTCCGGGCGGCCTTCGCGAACTTTGACCCCACGACAGTCGCAGGCTTCACGGATGCCGACGTCGAGCGCCTCATGAACGATGCCGCCATTGTGCGCAACCGCCGCAAGATTGAAGCCGCGATCACGAACGCCCGCGCGCTGGTTGAGCTTCACCGCAACGGCGAAACCCTCGACAAGGTGATCTGGTCGCACACTCCCGGCCCCCGTCCCGGACCACCGGCGGACTGGACAGAGGTGCCAGCCTCAACCGAGGAGTCCAAGGCCCTCGCCAAGGAACTCAAACGCCGAGGGTTCGCGTTCGTGGGCCCCACCACCATGTACGCGTTGATGCAGGCAATCGGCATGGTTGACGACCACATTGCTGGATGCGTCGCAGCACGCAGCGACGCCTAGGAGTGCCGCTGAGCGGGGGCCGATGCCGTGAGGTCTAGCAATACGCCTTGCGGTGGCGTTCGCGTGCGTCCTCCAGGAGCGCCTCGACGATGCGCTTGTCAGCGGGCAGCCACGCCACGTCACGCCACCCACCGGGCTCAAGCGTGCGCAGCAAGTCGTGGTCTTCCAAAGGCCGGGGCTCCACGAGCGCACCATCCGCGCCCGGCATGATGGTCGCCCACCACACGCGCATCACCAGACGGTCCACGTCTGCGTCACCGGGACGAAGCATCCACACCGGCTCATCGCCACACTGGTCCTCGACCCCGCGACCGTCATCCGGTCCTACGAGTTCGTCGCCAATCTCGATCTCGACGCCCAGTTCCTCGCGCAGTTCACGACGCAAAGCCTGCTCGGGGCTCTCCCCCCGCTCCACTTTGCCGCCGGGGAACTCCCACAGTCCCGCCAGCGCAGACGGGGCAGTTCGCCGCGCCGCAAGAAGTGTCCGCGGGGCCCCAAGATCATCCGTAATAGCCGCTGCCACTACGAGCCGCGTCGACACACCCACCGCGAGACCTACTCAGTCTTGTCCGCGTACTCGTCCGGATCCATCAAGTCCTGCGCGGACTCGCTGAGCTCGACCTTGAAGATCCAGCCCTCGCCATACACGTCAGAGTTGATGAGGTCTGGAGCGTTCTCCAACTGCGGGTTAACCTCCGTCACAGCGCCAGTCACCGGCGAATACAGCTCGGAGACAGCCTTCGTGGACTCAAGTTCACCGCACACGTCCCCGGCCTTGACCTCGTCACCTACGGAAGGTGCCTCGACATAGACCACATCACCCAGAGCATCGGCCGCATAATCCGTGATGCCCACCGTGACTACGGAGCCAGGAGATACGTCGCCACGCACCCACTCGTGCTCCTCCGAGTACAGCAAGTTGTCAGGAATCTCCGCCATTGGTGCCACCTTTCGACGCTGGAGGAACTCTCACCTTTGAGGCTACGCGCCCCGTCGGTAGAACGGTAGCGCGATTACGCGCATGGGTTCACGCCTGCCACGCACATCGGCCGCTAGCTCCGTGCCCGGCTCCGCGTGAGAACGCGCCACATACGCCATGGCCACGGGCTTCCCCAGCGTTGGCGACGGCAGTCCTGACGTCACCACGCCCACCGTCGCACCATCTGCGTCGACCACGGTGTACCCCGCACGAGCAGCACGTCGGCCCTCACCCACCAGGCCTACCAAGACCTCGGCGGTCCCGGACCCCTTCACAGCGGCCAACGTGTCGCGGCCCACAAAGTCGCCACGTTCCGGACCGTCTGCCCGGCCAAAGTTCACGACCCGGCCCAAGCCCGCCTCGAAGGGACTACGGTCACGCGACAGCTCATTGCCGTACAGCGGCATGCCCGCTTCCAAACGCAACGAGTCGCGTGACGCCAGCCCACACGGCACCAGGCCGGCATCCGCGCCATGCGCCACCGCAAGGTCCCACACATCTGCCGCGAGGTCAGCGGGCACGAACAGCTCGAAACCGTCTTCCCCGGTGTATCCCGTACGGGCGACAAAGGCATGCATCCCACCGTGCAACAGGACGTTCGCGGCCGTGTAGTACTTGAGCGCGGGCGGATCTTCAGCACCGATCTCACACATCGCCGTCACAATGTCGACAGCGCGGGGACCTTGCACCGCAATCAGTGCAATAGCAGCGGTTTCGTCTGCAACCTCAGCATCGAAACCCCCCGCCGCAATGCGGGCCCGCAACTCTTCTACGACCGTCTCGCGGTTGGAGGCGTTGGCGACCACCATGAAGTGTTCCCAGTCGCGGCGGTACACCACCAGGTCATCGAGGACTCCACCCTGAGGTGTGCAGATCATCGTGTACTTCGCGGCCCACAGCTTCATGCGGCTCATGTGCCCCACGAGCGCATAGTCCAGGGCCGCTGCAGCGTCAGGACCGGTGACCATCAGCTCGCCCATGTGGGACAAGTCAAAGAGCCCCGCCGCCGTGCGCACAGCGTGGTGTTCAGCCACATCAGAGGTGTACCGCAACGGCATCTGCCATCCGGCAAAGTCGACGATCGTGGCACCTAGTTCACGGTGCTTGTCCAGCAGGGGCGTGCTCAGTTCGCTCACGGCACCAACCTACGCGACGTGTCGCGGATTCTCGTGCCTACCCGCCGACGCCGGCTACCGCAATCACGATCACGATGCCCGCCGTCATCACCACTGCGGTGACCGCTGCGACGACCGCCACGATGAGGGTGCGTTTGCGACGCTGCGCGACCCGGCGACGGGCGGCCTCTTCTGGGGAGGACACCACATCCGCGGCGCCCGGTCCGGCTGCACCCGGGGCGCCCGCCTGAGAGCCAAACCCTGCCGGGAGTGCGCTCGACACGGCGGGAGCCTGTCGGGCCTGGTAAGGAGCCTCTTTGTCGCCTGGGGCGACGCTCGGTGCTGCGACGGTGTTTGCCGTTGGCAGCGAGTAGCCGGGCGGGAGCGCCGAGCGGGTCCGTGGGGAGCGAGTGGGGCGGGGATGGACCGGCGCCGTCGGGGTGGAATCGGGCCGGGGCGGCGCACTCGCCGGAGGCAACGCCGAGGTTCCAAGTGCGCGGCGAGACGACATGACCGTGGAGTCATCGTTGTCGCTGGGCGCGACCGGAGTGGCGCTTGCGCGGCGAGACGACATGACGGTCGAGTCGTCGTCTGCCTGCAGACGCGAACTGCGGCGGGCAGACATCACTGTGTGGTCGTTGTCCGCATCATCCTGGGAGCCGGGTGCGGGAGTGCCGGTGGCAGCAGCACGCCGCGTCGACATGACCGTGTGGTCGTCGTCCTGCGCGCCAGCAGCACGCCTGGTCGACATGACTGTGTGGTCGTCGTCCTGCGCGCCAGCGGCACGCCTGGTGGAGATCACGGTCGCATCGTCCAGGTCGGGGTTGTGGTGCTCGTGAGCCGTCCGGCGCGTGGACATCACCGTGTGGTCGTCGTCGAGGTGGTCGTCGTCGAGGTGCTCGTCAGGGGTCGATGTCATCGGTCCACCTGCCGACGAGAACTCGCGACCGTGTCGTCGTCTTCCCACTGCTCACCGAACAGGGTCCAGGGGCTGACGTCCACACCGGGTGGCGTGACGGCGGTCAGGACGTCGGCGACCACCACGGTGACGTTGTCGTTCGTGGTGAGCGCTAGCGCCGTGTCCACCAGTCGGCTGGCGGCTTCCTGTGGCGTTCCCGCGTATGCGGCAGTGAGGCCGATGCGGCGGTCGTCCACGACCTTGGTGAGGCCGTCGCTCGCGATCACCAGGCGGGCTCCGGGGCTGACAGGAACGAGCCACGAGTCAAAGTCCGGAAGGCCGTCCCCGATGGCGCGGGTGACGATGTTGCGGTCTGGGTGGCGTTCCGCTTCGGCCGCGGTGATGCGGCCCGCATCGACGAGGTCTTGAACGTGGGAATGGTCGCGAGTGACCTGGTAGGCAACGTCACCGTCGATCACGTAGGTCCGCGAGTCGCCCACGTTGATGACCATCCACCAGGGTGCGCCAGCGTGCTCGACGGCGATGGCGCCGGTCACGGTAGTCCCGGACTCGCCGCCCACGGAACGTGAGACTTCCAGCACCGCCGCTTGGGACTTCACCACAGCATCGGCTACCTGCTCCGGGCTCACGGTGGGGAGGTCTGCCAGTTCAGAAAACACGTCGATCACGGCAGCGGAGGCCGCAGCGCCGGCGTGATGACCGCCCATGCCGTCAGCGACGATGTGGACGGCGCCTCGGGACAAGAAGGCGTCCTCGTTGCGGGCGCGTGGACCTTGGTCGGTGGCCCCCGCCCCAGCCGACCACGGTGCCGCCTGGGTCATCCGCGGCCCTCGTCCTGGCTGATGGTCGCTTCCAAGTCTCCCAGGATCAACACGCCTTCGACGCGCGCGAGGGTGCCCACGACCACTTCCGATTCGCGGCCGGCGTCGTCACGCAGGTAGGTGCCGTTCGTCGAGCCGAGGTCGGTGACGTGCCAGGCACCCTCCAGCAACTGCAAGGTGGCGTGCTTTTTCGACATCGTTCGGGTTTCGTCGACGATGCCGAGCACCCCGGTGTTGTTGGCGCTCTTGCGTCCCAAGGTGATGACGTCTCCGACGAGCGCATAGGACTCACCGCCGTCGACGTGCAAGCTCCACGAGGTGCGCCGGCGGCTCGCGATCACGGTGTGGTCGTCGTCGGATTCCTCAACGCTGGGTTGACTCTGCGGGGCAGACGAGGCGATCGGGGCGACGACGACCGGTGCCGGAGGCACCGGCGAGGCAGGTGCGGCGGTTGAGCGGCGCAGCTCCGGGATGGGCTGGGTTGCGGGGTCAGGCTCGGGAGCCGATGCTGCGGCTGGCTCAGGTGCGGACGCCTGGACGGGAGCCGGCGGCACATCGGCGACGGGCTCGGGCGCTGGGGGTGCAGGAGGGGCAGGCGGTGCCACGGGCTCGGGCGGCGTTGACGCGACGGGCTCGGGTGCCGAGGGTGCAGGCGCTGGAGGAGCAGGCGCTGGGGGTGCCGGCGGAACATCCGGCACTTCCTGTGCGACGGGCGCGGCAGGCGCGTCCGTGGCAGGCTCCTGCGCGGCCTGGGCGCGGGCCTGAACGAGCCAGTCAGGCTCGGGCGCGGAGTCGTGCACGGGGACGGCGTACGGCGACACCGGGGGTGCTGACGGTGCCGGAGGTGCAGGCGGGGCCTCGGGCGCCGATGCCTCCGCTACTGGCGCTGGCGGGTCCGCGATGGGAGGGGCCGGAGCCACGGGTGGCGCTGGAGGGGCAGGTGGCGTGGGTGGGGTCGAGTCTTGCGCCGCGGGCGGCGCAGCCGGCGCGGGCGCAGAACCAGCCCATCCCGGAGGCATCCCGATGACGGAGTTGTCCTGAGGAGCCGGGGTGGACGGTGCGGACGCTGGGGGCGCGGGAGGAACGTCGACTGGCGGTGCGGGGACCGCATCCACCGGGGGTGGAGGCACATCAGCCCCTGTCGCGGGCAAACCGGCAGGCGGGGGCGGGACGTGGGCACCAGTGACAGGAGCACCGGTGGGCGGACCAGCGGGCGCCGGAGGAACCTGCGGGCTGGGGGCCGACGGAGTCGCGATCACAGTCTCGTCCCCAGGCTCGACCTCCGCGCGGGCCCAACCCCACGCAGGCGCAGCGGCAGGTTCCTCAGACGCGGGCGGCGCAGGCGGCGCCGGCGGGGCGGGCTGCGGTGGGTTGTCCGAGCGGAACCAGGACTGCGACATGTCTGTCTCCTCAGTGGCGGCGGCCGTGTCGTGTGAAGGTGCGGAAAGTTCAGGGGACGCGGGGCCCGTCATGGGCGAAGGCGCGTGTGGGGGGACGGAAGGTGCGGAGGGCGCGGAGTTCTCCACGGACGGAACGGCGGGGGCTCCTGGCGCGGAAGCAACGGCAGCGGGCTCCTGCGCGGCAACGGGCTCATGCGCAGCAAAGGGAGCCGGAGCGACCCCTGCGCGGGCAGCAGCGCGAGCGGCCGCATCGGTCCTCCCCGTCATCCCGTACGGCCCCCAGCCCAGGATGGAGGCCCACACCGGCGGGCAAATCGCGGCGATCCAGGTCAGCGCAGCGGGGGCGTGAACGCGCAGCTCAATCGTGCCGGCGCCGTAGATCCACAGCACCCACCCCACGGTGGCGCTCGTCACGAACACCAGGAGTCCAACGACAACAAGTGCACGCTGCCACGGCTCGCCGCTGTCGGCGTGGAGCGCGATCATCCACCCGCCCACGTATGCGGGAAGCGCACCCGTGGCGGACAGACCGCGGGCAAGTCCCACAGCAATGGTGGACATTCGTGCTGCACGAGCAGCCTCGATCCATCGCAGGACCGGAACAAAAACCAGGGCTCCGTTGCCGCCGATCTTGCCAAGCAAGGCACGCAAAGCAAGCCCCATCCACACCAGGTGAACGAGACTCGCACCAGCGATGACGCTGAGAAGAACGACGAGAGTCATCCTCACTTCTTGCCCTTACCTCTGCCTTGACGTGTTCGAGTCCGGCCGCGCCTCAGTCGCGTACCCGTCGCTCCAGTGTGGTCGCTTCTCCAATGGACTCGCTGGAGGTCGCTCGGCGCGGCCTCAGGCTCACTCGTGGCAGACGTCGATCTCCACAGCGATCGCAACGACAAGCGCATCCGTACACGGGCCCACCAACGCCGGTCGCGCAGCCACGTGGAGCGCTCTTCATCGACGAGCGTCCAGAAGTGGTCGGCCTCGTCCTGCGCCACTGCCACAGCACCAAAGGTCGCTTTGTCTGTCAGACGCGCGATCTCCGGACCGTGCGCGGAACCATACGCGGCGGCAACCTCATGGCGGGTGGCCAATGGCATCGCAGCCAAGCCTGCATCGGCGGCCGAATCAAGGTACTCGTCCCACCCGCCGTGAATGGAGTCCTGCGGCTCACCACTACGGCGGCGACTACGACGGATGGCCTTCCAGATCAGAATCGCCAGGAACGGACCCAGCAGTATGAGAAGGCCCACCATGCTGGCACCCACGACGCGCAAGACCGGAATCAGTGCAGACTCACCGGCCTCTTCCTCGACGGTCGACGACGAAGAGTCGTCGGAGGTTCCGCGTTGCGTGGACGGCGGGACGATCGCTTCTGCGTGACGCGGGTCAAGCGGAGACGCAAACTCGGGATCCGTCTGTGCCGACACATCGGGTGACACCACATTGGTGTGCTGCGGGGTGACGTCTGCCGCAACCCACACACCGTCCTGGCCTTGGACTTCTACCCATGCGGACATGTTTTGACCACGGCACTCGCCCGCGTCACATGCCGGGGCTGCGTAGCCTTCAGCGTCGGTCGTTTCCAGACGCGTCCCCATCACGACGCGCACGGGATATCCCATGTCGGAAGCAATCAAGGCGACCGCGGTGGCAAGTTGCTCGTCATCGGCGGCATAGGCGACGAGTTGCGCCTCCGAGGCCCCTTCACCAGCGGCGACGGCCTGCTCGTTCAGGGCGGTGAACATGCGGTCCATGTGATCGTAGGAATGCCCCGACGGCGCCGCCATGAAGGCGTAGTCACCCAAGGCCTGCTGCCAGGCAGCGACCTCGTCGCCTTCCATCAGCGCGTGGCTCAGATAGGTGCGCTCGCGCAGCGTCGTGATGAGCTGGGCGAGACCTTCGCCATCCTTCGTAACGCCCTGGTTCGCCACCCAGTCGCGCAGGGACTCAGGAATGAACGAGGAGTTCACTGAGCCTTTGCCCGGGGGCGGTCCCATCTGCGAGACCGCAACACCGGGAGTGACATAGCCACTGACCTCGTAACCGTCTCCGGTAGCAAGCCCGCCATCGATTCCGATGACGCCCGTGTCCGCGGCCATGTCGTAATAGAAGCTGTCCACCAGTTGGGATCGACGCGCGCCGTCGAAAGTGATGGATTCCAGTTCGCCCACGAGTGGCACCCAGATGCCGTCGCCCGCGCCCACCGACACGGTCACCGCTGCGTGCGAGGCACCGTTTTGCCCATCCAGCCGTGCGGGGACACGTTCAAAGCGCGCTTCCTGGCCGTCTGGCGCGGAGGCCGAGAAGGTCTCGCCGTCGTAGTACGACAGCGACGCAATCCTGATGCGCTCCGGCTCACCGTCGTCAACGGCCACGGTAAAGAGCACCTCGTCGTAGACCTCGTCGGTGAAGAACGTTCGGAAAGCCGAAAGGGGCGAGGCTGCGGATTCCACGGTCAGTCGCGGGTCTACGGCGGATCGCGCCACTTCACGCGGGGTGTGCGCGGCGATCGGTCCGGCGGCGAGCAATGCCACTGCGACGCTTGCAGTCACCATCGCCGCCACCGCAGCCGTGCCGGCCAAGACTCGGGAGTGCGGTGCTTGTGCCAGGCGCGCTGTTCCCGCGTCCTGGGCATGGGTGATCGCAGCCTTACGGGCGGCGGCAGCCCTCCACGAGAACCAGGCCAGGATCACCAGGAACTGGGCCAAGCCCACCACAAACTCGTGATTGATGACCACCCCAAACGGCGCCACAGCCAAAGGCTCGGAACGCACGGCAGGGCCCAATCCAATGGCCGCCACTTGGAGGCCGCCCAGCACCACTGCGCCCCAGCCCCACTTGGGTGACCGCAACGCGAGCCACGTGGCACCCGCCGAGGCAATCAAGAACAACGCGAACACGGGCACGAGCGTGGCGCGGTACTCGCCTAGCGGTACCGGAAGGGTGACGATGTCTTTCCACCCCAGAACGGGGCCCCTCACCAGCTCGAGCGCGGCACCCAGGGCGGAGTCAACGCCGCTCGTGGCACCGGGCACCACCAACGTCAGCCCCACCACCACATACAGGGCCGCCACGATGAGGGCAACGGTGCCGCCGCGACGGCCCCAACGGTCCACCACGAACGCTGTCCCCGCACCACCGAAGACAGCGATCAGCATCACCAGCAGGTAGCGCTGTGATCCGTACACGCTCGCCAGCGTCCACGCCGCCACCGCAGCGCCCGCAATCACGAACAGGGTGTTGATGAGTGCGGGAGCGAAGCTCAGCGTGGCGGCGCTAGCCCGGCGAGGTCGGCGCGTCATGAGGCCGCTCCCTTGGCAAGCAACTGGCGCAAGTCATCCAGGATGCCCAGGCTGAGCACGCGGGTGCGGCCCACGGCATGCATCGACGGTTCTGACTCGGGGTCACACACCACCGCGGCAACGCCTACGTCAACCGGGAACGCCAGGGCCGATGCGGACAGTTCCGGCAGGCTGGCATGGGAACCCGTGACGATGAAGGCCAAGGACGTGTCCGCAGACACCTCGACCAACATGCGGCTCAAAATGGGGATGCTCACCACGCTGGGGCTGCGGTCCACCCCGGAAAGATCATCGAGAAGCCTGCGCGGGCTCGTGACGGCAAGTCGCTCCAGCGACCGGACGGACGCACGCGCAAACTCTGGCACCTCACCGGACACCACGACCTCAACATCGCGGCCATCACGAATAGCGCGCACGGCGAGAGACCCGGCCGCACTCACGGCCATCTCGAACTCTGCTTCGTTGGCGTAACTCTCGTCTGCCAGGTCCAACAGGATGGAGATCGTGGACCGGCGCGTCTCTTCAAACTGACGCACCATCAGGGTTCCGGTCTTTGCCGTGGACTTCCAGTGAATGTGCCGCTGAGCGTCACCCCTGGCGTACTCGCGGACGGCGTGGAAGTTGATGTCTTCCGAGGTAATGGTGCGGGTGGTCCGCCCTTCGAGATCGCGCACAAACCCCATCGAGGTGGACGGGACGCTGATCGTCTTGGGGTGGATGTACAACGTCTGCACGTCAGCCCAGTGGAAGGTGCGCTGCAGCAGTTTCAGCGGGTCGGCACGCGTGGTGGTCGCCGGCCCCACATCGACGATTCCACGCTTTGCTGCCGGCAACAGGATGGGTTCCTTGTGAACGTGGCCCTTGCGCAGCAACGGAACGTGAAAGTCGATCAGACCTTCGCCCACCGGCACGTCCACCTGACCAGGCAACGCCACCCTGGTGCGCTGGTTACGCACCACGATCTCTGCCCGCGCATCGTCCCCCGCCACGACGGCGTCTTGCAGCAACGCAAAGTCAACTTCGTACGGCTCCCGCCCCAGGAGGAACGGCAGCGCAATCACCAGCAGCGTGAGCCCCACAAACGCGCCCACCAGGAACTCGCCCCACCCCAGAGTGAGGCCGGCGATCAGGCCCGCGATCGTCCACACGATCACGACCCATCCCGCCGGAGTGGTGACCGACCGCACCGTGCCCCACGCTGCATCGCTGCGGGCACGGACCACACGCCCAGTCCGCAAGCTCCACAGGCCAAGCGCCACCCACCGGCCGTGCGTCTCTTCCGCATACTGCGTGCGGGTGCGCGTCGACGCCCGGGTGTGGCCGGTGGAGGTCCGGCTGGTCCGGGTATGGCTGCGGGTGTCGGCGCGGCGCCGTGGAGGGGCCTGGGTCATGGGCTTACTTCAGGTCCTGCTGCGACGGCGGAACCGTGTCGAGGAGAATCTGACCGATAACTGCAGTGGCGGTCACGCCGTCGAACTCAGCTTCGGGGTCCAGGATGATGCGGTGGGCCAGCACGGCCTCCGCGAGAGTCTTGACATCGTCCGGCGTCACGTAGGTGCGACCGTGAGCGAGAGCCCAGGTACGAGCACCCCGGGACAAGGCAATGGCACCACGAACGGAGACACCTAGGCGCACCTGCGTGGCGTTACGTGTGGCATCGACGATGCGGGCGATGTAGTCCAGGATCAGCGGGCTGGCGTGGACCTCGCGCGACAACGCGGTCATGGCGCCGATGGTCTGGAGCTCCGCGATCTGGGGGACCGTGACCTTGACGGGACGCCCAGCATCGAGGATCTGCAGGGTGGCACCGTGGTCGGGGTAGCCCAGCGAGGTGCGCATCATGAAACGGTCCAACTGCGCCTCGGGAAGTGCATACGTTCCGGCCTGCTCGACCGGGTTTTGGGTGGCGACCACCATGAACGGCGAGCCGGCGGCGCGGGTCTTCCCGTCAACCGTCACGGACCCCTCTTCCATGACTTCCAGCAGCGAAGACTGGGTCTTGGGCGAGGCACGGTTGATTTCGTCGGCGAGCACCACGTTGGCGAACACAGGGCCCGCGTGGAACTCAAACGTGCCCTTGGCCTGGTCGAACACCGTGATACCGGTCACGTCTCCAGGCAGCAGGTCCGGCGTGAACTGGATGCGGGTGGACGTGCCCTTGATGGTCTGGGCGAGCGCACGCGCGAGTGAGGTCTTGCCGGTGCCGGGGACGTCTTCCAACAGCAGGTGGCCTTCGGAGATCATCGCGGTGAACGCGAGCTCCACCACGTGGCGCTTGCCCAGGACGGCGCGTTCCACGTTGTCGGACAGTGCGGAGAAGGTGGTGGCAAACCAGGTGGCCTGCTCGTCGGTGACGGTCATGAGTGCTCCTTCAGGGCTGGGTGGGTCATGGTGCCACCGTGGGGGTAGGGCTGGGCGTGGGGGTCACCACTGGCGCGGGTTCGTCGACCAGGTCGCCGCACGACTTCCGGGAGGATTCCCAACTGCGAATCCCGGATAGTGCGCCAGTGAAGGTGACTTCAATCGAGGCATAGTTGCGGTTCCATAGCTCCACGCCCTGGGTGTTGCTCCAGCTGTCCTCCCACCAGGTCACGGCGGTGGTGTAGTCGCCAGGTTGTGCGGCGACCGTGACGTTGACGCTTTCGTTTGCCACCGAGCACGACACGAACGTCACCTCGGTGGGGTAGGAACGCGTGGTGTCCGCGGGCCCCACTGCGGTCGAGGAATCGGAGCAGGGCGCGTCCGTCCCCAGGAACGTGGGGCAGTACACCGCACGAATACTTGGCACGTTTCCGTAGGCGTTGGCAAGCGAGAAGCTGCTCTGCGGGGGTGCGCCCTCATGGCTATAGCGCAGTTCGAAGCCGCGCGGCGCGGACTGCACACTGGGCGCGCTCCACGACGTCTCGCAGCGGGCAGAGTTGCTCGGCTCACAGCGGTTGCTCACGCCGTAGCCGTTGTTGACCGCGGGAGCGCCAGGATCTTGGTACGTGTACACGCCGGTGATGGCCTGGCTAGAGGTGCCGTAGCCCTTGCTACCTACGCGACTCTCTGCGCACAGGTTGTACGTGTAGAGGCGGTTCGACTCGACAGTGACGGTGACGCTGGCGGAACCGCCGTTCGCGCGCGTGTTCGGCGTGCAGTGCTGGCCGTCCGCAGCAATCCCAATGTAGGTTTCCGAGCCTGTGCCGGCACTCGCCACCTGAGCCGTGAACGTGACCTGCTGGCCGTCCGTACTGGCCTTCCACGAGGGACTCGTGACAAGCGGGCCGCCGACTCCGTTCGCCTGGAACGAGAGCGTCTCGCCGGACTCGCTGCTGGCCCCAACCGGGGGCAACTCGTGCCGGGTCACCGGGGTGACCGTCACCGTCTGTGGAGTGTTCGACCCCACCAGATAGCCATTCACGGTGACGTTTCCACGGCCTGACACCTGAACGGTGCGCTGCTCTCCGCTGGCGCTGGTGAGTTGTAGCGAGCGCGTGGAGGGGTCGGAAACTCTGAGGACAAGGTCCGCACGTAGCCCCTCGCCACCGGTGACCGACGGGGCGGTAGACACCAGCGCGGGCTGCGCGGGTGGCGCGTAGGCCCAGGCCGTCGCGGAGGCAGAACCCTTCGACTTTCCGACCGAGTTCACCGCGACCACGGAATACTGAGTCTTCTCACCGTTGGACAGCCCGGTGATCTGAGAACACGCGCCGCTCGCGGTGCAAGTCGCCACCTCAGTACCGCCAGCAGTCACGCTAAAGCCAGTAATGGCGGGGTAGGCCGATGCGGCAGCACCGGGGTCCACGCCAAGAGTGATGCTGCCGTCGCCATACGCGGTTTGGGTGAGTGCGGCAGGCGTGCCGGGGAAGCCCTGCAGGTCAACCGTCACAGACCCGAGACGTTCACCAGAGCTGAGACGCTTCTGGGCGTCACGCACCACGAACGATGCCGAGCACTTGGCGCCGGCAGTGTCACCTGTCCACGACGCCCGCACTGCGGTGTCGGAGGCGATGTCGAAACTCACGCCCGAACAGGTGCCGTCGCTGCTCACCGACACCAGTTCCAGTTGTGTCTCCGGCAGCGGGTTGACCTCGCCAGAGCCACCAATGACGTCGATGGTGCAGGAGGAGCCATCGGCTTGCGAGCAGGTTTGCGTGACAGTCGCACCCTTCGGAAGGGTCGACGGCGCCGGCCCCACCTCAAGTGCAAGGCTGACGGGCGGCGTTTCGGGATCTGACGTCAAGGTCACGGTGATGTTCTCGGTGTTGCCCGGAGGAGCATCGGACGCCGCCTTCAGCGTCAGAACCGTGCCGCTACGGGACACCGTGAACCATTCACCCGCTTCAGTGATGCCGAACTCGACGGGCCGGCCCGGTGCGCCGTCAGGCCAACTGACCATGCCGGCCAAGTCGAAGGTTGCTTCCTCTCCAGGAGAAACTTCGAGGGCCGCTCCCGCAAGCGTCGGCACGGGGATCTCAGGAATGATGATGACGGGCACGGGAAGAGTCGTCGGCTCATCCTGACCGTCAACCAACACCGGCACTGCACACGTGTCCGTGTAGGGCTCGCCCTCGCCAGCGCTGTACGTCAGGCGAGTACCACCCGCTGACGTACAGACACCTTGCGCGCGGCTACCGGACGCGGCCACGGCATCGGCGTCAATCGTGAATGACGTTTCTGGTGGCAACGCGATCAGGTCTGCCATGTCGAACGTGATGGACTCGTTCTCGTTGACCTCGGGAACGGTGAAGTTCTCCTTCAGCGCCACGATGATCTCCCGGTCGCCGGGCACACGGAGGAACCCGTAGGAGACCACTTCTTCCCCCGCGAAATTCACGCCGCTCACCTGGAACGGCACCAATCGCGCCGAGTCCGGCAGCGGGCCAGAGATGCTGCGGCCAGAGACGGTCAGGTCCTCTTGAGAACCCCACAACGACAGCGTCAGACCCGCAGGATCACCTGCACCCCAGGCCACCTTGTCCGCCAGGACGTCAACGCCGTCCGCGAACTGCTCGCGCGTGTCCGCAGTCAGCACCGTGTCCGTGATGATGGGGACGTCCGCGATGGGTTCGCGAACAGCCTTGAGAATGATGCGGCCAATGGACGTCGAGCCCTGACTGTTGGCCACGGTGTAGACGAACGCCAACGTGCCCGGCTCCGTACCCACGGTGAACTGGATCCTGTCGCCGTCGGGCTTGCCGACGTGTGCGGCAAGCGCGTCGTACTCGTCGGTGCCGCGCTTGGCATCAGGCACCACGCTCACCAGCTGGAGTTCACCGCCGGACAGGTCGATATCGTTCGCGGTGGGGGTGATGACGACGCGACGGTCCTCGCCCACCTGCGCTTGGACGTAGTCGGTGTACGTCACGGGGCGGGGGTCCAGTTCGGCAGCCAAGACACCGACGGTCGCCGTTGCCGTTGCGGTCGCACCGCGCGCATCCTCAACGGAGAACGTGAACGCCACCTGGCCAGAGAACCCAGCATCCGCCGTGTACACCAGCGAGCGGCCGTCAGCTGAAACGCGCGCAGCACCCGTGCTGGGCTGGGTCTCAATGGCCTTCAACGAGACCCGGTCACCGTCGGGATCCGTGCCCGTGCCGTCAAAGGGCAGCCGCACTTCTTGACCGGCTGCCACACGGCCCGCAAGCGGTTGCGGCGTAGGCGGCTGATTGGTCTCGTTCGCCAATACGGTCACCACCACGGAAGCCTTGTCCGACTGCGTGGGATAGCCCAGCACGTACGCCGAATAGTCAATCGTGTAGACGCCCGGGGTTTGCGGCGCGAGGTAGCGCACCAGAGTGCCTGCAGGGAAGGCCAGGCCGCCGCCGTCAGCGAGTTCCACGGAATCGGCGTCGAGGGCGATCACGTTGCCCGCCGGGCCCACGTCGTTGGCCAGCACCTTGATGTCCGCCTGAGTTCCTGCACGCACGGTGATGGAGTCGTCGACCGCCAGCGGGGTAGCAGGCACGTCAGTGCCGAGCAAGATCACGGTGATCTCGCCGCGCACGGTGGACTCTGGCCGTCCAGAACCGTCAGAAACGGTGTAGCTCACCGTGCCGAGCGTGCCCGGCTGTCCCGTCTCCGTGTCACCAGACAAACGCAGAGCCGAGTGGCCCACGATGTCCGCAGACAACTGGGCGCCATCGGCCGGAGTGGTGTGCAGGTCGCTCAGCAGCAAGACGTTGCGGCCCGGGTCTGTCACGGCGGCCAGGACATCGACCGTCACGTCCTCATGAGTACGCACGAATGCGGTGAGCGGCGCAGTGGTGAGCTGCGAATCCTCAGGGTCGATCACAGTGATGCGGGCCATACCGCGCCCGTCGGAAATGCCGTCGTTGACGGTGAAGTCGACCAGGAACGATCCTGGCTCCTCACTCGAGAACGTGAAGCCCACCAGTCCCTGCGCGGTGGCCACCACCGCATCAGAGTCAGTACCTGCGGAGGCCTCTGTCACGGTGAGTGGGCCGCGAGCGCCGGTCACCCGCTCAGCGAGTTCCACGGTCGCTTGAACCCCGGTGGTGACGGTGACGGCGAGGTCTTCAACCCGCAGTTCGGGCTCCCCCACCACGGCGACGGTGAGGTCCTTGTCGTTGGACGCTCCAAACGCATCGGCCACTTCCACGGTGATGGGTACGGAACCGGTCTCCGTGGTCGAGGGGTTGGTGTGCTGGAACACCAGTTGACCTTCGGGGGACGGCGCGGTGACACCGACGGACGATGAGGTGTGTGCGGAGGCAAGGTAGATGGGGTCACCTTCGGGGTCGACCCACCCGGTGAGGACGTCCACGTTGACGGTGCCGCCAGGGTTGACCTGCGGTGAGGGCCAGTCGACCTGGCAGTCGTCGACGCCGCACCATTGAGGCGGGGAGTTCTCGGACTCGTCCTTAATGGTGATCGTGACAGTCGCGGGCTCCGATTCGAGTCCGTCGTCTGCGGTGCCGTCGGTGATGGCGTAGGTCAGCGTGGCAGTGCCGGTGGCGTTGTCGGCGACGTCGACCACTACCAGCTGTGAGTCGTCTGCGACGTGTGCGGTGCCGAAGGCCTCGTCGAGACCCGTGAGGGAGGCGGGGTCCACGGCAAGGACGTCTCCGTTGGCGTCGTGGTCGTTGAGGAGGACCGGCAACGCTACTTGGCGTCCCGCGCGCGCTCCGAAGGCGTCGTCTTGGGCGATGGGGGCGCGAGGCTCGGTGACTTCTGTGGCGACTTCGCGGTCGTCAGCGGCCTGCTGGACCTCGTCGTCGATTTCCCACTGCTGGGACGAACCGATCAGGCGGCCGGAGGGGACGTCCCACACCCAGCCAGTACGGGCTTCGTTCAACACCAGGCGGGATCCGTTGGACCGCAGCACCGGCACGACACGTTCACCCAAGGTGGCCTCGCCGTACGACAGTTGGACGGGGCTCTCGCCACTCATCCATAGTTCGCCAGGACCGTTCTCTGGGCCGAGCCAGGCGGCAACCATGCCGGCACCATCGGGCGATTCGGTGGGGCGGGCCGGCGTGCCGCGTGACAAGTCTGTGGGACCTACCAGGTAGGACGCGCTGGTGCCATCGATTGCAGCAGAGACGATGCCGTAGTCATCTGCGATGAGCACCTCGTCACGTGCGCTGCTTGCCTTCTGAAGCAGGGCGTCCTCGGCGGCACCCGTCGCGAGGGGCTCAGCGAGGTCTTGGATCCACAGGCGGGCCGTGTCTTCGTCGTACAGCACCCAGGTGTCACCTACCCAGGTGATCTGTACACCTTCCGTTTCGGGGCCTTCGGGCAGGGCCGATGTCGCAAGCACCTCGCCCGTTACTACGTTGCCTGTCAGCACGGCACGGCGCTCAGGCGAGTATGCGCCCACGATTCCGGACGTCGACACGGACACGGTGGCGGCACGGAACTGGGGACGTTCCTCACCTTCCTCGACTTCCACGTCCGCGAACGGGTCAAAGCCGCGTGGGCTGGTCGCGGAACCGGTCGCCATGTCTCCGGCGAACACCTGCCCGGTATCGGTCAGGTACGCCACATACGTGCCGGTGCTGACGACCGCATCGGTTCCCGTGGGGGTCGCGACCGTCGCTTCTGGGGCTTCCGCGGAGATGTCGAACGGCATTGCCGCGTCCACCTGGGTCACGGAGCCCAGGTTGTTGGAGAAGACCAGCAGGTCACCGCCGTTTTGCACCAGGTCGCTGGGAGCTGCGACGCCCTTGACGGTGTCGAGTTCACCCACGGTCGTGTTGACGCGGGCGAACCGCTGTCCGGTGCCGGTTTGGAGGGCCCACACTGACGGACTGTCCGGTGTCACTTCCCGCTCGTCAAAACCGGGCGCAACAAACACCCCCACCAGGATGGCGGCCACCAAGGCCCCCACGCCGATGCGACGGACCACCCGCCACCGAGCCGCCGTGGCACGCCCCAACCCCGTCTCCACTGCGCTCATCGCGTTACGCCCCCACCACAACCAGGATTGTCACGACCACGCCCACCACGGCTGCACCGCCGATCGCGGCACCCACCGCGATTGAGCGTCCTACCTTGCCGGCTCGTCGTGCCCGCATGGTGCTGGTGCCTGCCCGTGTATGAGCGTCTGCGTCGCGCCGCAGACGTTGCGATTGGACTGGCACCGTGGAACGCACTGCCTGGCGCTGCTCACCCGCCTCCGGCATCGGCACCGCTGACTGGGACCACTCATCTTTGGGGATCTCCAGCGCGGTCACCGGCAATCCCATTTCCATCTCCACCTGTTGGAGTGCGTGGCCGAAGGCTTGCGCTGTGGGGTAGCGGTCTCCCGGGAGTTTGCGCATGCCGCCCTCAAGGGCACGCTGCAACACGTCGGGGACATCGGACCTGTCAATGTCCACATACTTGGCTTTGCCGATGCGCTTGATCAGGTCTGCGTCATTGCGACGCTGCCCAGGGATGTCGAATGGGCTGTGCTGGGCCAGCAGCGTGTACACGGTCGCCGCGAGCGCCCACACTTCCGTGGCCACGCTGCCCGACGTCTTGTGGTCCACCACTTCTGGCGCGCTCCACGGTGGCGACATGGCAATGACGTCGTCTTCGCCTTGCTCTAGGGCCGATGCCACACCAAAGTCGCTCAGCACAGGGTGGCCAAACGAGGTCAAGAGAATGTTGGACGGCTTGATGTCACGGTGCAGGAGGCCGGCGCGGTGGGCGGTCTCGATGGCCGATGCGATCTTGATTCCGATCGACAGCACTTCCGCGACTGGCATGCGCTCGTTGCGGTACCGGTTGGTGAGCGAGGCCGGGCAGTATTCGGACACCAAGAATGGCCGGCCGTCAGCAGAGACCCCCGCTTGGTACACGGTGAGGATGCTGGGGTGGGCGCTCAACTGCGCCATGACGTCCGCTTCCGACGCGAGTGCGGCGGCCGCAGCTTCGTCTTCGATACGGCTCAAGAGGACTTTGACGGCGACCAAACGTCGCGGCATGTCCTGCTGAAACAGGAACACGTCGGCAAAACCACCTGACCCTAACGGACGCACATACGTGTATCCAGGCAGTACAGGTGGGCTCAGTGCTTGGCGTTTCGCCATTGTCCTACCCCCCTCCTACCGCAGCTTTCGAGGGCAACCTCTGCCCATCAACAAACGGTAGGAACGGGGTTACTCTAGCGGACCCCCGGGCGCAGGTGAACAGTCCCACGCACGTGTGAGAGATTGCACTCCGCGCGGCTGACGGGACTAATCAGCGATGTCTTCCAACGGCGGGCACGCGCACACCAGATTGCGGTCGCCGTGAGCATTGTCGATGCGAGACACCGGCGGGAAGTACTTGTCCTGACGTAGCCCCGGCACCGGGAACGCGGCCTGTTCACGTCCGTACGCGCGCTCCCATACATCGGCGGCGACAGCATCGGCGGTGTGGGGGGCGTGCCTCAACGCGGTGTCCTCTGCCGCGATGTCTCCGCGTTCCACGGCAGCGATCTCTTCGCGGATCACCTTCATGGCTTCGATGAAGCGTTCCAGCTCGGTGACGTCTTCACTTTCCGTGGGTTCCACCATGAGCGTGCCGGGGACGGGGAAGGACATGGTGGGCGCGTGAATGCCGAAGTCGATGAGGCGCTTCGCGATGTCCTCCGCCGTGATGCCCGTGACTTTGGTGAGGGGGCGGACGTCGAGGATGCATTCGTGAGCGACCAGACCGTTTTGACCGCGGTACAGCACAGGGAAGTCGTCGGCGAGGCGAGTGGCCACATAGTTGGCGGCGAGGACCGCGACCTTGGTGGCGCGGCCCAGTCCCTCGTGACCCATGAGTGCAATGTAAGCCCAGGTAATAGGCAGGATTCCGGCAGAGCCGAACGGTGCCGCGGACACGGGTGAGCCACGGCGAGCCAACTCCGCGGGCCGCTGGATGGTCTGGCGCAGGGCAGGCAGGTAAGGAACCAGGTGGTCAGCGACTGCAACAGGGCCCACGCCCGGACCGCCGCCGCCGTGGGGAATGCAGAAGGTCTTGTGCAGGTTCAGGTGCGACACGTCGCCGCCAAAGTGACCGGGCTTCGCGAGTCCCACCAAGGCGTTGAGGTTTGCGCCATCGATGTAGACCTGGCCTCCCGCATCGTGGACGGCACCACACACATCCTTGACGCGCTCCTCGTACACGCCGTGCGTCGACGGATAGGTGAGCATGATGCACGCCACCTGTCCCTCGTACTTCTCGAGCTTTGCTTGCAGGTCGTCGGGGTCGATGCCGCCGTCCTCAGCGGTCGCGACCATCACCACACGCAGTCCAGCAAGGACCGCGGAGGACGCATTGGTGCCGTGAGCCGATGCCGGGATGAGGCACACGTCGCGGGCTTCCCCGCCGTTGTCCTTCAGGTAGGAGCGGATCGCCAACAGGCCTGCATACTCACCTTGGGAGCCAGCATTGGGCTGAACGGAAACGGCGGCGTAGCCCGTGATGTCCGCCAGCCATTCTTCGAGTTGCGCGATCATGTCGCGGTAGCCGGCGGTTTGGTCGGAGGGCGCGAACGGGTGGATGCGCGCGAACCCTGGCCAGCTGATGGGGGCCATCTCTACGGCTGCGTTCAGTTTCATGGTGCACGAACCCAAAGGAATCATCGTGCGGTCCAAGCTCAGGTCCCGGTCCGCGAGACGGCGCATGTAGCGCATGAGCGACGTCTCGGAGCGGTGCTGGTGGAAGATCGGATGGGTCAGGTAGTCGCTGCTTCGACGCAACGACAACGGGATTGCGACGCGCGGCGCGCTGTACACACTGTGGCGCTTGCGGGCCGTCACGGCCTCCACCACCACGTCCAAGATGTCCAGGCTCGTGACCTCGTCGCAGGCAATGCCAACATGGTCGGCGTCAATCCGGCGCAGGTTGATGCCTTCGGCTGCGGCGCGCGCAATCACGGAGTCCGCGCCACCGGGCGCCTTCACGACGACTGTGTCGAAGAAGTGCTCGTGGAGCACGTCGACTCCTGCGGCCGCGAGCGCATCGGCCAGGGTCACGGCGGTGGAGTGCACCTTGGTGGCGATGTCGCGCAAACCGTCCGGGCCGTGGTGGATGGCGTAGAAGCCGGCCACGACGGCGAGGAGTGCTTGTGCGGTGCAGATGTTGGAGGTGGCCCGGTCGCGGCGGATGTGCTGTTCGCGGGTTTGCAGGGTGAGGCGGTAGGCGGGACGTCCGTCGGCGTCAACGCTCACACCTACAAGGCGGCCGGGGAGTTGCCGTTCGAGCCCTTCGCGCACGGACATGAATGCGGCGTGCGGGCCGCCAAAGAACAACGGCACTCCGAAGCGTTGCGCAGACCCGACCGCGATGTCGGCACCAATCTCTCCGGGCGCCTTGATCATGGTGAGGGACAGCAGGTCTGCCGCAACGGTGACGAGCCCACCAGCGCCGTGTGCGGATGCGATGACGTCCTGAATCTCCCGCAGCACACCGGTGTTGCCGGGCTGCTGGAGCACCAAGCCGATGAGGTCGTCTGGCGCGGTCCACTCGGCGTCGATGACCTGGACCTCGAGGCGCAACCCGATTGCTTCTGCGCGGGCGGTGACCACGTCGATGGTTTGCGGAAGGCATTCGGCGTCCAGCACGATCACGCCGCCCTCGCGGCCCTTGACGGCTCGGCGCATCAGCAGCACGGCCTCTGCGACGGCGGTTGCTTCGTCGAGGAGCGATGCTCCCGCGATCGGCAATGCGGTGAGGTCCGCGACCATGGTCTGGAAGTTCAGCATCGCTTCAAGGCGACCTTGCGAGATTTCCGCCTGATACGGCGTATACGCCGTGTACCAGGCGGGGTTCTCGATGACGTTGCGGCGGATCACCATGGGGGTGATGGTGTCGAAGTAGCCCTGGCCAATCATCTGAATGTTGACCCGGTTGCGTTGCGCAAGCGTCTGGAGTGCGTTGAGGGTGTCGTTCTCCGTGAGCGGTTCCGGCAGCACAAGGACATCGTCCTGGCGGATCGCCGCCGGGATAGCGGCCTCGGCAAGATCGTCGAGGGAGTGGTAGCCCACGACCTCAAGCATGGTGTCCACGGCATCGTGGTTCGGGCCGATGTGTCTTTCAGCAAACGCGCTCACGCGCCCATTGTGTCGCATCGGCCCTCGTCACGACAGGGTGGAGCGCCGCACTGTGACACTTTCGCCGTCGGGCGGTGGTAACCCCCGGTCCCCCGTGCCCGCCCTTGGCCGGGCACGGGGGAGTCGAGCGGTCGGACTAGTCAGCCAGGCAGGACTGTCCGTTGAGGGTGAGGTTGGTCGGTTCGGTGGCGCCATCGGTAGTCATACCGATGAACCCAAACGACACGGAACTGCGCCCCTCCAGGACGGGATCCCAGTGAGGGTGGTCGACCGTGACGGAGGCACCGTCTTGAGCGACCACACCGTTCCACAGGTGGTGGATGCGCTCGTCACCGGCGAACGTCCACCCCACGGTCCAGTCCTCCACATCCGCCTTGGCGTCGTTGTCGACCGTCACGTCCGCGAGGAAGTATCCAGGCCACGCCTCCTCGATGTCGACGTCGATGGTGCACGTGGGCTTGGGGGCAACGGTGACGGGGATCTGGACGGTGGTGCCCGTCTGCTTGCCCGTGAGCGTGATGACCGATTCGCCTTCCGCGCTCTTAGGCACGGTGAAGGAAATGGTGGCCGTCCCGTGCTCGTCGTAGCTGTCCGTGGGCAACACATTCGTGACGGTGGCATTGCCCCGCTTCTTGCCAGCAATCTCCACGGACAGTTTCTTGTCCACCACGCCGTCTGGGTCAGTCATCATGAGCGACCCCACATCGAACGTCACGTCCTGTCCCACCGTGAGGGTGGGAGGAAGGTTCGTGACTGACACGGCGTGCTGGCGGTAGTCGACGTCAAGCGATCCGTGGACCTCGAGGTAGTCGACCATCGCCTCCAGGTCAACGCGGCCAGTGTCAGCCACGTTCGCACCTTCAGTGAAGGTGGCGAAGTTGTCGCCACCGGCGGCAAGGAACGAGTTCATCGCAACGCGGTAGGTGGCGCCAAGGTCGAGTTGTTCGCCATCGAGCCACATGGACAGGATGCGTTCACCGGCTGGCGCGGTGGGATCGTACGTGTACTCGAAGCCCCCCGAGGTTCCTAGCCGCAGGAACGGACGCGACTGCCCTGCGGGCTGCCACTGCTCTTCGAGCACCTGCGCAATTTGGGCGCCCGTGAGGTCCATCGCCACCAATGTGTTCGCGAACGGCTGCACCACGGCGGCCTGCTTGTACGTCACTGCCGAGGGGTAGTTCGCGCGGTCACCCTGCGCCAAGCCCAACATGTCCTCACGCAATCCACCAGGGTTCATGAACGCAATCTGTGCTCCATGGGACTGCGTCGCCCACAACTGCACGTTCGCGACAGCGTTACCCAACGTGGATTCTGCTCCACGGGTGGAGCCGGGGTTCTGACCGTCCTGGCGGGCCCGGTACAACGGGTTCTCCAGCGCGCCCAGTTCCACCGCGCCCAACACATCGGCTTCCGCCGCGGCCGCCTCCACCAGTGCCGCGATCTCCGGCACTGCGGGGTACACCGGCTCGGAGGCACCTGCCTCGAACAGATCAACAATGCTGGTGTCGACGTCGGCCAGCGTGCCGTCGGCATCGAACGCGAACAGCAGCCGGTTCACGTTCATGCCGTACTGCCCTGCCGACACGACTGGGCGTTCGGTCACAGCGCGGCCCGCCCATTCCGGTACCGGCACTGCGTGGTCGTACGCCTGATGGGTGTGGCCTGAGATGACGGCGTCGATGCTGGGGTCTAGGTCCGCAAGCATCGCACCAAAGTCGTTGCTGGTGTCCACCGCGTCGGCATAGCTCGTGGTGGGAGCGCCCTCGTGAACCAGGAGCACGATCAGTTCGGCACCGCCAGCTTCGAGTTCCGCTGCGGACCGGTTGGCGGCAACGGCCTCGTTTTCGAAGGACAGCCCCTCAATCCCGGAAGGCGTGACAAGCGCGGGAGTTTCGTCGGTGACAGCACCGATGAAGCCGATGTCGACCGCTCCGGCACCGTCGCCGAAGGTCTGGATCCAGGTTTCGGGCAGCGCAGGGTCGCCGTTGAGGAAGCGCACGTTCGCGCCCAGGTACTCCCAGGTCGCCATGGGCATCACCCGGTCGCGCAAGTCCGCGAAGCCACGATCGAACTCGTGATTGCCTACCGCTGACACGTCGAGCCCGGCAGCGCTGAGCGCCGCGACCGTGGGGACGTCATCTGCGATGAACGACTCAAAGGTGGAGGCGCCGATGAGGTCACCGGCGGCCGCAAACACGGAGTTCGGGTATTCGGCTTCCAGAGCGTCGACCGCTCCAGCAAGAGACGCGGCACCGGCATAACCGCTGAACGCATCCGGCAGGATGCGGCCGTGGAAGTCATTGATCCCCAGAATCTGGACCGTGGTTCCGCCCTCTGGCTCCACCACATCGGCCTGTGCTGGCACTGCCACCGCAGTGACGGCCAGCGCGCCGAGTGCGGCAACGGTGCCCACCCCTGCGCGTGTCGATTTCGTCATGTTCTCTCCTTTACATGGGGGTTTGTCTACCCACAGCCGAACCTATGGCCTCCCAGCCGTTCTCGCATCCGGGAACGCTCAACGTTCACTGCCCCCTCATCCGCTGGACACCCAGGGCATATGCAACGATGGGGGTCTAGCCAAGCGGCGTTGTCGAGCAATCACGGAGGTGGGCGTGGAGGACCTGGTCCCCTGGGCAGTTGGACTGTTGACCGGAACCACGGCGGCACGAGTCCACCCCGTGGTGAACCCCGGCTGGGTCCTCGCCACGATCGCCGGTCTGCTTGGCGGCTGGATAGGCGCCCTGTGGTGGGGTCCCGCGTTCACCACCCTGCTCGGGGGCCATGCTCTCGCCGGCGATATTGCTGGCGCGGCCATCGGCGGCATGGTGGGCGCGGCATTGACTGGCCTAGCGCTGACCGTGTGGCGCGTGATGGATGCCCGTCAACGGCGACGCGACAGCGGACCGCTTTCCGTCAAGTAGCGCCAGCCTGACCGCACGTCAGTTCGTGCGGGGAGAACGCTCTCACTACTGTGGTCTCCATGAAGCTCGTCGTCCAAGTGCCCTGCCTCAATGAAGAAGCGACACTGCCCACAGTCCTGGCATCAATCCCGCGAGACATCGACGGGGTCGACGAGATCGAACTGTTGGTCATCGATGACGGCTCCACGGACCGCACCGGGGAAATCGCCCTCGAACACGGCGCCCATGTGCTCCGGCACGCCCGCCCGATGGGTTTGGCGCAATCGTTCAGGGACGGCGTTGACTACGCACTGAGCCGTGGTGCCGACATCGTGGTGAACACGGACGGAGACAACCAGTATCCGCAGGAACGGATCGGGGACCTGGTCGCCCCCATCGTGCGGGGGGAGGCGGAGATCGTGATTGGGGACCGCCAAACCCACAAGATTGAGCATTTCTCTGCGTTCAAGAAGTCGATGCAACGGTTCGGTTCGTGGGTGGTGAACAAGGCCGCTGGGACGGACTTACCTGATGCAGCGTCCGGGTTCCGTGCCTACTCCCGGTACTCGCTGTACAAACTGAACGTCATCACTAAGTTCAGCTACTGCATGGAAACCATCATTCAAGCCGGCAACAAGCGCCTGGCGATCGCTTCCGTCCCCGTGGACACCAACCCCAAGACCCGTGAGAGCCGCCTGTTCAAGAACAGTTTTGAGCACATGCTCAAGTCCGGGCAGGCGATCTTGCGGTCCTACGTGATGTTCCGTCCCTGGACACTGTTTGCGTGGCTCAGCGCTGTGTTCGGAGTCATCGGACTCATTCCGTTCGTGCGCTTCCTCATTTTGCGCCTCATGGGCAACGAGGGCGACCACTATCAGTCGTTGCTCCTGGGCACCATCCTGCTCGTGGGAGCGTTCTTGTCTGTAGCGCTGGGGGTGTTGTCGGACCTCCTGCGCACCAACCGCACGTTGCAGGAGCAAGCAATCGAGCAACTCAACACACAACGGTTCGGCCCCGCGAGCCCGGCCGCGATGCGCGACACTGTGACGGCGCCTCCGACCGTACGTACGTCACCTCAGGGACAGGAATAGCCGATGCTCGGAAAACTCAAGCGGGTAGCGAAGAACGCGCTGGCGAACCCCACGATTCGCAAGACGTACAACGGTGCCAACCGTGCCGTGTTGGAGGTTGCAGGGTCCAGCCGCGTGGGCGCAACGCTGTACTCGATTCCGGGGTTCTTCACGCACAACCGTGAGCAGTATGCAGTGCTGTCCGGACGGCGCGCCTACTACAAGAACTTGGGCCGCCACCGCGCCAACCATGTGGAGCTGCGCCGCAACGTTCACCGTCTCGAAAAGGGCATCTTGATGCAGCCCCGGCGGGACGTCTTCGCCTTGGACTACATCGAGGAAACGGTCGAGTTCTACGAGATCGCGACCCAACGCCCTGCCGGTTTCAGCAACCTGGACGCGGGGGAGATGCAGTGGGCGCATGACGTACTTGCGGAGTACTTCACCATCGTCGACTCCTCCGATGAAACCGTGGCCCACGCAAAGGCGCGGTTCTCCGCAATCCCCCCGTATGGCGCGCCCAGCGATGTTCACCCGTACGCCCAGAAGTCGCTCAAGCGCACCACCATCACCTACGACCAGATGCTCGAGCTAGCGCAGTCGCGTCGGTCGATCCGCTGGTTCGAAGACAAGCCCGTGCCACGCGAGCTGATCGACAAGGCACTGCTGGTGGCCCGGCAGTCGCCTTCCGCATGCAACCGCCTGCCGTACGAGTTCGAGGTCTTTGACAACCCCGAGCAGGTGCAGGAGATCGCAGGCATTCCGTTTGGTGCTGCGGGCTACTCGCACCAGATTCCTACGGTGATCGTCGTCAAGGGTGACTTGTCGAACTACTTCTCTCCCCGCGACCGGCACGTGCCGTACATTGACGCCTCGCTCGCCACCATGGGTTTCATCTACGCGCTAGAAACCCTGGGCCTGTCGAGCTCCGTCATCAACTGGCCGGACTTTGAGCCGCTGGAAGCAAAGATGGCCAAGGCGTTGGACTTGAAGCCTCACCAGCGCGTGATCATGTTGCTCGCGGTGGGATACCCGGACCCAGAAGCACTCGTCGCATACTCGCAGAAGAAAGACATCGCCAACCTGCGCACTTTCCATGGCCTCGAGCGATAGCGACAGTTCGGTCGCACCGCGCCGGCCGCTACGGGTGCGCGTTATCCGTGGCACGGTCGCTACGGCGATCATTGCGACGGTGGCGTGGTTCTTTGGGCGCACGCTCGCGGACAACTGGGAGTCCCTGCAGGCGCAGGACTTGTCCTTGGGGTGGTGGGCCGTCGGCGTCACTGTCACCTTTGTGGCTGCTGTCGCCGTGTCGGGACTGCTGTGGGCGGGGGTGCTTCATGCGCTCACTGGCACCCGCATCGGCCCTGCGGAAGCAGTTCAAGCGCATTATCGTGCTTGGTTGTTGAAGTACATTCCGGGCCAAGTGGGCTTTGTCATGTCCAAGGTGGTGTGGGGGCGGACACGCGGGCTTTCTCGCCTGAAGGTCCTGCTGTCCGTGGTGTACGAGAACGCCTTCTTGTTGTTGGGATCTACGATTCCGACGCTCGCGATTCTGGTGTTCGCCAGGGGTGGAGCCGATGCCGTGTCCACGACCGTGTGGATCGCTGCGGCGGCGATGATTCCACTCGCGGCGGCGATGCATCCCGCGGTGTTGAGCCGAGTCCTTACCGTGCTGGGCAAACGCACGGTGAAGCGCAGTGTGCCGGCCAGCGAACTGTTGTCGACAGGGACTGCGGTGAAGTTCCAACTGGCTTTTCTCACGCCCCGCATCATCAACGGCGTCGGCGTGGTGTGGATCGCGGTGGCGTTGGTGGAGGCGCCCGCAAGTTCCTGGATTCCGTTGGCCGCCGCCTACGCCCTTGCGGGGGCTGTGGGAATCATGGCGGTGTTTGTGCCGTCCGGCTTGGGTGTGCGCGAGTCTGTGTTTGTGCTGTTTGCGGCGCCGTACCTGGGTGCCGATGTCGCGATTGTGGTGGCACTCGTGGCCCGTGTGCTCGCGACGTTCGCGGATGTCATCATTGCTTGTATCTACGGAGTGCTTGCTGCGGGGGCGCGGCGTACCCGGTCAACGCCTGCTTAGGGTGAAGGAGTTCACATGAAGTCTGTTGCGATTATCGGTTCTGCTTTTGCGGGTAACAAGGGTGCTGCCGCCATGTTGGAAAGTGCCGTGACGCACCTGACGCAGCGGCATCCGGACATCTCGATCACGCATTTGAGCATGTACCCGCGTACGGATGACGAACTGAACCCCTACGCCAACGTGCACGTGATGGATGCCTCTCCCCTGCGTCTGGGCGTGCTGATTAACTCGGGAGCGCTGGCGTGGCGGCTGGCCCCGTTCTTGCGCGACACCATCCGCCGGGCCGTCCCGGAGGTGGGGGCCATCGCGGATGCCGACGTACTCCTGGACCAGGGCGGCATCACGTTTGTTGATGGGCGTGAGAAGTACCTGATCTACAACGTGGCTTCGATCCTTCCCGCGCTCAACACCAAGACTCCGGTGGTGAAGTGTGCGCAAGCGTTGGGGCCTTTTGAGAGCCCGGTGAACCGGTGGGCCGCCACCACGTTCTTGCCCAAGATGGCGGCGATCGTGTCGCGTGGCGCCAAGACCCAGGAACATCTGGATGGGTTGGGCTTGGCGAACACCACTGCGGGTGCGGATTTGGCGTTCACGCTGGAGGTCACGGCGGAAGACGTGGAATCAGCCGATGCTGTGGCCGGCACGTTCTTTGACGGCGGCGACGTGGTGGGGGTGTCCCCGTCGCAGGTGTTGCGTGCGGCGGCTGAGGCCCGTGGCGAGGATTACGTGGGGGATGTGGCCGCGCAGATTGACTTCGTCACCGAGGAGCTGGGGCGCCCGGTGTACCTGGTGGCGCATTCGACGCGTTCGCGCGACGACAAGTTGCACAACAACGACCTGCCGGTGTGTCGCGCGATTCTTGCGCGGGTGCGCTCGCCCCACCGTGTGTTCTTCCCTGATGGCGAACTGTCGAGCCAGGTGCTGCGGTCGCTGATTGGGCGCTGCGACCTGTTCGTGGCGTCACGCTTCCACGCGATGGTGTCATCACTGGCGATGGGTGTTCCCACGCTGGTGTTGGGCTGGTCGCATAAGTACCGCGAGGTGCTGGACATGTTCGGCCTGGCGGACTGGGCAACGTCGGCATCGGACCTGGATCAGACTGCCTTTGAGCAGCGTGTTCGCGACCTGGACGGCCAGGCTGACGGCGTACGTGAAGCTATCGCTGCAGCCCTTCCCGGCGTGAAGGCAAAGGCCTTGGGCCAGTTGGATGTCATCGAGTTGGCCGCAGCCTCGTCGCGCCGGAGCGATTATTCCCACAGGTGAGAATTATCACGTTTTACGCACACGCAGTCCTGTGACCGCGCTCAGCCATGCCTAAGGTCCTGGGGTCCCCACCCGTTCCCCAGTGGCTCGGTTCCACCCGAACCGCGCTGCGCGTGCTGAGCAAGGAGGCTCACCATGTCCATGAAGGCTGTTGTGCTGCACGGCAAAGAAGACCTGCGCATCGAGACTGTCGCCATCCCCACCCCCGGCCCCGGCCAGGTCCTCATCCGCAACGGCTATGCCGGTATTTGCGGCTCCGACCTGCACGCCATCTTCGCGCCTGAGGCCCTGGGCCTCAGCGCCACCGAACCGCATTCCGTCACCGGTTCCACCCTTCCCCAGATCCTCGGCCACGAGTTCGCCGGCACCATCGAAGCCGTCGGTGAAGGCGTTGACATCGAGGTCGGCGTGCGCGCCGCGATCTACCCCACCTACGCCTGCGGCGAATGCCCCGCCTGCCGTAAGGGCCGGGAGAACGCCTGTGCACGCATCGGCTTCCATGGCCTCAGCTCCGACGGCGGCGGCATGGCCGAGTTCACCGTGGTGGACGCCTACCGCATTCACCCGCTCCCCGATGGCGTCGACGTCAAGATGGGTGCCCTGGTAGAGCCCATGTCGGTCGCCTGGCACGCCACCACCCGCGGCGAGGTGACCGCAAACTCAACCGCGCTGATCGTGGGCGCCGGCCCCATTGGCATTGGCGTCTACTTCGCCCTCAAGGCGCAGGGCCTGACCCGTGTCCTCGTGTCCGAACCCAGCGCGGAACGCCGGGCACTCCTCACGAACCTGGGCGCCGCCGTCGTTGACCCCGTCAACGAGGACCTCCAGGCACGCGTGGCCGAACTCACCGGTGGCCACGGTGTGGATGTGGCCTTCGATGCCGCGGGCGCACCCGTAGCGTTCCAGTCCACGCTGCCCCTCCTGGCCCCCGCAGGACGCCTGGTCGTGGTCGCCCTCTACGAGCGCACCGTCGACCTTCAACCCAGCCTGCTGGCACTCGGCGAACGCGACATCGTGGGCACCATGGCCTACCTGCCAGAAGACTTCGACGCAGTGATTCAGGCCATGGCCAGTGGCGTCTACGACTTCACCGGCTGGGTCGAAACCATCGGGGTAGACGACATCCACTCGGCTGTCGAGCGCCTGCGCTCGGGAGCCGGCGCAAAGATCCTGGTGAGCGCAGAAGCCTCCCGCGACACCACCACCGCCGCACAGGAGAACCTCGCAACCGTCGGGTAAACACCTGGTAAATGTCAGCATCGGCCCTTCACGTGACACACGTGGGGGGCCGATGCGCGTTGTGGGATATGCGACACGCGCGGGCTTACGCACGTGGGACCCAAGGCCCTGCGGAAGTGGCGTGGCAACGCTAACTTTGTAGGGAACGGACTTGCACCTCAAGTCCCTGAAGTCAACGAGGTCGCCAGCTGTGAACCCCACGTCTGCCATTCCCGCCATTGCCGCCCGCGAACGCTCACCCGAGTCGTTCACTCGCGAGTTCCTCCGTGAACTCACCTTCACCCAAGGTGTGTCACTAGACCGCGCCTCAGCGAACGACAAATACCAGGCACTCGCCCGCACCGTACGGGCCTACTTGACGACCGACTGGCTCGAAACCATCGCGCACGACAAACTCAGCCAAGACAAAGGCGTTGCCTACCTGTCTGCCGAGTACCTCATGGGCCGCCAACTCGACAACAACCTGCTGAGCGCTGACCTCGAGGGGCTCGCCCGCCAGTCGCTCGAAAGCTTGGGGCTGAGTCTTGACGACCTCCGCGACGTCGAAGTGGAGCCCGGACTCGGCAACGGCGGCTTGGGCCGGCTTGCCGCCTGCTTCATTGACTCGATGGCAACCGAAGGCATCCCGTCCATCGGTTACGGCATTCGCTACGAGTACGGCATCTTCAAGCAGACGTTCGAAGACGGCCACCAAGTGGAACACGCCGACAACTGGCTCCGCCTGGGCTCCCCCTGGGAGATGGCGCACCCCGAACTTGAAGTCGAAGTGGGCTTTGGTGGCCACGTCGAGACCGTGACGGACGACGACGGCCGCGAGCGCCGCCGGTGGATTCCCGAATCAAAGGTCGTGGGCCTGCCGTACACCTACATGGTTCCCGGCTACCGCAATCAGCGCGTGAACACGCTCCGGCTCTGGAGCGCCCGCGCCACGCAAGCCTTTGACCTGAAGATCTTTAACTCGGGCGACTTCGAAGACGCCGTGCGGGCGCAGACTCGCGCGGAGACGATCTCCCAAGTCCTGTACCCCGAAGACTCCACCCCCCAGGGCAAGGAGCTACGCCTCCAACAGCAGTACTTCTTTGTGGCGTGCTCGCTGCGCGACTACATCGACAACATCCTTGGCCCCGAGGCTGACGTGTCGGAACTGCCCAACCGGGTCACCTTCCAGCTCAACGACACCCACCCCGTCATTGCGGTGCCAGAACTGATGCGCATCCTGGTCGACGAACGCGGCTGGGAATGGGCCGATGCGTGGGCCCTGACGCAGAAGACCTTCGCCTACACCTGCCACACCCTGCTGCCTGAAGCGCTGGAAGTGTGGCCGGTGGAACTTCTGGGCCGCCTGCTCCCCCGCCACCTCGAGATCATCTACCGGATCAACGACGAGTTCCTGGCGCAGGTCCGTGAACAGTACCCGCACGAACCGTTGCGGGTACGCCACATGTCGATCATTCAGGAAGAGCCCTTCCGTGCCGTCCGCATGGCGTACCTGGCCACCGTGGCCGGGTTCAAGGTCAACGGTGTTGCCGAACTGCATTCGCAGCTGCTTGCGGACAAGGTCCTCGCAGACTTTGCCGACATGTACCCGCAGAAGTTCACCAATGTCACCAACGGTGTGACGCCGCGACGCTTTGTGCGGCTTGCGAATCCGGCCTTGTCTGGCCTCATCACCGAGGCAATCGGTGACGGCTGGGTGGCGGACCTGGACCGGTTGCGTGCACTTGAGCCATTGGCAGACGACCCTGAGTTCCGCCGCCGCTATGCCGAGATTAAGCGCGCCAACCGCGGTCGTTTTGCTGACGTGCTCGCCGCGCGTGACGGCATCCAGATTTCGCCTGACGCGATGGTCGACGCCATGGTGAAGCGTCTGCACGAGTACAAGCGTCAGTCGCTCAAGCTGCTCCACATTGTGTCGCTGTACGAGCAGATCAAGTCTGGGAAGCGGCCGCTGGATTCCGTCACCCCGCGTACCTTTGTCTTTGGCGCAAAAGCGGCGCCCGGATATGTGCGAGCCAAGCAGACCATTGCACTCATCAACCACGTGGGCGCCACCATCAACAACGACCCGTCTCTCGAAGGCCGCCTGAAGATCGCGTTCCCCGCCAACTACAACGTGACCCTGGCAGAGAAACTGATCCCAGCATCGGACCTCTCCGAGCAGATCTCCCTGGCAGGTAAGGAAGCCTCCGGCACGGGCAACATGAAGTTCGCGCTCAACGGTGCCCTCACCATCGGAACCGACGACGGCGCCAACATCGAAATCCGCGAACTGGTGGGCGACGACAACTTCTTCCTGTTCGGCATGACCGAACCAGAAGTCGCCGCGCTACAAACCTCCGGATACGACCCGGAGAAGTACTACGCGGAAGACGACGACCTCCGTGCCGCGTTGGACCTGATCGCCTCCGGCCACTTCACGGACGGCCAGACCGACGGATTCGTGGGCGCCGTGGTCGCCAGCCTCATCGAACGCGACCGCTTCATGGCACTCGCTGACTACCGTTCCTACGTGGACGCTCAACAGCGCGTCGAGGACGCGTACGCAGACCAGGATGGCTGGACCCGCTCCGCGATCCTCAACACGGCCCGCACCGGATTCTTCAGCTCCGACCGCTCCATGCGGGACTACACCCAGCGCATCTGGAAGGCGTAACGCTCTCAGAGTTGTCGCGCTACAGTGGACAACGCCAACGCGGGGAGCTCGGGTCAGCCGAGCTGAGAGGACAGCCGTCATGCGCTGTCGACCCGAGAACTTGACCTGGGTAATGCCAGCGTAAGGACGTGTCATACGGGCACGGCGTTGGGTGAGGTCGCGTACCCGCGTGCCCCTGCCATGACGCCTACCCGCAGGCTGTGGCGTGCGCGGGACCCCTTGGGCAGCCACGTGCTCCACAGCAGTGTCTTCATGCTGTCTGGACCCCAGGTCCTTTGCTCCAAGGAGTCCAGCATGATCGCAGAAATCCAAGTACTACCGCGCCCCATCATCAAGACGGAACAGTGCTTCAAGCACGTGGACGCCGCCATCGCCGCCATCAGCGCCTCCGGCCTCAAGTACGAGGTGGGCGCCATGGGCACCACGATCGAAGGAACCCCGGACCAGATCTGGCCACTCCTGCGCACCGTGCATGAAGCAACCCTGCACTCCGGTGCTGAAGGCTGCATGTCCATCATGAAAGTCTCCGGCGCTGCCGACGACAACGGGCCCAGCGTTCACGACCTCGTGGACAAGCACCGCCCATGACTCGTGGACGCCTACGCGCCACCGCCATCGGCATGGTCACGATGGTGGCGCTGTTGGTGGTGTGGGAGTTCGCCGTCCAGGCCTCGGGCCTTCCCGAGTTTGTGCTGCCCGCCCCTTCCCAGGTGGCAGCAACAGCGGTCGACACTGCGCCACTCCTGGGCGAACACATCGCCACCACCGCTACGGAGGCGGTGTTGGGCCTTGCGGTGGGCGTGTTCGTGGGATGGGCAATGGCGGTGCTGATCGCCACGCTGCCCACGACTGGTCACATCGCGCAACCGATGGTGTTGCTCAGCCAAACCATTCCGACCGTGGTGCTTGCGCCGCTGATGATCCTGTGGACCGGGTATGGGCTCGCATCCAAGGTGATCTTGGTGGCGTTGACGGTGTTCTTCCCCGTGCTGATTTCCGCTGCGGCGGCGATCAGGGAGGTGGATGCCGATCATGCGGACATGGTGGCCGGGCTGGGAGGCACGCGCCGCCATCAGCTGTGGCTCGTACGCCTGCCTGCCTCCATCCCGGGCGCCCTGTCCGGGCTCCGCATTGCCGCCACGTACGCCGTGGGCGCGGCCGTGGTCTCCGAGTACCTAGCCGGAGAGTCCGGCCTGGGCGTCTTCATCCAACGGTCCCGCAAGGCGTACGCCGTCGACCAAATCTTCGTCGGGATCGTCCTCATTGCCGCACTGGCGGGCCTGTTCGTGCTCGTCATCGTGGCGCTACGCCGCGCTGTCACGCCTTGGCAAACCGCGCCCGCGCGCCTCTAACCCGCTTCTTTCAACTGTTTAAGGAACCCCTCATGACTTTCTCTCCCTCCACCCGTCACGCTGCCGTTGCCGTCACCGCGGCATCGGCCCTCACCTTGACGGCCTGCTCCGGGACGGCCGATGCCGACCCCACCTCCGCCGCCGCCCAGGCTTTGACGCCGGTGACAGTGGTGCTGGACTGGACTCCGAACACCAACCATTCCGGCGTGTATGTGGCGCTCGACAAGGGTTGGTATGAGGAGGCCGGCCTGGACGTCACCGTCATTGAGCCGGGCGAAACCGATGGCCTGCAACTCGTAGCGGCCGGGCAGGCTGACTTCGCGTTCTCCCACGCCCAGGGCCTGCTCCCCGCGCGTGCCGCAGGGGCCGATGTCGTGTCCGTCGCCGCCATCATTCACGACAACACCTCGTCATTCTTGTCGCTCGCAGAGGACGGCATCGAACGGCCCAAAGACCTGGAAGGCAAAGTCTTCGGCACCTGGGGCGATGAGCTGGGCATGACGATCATCAACGAACTGGTGGCCTGCGACGGCGGCGATCCGGAGCTGGTGGAGTTCACACCGCTGGCCAGCTCCGACTTCCGTTTGGGTCTCACCCAAGACCAGTACGACGCTGCCTGGGTGTTCGACGCCTGGGACACGATTCGTTTGGGCGAGGTCGACGGTCTGGACGTCAACACCCTGGCATTCCGTGACTGGATGGAGTGCATCCCCAACTGGTACACGCCCATGCTCGCCGCCAACGGTGCCAACATCGCGGACGACCCCGACACCGTCGCCTCGTTCATGGACGTGACGGCCCGTGGGTTCCGCCACTCCATGGAAACTCCGTCAGATGCCTCGGACGCACTGATGGAAGCGGCCCCCGAACTTGAGGAGCCGTTGGTGGTCGCGAGCGCCGAATGGCTCGCCAACCAGTACGCCCCCACGCCCGAACAGTGGGGCGTGCAGCACGGCGACGAGTGGGAGCGTTTCACGACCTGGATGGTGGACAAGGGCCTGTTGGAAGACGCCAGCATGCTCGACGGTGCTTGGACCAACGAGTTCGTGGCCGATGAATCATGACCGGCGAACCCGTTCTTGAGCAGGCACGGAGGGCCGATGCCGGGGAGACGTCCGTAGCGTTGGGCGCCGCTGTCAGTGTGCGGGAGTTCTCGGTGACTTTTGCGGGCACCCAGCGTGGCACCCACCCGGTTCACGTGTTGGATGACGTGACCCTTGAGGTGGCCGACCGCGAGTTCGTTGCGATCCTGGGCCCTTCCGGCTGCGGCAAATCCACGCTGCTGCGTGCCATGGGTTCACTGCTGGATGAGCGCGCCACCACTGAGGGCACTGCGCAGGCACGTGGTGCGACAGCGTGGATGCCTCAGCGTGACTGTCTGTTGCCGTGGCGTCGTGCCATGGCGAACGCCATGGTGGGTGCGATTGCCGCAGGAGTGCCACGCGAGCGGGCCGCCGCTCGCGCTGCAAGGTTGTTTGAGGACTTTGGGCTGGCCGGGTTCGAGACTGCGTGGCCGCATCAACTGTCCGGTGGGATGCGGCAGCGCCTCGCGTTGTTGCGGACCTGCCTGTCGGAACGGCCGGTGCTGCTGTTGGACGAGCCGTTTGGAGCGCTTGATCCCGTGACCAGGCGCCGCATGAACCAGTGGCTTGCCTCCATGGAGTTGACCGACTGGATTGGCGAGGACAGCGAAGAACCACGCGCCGTGGTGCTGGTCACCCACGACGTGGACGAGGCGATTGCCCTGGCAGACCGCATTGTGGTGCTGTCCGGACGCCCTGGGCGCATCGTGTGGGAAGTCACCGCGCAACACCGCGAGGACAAGCCTCACCAGCGCTTCGATCGAGACCAGCTCCTCGCAGCCCTCGATCACTAGCGCTCAGCACCTAGGAGCGGCGGCCGCGCAGCCGGTCCAGTTCGCGCCGTTCCTTCTTGGTGGGACGTCCGGTTCCGCGATCACGCACACCGATCGCAGCCGGGCGTTCCACCTTGGGCGGAGGCGGCGGACTGTGATCCACGTACGCTTGCGCCGCCACGGACGCCCCCACACGTTTCACCAACAACTGCCGTGCCTCAACGATCTTGAGGGCGGCAGGACCATTCGGATGAGGAACCGTCACCTCAACCCGGTCGCCCACCTTCACTGGGGTCGATGGCTTGGCCTTCTCCCCGTTGACGCGCACACGCCCACCCTTGCACGCCGCCGTGGCCTGAGACCGGGTCTTCGCTAACCGCACAGCCCACACCCACGCATCGGCTCTCACGGAGGAGCGTTCAGGAGCGGGTGTCATGGTCTTAGGCTACGCGCGCATCCCACGCAGTCGGCATCAGCAGACGTAGCCTGGAATGCATGCAAACCATCCTGGAAATCATCGGGTGGGTCGGATCACTGTTGATCGTCGCCTCACTCATGCAAGCCCGCGTGTTGCGGTTTAGGTGGATGAACTTCATCGGTGCAGTCATCGCCACCGCATACAACGCGGCCGTGGGGGTCTGGCCGTTCGCCTTCATGAACTTCGCGATCGCCGTGATCGACATCTACTGGCTGCGTCGCCTCTACGCCGAACGCCACGACGACGCCACCTACCAAGCCCTCGCCGTGAGCACAGATGACGCGTTCGTACGCCAACTCTTGGCCACCCACGAGCGCGACATCAGCGAGCATCGGCCCGACTTTGACGCCCTCCCCCTCGACGGCCACACCCGCCGCACCTTCCTGGTGGTCCGTGGCGACGAAGCCGTGGGCGTGGTCGCCATTGCGGATCGCGGTGACGGAGTAGGAGAAGTGGAACTTGACTGGGTGAAGGAACGCTTCCGCGACTTCACCCCAGGAGAGTTCGTCTACCGGGAATCCGGGGTACTGGCCGATGCTGGCTTCAGCCGTCTGGAACTGCCCGTCGCGGACGGTCAAGACGAGGCGTACCTGACGCGCGTGGGCTTCACCCGTGACGGCGGCCAGTGGGTGCGGGAACCCAGCGCATGACCTCTTCCCCCGGTTCCGGTCCCGCATGTCCGTGTGGCTCCGGCGAGACGTACAGCGCCTGCTGCCGCCCCTACCTCCGGCGCGAAGCCGAGGCCCCCACCGCGGAAGCGCTCATGCGGTCCCGGTACACCGCATATGTGCGCCGTGACGCCGCCTACCTCGAGCACACCTGGCACCCGCAGACCTATGTTCCTGTGGGAGACCTCAGATCACCGGTGTGGCGCGGGCTCTCCGTGGGGGCTGTCGAGGACGGAAAACCGGGCGATTCGCATGGAGTTGTGGAATTCACAGCACACTTTGAGGATGACGCCGGCCACGCCGGAAACATGCGGGAGACCAGCAGGTTTGTGTTCGAACAGGGCCGCTGGCTGTACCTCGACGGGGACGTCAGCTAGGCCTCACAGGCCAAATCTTTACCTGACGTGCATGAACCGTTCACTTTTCGGTAAGAATAGATGCCGTGACTGAACCCTTGCTCCTGGTTCTTGTCGTCGCGACTGCGTTGGCATTCGACTTCACCAACGGCTTCCATGACACCGGAAACGCCATGGCTACGTCGATCGCTACGCGGGCACTCAAACCTAAGCAGGCGGTGCTTCTTTCGGCCTCGCTGAACTTGGTGGGTGCCTTCCTGTCGCTGACGGTGGCTGCCACTATTGCTACCGGCATCATCGATGCCAACATCGTGACCCTTGAGGTGGTCCTTGCCGGCCTTGTAGGCGGCATTGTGTGGAACCTCATCACCTGGCTCTTTGGCATACCTTCAAGTAGCTCCCACGCCCTCATCGGTGGTGTGGTCGGTGCCGCCCTCGCGGCCGCGGGCTCTCAAGGTGTGCTGTGGACTGGCCTGACCGCGAAGGTCCTGATTCCCGCTCTGGTGGCGCCCATCGTGGCGATCCTGGTGGGCACCATCGGTACCTGGTTGGTGGCTCGTTTCACGCGCGACGTGGAACAGGAGCAGAACGACAAGATGTTCCGTTGGGGTCAGATCGGCTCCGCTTCGCTTGTGTCGCTCGCCCACGGAACCAACGACGCCCAGAAGTCCATGGGAATCATCCTGCTGGCCCTCATCGCCGCCGGTGCCGTTCCGCAAGACTCCGGAGTGCCGTTCTGGGTCATCCTGTCCTGTGCGCTTGCCATGGCCATCGGTACCTACACCGGTGGATGGCGCGTGATCCGCACGCTCGGTAAGGGCCTGGTGGAGCTGGAATCACGCCAGGGCATGGCCGCAGAGACCTCCTCCGCCGCAGTGATCCTGCTGTCCAGCCACTTCGGCTACTCGCTGTCCACCACCCACGTCGCCACCGGTTCGATCTTGGGTTCGGGTGTGGGCATGAAGGGCGCATCGGTCCGCTGGTCTGTTGCCGGCCGCATGTTCCTTGCCTGGATGATCACCGTGCCCGCCGCCGCACTCGTGGGTGCAGCGTGCCTGTGGCTTGACCTGCTCATCGGCGGCACCGCTGGTTCGTACGTGGTGTTCGGTCTGCTGCTGGTGGTCTCCGGCGGAATCTTCGCTTGGTCCCGCCGCAAGCCCGTCAACCACTCCAACGTGAACGACGACTGGGACCCCGCCGCAGAGTCCGAGTCCTTCGTCGCCGAGTCCGTGGCAAGCCACACCCCCCAGGCCATGACCGTCAAGAAGAAGCGCCTACGCAAGGCCAAGAAGGCGCTCCGCAAGCGCGAACAGGCTGAAGCTGCGGAACTCGCCGCCTATGAGGCGGAGTTGGCTCAGAGCGCCGATGCTGACACCAGTTCCGCTTCCGACGTGGACCCCGACTCGGTGGGGGCACCGGTGGTGTCCAAGCGCAAGGATGAGGAGTAGACCATGAACGAGTTCGTTGAATGGCAGTCCCTCGCCAACGTCGTCATCTTTGGCATCCTGGTGGGCGCTGGCCTGCCGGCCCTGTTCGCTCTGGGAGTCCGCATCATCGCTGGCCCCGGCGCCCGTGACGAGGCTGGCCGGGTCTCCACTGGTCGCCTCATCGCCGGATGGACGTGCTTTGGCGTCACCATCATCGCGATCCTGGGCGCGGTTGCCTACATCGCCGCTGGCGGTCACTAAACCTGCAGCCTGAACCTTCTCGAAGGCCCTGAGCGTCATACTCGGGGCCTTCGTGCTTTCCTGGCGCTGGGCGGCATGCGCTGTGCAAGCCGTCCCAAAGTGACTGACCCAACCGCGCTACGAGCGCGACACGCTGGCGAGCCACGCATCGGCCACCGAATCTCAGTCACTTTGGAACACGCGCGCCATTCAGTCGCAGGTGGGCCGGAGCGAGGCCACACCCAGCAACCAGCACCACGCACCACGCGGCGCCGGCACCCACAGCGCCCCAGAAACGCAGAAGGCCCCCGGTTTCCCGGGGGCCTTCTGATCACGTGCGCGAGGGGGGAGTTGAACCCCCACGCCCTTTCGGGCACACGGACCTGAACCGTGCGCGTCTGCCTATTCCGCCACTCGCGCGTGCCGGGCAACTTTAGCACGACTTGAGGGCACTATACGATTCTCACTATGGGAGTCCTAGATCGCTTCGAGAAAGGCGTGGAGAACGTCGTCCAAGGGGCGTTCGCGCGGACCTTCAAGTCTGGCGTGAAGCCTGTGGAGCTTGCGAGCGCTGTGCGCCGCGAGTGTGACGCACGCGCAGCCGCTGTGGACCGTAGCCGTACGGTCGCACCTAATGAGTACGCCATCTCTTTGTCCCCCACGGACTTCGACACGATCGAACAGTGGGGTGATGAGGCGCTTGCGCGTGAGATTGAGGATTCGGTCCGTGATCATGCGAGCCGTCAGCGTTACTCGTTTGTGGGTGCGGTGAAGGTGGAGTTCACGCAGGATGAGTCACTCAATACGGGCAGGCTTGCGGTGACGAGCCGGTCAACGCGGGGGCCGGTGGCTCCTGCGACGGAGCGGGATCACCGGTCGCGGTATCCGCTGCTGGACATTGATGGCATGCGCTATCACCTGACGGGGGACATGACGGTGATTGGTCGTGGTCAGGAAGCGGACATTGTGGTGGATGACACGGGGGTGTCTCGTCAACATTGTCGGTTCGAAGTGACGGACCACGGCACGATTCTGACTGACCTGGGCTCAACCAATGGCACGATGGTGGAGGACCAGCGCATCAACGAAGTCACGCTGCTTGATGGCAACGCGATTACGGTGGGGCGCACGACCATCATGTACTGGGACGGCGTACCAGCGGACGAGGATGACTAGCCCATGAGCGAACTCTCGATCACTCTCCTCCGTTTTGGCTTCCTGATTCTGTTGTGGGCATTGGTGCTTGCGGCGATTGGGGTGCTGCGCGCGGACCTGTATGGGACGCGGGTGACAACGCGAGGTCGTGGTCGGGAGCGGCGTAAGCCGGATAACCGTGCCAACAAGGTGGCGGCTCCTTCTAGGGCCGCCACTGGCATTCGTACGGGCTCGATTTCGACGTCGTCGGCTGCGGTGGGGCATTTGGCGGTGGTGTCGGGTCCGTTGAAGGGCACCACGATTCCGTTGGGGACGGCGCCGATTCTGATTGGGCGGAGTCCTACGTGCACGTTGGTCATTGATGACGACTACTGCTCCGCTAAGCATTGCCGGATCTTCCCTGAGGACGATGGCTGGAGGATTGAGGACTTGGGTTCCACGAATGGCACCTTCCTAGACAATCAGCGGGTGGGGGATCCGATGCCGTTTAAGCGGGGCGATCAGGTGCGGCTGGGTGCGACGACGCTGGAACTGAGGAGCTGACGTGTTCCTCTCTTTGCACTTTGCGGCCCGGTCTGATGTGGGTTTGGTGCGGTCCAACAACCAGGACAGTGCGTATGCGGGTCCGCATTTGTTGGTGGTGGCTGATGGCATGGGTGGTGCTGCGGGTGGCGATATTGCGTCGTCGATTGCGGTGGGCCGTCTGGCTGCTCTTGATGGTGAGTCGCATGGGCCGGATGAGGCGCTTGATGAGTTGAAGGAAGCGATCGCGGATGCGCATGCGCAGATTGTGCAGCGCGCGGCGAATGATCCGGAGTTGTCGGGGCTTGGCACCACGGTGACGGCGTTGTTGCGTGCGGGGTCGACGTTGTCGATGGCTCACATTGGTGACTCGCGCGGCTATTTGATGCGTGACGGGATTTTGGATCAGGTCACGGCGGATCACACGTTTGTGCAGCACCTCATTGATACGGGCCGGTTGAGTGCGGCCGATGCTGAGCATCACCCCAAGCGGTCCATGTTGCTGCGGGTGTTGGGTGATGTGGATGCTGATGTGCCGGTGGATATTTCGGTGCGGGAGACGCGTCCGGGGGATCGGTGGCTGTTGTGTTCTGATGGGTTGTCGGGTGTGGTGAGCCGCGACACGTTGGAGCACACGTTGGCGGAGGTGTCGGATCCGGGGGATTGCGCCGATGCTTTGGTGTCGTTGGCTTTGGCTGCGGGGGCTCCGGACAATGTGACGTGCATTGTGGCCGATGTGGTGGATATTGATGCGTCGGATGGTGTGGGTCCGTCGACGGCTTCACAGATTGTGGGTTCTGTGGCGCGGGATCGTCACCGTCCTACTGCGGGGGGTAACTCTGCGGCGGGGAAGGCTGCCCGGTTGTCGGCCCGTGAGGAAGTCGAAGAAGACGAGGAGCCTTCTCGAGGTTCGAGCACGTGGTTGAAGGTTCGGCCGTGGATGTTGCCGATCAGTGCGCTGCTGGTAGTGGTCGTGGGTGCGTGGGGTGCGTATCTGTGGACGCAGAAGCAGTATTACGTGGGTTCTGATGGCATTGATGTGGCGATCTATCAGGGCATCCCGCAGGATCTTCCGCTCGTGGATTTGCACACGATGCTGGAGAACACGAACGTGCCGGTCGCGAGTTTGGCGCCGTATCAGCAGCAGCGTGTGGAGAGCACGATTAGGGCGGCCAGCTTAGAGGAGGCTCGCGCCATCGTGGAGGCGCTGGACAGCAGTAACGCGGGGGAGCCCATCACCACTCCGGAGCCGTCGTCCTCTGCCTCCCCTGACGCGTCGGCTGATCCCGACGCATCCGCTGATCCCTCGACGAGCCCCACCACGGGTGCTGACGCTACCGACGCATCGGCTGGGGACGCGTAAGTGGCTACTGTTTCCGAGATCAGCGTGCGCGCTGGGCGCCGCTCTGAACTCGCGCTCATGGGTATGGCGTGGGTCATCATTGTGCTGGCACGCGCGCTGGTGGACTACAACGCGGCTTATCTTGAGCTAGACGCCATCGCGTTCTATGGCCTGGGTGCCGCCGTGTTGATGATTGCCGCGCATTTTGTGCTGGATCGCGTGGCGCCTAACGCTGATCCGGTGATGCTGCCTGCGGTGTTCACGTTGAACGGTGTGGGCATTGCGGAGATTCACCGGATCGACTTGGCGGAGGGCACGGGTTTCGCGACCGCTCAGATCACGTGGGCGGCGTTGGGTGTCGCCACGATGATCGCGGTGCTGCTGCTGTTGCGTGACCACCGCAAGCTTCGCCGGTACACGTACACCGCCGGTGTGGTGGGCCTCATTTTGTACATGCTGCCGTTGGTGCCTGGTTTGGGTATCACCATCAATGGCGCACGCATCTGGATTTCCGCGTTGGGTTATTCGATGCAGCCGGGCGAGTTCGCGAAGATCGCGCTGGTGGTGTTTTTTGCGGGCTACCTGGTGACGAACCGTGACACGTTGGCGTTGGCGGGTCCCAAGTTCTTAGGGCTGCGCTTCCCCCGTCCCCGAGACATGGGACCGCTGTTGCTGGTGTGGGCGGCCGCGATGTTGATCATGGTTTACGAGCGTGACCTGGGCGCATCGTTGCTGTTCTTTGGGATCTTCCTGGGCATGTTGTACGTCGCGACTCAGCGTCTCAGCTGGGTGTTGACCGGTATGGGTTTGTTTGCGGTGGGTGGCACCATGGCGGCGCTCACGATTCCTCACGTGCGGTCTAGGTTCGATGCCTGGTTGCATGCGTTGGATGCGGACACGTATTCGTCGGGCACGTCGGAGCAATTGGTGCGCGGCCTGTTCGGAATGGCATCTGGGGGGCTGTTTGGTACTGGTTTGGGTGAGGGCCGCCCGGATTTGGTGCCGTATGCGGAGTCTGACTTCATCATCGCGTCGTTGGGTGAGGAGTTGGGGCTCACCGGCTTGATGGCGATTTTGACGCTATACCTGATCATTGTGCAGCGTGCGTTCCGCGCCTCGATTGGGGTGCGGGATGGGTTCGGCAAGCTGCTTGCCTCGGGTCTGGGTTTCGCGATGGCGATTCAGGTCTTCATTGTGGTGGGTGGCGTGACGCGGGTGATTCCGTTGACAGGCCTCACAGCGCCGTTCCTCGCGTATGGAGGTTCGTCGTTGCTGGCGAACTGGATTGTGATCGCTTTGTTGTTGCGTGTGTCTGACATGGCCCGACGACCGTCCGAGGAGGTGGCGTAAATGAATGAACCGGTACGCCGCCTGAGCATTGTGGTGTTGACGCTGGTGTTGATGCTGATGATGTCCGCCTCATTCATTCAGGTCATCAATGCGTCTGACCTCAATCAGGATCCGCGTAACGTGCGTACGTTGTACCGCCAGTATGGGAACTTCCGTGGCCCGTTTGTGGTGGATGGTGAGTCGATTGTGTGGTCGGCTCCAGTGGATGATCCGTACAACTACCAGCGCACTTATGCTGACGGTGCTTTGTATGCGCCGGCGACGGGCTTCTACTCGATTGTGTATGGCCGGACTGCGTTGGAGCAGACGGAGAATGAGTTGTTGAACGGGACGGCGGATTCGCTGTTCTGGACGCGGTTGGGCAACTTGTTTGCTGGTGAGCAGCAGCAGGGCGCGTCGATTGAGTTGACGTTGAAGGCGTCGATGCAGCGGGTGGCGACGGAGCAGTTGGGTGATCAGCGTGGCGCCGTGGTGGCGTTGGACCCGCGCACGGGACAGATTTTGGCGATGGTGACGAGCCCGTCGTATGACCCGGCGTTGTTGGCGGGTCACGACACTGCCGAGGTGAACGCGAACTATCAGGAGTTGTTGAACCGCGAGGATGGGCCGCTGATTAACAGGGCCATTGCGGGTGACACCTATCCGCCTGGGTCCACGTTCAAGCTGATTGATGCGGCGGCAGCGTTGGAGGCCGGCTATGACGCGGACACTGAACTTTATGCGCCGCAGGAACTGGATTTGCCGGGCACGTCCAGGACTATCGGGAACTACGGGGGTGCGGCGTGTTCTTCGAATGACTCGATGACGTTGGCCGATGCTCTCCGGATTTCTTGCAACACGGCTTTTGCGGATCTGGGTATGGATTTGCAGTGGTCGGTGGTGCAGCGCAAGGCGGAGGACTTTGGGTGGACGGACGGCATCACGGTGCCGTTGACGGTGACGAAGTCTCGCCTGCCGGAGAACCCGAATGAGGCTCAAACGGCGATGAGCGCATTGGGTCAGTACGACGTTCGTGCGACTCCGTTGCAGATGGCGATGGTTGCTGCAGGCATCGCGAATGATGGCGTGCTGATGAAGCCCTATCTTGTGGACACGGTGCGTGCTTCTGATCTGACGGTGGTGGATGTCACGTCACCGGAGATTTACAAGGAAGCGATGACTCGTTCGGATGCGAACACTCTCACGGAGATGATGGTGGGCGTGGTCGACAACGGTACGGGTACTGCGGCTCGCATCAATGGCGTCGAGGTTGCCGGTAAGACGGGCACGGCTGAAACTGGTCAGGACACGTCCCCTCACGCGTGGTTTGTGTCGTTTGCGCCTGCTGACGATCCGGTGGTGGCCTTGGCGGTGATCGTCGAGAACGGCGGTTCGGTCGGTGACGAGGCCACGGGTGGAGCGGTAGCCGCTCCGATTGCGAAGGCCGTGATGGAGGAAGCGATCCGGCTGGAACGGGAGGGTGACCTGTGAGCATTCATTCGGGCACCACCTTGGGCGGACGCTATGTGTTGCGTTCCCTGCTTGCTGTGGGCGGCATGGGCGAGGTGTGGCGTGGCGAGGACTCGGACTTGGGCCGTCCTGTTGCGGTGAAGGTGTTGAAGCCCGATGCCGCGTCCAATGACACTTTCCTCAAGCGGTTCCGTAATGAGGCCCGCAATGCGGCTGGGCTGGTGCACGACAACATTGCGCAGGTTTTTGACTACGGCGATCAGGACCGCACCGCGTATCTGGTGATGGAACTGGTCGAGGGCGAACCGTTGTCCACAGTCATCGAACGCGAGAAGACTCTTCCCGAGCGCCGCATCGGCACGCTGCTCGCGCAAACCGCGCGCGGCCTGCAGGTGGCTCACGATGCTGGCATCATGCATCGAGATGTGAAGCCCGGGAACCTCATCGTGCGTGAAGGCGACAGGGTCAAGATCACTGACTTTGGGGTGTCCCGCAGCCACGACCAAACCACCCTCACCCAAACCGGAATGGTGATGGGGACCGCCCAGTACCTAGCGCCGGAGATGGCGTTGGGTAAGCCCGCAACCCCGGCATCGGACCTTTACGCGTTGGGAATCATTGCGTACGAATGTGTAGTGGGGAAGCGCCCGTTCACCGCCGCGACAGCGGTGGACATCGCGATTGCTCACGTCAATGAGGACGTGCCACCGCTGCCGGACACCGTCTCCCCCGCAATGGCGGAACTCATCATGGACCTGCTGGAGAAGAACCCCCGCAAGCGTCCCCGCTCGGCTAAGGGTCTCGCGGAACGCATCGAGGCGCTGGACCTGCCTGACGGTGCTGTTCCCATCGTGGTGCCAGCGGACCCCGAACCTACGCGCACCCCGGCGCGCAAGATGCCCCCGAGCATCGCCCCCAAATCGTTTCGACCCCGTCCCGATGTTCCACGAGGACGGTAGCTAGACCATGACCAAAGACAGCCAAATCTACGCAAGTGCAACAATGTCACCCGAGACACGCACATGTGACGTGGAAGACTGAAGGACATATGAACGACCAAGCGAAGATCCTGGGCGGCCGTTACGAGATCGGCGACCTCATCGGACGCGGCGGCATGGCCGAAGTGCACATCGGCTATGACACTCGCCTCGGCCGTACTGTCGCCATCAAGATTCTGCGCGCTGACCTTGCGCGCGACCCGTCCTTCCAGACGCGGTTCCGGCGTGAGGCGCAGGCGGCTGCGGGTCTGAACCACCCCGCGATCGTCGCCGTGTATGACACCGGTGAGGAACACACCACCGGCCCTGATGGGAACCCGCAGGCCGTGCCGTACATCGTCATGGAGTACGTCGAGGGTCACACCGTCCGTGACATCCTTAAGGGCGATGTAGCGGCGCCCATCGACGAGGCCGTGGAGATCGCGTCCGGCGTGCTGACGGCGCTCGACTATGCGCACCACGCTGGGCTGGTCCACCGGGATATCAAGCCTGCGAACGTGATGTTGACTCCCACGGGCGCCGTGAAGGTCATGGACTTTGGTATTGCGCGCGCATTGGCCGATGCTGGCAACACGGTGACGCAAACCCAGGCAGTCGTGGGAACAGCCCAGTACCTGTCGCCTGAGCAGGCGCGCGGCGAGACTGTGGATGCTCGCTCCGATCTGTACTCCACGGGCTGCTTGCTGTTTGAACTGTTGACGGGCCGTCCTCCGTTTATTGGTGACTCCCCCGTCTCAGTGGCTTACCAGCACGTGCGTGAAGAGCCGCCAGCACCGTCGCAGTTCGCGTCCGATGTGCCGCGCCAGCTGGACCAGGTGGTGCTGCGGTCGCTCGCGAAGAACCGTGATGCCCGCTACTCGACGGCGCAGGAGTTCCTGTCCGACTTGCGTGCCGTCTTGGGTGGCGGAACGGTCAGCCCGTCCACGGGTGCAGTTGCGGTCGGTGGCGTCGCTGCCGGAGCCGCAGCAGGCGCTGTTGCGGGAGCGGCTATGGCCGGCGGGATGACGCCGGAAGAGATCGCGGAGCAGCCTACTCAGGCAATGCCCGTGACCCCTGGCCCCGAAACAAACGCGACGGAAGTGATGTCTCCCAGCCAGCAACAGGCGTGGGGTGACGTCATGGGTGGCGGTGCCGCAGGTGGTTCCGTGCCACCACCGCAGACCTCCTCTGTGCCCGTCACGGGTGAGCATGACTTGGTCGATGAGGACGCCGAGCGTAAGCGCAAGATCATTTTGTGGTCGTCGCTTGGTGGCGCTGCACTGTTGGCCATCATCATTGTGCTGTGGATTTTGCTGTCCGGGGGCGAGGAGCCTGCGGAAAGCACCACGGTGTCCGTGCCTAACGTGGTGGGGCTGGAAGAGGCTGAGGCGGTAGCCCAGATCGAGGATCTGGGCTTGGTCGCTGAAGTGACCTACGCCGCGAGCACGGATGTCGAGGCAGGGTTTGTCGTCAGCACGGACCCGGAGCCGAACACTGAACTGGAAATCCCAGCCAGCGGCCAGGCCTTGGCACTTGCTGCGGGGCAGAACCTCGCTGCAACGGAAGCCCCTGCTGAGGCGCCCACGGTCACACTGACCGTGTCCTCCGGCCCCGATGCTCTTGAGGTTCCGTCCGTGCGCGGCAAGACTCAGGAAGCGGCGCGTCTCGCGATCGAGGAAGCTGGCCTGCGGGTCGGTGACGTTCAGACGGTGGACGATCCCGACATGGAGAAGGGCCGCGTTGTCGAGACCGACCCTGCGGAGGGCGAGAGTGTCGCACCCGACACTGCCATCACGCTCTATGTGGCGTCCGGTGAGGTTGAACTGCCGGACCTGGTGGGCATGGATGAGGACCGCGCGCGGGCCGAACTCCAAGGCCTGGGTCTGATCCCGTCGATTACTGACGTGGAGGATGACTCCGTGGATGAGGGCACTGTGCTGTCGCAGAGCCCGAACCCCGGCACGGTGGAGCAGGGCAGCACGGTGGAGCTTGACGTCGCGGTGAAGCCGTCGCTGGTGACGATCCCGGATGTCACGGGACGTAGCCAAGCTGAGGCTGAACGCGAACTGGGCACGCTGGGGTTGAGCTTCAACTACGGCACCCCGCAGTTCTCGAACAACATTCCTGCGGGTGCAGTGATCTCACAGAACCCGAACCCTGGAACACAGGTGGCGCCGGACACGGTTGTGACCTTGGTGTTGTCGCAGGGACCGGATACTGAGCCGGAGCCGGAGCCAGAACCTACGGTGACCGCAACGCCGTAATGGCGAAGTGAAACACACAGGGCCGGTGCCGCGAGCAATCTCGCAGCACCGGCCCTTTCGCTTGTCCCAGCGGTGTGTCACGGTTCGTGGCGGCTTTGTCTCACAGCACGTGAGCGGACGGCCTCAGTCTCATGGGAGGTGGTTCTGTCCAAAGTCACCAGGATGATGGCCGATGCGCTTGTTCGCCTTACGCCCCGTGGGAGCGGCCTGCCAAGAACGCGGCTTAGTCTCATACAACTCGTGACGCTGATTCACCCAACGGGTATACCAATTGTAAAGACGGTTCCGGTCTGGGGGCTTGTTGTTCAAGTTCAAAGCAGTGGGCTGGTACACCCCTTTGTACGCACTAATAATCCCAATGTTGCCCACCTGAAGTGGATCCAATGGCTCATACTGAAGGCCTTGGTCCAGCAAAAACCGCGCGTTCTTGATATCGATCCGACCATTGCTTCTCCAGCAGACCCACTGCAACGTAGGGTCATGCGCAAGATACATGTCAGCCAAATAGATGCCAGTCAACTCCCACAACCGATACAACCGGTCAGGCAACGGCGGATTATGCTTCAACGCCAACTCCTCAGGAGTCGGCCAATACAACCACAACGGACGCCAATCCATGCCGTCATCCTGATCCGACAGCCCAAACTCGATCGACCAGTCACTCAAGTCATTCAGGCTTTGCGCCGACCCATCCAGCTCCGGCCCCCCAGTTCTCGCCATCAGGTCACGCAACTGCTGACGACGCTCAGGAACCGTCGTCAGAAACTGCTCAAACGCAGCATCCGCCGCATCCCACGACTCGTGAAAATCAGGCCTCAACTTCATGGCAGGTGGTTCTGTCCAAAGTCACCAGGATGACGGCCGATGCGCTTGTTCGCACGTCTACCGGTGGGAGCGGCCTGCCAAGAACGTGACTTGGTCTCATACAACTCGTGACGCTGGTTCACCCAACGGCTAAACCAGTCATAGAGCTGGTTGGGATTGGGGTGGGCTAAATCCGGGCGCAACTCCCGTTGGCTGATGGTGCGAATAACTCCGACGTTTCCCAGTGTGAGGGGATCCAACGGCTCGTGCAGAAGGCCTTGGTCGAGGATGAACCGGGCGTTCTTGATATCAATGCGGTGACTGCCGCGCCAGCAGACCCATTGAAGGCTGGGGTCCTGTGCGAGGCACATGTCTGCGAAGTAGATCCCCGTGAGCTCCCAGAGTCGGTAAACCTTGTCTGGCACTGGGATCGTGCGCTTTTGGGCTTGTTCCTCTGGCGTCATGCGGTAAAGCCACAGTGGCCACCAATCCATGCCGTCGTCCTGATCAGACAGCCCAAACTCGATCGACCAGTCGTTGAGCAGTTGCAAACTAGCGGGGGTCCCGTCGAGCTCAGGACCGCCAGTACTAGCCATGAGTTCCCTCAACTGTTCGCGCCGTTCAGGGATAGACGCGATGAACTGATCGAACTTAGCGTCCACCGCATCCCACGACTCATGAAAATCAGGCCTCAACTTCATGGCAGATAGATTACTCAGTCGACTTTCTTCGCCTCTAGGGGACTCAAACAAAGCCTCACGGCGGTCGGACCCACCGACACCAAAGCACAGATGCAGTCTCAGTGCGCTACGCCCAGCCGTTCCAGATCACGATCAGCAGTACGGTGACAACGAATCCCACAGGTTGGTTGAGCCACAGGAATGTCTTCCAGCCGCGGTTTGCGGCCTCGCACGTGTCGTCGGTGACATTCCAGAAGCGTGCGGTGGACGCCACATACGCCAACGGAAGCGCGGCGGCGATGGCACCGGGCCAGGGGAGCGTCAGCAGCACTGCGGACGCGACTACATACAGCGCAACTGCGACCCTCACTGTGGCGCGAGCACCAATGACGGTCGCAACGGAGCCGATCCCTCCGGCACGATCCGCACGGACATCTTGCACGGCGCCAAAGGCGTGGCTCGCCATGCCCCACAGGATGAACGCCACCCACGCGGGCCATACGCTGGCCCCGTCGAGCGGCTGTCCCGTCAACACCAGGGCATACAGCAACGGTCCTGCAAAATGTAGCGCCGAGGTCAACGAGTCAAGGAACGGCTTCTCTTTGAACCGTAGGCCCGGCGCGGAGTAGGCCACCACGCCGAACACCACCAACACCAGGGTCACAGCGGCCCACGCGTCTCCGGCGAACAGCAGCCACACCATGAACGGCACCACGGTGATGACGCACGCGATGAGGATGGCGCGGTGAATGCGAGCCGCTGCAGTGCGGTCCCGCACCACATCGCCCTCGATGCCGCCCTTGCGGGGGTTGGCCAGGTCGGACTCGTAGTCGAACACGTCATTGATGCCGTACATCAGCAGGTTGTAGGGAATCAAGAAAAACAGGGTGCCCACGATGAGTGTCGCGTCCACGTCCCGAGTCACCATCAGGTAGCCCGCAGCAAACGGGTATGCGGTGTTGATCCAGCTCACGGGCCGGGAAGACCGCACTATGGCGGCCAGGGTCGCGGTGGTGCGGGTATCGCTCATGCGTCGGCTCGCTTGGGGTCAGGGCTCTGGTGCGACCGGCGCACGCCGGGGATTCGTGCGGCCAGAATCCACAGTGTGGGCACCACGATGACCGCGCCGATGGCGTAAGCCAGGTCTTCGACCGGGGCGATGGGCATGCGGACGCCCCAGATCAGGTCCTCGTCGTAGCCGACGATCCCGAGCCCCACAATCACGTTGTCGAACACCACGGTCAGGACCACCAGCACCACCAGAGTCCACACCAATGGCCCTAACGCGACCCGTCTCAACACTGGCAGGCACGCCACCACCAGCAACGCCAGCACCACGGCCGACAGGATCACATACGTCATGCGGTCTCCCTACGCCGTGCAAACGCCCGCCACAACAACAAGGTTTGATACGTCAACAACGTCAGGAAGAACACTTCCTCCACAGGAACCTCGGGCGCGATAGTCAGGCCGGACAAATACTCGGTGTCACCAATGAAGAAAATCCCCAACCCCACGCCAATGAAGTCCCACACCAGAAACACCACCACGGAAAGCGCGAGCGTCACCACGGTCCTCACTGGCTCAGCGAACAGCGCCACCCGGTAACGCCAGTCCAGAGTCCCCAATCCGGCCAGGCTCACCACCAGGCCCGCAAGGTACGCCCACTGCATCAGCGCACGCCCGCCATCACACGGTTTCCGTCTGTGCGGCAAGGTCACGTGCCAGCGCGCCCCATGCATCGGTCCTACGCGAACGGGCCAGGTACCCGTGCGGCAGCGGCGTGTTGAGCGGCGATGGCCCTGTGGCACCCAGCAGCCGCTTGGCCACCAACTCTGCAGAGATCAAACAAATCGGCACTCCAATGCCCGGCGCAGTCGACGCCCCCGCGTACAGCAGGTTCGACACCTTGCTTGACACGTTGGACGGGCGGAACATCGCGGACTGCCGCAGGCTGTGTTCCAGGCCCAACGCACCCCCACGCCACGCATTCAGCTCGGTCGCAAAATAATGCGGGTTCAACACCTTCTTGATGGACGTGCGTGCAGGCAGGTCCGGAATCTGCGCCCACTCGCCCACCTGAGTGAGATACCGGCCGATGCTCGCGTCCAGGTTGGCGCGGGAACGGGCCGTGGCACCCAACGACGGGTCGGAGGGGAACGGCACCAGCATCACCAGGTTTTCGTGGCCTGGGGGAGCGGTCGTGGGATCAGTGGCGGTGGTGCGTGACAGGTAGATGGACGCGGGATCAGGAACCGTGAGGTCATCCATGATGGCCGTGAAGTTGGACTCCCAGTCACGCGTAAACAGCAGCGTGTGATGAGCAAGTTCTGGCAGCTCACCTTCCACTCCCGCCATCACCAACAACGCACTCACACCAGGTCGCTTATGCCGCCACGTCCGCTCCGGCCGCGACTGGAACTGTGGCTCCAACAAGGCTGTCTCCGTGTGATGCATGTCTGCCCCAGAGACCACCGCGGCAGCATCCACCACAGTCCCGTCCGCCAGTTCCACACCCGTCGCACGGCCACGGTCCACCCGAATCCGCGTCACCGTTGCCCCGGTACGGATCTCGACGCCCTCATCCTGCGCCACCCGCGCAAGGGCCTCCACGACCGCATACAGGCCGCCCTTGGGATAGCTGACGCCCTCATCCAAATCCAGGTGACTCATGAGGGAGAACAACGCTGGCAACCGTTCCGGTGCGGACCCCAAGAACACCGCGTGGAAGCCCAAGACCTGACGCAAACGCGGATCCGCCACAGACTTCTCAATGGACCCCTGCAACGATTGGGTGAGAAGCCCCGCCAGTTCAGGCAGCCGGCGCACCGTCTGCGCATCCAGCGACCGCGTAGGCCGCTCGAACGTCGTATACAAGAACTTGTCCAATGCCAGCCGGTAACGATCCCCCGCACGCGCCGCATACGCCCGCATTGCCGCGCCATCACCAGGACTCAACGCATCAAACGCAGCCCAGTTGCGCTCCGCATCCACAGTGATGTCAAGAGGATCCCTGTGCCCTTCAAAGAACACCCGGTAACGCGTCTCCAAATCCACCAACTCGAGCTCCTGGGACACATCCCGGCCCAGCAACGCAAAGAAGTGCTCAAACGCCTCACGCATGAGATACCAGGACGGACCCGTATCAAACGTGAACCCGTCAACCTCCAGGCGGCCAGCCCGGCCACCCACCTCATCGTGCCGCTCCAGCAGCGTCACGTGCGCCCCACCGCGCGCCAACAGTGCAGCCGTCGCCAACCCGGCCACACCACCGCCCACGACCACCACGCGTTCAGTCATGACCGCGGCTCCGCTCCGGCCTCGGCCGTCCCAGCAGCGGCATTCCCCGTGCTGGCGTCCGCTGCCTTGGCTCGGGCCCGCTCGTTCCACCAACTCAGGGCCGCATGGCGGGCCTTCACCGGCAGTGGGACACGAACTCGAGTCGCCACCAACTCCTGGGCAGGCGTGGCCTCGATCCTGGCCAACAGGTCCTCAAAGATCGCCACCGTGGTCGCGACCGCGGCACGGGGCCGCTGCGGCAGCTCGGGAAGCGTGACCTTTGCCGCGGCGATGTCCGCCCGGCAGTCCGCAGTCAGCCGCGCCACATCAGCGTCCGTCATCGTGGGCACATCCACATCCGGGAAGTAGGTGCGTCCGCGCTCCTCATAGTCAGAGCCCAGATCGCGCAGGAAGTTCACCTTCTGATACGCCGCACCCAAGCGGCGCGCCCCCGACCGCACATGCTCAGGCACAGGCTGAGGCGCACGGCCAGTGTTCATGAACACCGCTAAGCACATCTCCCCCACCACTTCAGCGGACCCGTGCACGTACTGCGCAAACGATTCCGCGTCATGCTCGGTATCGGTCAGGTCCATACGCATTGACGCAAAGAACGGGTCCACCATGGAACGATCAATGCCCACTGCACGCGCCGTCACACCAAACGCATGCGCAATCACATCCGGGGAAAACCGCCCACTCATGGCCCGGTGCACTTGAGCCTCAAAGCCGGCAAGCACCTCGCCCGCATCCTCGCCGCGGTACGTGTCCACCACTTCATCAGCTACCCGCACCATCGCGTACACCGAGGCAATGTGAACGCGCATCGCTCGGGGCAACAGCTTGGCGCCCATCCCAAAACTGCTGGAATACCGCGCAATCACCTGTGCGGCGGCCGCTTGGGAGGCCTCATCAAACAGTTCAAGCGACGTCTCGTTGTCGTGATGCCTACCACTCATGAGACGCGGCCCTGGAGAGCCGCAATGAACCCCACCAGATATCCACTCAATGGGGCAGGAATGCGTTCCGCAGCAATCCGAGTCGCCTCACGCGCCCGCCGCCTCGACAACCGCAACGCCGCCTCTCGCGCCCCTGTCTGCACCAGCACGTCACGCACCTGGGCGGCACCCGCCTCATCCAACTCGGGGTCACCCAAGTGCCGCTCCAACACCGCGGTCTGTGCGGCATCGGCCCGCTCAAAGCCCAACCGAATCAGTTCGGTGCGCTTGCCTGCACGCAAATCCGTCAGGGTGGACTTGCCCGTCACCTCACTCGTGCCGAACACACCCAGGTCGTCATCAATCAGTTGGAACGACACCCCCAGGGCGAGCCCCAAACGTTCCAAATGCCCCAGCATGGTGGGGTCAGCGCCCGCAAGCGTGGCGCCAGCAAGCAACGGCACCACACACGAATACCAGGCAGTCTTCAACGCGGACACCAGCAGTGGATCCGCCTGCTCCACCGGCGTGAGGTCGCCATACACATCGAGCAGTTCACCAGCAATCGTGGAACGGATCGCCCGCGTGATGAGCTCCATGCACGCCACCCGGTGGTGCGCCGGAAGATTGGACCTCAAGATCAAGTCATATGAACTCGACAGCGCCAAGTCCCCACCCAGCAGCGCTGCCGCCAACACCTGATCGTCAACCTTGTCGGGGCTGTGTCCGGCCGCCCGCAACTCGGCACGGCGCAAGCCAGCGATGTTCGGCTTACCGCGGCGTACCTCGTCGTGGTCAAGGATGTCGTCATGCACCAGCATCGCCGTGTGCAACATCTCCATGGCAGCGGCCACGGGAATCACCGCATCCGGATCATCCCCACCCAAACCCAGGTAGGCCGCAAGAGTCAGCGTGGGACGCAGATTCTTTCCCCCATGAAACTGAGCGCCCAGGTAATCCCACAGTTGGGCGTAGTCGGGGGCGGCCACCGGCATCCCGGTACGAGCCTGATCCACGTGGGCAAGCAACGCCTCGTGCACTGCCGGGACGTGGGACTCGACAGTGGTTCTCAAGGACTCGGCGGTGAGAAGAGCAGACATGATGAACAGTCAAACCTCCGTAAAGTCGGAGATATTCCTCCAGGTCTGACCAGGATATCGGCTTTGCCCGGTCCCAGGCACACGACGCGCCGCACCAGCCGGGCAACTCCCGCCTAAAACTACTTCCGCAGCAGCGGCGACAGGCCCGCCGAACGCGCCTCAGCATCGGGCATTCCACACACCTCAAGCCAGTTCGCCAACAGCCGGTGACCACCCTCCGTGAGTACCGACTCCGGATGGAACTGCACGCCATGCAACGGCAAATCCTTGTGCTTCAACCCCATGATGATCCCGTTGTCCGTCCGAGCCGTGACTTCCAGCTCAGCCGGTACGGTGTCCTGCTCTACCGCAAGCGAGTGATACCTCGTCGCCGTAAACGGAGACGGCAAGCCCACCAGGACCGATGCCCCGTCATGCGTCACGTCAGAGGTTTTGCCATGCATCAGTTCGGGGGCGTGGCTCACCACGCCGCCATACACCTCAGCAAGCGCCTGGTGACCCAAGCAGATACCCAACATGGGGGTGCCGGTGCGTGCGCATTCACGGATCACGTCGTTGGACGCGCCAGCCTCCGCAGGAGTGCCAGGGCCGGGGGACACGAGCACGCCGTCGTAGTCGTCGAGCGGGCCGGCATCGGCCACCGCATCGTTGCGGACCACCGTGGTGTCCGCCCCCATGTGGCGCAAGTAGCCCACGATGGTGTAGACGAACGAGTCGTAGTTGTCGACCACCAAAATCCGCGTCATGTTTCCTCCACGAGCGTGGGGTCCTGGACGTTCAACGACTCCGAGACCCACGGAAAAACCCATTCAAACAGCATCAGCACTACAGCCGCCACCACCAGGAGCACCAGCAGGAGCTTGACCAGCCAAGGTCCAGGAAGTTTGGACCAGATCCATGTGGAGATCACTGCGGCACCTCCAGAAGTTCAGCGGGCACGCCATGGCCGGTGGGTGCCCAGTAGTCCAGTTCGCCGTACACAATCCACCGCTCGGCAACGGAGTACAACGGATGACACGTGGTCAGCGTGATGAAGCGATCCGTCACGCCTGCCTCAAGGTCCCTGGGGGTAGGGGCAATGACGTCGTACTCGTTGGGCTGCACAATCTCCCAGTCGGTCACGCTGTAGACCGCCCAAATGTCCGCGGTCTGAACGATGAGCTTGTCGCCCACCTCAAGGATGTCGACTTGGCGGAACGGCTTGCCGTATGTGGTGCGGTGACCGGCGAGCGCAAAGTTGCCGGCCTCACCTGGCATCGCGGCCTCGGGATAGTGGCCAATCCCGAGCGGATCCAGAACTTCAGGGCGCGACACACCTTCGGAGATGGGCTTCACGTAGTCCTGACCCCACCGCGGCACCATCATGGTCGCGAAGGTCTCCGTGTTCCCGGGGGAGGGCCGCGTGTCGGGGTCACGGTCCGTGACCTTGAGGTCGTCCGGGATGACCTGGATGTTCTCCGTGTCCACCTGCGCTGGGGGTTCTGCCCACTCCAGGCTTTCGACAATGGCTTTCTGCTCACGGTCGCCTTGGACATCCGTGTAGAACAACTGCCACACCACGAACAGGCCCAGCAGCAGGCCGGCCAGAATCAGCAGCTCGCCCAGGATGCCCGTCACTGACCATCGGTGCGCGCGCGTACGTGCGTGCGCGGGAGGGTGGCTGGCCTCGTCGATGTCAGGGGGCGCGGTCATGGTGCCTTAAGCGTACGCGAGGCCCGCCGCAGTGAGTAGGGCCGATGCCGTGGTGACGTAGGTGTACCTGCGCTCCTTCGTGCGGGAGCACCCCCTTGGGTACGCTAGGGGCCAGCAACGCCCGCAGTGCGCGGGCCCCAACGACATCGGAGTACCAGCGTGGCCGTTTCGAAGAAGCGCGACAAGGACGTCTACAAGGCGCCGCGGAACATCGGCAAGCCCGAATCAGAGAACCCCAAGTGGCTGATCCCCACCGCGCTGACTTTGCTCATCACCGGTGTGGTGTGGATTGTCATCTACTACATCACTCGTGGCAACTGGCCGCTGCCGATCAGCGACTGGAACCTCGTGGTGGGCTTCCTTGGCCTGGGTGGCGGCATGGCCATCCTGACGCGCTGGAAGTAGTCGCTTGGCACTGAGTTACACCCATGTAGTTATCCCCTGATGGGGATAACGGTGGGGATAACTACACCGGTGTCATTCACATTTCCCCAGAGTTATCCACATTGGGCCCCGTCTGTGCGGGAGTTGTCCACAGGTCGGGACCGTTCTCCACACCGCAACTGCGGATAAATGTGAAGTGTGGGGCCTGTGTGACAGATGTGACCAGTGTGACAAACACGGTGGTGGGGAACGGTGGATAACCCCTGTGGAAGGTCGGGCCTAGCGCCTGAGGGCAGCCTCGCGCTTGTCCACATTGCGGAACAGCAGCAGCATGATCGCCGCTCCCACCACAGCCCCGCCCAGGTGGCCCTCCCACGAGACTCCGGACAGCAACCCGATCATGGGGCCACCAATAAAGATCGCGGCAATCACCAGAATCTGTGTGACCGGAAGGTTGAGTCGTTTGAGGATGATGCCGTAGGCGGCAATCAGGCCAAAGATCGCGCCGGAGGCGCCACCGTGAACACCGGAGTCCGCCAGCAGCATCACACCTGCAGATGAGCCCAGCAACGAACCGAAGTACAAAAGCAGGAAGTTCATCCGCCCTAGGGCCGGCTCAAGTACCGTGCCCAGCTGCCACAAGGCAAGCATGTTGAAACCCAAGTGAATCCAGCTGAACTGCACGAACCCCGCAGTGATCCAGCGGTACCACTCGTTACCCACGTCCGCGTAAAGCGCACCGAACTCAGCGGTGTACCCCGGCCACAGGCCAAGGTAACCCTCCCAGGCAGGACCAATGAGCATCGGCCCCACAACAAAGAGGGCAATGTTCACTCCCATCAACACGTAGGTGGCGATGGGCGGGCCGGCGGTCATGGTGAAGCCCAGGCGCGACCGGATAGGCCGCGCCTGAGCCTGTGCCTCCTTGAGGCAATCCACACAGAGGACACCCACGGCTGCGGGGCGTTGGCATTCGGGGCACGCCGGCCGTTCGCACCGCTGACACCGCACATAGGCAACGCGGTCAGGGTGACGAGGGCATGTGGGCGCGGATCCTGCCGCGGGTGTCGTCATATGTCAGTTAGGAGATGGTGACGTTGGTGATCATGATGTCCTCGAGGGGACGGTCACGACCATCGGTCGCGGTCGTAGCGATCTTGTCGACAATGGCCTTCGACTCGTCGTCTGCCACCTTGCCGAAGATGGTGTGGCCCTGGTTCAGGTGCGGGGTGGAAGCAACGGTGATGAAGAACTGCGAACCGTTGGTGCCGGCAGGCTTTCCGGTGATGGGGTTGAGGCGCTTGCCTGCGTTTGCCATGGCAAGCAGGTAGGGCTCACCAAAGTTGTTGTTGGGGTGGATTTCGTCGTCAAAGGTGTAGCCGGGGCCGCCGGTGCCGGTGCCGAGCGGGCAGCCACCCTGAACCATGAAGCCTTCGATGACACGGTGGAATACCAGGCCGTTGTAGAAGGGCTCGGTGGACTTCTCGCCTGTGGTGGGGTTGGTCCATTCCTTTTCGCCGGTAGCGAGTCCCACGAAGTTGTTCACGGTTGCGGGGGCGTCGTTGGGCATCAGTTCGATGCGGATATCGCCTGCGGTGGTCTCAAAAGTTGCAATCATGCTCGACATTCTTTCATGGGTGTCGCGCTGTTTCCCAGTAGATGACAAGATGGACAACAGGGAAACCCCTGCAATCGGACGGAGGCTGCACATGGGACGCAAGAAGGAACTTCAGCAGATCAAGGACGTCGACAAGTACCGGGCGCAGGCTCAGGATGCCGCCGCAGCCGCGAAGGTCGCCGCTCAGGAGGCCGCGGTTCACGCCAAGGCCGCCGCCAAACGCGCCCAGGACTGGGCCGGACCTCAGGTGCAGCAGGCCAAAGATTGGGCTGCCCCCCGCGCACAGAAGGCGTATCACGAGGGTGCCCGCAAGGCGAGCCCCTACGTGCGCCGCGCAGGTGCCAAGGCTGGCGAGTGGGCCGATGTTGCTCACGCCGCCATCGTGGGTGCCGCCATTCCCGCAGTGATTAGTGCAGTGGAGAGTGCAGCAGAAGAGCCCAAGAAGTCGCGCGGCGGCGCAGGCAAGTTCATCATCGCGGGTGCGTTGGTGGCGGCCGGAACAGCCGCACTGGTGGTGTGGGCACGCCGCGACCCGGGCCGCGATGAGTGGGCCGGTCAGGATGACGAGTGGGAACTCGACTCCGACCCCGACTTCACACAGCAGTTGCGTGACAACGTCAACAAGGCCGTGGACCAGGTGACCGATGCCGCGAAGAAGGGTGCGGACAAGGCTCAGTCGCTGAGCAAGGACGCGCTCGACAAGGCTGGCCCCACGATCGACAAGGTCAAGGCTCAGGCTGACGAGGCGTTGGCGTCGATCAAGACCACGGCGACCACCGAAGCGGAGAAGGTGCGGTCCTCGGTGGATGACGCTCGCTCCCGTGCCACACACGCGGCAGTCGACGCGATCGATGACGCGGAAGACGTGTGGGAAGACGAAGGCGGCTCGGACGAGTCCGGCGAAACTCCCGCAGAGAAGAAGTCCGCAAAGTAGTGCTGAGGTGTGGTCGCCGGTCCCTGGCGACCACACCCGCATCAGGAGCCCCCGGCTGCTCAAGCAGCCGGGGGCTTTCTTGTCCCAGGTGTAGGTGGAATGAAGAGGCGCGGCACTGACGGCCGCGTCTGACGTAAGACACAGCAAGGAGGCTGCGTTGACCTGCATTGTTGCCGTCGATCAGGGCACCACGAGTACCCGCGCGCTCGTGGTGGGGCGTGATGGTGCGGTACTGGGGTCAGGTCAAGCCGAACACCATCAACACTTTCCCGCACCCGGATGGGTGGAACATGATGCGCTTGAGATCTGGGAGAAGACCCGCCAAGTGGTGGGGGTAGCTCTGGCGCAGGCAAACATCACACGAGACGATGTTGCGGCGGTAGGCATCACCAACCAGCGAGAGACCGTGGTGGCGTGGAATCCAGCAACAGGGGAGCCGTACGCGCGTGCACTGGTGTGGCAGGACACGCGAACACAGCCACTCATTGACGAACTCACAGCACGGTACGGACGTGACACATGGGTGCCGATCACCGGCCTCCCGTTGGACGCCTACTTCTCTGCCTCAAAGATGCGCTGGCTGTTGGACCATGTGGAAGACGGCCAGGGTAAAGCCGAACGCGGCGAACTTTTGTTGGGCACCATGGATTCGTGGCTGGTGTGGAACCTCACCGGCGGCGTCCAGGGCGGGGTGCACATTACCGATGTGACGAACGCTTCACGCACGTTGCTGATGGATCTGCGGTCACGCCAGTGGAGTCCTGAACTCCTGGAGGTTTTCACGATCCCGGAGCGGGCGTTGCCGCAGATTCGGCCGTCTTCCGATGCCTTTGGGGTGGCCGGGGAACACAGTCTGTTGGCCGGAGTGCCGATCGCCGGGGTGCTGGGCGACCAGCAGGCCGCTGCCTTTGGTCAAGCCGCATTCCATGCGGGGGACTCGAAAGCCACGTATGGCACTGGCTCGTTTGTGTTGGCGAACACCGGTCCAGTGCCGGTGAGGTCGAGCCATGGTCTGATCACCACCGTTGCCTACGAACTGGCGGGCCAGTCCCCCGTCTATGCGTTGGAGGGGTCCATCGCGGTGACGGGTGCGTTGATTCAGTGGCTGCGCGACTCGTTGGGAATGTTGACGTCCGCGCAGGAGTCTGGCGTCCTGGCCGCCCAGGTGCCCAACTCCGGTGGCGTCGTGATCGTCCCCGCATTCTCAGGACTTCTGGCTCCTCACTGGCGCGCCGATGCGCGGGGCACCATCACGGGACTCACCCGATTCACCGACCGCCGCCATGTGGCACGTGCTGCGTTGGAGGCCGTCGCGATGCAGACACGTGAGGTTCTGGACGCCATGGCGGCAGACACTGGACACCCGCTGGCATCGTTAAAGGTCGACGGCGGCATGGTCGCCAACGACGTGCTTATGCAGATTCAGGCCGACGCGTTGGGGATCCCCGTAGTACGCCCCCGCATCACGGAGACCACAGCCATGGGTGCGGCATTTGCTGCCGGGCTTGGCGTGGGAGTGTGGTCCGGGCTGGAAGATCTGCAGGGGATGTGGGCTCCCGACCGGTCGTGGCAGCCTGAATCCTCGGAGCAGGAGCGGGCCGATGCCTTGGCTCGGTGGCGTGCCGGTGTAGAGAGGTCGCTGGGTTGGGTGCCGTAACGAACCGTCCGCACTCCCGCGAGATGGCTCCACTCCCGTCAAATGGAGCCATCTTCCTGTTTTAGCTAGCTATAACAGCCAAATGGAGCCATTTGACGGGGAAGGGCGGGACCGGGGAAGGGCGGGGAATGGCGGGACCGAGGAGGGTGCTGGGGGCTAGGAGTTGTAGCGGTGGAGGCTAGGAGTCGTGACGGACCTGGCCCACCTTCGCGATGTAGCACGCGCCACACAGCGACTCATACTCCGCGGCCTGACCGTCGATCGCGACCTGCGCTCCGTGCGACACAAACTCGCCCCCCACAAGACGCGCATTCATCAACGCCTTAGAGCCACACCGGCAGATGGTTTTCAACTCTTCAATGGAGTGCGCCAGTTCCAACAAGCGGGCACTTCCCGGGAACGCTCGCGTCCGAAAATCACTACGCAGGCCATACGCCAACACCGGCACGCGCCGCGTCACGGCAAGCGTGAAAGCCTCATCAACCTGCGCAGGCTCTAAGAACTGGGCCTCATCAATGAAGATCGCATCGGTCTGATCGAGCGGCCGCACCTGTTCCACGAGTTCCTCAAGCGACTGCCCGGACGCGAGAATCGCGTCCACTTCACGTTCGATCCCGATCCGCGACGACACCGCCCGGCCGGCTTTGGTGTCCACGCCCGGCTTCACGATGACGGGAAACTGGCCCCGCTCCTCATAGTTGTAGGCCGCTTGCATGAGCATCGTGGACTTACCCGAGTTCATCGCTCCATAACGGAAGTACAACTTCGCCACCGGTCACTCCTCAACGTCGCCTGGCGTTCCGCACCATAGTTGCGTGCACGCAAGAGTAACCGGCCCACAGCCCCGTGGAACTCTCACCGTCCGGCATGGCACAGTTTGAGTATGAGAGTCGCACGATTCGGCGCCGCGGCAGCGGCCTTCACCGTTGTCCTCGCAGGGTGCGCAGGCACCACTGAGCAGACCGATGCGACCCCCACCCCCGTAGCAACCACGCCCACAGCGTCGCCTACGATTTCCAGCGCACCCGCAGCATCGGCCCTCCCCGACGCTCCCTTCACGGAGCCCGGCGCCACGGTGCCGTTGGGCGACACGATCGTGCTGCCCGTCAGTGCCTCGAACACGGACGGCGAGGCAACGGAACTCAAAGTTCAGATCGCGCTCGACGGGCTCGACACTGCTGCGCTGGACGACATTGCCGACTACCTGTCGCCCGCGGACGTCGAAGGAATGACCGGCTGGTACTACCCCGCATACGTGACGCTCACGCTGACGATGGTGGGGCAAACCGTCCCTGAAGGCTTCGAGATCTCTGACGCGCCGTCGTTCAACGGCGTCACTGCCACTGGGGGCCAAGTGTCGCCGCCGCTCCTGACGGGCACGCCCGAGTCTTGTGCCCCGCTCGACGCCACTGAGCTGACCCAGACCGGCACCACCACCGGATGCGTCACCCTCATGGTCAACGAAGGAACCGAGTTGACTGCGCTGCAGTACCGGGGGAACTTCCACGGCTCGGCCGCGAACTACACCGCGACCCCCGTGACCTGGGAGATCGCTGGCTAGCGTGCGGCGCTAGCCAGCGACCGTCAACCGGGCTTAGGCCTTGCGGCGGGCAAGCACCAACAGCAGAGCACCCAACGCCATCATGGCGGCGGCGATCAGCGCGGACTGCTTGACCTGCTCGTCCACACCGGTGGCAGGAAGGTCACTGTCGGTGCCGCTGAGCGCGCCAGAGTCAGTGCTGTCCCCGTCTGTGCCGCTCGACGACTCGGGGCTAGCCGATGCCTCAGGCGCCGCGCTCTCAGAGGTGTCAGGAGATGCGGACGTGTCAGGAGTCGTCGACGCGCTCGGGCTAGTCGACGGCGAGACGGACGCGGTTTCCGAGGGAGTCGGGGTTGCCGAGGACGAAGCCGATGCACTCGGCGACGATTCCGGGCTGGCGGAGGTCGACGGCGTGGTTGACGGGCTGGAGGAGGGTGAGGCGGAGGTGCTGGGGCTGGTCGATGTGCTGGGCGAAGTGCTCGGCGACGTTGACGTAGACGGGGTAGTCGACGGGGAAGCGGAAGCACTCGGGCTCGTCGATGCGGAAGGCGTGGTCGACGGAGACATCGACGTGCTGGGCGTCGTCGAAGGAGAGGCCGATGCACTGGGGCTGGTCGAGGTCGACGGCGTCGTGGAAGGCGTGGTCGACGGGGAAGCGCTCGTGCTGGGCGTTGTGGACGGAGACGCTGATGCGCTCGGGCTCGTCGAAGTACTGGGGGTGGTGCTTGGAGTGGTGCTGGGCGAAGCCGAGGTCGACGGGGAAGTCGACGGCGAGGCGGAAGCACTCGGCGACGTCGTGGGCTCCTCATCGTTCAACACGCATCCGAGGCGAGCGCTGAATGGATAGTTGTGGAACTCGGATCCTGTGCCGGTGGTGTCACCGGAGTTTCCGTGGACCAGGTGACCCGCGGTGTACATGCGGCCGTTGAATCCTGCGGCGGCCATGGTGAAGGTCGATGCCTCGTTTCCGACCAGCCACGATCCGGGGTACTGCGCACCGCCGGCGACGCTGATGGTGGTCGCGGTGGGGATGTTCCACACCACCTGACGCACCAGATCCGGGGCCGGCGTTGCTCCGCTGGGGTAGAAAACGGTGCCGTTCAACACGAATGAGCCGATGTTGAGGTCCACGGTGTCGCCGCGCAGGTTAATCAGGACCGCGACGTCGCTGGGGAAGCCACTCATGGTGATGCTGTTGACGCTCGCGAGGGCCGCGGTCTGGGACGGATCCACGTCAAAGGTGACGATCTTCGCGTCCGGGTATGCGGCTGGCATGCTCAATGTCGCATCGGATCCGGAGATGGTGAGATCACCGGGTGCAGCTTCGATCGGCAACTCGGAGGTGCCGCCGTCGTAGTACGCGGTGACTGCACCGGCCTGCGCAAGCTCGGAGTAGCACTGCTGGGTGTAGACCGGCAGGGCGTCGAACAGGGAGTCGTAGGCGGCTAGGCGCAGCGTGGCATCTTCGCGGCTGTACAGGTGGTTGGTGTACGCGTTGGCGCCGTTGTCAGCGTCGAGCTGTCCGAGCGCACCATAGGAACCCGCAGGCGGGGTACCCCATCCGGTGGGGTTGCGGAAGTTGTGGGCTCCCACCACGCCGATGTTGCCGAACCGGTCACCATCAGCAGCGATGCCGGCGGCGCCGGCACGCACGGTGGTGGCGGCTGCGGCAACGGTGGCGTCCCCACCGACGAGCAGAAAGTCCTCACCGTCCGCGGGAGTCACGCGCGAACCCACGCCCGCGACACCGATGTCGTATCCGTCGATGTCGCTAGTCCAAGTGGCGTCCCCGCGGACCACCATGAGGCCCTCGGACTCAGCCGCGGCACCTTGCGCGATGAAGGTCTGGCCTACGGCGACGCTCACCATGTTGTCCACACCGGCCCAAGCGCCGTTGTTGGGAACGTTCCAGGAGATGTCGTCGCAGTTTGCCGCCGACGTGCCAGGGTCACAGGCACCCCATCCGCCGGGGAGGAGGCCGTCAGCGCCGGGCAGCGCAGCGGATGCGTCAAGTGTGCCGGAGGCCGCGGTGGCGGCGACTGTCACGGCAGCGGCGGTAACGAAAACACCGGTGAAGACTCGCGGGGCACGTACGAGGGCAGGCATGGGTCAACCTTCAACATTCCAGGGAAAATGAGTGCGCCCGCCAGGATCACCAGCGAGCGCAACTTCCACCGTAAGGCCTGGAAGCATCGTTCTCAGACTCTAGAACGACGATCGTAACGTTTCGTGTGACCAACTGCACGCCACGTTCAGACATATGGGACAAGTTGCCGTGTTGTGCCTGGTACTGGACATGGCTGTCCGGTTGGAACTGGGCGGGTGCAGCCAAGAACGCGTCCACCACGCCCGCGCTGTTGCCGCGTCACCCACTCAGATCCAGAGATCCTCACGCCAGCTCCATCGCCCCGCACGCGCCGCCATTCAGATCCGTACCCCCTGTCGCACACCTGGGACCAGCGTGACGCACGTGGCTGCTGAGCATGCGCATCGGCCCATCCGGACAACAAAAAACCGCCCCCCCGTGAGGGAGGCGGTCAAGAGTGGAGCCTGTGGGAATCGAACCCACGACCTCCTGCTTGCAAAGCAGGCGCTCTACCAATTGAGCTAAGGCCCCGTGTGACTACTGGAGTCACATGCGGTGGTGAACATCATCCCAGATTTCTCGCTTGGTGTCACGCGCCAGCAATCCGTATCCGGCTGCTGCCACCGCCACTAGTGCGACAACTACGATGAATTTTTTCATTCGTTCACCTCTGTGGGCCCAGGAGGACTTGAACCTCCGACCTCTTCGTTATCAGCGAAGCGCTCTAACCGCCTGAGCTATGGGCCCTTTCGCGGCGACTGCCGCGGCGACCAACCATACCCCACCGGTGGCCCGGGTTCCAAACTGACGCTTGGACGGGGGTTGGCGCCTGGTCTTAGTCGTCCGTGAGGGTGACGTAGACGCCGCCCACGATCGAGGAGACGATGTTGTACAGGAACGCGAAGACAGCCGACAGTGCGGTCAGCAACACCACGTTGACAACGGAGATCAGCACGGCTGCGGACATCCACTTGTCGAGGCTGTAGAACTGTTCCAGGTTGAGTTCCTCATTGGACGTGAAGAGGTCCTGAATCCACTGGTCGGCCAACGCGAACGTGCCCATTCCGTTGAGCACGCTCCACAGCACATAGACCGCAATCACGGTCATGATGCCCAGCGCGATCGACAGCAGGAAACCAATCTTCAACGCCGACCACGGGTCCACGCGGGAAACCAACACGCGCGCCTTGCGGGGTCCACCTTCACGGCGGGTCGCGCTCATGTCGTCACCGGACAGCAGATCGTCCTTGGCCTTGACGGCATAGCCCTTCACCTTGCCGAAACCTGCACCGACGGTGGCGGAGAACCCCCCACTCTCGGCAGCGGAACGGACGGGTGCAGTGGGCTGCTCGTCAGTGACGGGCTCAACACCCGAGGGCCGGGTGAGTGGCTGGGTCGTGGGAGACCATGCGGGCGCAGCCTGCTGACCACCGAAACCCTGCTGTCCCCCACCGAAAGCCTGCTGCTGACCGCTCACGGGCTGCGCACCCGACAGTGGCTGCTGACCGCTGACCGGACGCTGCCCGCCGACCGGCTGCTGGCCAGTCGTGGGGCGGAAGGACGATCGTGCGGGAGTCGCGCCAGTCTGAGGCTGCACCGACTGCGCAGATGGCACCGACTGCGACACTGCGCGGGTGGGCGCGGTGGGAGGCGTGGCCGAATAGGGGTTCGGCTGCTCGCCGGTGGAAGCTGCCGGGGCCCCTTGCGGGGTGAAGGTCTGCCCGGTGCCGGGGGCGGTGCGGTCCTCCGCGGTCATGCAATCTCCTCGAGGTTTTTCACGCCCTTGCGCACGCGAATCAGCCCCCAGGGTACTTCAGGCAGCGCTCAGGCTAAAGTGCTTCCCGCTCAGAAGCACTGACCTTCGCTAGTTTGATGCTATGAGCACCACACGCGAAACCCCTCCCCACGAGTCTGCGCTTGCCCGGGTGTGGAGCGCCGCGCGAACGATTCCCGTCACGTTGGCGGTGTGCGTAGTGGTCCTTGTTGCGGGCGTGATCACTGGCGCTTTGTGGCAAACCGCAGAGCAGTCGGGGCTGGTAGATCAGTGGGGTTGGGGGGAGCAAGCGTTCGAGGAGGGACGCTGGTGGACGGTCCTCACAGGCATGTTGATTGCGCCCACGCCGTGGATGTACATCCTGATCATTGCGATTTTTGTGGCGGGTGGCGGCTACCTGGAGAAGCACTTTGGGCCGTGGCGGATGCTGGCGGTCACGGTGGGTACGCATGTGGCGGCAGTGTTGACGGTGGCGGGCTTGTTTTGGGTGTTGCGGGATGCCGGGTTGCCGTGGGTGGATGAACTCAGCGGAGTAGCCGATGTGGGGTTGTCGAACGCAGGTTTTGGTGCGTTGGGTGCAGTGTCCGCGGCGATGCCGTTGCTGTGGCGCCGGAGGGTGCGCTTGATCGGTTCGGTGTACTGCCTGGTGATGATCCTGTGGGCGGCGGAAGTGTGGGACTTCACCCATGCGGCGGCGTTCTTTATTGGCCTCGCGGTGGGCCCGTGGGTGGTGGGCCGCGCGTATGAGCGGTGGTCGATCCAGCTGGGTGCGCAAGAGGTGCGTGACATTGCCGCGGTGATCCTGACGGTCAGCGCGTTGCAGACGATCCTGGTTCATGTGTGGCCTGGTGAGGGCGGGATCTTGGAGTTTGGCCACCCGGAGGTTCCAGCGAGCACATTGCTGGGCGACCTGGGCGTAGCGGTCATCAATCTGACGTTTGCGTATGCCATTCATCGGGGCAGCAGGCTGGCGTGGTGGCTGGTCACGTTGACGTCCAGTGTGGGCTTGCTGGCCGGAGTGGCGGTGTCGATCCTTGAGCCTGGCCCGAATGTCATCTTCTTGACGCTGTTGGAGTTGGTGCTGGTGGTGACGCTCATTGGCGGGCGTCGTCACTTCCAGGTGCGTGGCGCTCGGGGGGTGCGGTCGCGGATCTGGGGTCGTGTCGGTATCGCCGCGGCCGCGACTTTACTGTTCACCACATCGGCCATCCTGACCCTGGATGACAGTTTTGATCGCGAACCCACCGTGGGCGACGCGCTTGCGACGTCATTGATGAGGCTGTTTGGCATCACCGATGAAGGTCTCCTCCCAGAAACCACGGCTTCCCGAGTGTTGCTGGGCGCGGTGAGCCTGTTGTGGTGGGCGGTGATTGCGGTCTCGGTGGCGGGGATTCTGTTGACGTCGCGGCGCCACGAGACCACTCCGGAGGCTCGGGAAGCGTTCATCGCGCTCCAGAATGAGGACGCCCGGATGACCTCCATTGGCTACATGGCACGGTGGCAAGGAATCGATCACTGGGTGAGTGATAGCGCCGATGCTGCCTGGGGTTTCAAGCTGGTAGGTGGCACGGCCGTGGTGCTGGGGGATCCTGCGGGAAGTCTGGACGCCGTGGTCGCCAACGCCGCTAGTTTCGAGGACTACTGCAGGTCTCGCGGCTGGCGAGTCACCTACTTTGCGGCGAGTCCGGAACTCACCGAGGCTCTGGCTGACAAGGGCTGGCGCAGCATCCAGGTCGCGGAAGACACGGTCATCGATCTGCCTGAACTGGAGTTCAAGGGCAAGTCTTGGCAGGACGTGCGGTCTGCGATCAACCGAGCCAAGCGTGAGGGGGTCACGATGCGGTCCTTGCATTGGGCCGATGCTCCCCGCGGGCTTCGTGACCAACTGACGGCCATCGAGGCCCAGTGGGTTGGCGACAAGTCACTTCCGGAGATGGGTTTCACCTTGGGCACGTTGGAGGAAGCCAACGACCCGAACGTGCTCATCAGCATCGCCGTGGACGAGGACGGCACTGTGCACGGCATGACCAGTTGGATGCCGGTCTACCGCGACGGTGCCGTGGCGGGCTGGACCATCGACATCATGAAGCGGCGCCTCGACGACGGTGTCATGAATGGCGTGATGGAGTTCCTGATCGCGGCGAACGCACTCGAGTTCAAGGACGCCGGCTATCAGTTCATTTCGCTGTCGTGCGCGCCGCTCGCCTACTCCGGTGAAGTGGACTCCGCGATTGAAAAGCTGTTGGACACTCTTGCGGAAAAGATGGAGCCCTACTACGGCTTTGCGTCGCTCGAACGTTTCAAGGCCAAGTTCAAGCCCCGTCACGTGCCCATGTCGCTGCTGTACCGCGACGAGGCACAGTTGCCCACCATCGCGCTCGCACTGGGCCGCGCCTATCTCCCGGACGCCACCGCTGCAGACTTCGCCAAGGCGGCGATCACGCGGGACTGATCCGCGCATCGGCCCGTCTGCAGGACCGTTCAACGCAAACGACGGGCCGAGTGATCACCATCGGATCACTCGGCCCGTCGTCGTTGTGGGCGCGGGTTACCGCTCCACGAGAGGTGTCTTAGACGTCTGCGGGAGTGGAGCCCGTGCCAGGCTCGCCGGCCTCGACCGGTGCTTCACCGGTGAGGTTGGCGCGCAGCTGGGCACCCAGGTTTGCGTCCACGTTGGTCCAGTACTGGATGGCGCGTTCGCGGATGTCGTCCGACTTCACAGCACCGACGTGGCCGGTGATCTGCTCCAGAATGTGAGCCTTCTGCTGGTCGTTGAAGACGTCGCGGTACAGCGTTCCCGCCTGACCGAAGTCGTCGTCTTCGGAGTGCAGCGTGGCTGCCGCACGAACCATCGAACCGTCCGACTCCCAGTTGCCTGCGTCCCCTGCACGGGCCGCGTCTGCGTGGGCGCCACCGTGCGAGTTCGGCGCGTACACCGGGGTGTCGGAGGATGCGAACGAGTAACGCATCGAGCCGTCCTTGGCGTACGAGTGGCCGTTGGAGTCCGCGGCGTGGGGGGAGTTGACGGGCAGGTCCGCGTGGTTGGTGCCCACGCGGTAGCGGTGCGCGTCAGCGTAGGAGAAGATGCGCGCCATCAGCATCTTGTCAGGCGACGGGCCGATGCCGGGCACGAAGTTCGACGGGGCGAACGTTGCCTGCTCGATCTGCGCGAAGTAGTTCTCGGGGTTCTTGTTGAGCTCCATGACACCCACATCGATCAGCGGGTAGTCGCCGTGCGGCCACACCTTGGTGAGGTCGAACGGGTTGAAGCGGTAGTCCTTGGCGTCCTCGTAGGGCATGATCTGCACCTTGAGGTCCCAACGCGGGAAGTCGCCCTCGTCGATGTGCTCGTAGAGGTCGCGGATGTGGTGGTCGGCGTCCGAGCCCGCGAGCTGTGCGGCCTCGTCGATCGACAGTCCGTGCACGCCCTGCTGAGACTTGAAGTGGTACTTCACCCAGAAGCGCTCGCCTTCAGCGTTGATCCACTGGTAGGTGTGCGAGCCGTAGCCCTGCATCTCGCGCCACGAGCGGGGCAGGCCACGCTCGCCCATGAGCCAGGTCACCTGGTGGGCGGATTCGGGCTGCAGGGTCCAGAAGTCCCACTGCATGTCGTTGTCGCGCAGGTGGGTGCCGGGCAGGCGCTTCTGCGAACGGATGAAGTCGGGGAACTTGATGCCGTCGCGGATGAAGAACACGGGGGTGTTGTTACCCACGAGGTCGTAGTTGCCCTCGGAGGTGTAGAACTTCAGCGCGAAGCCGCGGGGGTCGCGCCAGGTGTCAGGCGAGCCGTTCTCTCCGGCAACGGAGGAGAAGCGTGCAAGCATCTCGGTCTCAACGCCGGGCTGGAACAGTGCGGCGCGGGTGTAGTTCGCGATGTCGGGGTTCGTCACGGTGAACGTACCGAAGGCGCCGCCACCCTTGGCGTGGACTACACGCTCGGGGACGCGCTCACGGTTGAACTGCGCGAGCTTTTCGACCAGGTAGTGGTCAGTCAACGCAGTGACGCCGTCGTTGCCGACGGTCTGCGAGTGCTGGTCCGAGGCCACGGGGGCGCCGGAGTTGGTCGTGGTGAACTTCTCAGTCACGGGACTCTCCTTGTGGTGAAGCAGGGACGATGGGCGGGTGGGGCGGGGTGGCCGTTTTGCAGGTGGCGCACAGTCCCCAGAACGTGACTTCAGCCTCGGAGAGGTCAAAGCCGTTGGTTGTGCTCGGCGTCAGGCAGGGCGCATGCCCGGTGACGCAATCGACGTCGGAGATCGCACCACAGTGCCGACACACGATGTGGTGGTGGTTGTCGCCTACGCGAAGTTCGTAGAGGCCAGGCTGACCGGCGGGTTCGATACGGCGCGCGATGCCGGCCTGGGTGATGTCATTGAGGACGTTGTAGATGGCCTGTCGTGACGTGGTGGGGAGCGTTTCACTCACGCTGGAGAACACCACGTCTGCACCGGAGTGCGGGGCGTGGGCGAGGGCGGTGACGACCGCGACGCGTGGCTCGGTGACGCGCAGGCCGGCTCCGCGCAGCATGGCGCGCGGGTCGAGTTCCTGGGCTGTTTCCATACGCGTAAGCCTAGGCCCTTCTTTTGACACTGTCAAAACTAGCGGTGCGTGGCGCCCACGCGCAGCCACAACCTGACAACGAGCGGCACCTCGTCAAAAGTTGTGACCTAGGACCTAAGCCCGAACCGCGCTTCCTCACCTACGCTTGAAGCACCCAAATAAATACCCCCGGAGGTATATCGTGAAACTCGTAGTCGTAGGCGGAGTCGCCGCCGGAGCATCCACCGCCGCCCGCGCCCGTAGGCTCGACGAACAAGCCGAGATCGTTGTCTTCGAACGCGGCCACCACGTCTCCTTCGCCAACTGTGGACTGCCCTATCACGTGGGCGAAGTCATCACCGACCGCGACCGCCTCCTCCTCCAAACACCCGAAAGCCTGCGCGAGTCCCTCAACATCGACGTACGCATCGCCACCGAAGTGATCGCGATCGACCGCACCGCGCAAACCCTCACCGTCCGCGAGGTCGACTCAGGCCGGGAATACACCGAGCCCTACGACAAGCTCGCCCTGTGTATGGGTGCGGAGCCCGTCCGGCCACCCCTTCCCGGAATCGACCACCCCGCCGTCGACGTCCTCCGCCGCATCGGCGATATGGACCGCATCAAGTCACGACTCGACTCCGCGCTCGCCGCACAGAAGGCAGGAGCCCGCGGAAAGGTGCGCGCAGTCGTCGTCGGCGCTGGATACATCGGTCTGGAAATGGCAGAGAACCTGCACCACCGTGGCGTCCTCGTCGACGTCGTGGAGGCCGCACCGCAGATCCTTCCCCCCGTTGACTCCGACATCGCCGCCCCCGTCGAACAACACCTCCGCACCCGTGGCATCGGACTCCACCTCAGCACCAAAGCCGCAGCCTTCCACCACCTCAACGACGCCGATGGGGACGAGCGTGTCTCCGTGGAACTCGACTCTGGCGCAACGGTCCCCGCAGACCTCGTGATCCTGGCAGCCGGTGTGCGCCCGGCAGTCAGCCTCGCCCACGACGCCGGCCTGGAACTGGGGCCGCGCGGTGGCATCGCCGTCGACCTGGGGATGCGTACCTCCGACCCGAACATTTGGGCAGCAGGCGACGCCGTCGAAACCCCTCACCCAGTCCTGCCCGGCACGTACCTGGCGCCACTCGCAGGCCCCGCCAACCGGCAAGCACGAGTGGCCGCAGAAAACATCTGCGGACGCTCCACCCAGTACAAGTCCACGCAAGGCACCAGCATCGTCAAGGTGTTCGACATGGTGGCGGGAGGCACCGGCGCCACCACTCGTCAGCTTGAAGAAGCCGGCATCGACCACCGCGTGATCCACGTTCACCCGTCGGGTCACGCCGGCTACTACCCCGGCACCGCCATGATGCACATCAAGGTGCTGTTCAGCCCCACCGACGGCACCCTTCTGGGCGCTCAAGCATGCGGCTTCGACGGTGTGGACAAGCGTCTGGACCTGTTCGCTATGGCGATCCGCGCGGGACTCACGGTGTACGACCTCGAAGAGCAGGAACTCGCCTACGCGCCACCGTTTGGTTCCGCCAAGGACCCCGTCAACATGGCTGGGTTCGTCGCCTCGAACGTCCTGCGCGACGACCTTGCCCTCTGGTACGCGGAGGACTACCCCGCACGTACCGAAGGTGCCCGCATCATCGACGTTCGCACCGCAGATGAGTACGCGATCCACCACATCCCCGGGGCAGAGAACGTGCCGCTCGCTGAGTTCCGTGAAGCCTTCGGGGAGTGGGACAGGACACAACCCATCCGCCTGTACTGCGCTGTGGGCTTCCGGTCTTACCTGGCCCAACGCATCCTCGTCCAGAACGGCTTCACGGATGTCGCCACCCTGTCCGGAGGTTCCACCACCTTCGGTCACGTCCACGACCGTCCGGACAGCACCTACGAAGCGATCCCGCCCATGGAGAACTACGCGGAAAAGATCTCCGTCGCCAGCGCAGTCGCCGCAGCCACCGGCCAAACCACTGACCTGGACTGCACTGGCTTGGCGTGCCCCGGACCCATCATGAAGCTGTCCGGAGCAATGAAGGAAGCGCACCCAGGAGATGAGGTTCGCGTCACCGTTTCCGACCCCGGCTTCGCACTCGATGGTCCTGCGTGGGCCTCCAAGAACGGTCACACCTTGGTGTCGATGGACCCCAAGGGACCCGGATTCGTTGCCACGTTCCGCAAGGGCAACACCGCAGCCGCCCCTGCCGTGGCCACCACGCCTTCTCCGGAGAAGACCTCGATGGTGGTCTTCTCCGGAGACCTTGACAAGGTTCTCGCCTCATTCATCATCGCCAACGGCGCATTGGCCATGGGACAAGATGTCTCGATGTTCTTCACATTCTGGGGACTGAATGCGCTGCGCCGCACCGATCCGCCCAAGCGCGAAAAGAAGGCCATGGAGAAGATGTTCGGCGCGATGATGCCGCGTGGTGCGAACAAGCTGACGCTGTCGCAGATGCACATGGCCGGTGCCGGAACCGCGATGATCAAGCACGTCATGAAGCAGCACGACGTCCAATCACTGCCGGAGTTGATCACCGCAGCCCAAGCAGGCGGTGCCCGCCTGATTGGCTGCACCATGACGATGGACCTGCTGGGCATCGCGCAGTCGGATCTGCTGGATGGTGTGGAACTCGGTGGAGTGGCAACGTTCTTGGGTGAAGCTCAGGAGTCAGGCTCAACCCTGTTCATCTAGCCGATGCTCGCGACCGGTGGGTCTGACGGTTTAAGTCAGGCCCACTGGCCACGTTCAAGCAACACTTCTTTCAACACGTCGGAACGGTCGGACACGATTCCGTCGACACCCATGTCGAGCAGCTTCTCCATGTGGTCGCGCCTGTTGACGGTCCAGATGTAGACCTTCTTGCCCGCAGCGTGAGCCTTTTCGACGTGGTGGGTGAAAATGATCGGCAGGTTGTTTTGGCGCCAAGGAATCTGCAGGGCGTCCACGTCCCCCAAAGTCTTGGAAGCATCGGCCCCCAAGAAGGTTCCCAGCCACCAGGCGATCGCCTCACGTTGGGCAGCCGGCGTCCCCACAGGCTTGCTGAGGAGTTTCAAGGTCTCACGCCGGCGCGTGGCATCAAACGACCCCAAGCACACCCGATCATGAGACTTGGTGCGTTCAATCGCCTTCGCCACAGGGACGATGCCGGAGGTGCCTTTGACGTCGATGTTGACTTTGACATCGGGCCAGGTACCCAGGACGTCCTCGAGCGACGGCACCGGTTCAACTCCACCGATCTTCGCTCGCTTCACCACCGCCCACGGACGCTCCGCGACCGCGCCAGTGAGATCCGTGGTGCGATCCAGAGTGTCGTCATGCAGTGCCACCGCGACGCCATCCGACGTGCCATGGGCATCGGTCTCCACGTAGCGGAAACCCAAGTCCACGGCCGCTTGGAAGGCCTTCATCGAGTTCTCGAGACCCTCGAGGGAGAAGCCTCGATGCGCCAACGCTGCCGGCCGGCCGCCATTGTCGAAGTATGGGTGGCTCATTCCACGACCCTATCCACGAAGTGCCCCACCGCGTCGAGGTAGATGCTGCGTGGAGCGGACGCAGACAACGACACATCGTGAATGGCACCGGGAATCTCCACGACCGCGACATAGGGTCCGATTCCTGGGGCGTACCGACGGATGGCGGCCACGTCGACGACCGTGTCTTGGCTGCCGTGGCGAGGGTTGTCCAACCGGTCCGGTCCCGTCGAGTCGGCATGCGCGACCAGCACCGGCACCTTAATGTCGAGCCCGCCACGGACGCGCCGGCGCGCTGCCGCTGTTCCCGCAAGCCAGCCCGCAGTGGCCCCCACTCCTTGGGGGCTCTTCCAAGCGGTGTTGAACTCCCAACCGCGGTTTACCAGCCCAGTCGTGTAGGGAGAAGGTGCAGGCACCACAACTGCGCGCGGGCGGATCTTCGCAAGCGCAGGAACCGTACGCATCGCGGCCTGTTCCCACGCGCGCAGCGGCAACCCAAAAAGGGGACCGTTCAAGATCAGGCCTGCCAACGCATCGGCTGGTTGGTCGTTGGCCCAGATCGTTGCCGCCAACGCGCCCGTGGAGTGAGCGTGGACGATCAGTGGAAGATCTGCGGCGCCATACCTGGCGTGGGCGTCTGCGTTTGCGGCGCGTGCAGCATCGGCGATGTCTTCCACCAGTTCGCTGATGTGTGCCAGGTGATGCGCTTGGTTGCCTGGCCGCAGCGACCGTCCAGCCCGGCGCATGTCCACGGCATACACGGCGGCGCCGTGGTCCGCGAGGGTGTCGGCAAGGTGCGTAGCGAAAAAGTAGTCGTTGTAGCCGTGGACGATCAACGCCACCGACGTGGGATGGTCTGACGGGCCGATGCGGCGGATCAGGGTGCGTTCCAAGCTTCCGTCACCATGCCCAACGGGTGCGGACATAGGAGCGCCGAGCGATGCCTGCTCGTAGCCCTCAAGAACGTCCGGCCGCCACTCATCCACACTCATACCAGCGAGCCTAGTCCGGATGCGGGTCACGATCCCAGGTTTGTCAGCGCGCCCGTCACCTGCGATTCACCTGGGTCCGACACACTGAGGCTCATGACTTCCCACGACGACGTGCTGCCCTCCGCTGCCGACGCACCGGGGGGCCCGTCCACAGATCCACGCCGGCGCCGTCAAGTGTGGGCGTGGGCGTTGTGGGACTGGGCCACGCAGCCGTTCAACTCCGTCATCATCACGTTCGTCTTCACTGCGCTGTACCTCACCTCGGACTCCTTCATCGATCCGGAGATCGTGGCGCTCGGCGAGTACGCGGAGGCATACAAGTCCGCCAGTGCCGCCTTGGACTCCGGTCTAGGTTGGGGCATCACGGCAGCCGGAATCCTGGTCGCGATTCTGGCGCCAGTACTCGGTCAGCGTGCAGACTCCTCCGGACGTCGCAAGGCCTGGCTCGGTGCCATGACGCTGCTGCTCGTAGGCGCCACCGGCGGTCTGTACTTCGTGGAAGCCGCCCCCACTCACTTCTGGCTGGGGGTAGGACTGATCGCCTTTGGTTCGATCGTGGGGGAGATCGCGGGAGTCAACTACAACGCAATGATCGTCCAAGTCTCGACACCCGCCACCATGGGACGCGTCTCCGGATTGGGGTGGGGTCTGGGATACATGGGTGGAATCTTGGCGCTCGTGTTCGTGGTGCTGCTCGACACCTTCGACTGGTTCGGTATGGACACCTCCAACGGCATGGCCTACCGCCTCATTGCCGTGGGTTGTGCCGTGTGGACCTTGGCGTTCGCCTGGCCATTGTTCGCGTACGTACCGGAAGCTCCCGGAAGCAGCCGCCAATCCGTCAGCCTGTGGCGCGGCTATCAGCGGCTCTTCCACGACCTTCGCGACCTCTGGAATGGCGCGCGCTCCACCCTGTGGTTCCTGCTGGCATCGGCCGTCTACCGCGACGGCCTTGCTGGTGTGTTCACCTTTGGCGCGATCATCGCGGCCAAAGCTTTTGGGTTCAGCGACCAGCAGGTGATCATCTTTGGCATTGCCGCGAACCTCATCGCCGGCGTATCCACGTTCATCGCGGGACGGTTCGATGACCGCTTTGGTCCGCGCGCTGTGATTCTGTTCGCCTTGGGTGTGATCGTGGGTGCCGGTGCCGTAATTGTCGCGTTCCACACCGCAGGCGCCATCGTGTTCTGGATCTGCGGATTGCTGTTGTCCGCGATGGTGGGACCAGCGCAAGCAGCATCGCGTTCGCTCCTGGCCCGCGTGGCGCCCACCGGCCAAGAGTCAGAGATCTTTGGGCTCTATGCGACCACCGGACGTGCGGCATCGTTCCTTGCACCGGCCGCTTGGGCACTGTCGATTTCTCTGTTTGGCGCCACCATTTGGGGCACCGTGGGCGTGATCGCGGTCGTGGCGCTCGGCATGGGCCTGTTGGTGTTGGTACGCACCCCTGCAGACAAGGGCGCGAACGCGTAAGGCCCCCTGCCTGCACCCCCGACACTTTGAACCAAAGGTGGCCTCGACACGCCGATGCGCGGCCTAGGTTGGGGCCTATTGACCGGCGTGTCGCGCTGATTTTGGTTCGTAGTGGGAGGTGGCTGGGTGTCGGCGCATGACAAAGCCCTGGACGCCGATTCCATCTGGAACCGACGGCCAGGGCTCGTCAGATGCCGAATCCCCGCCGTGTATCTACGGCTAGGGGATTAGGCGTTGTTCTCGGGGGCCTTCTCACCCTGAGGGGCGTTCTCACCCTCAGGGTTGTCAGCGCCTTCCGCACCGTCCTCGTCACCGTCGAGCTTGCGCTCCACGTTGCGGGCAATGCCGATGACCTTGTCGTTCTTGCTGGGCTTCGCGAAGATCACACCCATGGTGTTGCGGCCCTTGGCAGGAACCTCGGCAACGTTCGAACGCACCACCTTGCCGGAGGACATGATGACCAACACTTCATCGGTCTCGTCCACGAGCAACGCACCCACCAGGTCACCACGTTCGTCGGTGAGTTTGCCCACCTTCACGCCCAGACCGCCGCGGTGCTTGGCATCCCACGCCGATGCCGCGGTGCGCTTGGCGTAACCAAGTTCCGTCACCACGAACGAGTAGGGGCCATCGGAAACCGTGACCTCGTCACCATCAGCGTCGGTGACGGTGCCGTCTGCATCCGTGCCTTCCGGAACGTCGGCAGGAATCACGTCCATCGACAGCAGGTCATCGTCGTCACGGAACTTCATGCCGCGGTTACCGGAGGCAGCACGTCCCATGGGGCGCAACTCCTCATCGGTGGCGTGGAAACGCACTGACTGGCCCTTGCGGGACACCAGCATCAGGTCGTCTTCCGGAGCAACCAAACGTGCAGAGACCAGTTCGTCCGTGCGCATCTCGCCGTCGTCGCCCTCAACATCCTTGAGGTTGATGGCAATCAGACCGGCCGACCGGTTCGAGTCGTAGTCCGTGAGCTTGGTCTTCTTCACCAGACCGCGCTTGGTGGCGAGCACCAGATAGGGCTTGTCTTCGTAGCTGCGCAGGTCCAGCACCTGAGCAATCTCTTCGCCCGGCTGGAACGCCAGCATGTTCGCGACGTGTTGGCCCTTCGAGTCACGTCCACCTTCGGGAAGTTCGTAACCCTTCGCGCGGTACACGCGACCGTAGTTCGTGAAGAACAGCAGCCAGTGGTGCGTGGTGGTGACAAAGAAGTGCTCCACCATGTCATCGCTGCGCAACGTCGCTCCGCGCACACCCTTACCGCCACGCTTCTGCGCGCGGTACTGGTCTGAGCGGGTGCGCTTGGCATACCCGCCGCGCGTGATCGTGACCACGACCTCTTCTTCAGCAATGAGGTCTTCGATGTCGACGGAACCGTCGAACGGGCTGATCTCCGTGCGGCGCTCATCGCCGTACTTCTTGACGATGTCCGCGAGTTCGTCGGAAATGATGGTGCGCTGACGCTCAGGCGAGGCAAGGATGTCCTTGTAGTCCTCGATCTGCTTCATCAGCTCGCCATACTTACGCTCGATCGCTTCACGCTCCAGAGCGGCAAGGCGACGCAACTGCAGGTTCAGGATCGCGTTGGCTTGAATCTCGTCGACATCCAGCAACTCCATGAGGCCCTCGCGAGCTTCATCAGCGGAGGGGGAGCGGCGAATCAGCGCGATGACGGCGTCGAGCTGGTCGAGAGCCTTGACGTAACCACGCTGAATGTGGGCTTCACGTTCGGCTTCACGCAGCAGGTATGCGGTACGACGCTGGATGACCTCGTTCTGGTGGGTGATCCAGTGGCGAACGAACGCGTCGATGGGCAGCGTGCGGGGCACCCCATCCACGAGCGCCACCATGTTGGCACCAAAGGTTTCCTGCAACTGGGTGTGCTTGTACAGGTTGTTCAGCACAACCTTCGCGACGGCGTCACGCTTCAACACAATGACCAGGCGCTGGCCCGTACGACCGGAGGTCTCATCGCGAATGTCGGCGATGCCGGTGATCTTGCCGTCCTTGACCAGCTCCGCGATCTTGAGCGCCAGGTTGTCCGGGTTGACCTGGTAGGGAAGCTCGGTCACGACCAAGCACTGACGTCCCTGGATTTCTTCGACGTTCACGATGGAACGCATCGTGATCGAACCACGGCCGGTCCGGTATGCCTCTTCGATGCCGCGGCGGCCAAGAATCATGGCGCCGGTGGGGAAGTCGGGGCCCTGAATGCGTTCGATCAGCGCGTTCTGCAGTTCTTCGCGCGTGGCGTCCGGGTTGTCGAGCGACCATTGCACTCCGGCAGCAACCTCACGAAGGTTGTGCGGCGGAATGTTGGTGGCCATACCCACCGCAATACCGGCGGAGCCGTTAACCAGAAGGTTCGGGAACCGTGCCGGGAGCACCACGGGTTCCTGGGTGCGACCGTCGTAGTTGTCCTGGAAATCGACCGTTTCCTTGTCGATGTCGCGGACCATCTCCATGGCGATCTGCGCCATGCGGGACTCGGTGTAACGGTGGGCAGCAGCCGGGTCGTTACCGGGAGAACCAAAGTTGCCCTGGCCGTCAGCGAGTGGGTACCGCAACGACCAGTCTTGGACCATACGTACCAAGGTGTCGTAGACGGCACTGTCACCGTGGGGGTGATAGTTACCCATGACTTCACCGATGATGCGCGTGCACTTGGAGTACGCGCGGTCAGGACGGTAGCCGCCGTCGTACATCGCGTAGATGACACGACGGTGGACGGGCTTCAGACCATCGCGAACGTCGGGGAGTGCACGGCCAACGATGACGGACATCGCGTAGTCCAGGTAGGACTGCTGCATCTCCACATTGAGATCGACCTGGTCGATCTGTCCGTGGTTGTGGACCTCAGATGTCAAGGAACCTCACGTCCTTCGCGTTGCGCTGGATGAAGTTGCGGCGCGACTCGACGTCGTCGCCCATCAGGATGGAGAAAGTCTCGTCCGCAAGTGCGGCATCGTCCATAGTGATCTGGAGCAGGGTGCGGGTCTCGGGGTTCATGGTGGTTTCCCACAGTTCCGAGTAGTCCATCTCGCCCAGACCCTTGTAACGCTGGATGCCGTTGTCCTTGGGGATCTTCTTGCCGGCGGCAAGGCCTTCCTTCAGTTTGGCGTCGCGCTCACGGTCGGTGAAGACATAGTCATGGTCGGCGTTGGTCCACTTGAGCTTGTACAGCGGCGGCTGTGCCAGATAGACGTAGCCGGCTTCGATCAGTGGACGCATGTAGCGGAAGAGCACCGTGAGCAGCAGGGTGCGGATGTGTTGGCCGTCAACGTCAGCATCGGCCATCAGCACGATCTTGTGATAGCGGGACTTCTCCATGTCGAACTCGTCGCCGATTCCGGAACCGAAGGCGGTGAACAGTGCCTGGATCTCGGTGTTGGCGAGGGCCTTGTCGAGGCGGGCGCGTTCCACGTTGAGGACTTTTCCACGCAGGGGCAGGATCGCCTGGGTTGCGGGGTTACGTCCACGCACAGCGGAACCGCCTGCGGAGTCACCCTCCACCAGGAAGATCTCTGAGATTGAGGGGTCTTTGGAGGAGCAGTCGCGCAGTTTTCCGGGCATGCCGCCGGATTCGAGCAGTCCCTTGCGGCGGGTTGCTTCGCGAGCCTTGCGTGCAGCGATACGTGCCTGCGAGGCCTGCATGGCCTTGCGGATGATCTCCTTGGCTTCGTTCGGGTGCGAGTCGAACCAGTCGGTGAGCTGTTCGCCCACAATTTTCTGGACGAACGTTTTGGCCTCGGTGTTGCCCAGTTTGGTCTTGGTCTGGCCCTCGAACTGTGGTTCGCCGAGCTTGACGGAGATCACCGCAGTCAAACCCTCACGGACATCGTCACCGGTGAGGTTGTCATCCTTGTCCTTGAGGATTCCCTTGTCGCGTGCGTAACGGTTCACCAGGGAGGTGAGTGCGGCGCGGAAGCCTTCCTCGTGCGTTCCACCTTCGGTGGTCGAGATGGTGTTGGCGTAGGTGAACACCGACTCGGAGTAGGCCGTGGTCCACTGCATCGCCATTTCTAGCGAGATCTTCTTCTCAGTGTCTTCCGCCTCGAGTGCCACCACCTCTTCGTGAACGCGTTCTGCCTTCTTCGCGTCGTTGAGGTGAGCAACGTAGTCGATGAGTCCACCGTCGTACCGGTAGGTGACGGTACGGGAGGTAGGGGCGTCGTCGTCGCCTTCTGATTCGACGTCGTCCGATGCGGTGACGTGAGCAGGGCGCTCGTCCGTCAGTTGGATGGTGAGTCCCTTGTTCAGGAACGCCATCTGCTGGAAGCGTGCGCGCAGCGTCTCGAAGTCGTAGTCAGTGGTTTCGAAGATTTCGGGGTCTGCCCAGAAGGTCTGCTGGGTTCCGGTGTCGTCGGTGGCGTCGCCCTTTTCCAGGGTTCCTTGTGGCTTTCCACCGTCGGCGAAGGCCTGACGCCATACGTGGCCTTGCCGGCGAACTTCGGTTTCGACCTTGTAGCTCAGTGCGTTCACCACGGAGATACCCACGCCGTGCAGACCGCCGGAGACGGCATAGCCGCCACCGCCGAACTTTCCACCGGCGTGAAGGATTGTCATGACCACCTCAACGGTGGGCTTGCCCTCGGTGGGGTGCATGTCGACGGGGATGCCGCGGCCGTTGTCGGTGACGCGCACGCCGCCGTCTTCGAGCAGCGTGACGGTGATGGTGTCGCAGTATCCGGCGAGCGCTTCGTCGACAGAGTTGTCGACTACTTCGTACACCAGGTGGTGGAGGCCTCGCTCGCCAGTGGAGCCGATGTACATACCGGGTCGCTTACGGACGGCTTCGAGGCCCTCCAGGACGGTGATGTTCTCGGCGCCGTAGGCAGGCTGCGCCTCGGGCGCTTCGTTCTGGGCCACAGATTTCGCCTTTCACGGGACTCACGCGGCCTCAGACGGGACGCGATGTACTCCGTGTGATTCTAGCGCGAAATAGGGGCAATCCGTGGCTCATCAGAGCCTTTTGGGAACAAGTTCTAGACGTGAGTTTCACACCTCACGTCCGCAATGCCGTCGAAACGTACAGCAGGCCCGCCGACTTCAGAAGTCGGCGGGCCTGCTGTCGTGCGGATGTGGCTACTTCGCCGCGACGAACGTGGCGTCGGAGAACCAACCGAACTCGACACCCCACACGCCGTCTTCCTGGACGTCAGTGGGGATCTCAAAGACGATGTTGCCGGTGCCGGTGCCACCCTCGTAGAGGTCGCTGATGTCCGACAACTCGTCGGGAATCACTTCGTATGCCTCTTCGAACGAACGGCCGTCGGCACTGACGAAGAAGACCTCGACGTCGAGCCACGGCGTCACGGGCTCAGCGGAGGCAACGTTTGTCACAGTCACCGGGAGCAGCACGAAGGTAGAACCATCGGCGGCGGCATCGTTGAACTGGTTCTCGCTGGCGACAATGTCGTCAGCTGCCCAGTTTGCTTCACCCAGAGTGATCTCGACCTCATCATTGGTGAGTACCGTACCGGCGGGGAACGGGTTGCTGCGTGTACCTTCACCGTCAGCAGCGGACTCGGTTTCTTCGGTCTCCGTGACCTCTTCGGCTGCGGCGTCGTCAACGACATCTTCAGTCTCGGTGACGGTTTCGCTAGCGCTGTCGTCCAGGGAAGACGCAAACTCTTCGTCGAGTTGTTCATCGAGATCTTCAATGGCGGCGTCCACCGCGGACACGCCAGCAGCAGTGGCGGCGACACCAATGATCATGGCGAGTGCGGACAGCGAAGCACCGACGATCGCCATCACCTTGCCACCTGCGGTGCCCTTAACCGCCTGAACAATGGCGATCACACCAAAGACCAGACCGATCAGACCCAGGAACACCGAGCCCAGGCCCAGGAACGGAATCCACGATCCGAGGATCGCGACAATTCCGATCACGAGCGCGGTGATCGCGAAACCCTTCTTCTGTTCAGGCTGGACCTGACCAGGCGGGGGAACGGGTGCGCCCTGGGGCGCGGGTGGGGTGTACTGCTCTGTCATGTCTTCTCCTCAGCAAGGTGCACCAGTGTGCACAAAAGTCCGTTTCCGCCCCTATTGACCGAAACGTCGCCCCCGAAATGTCCCTTTTACGAGGGACTTTTACCGGACGTTGGCGCTAAGAGGGTAGCGGATGTCGCAGACCTGGCCTAGGCCAGGCTCACCCGCCCCGAAAACCCGTCAGTACCCAGGGTAGCGGATGTCGCAGACCTGGCCTAGGCCAGGCGGTGTGGACTTCATCACCCGTAGGTGTCGCGGGGTCCTCTGCCTTTCACGGTGCGCGGGCCGCGTGTCCAGCTGCGTGAGGAAGGCCCCAAGATGGTGAGTTCCTTGACGATCTCCCGACCGAACTCCTCATTGATGCGATGACGAATCTGACCATTCATGATCTGCAACTGCGTTGCCCACGCCGTCGAGGACGCACGCACGGTCAGTGCACCGTTGTCGAAGGTCAGGGGCTCACACTTGTCCGCGATCTGATCGCCGACCACTTCTCGCCAGCGCCCAATGACCGACGACACTTCGATCTGCTCGCTCCACCCCATGCGACGCAGGAGTGCATTCACCGCCTCGGACATCTGCAGCGGATCACGGCCCTCGGAAAATGGCTGTGAGTCTCGGCGCTTCTGCTCTTGGACTTGCTTTGCGGCACGAGGTCCCGTGCGGTATGCCCCGCGTTGTCGAGCTGAGGCGCGGGCACGCTCCATTGCTTGGCGCGCAAGATCAGCTCCAGATGCTCGGGTTGCGTCGTCCAGCCCTTCGTCAGGGTTATTTTCCAGGGACGATGCTTCAGTTCCGTCATTCATGAGTGTCCCCTGAGGCGACAGAGCCCTTCGTCACGAGGAGAACCTGGCCACGGAGTTCGGTCGGAACATCCTCCGCGACCGCTGCCGTGATGAGAACCTGGCTCGCGTCAGCGAGCCGCTCGGCAAGCGCGGAACGACGCCCAGTATCAAGTTCCGCGAACACGTCGTCGAGGATAAGCACCGGTTCGCCATCGTCACCCGCATCCGGACCGTCATCCGTGGTGAGCAGGGCGTAGACCCCCAGTTTGAGCGCAAGTGCGCAGGACCAGCTCTCACCGTGACTGGCATAGCCCTTTGCAGGCAAGTCACCCAAAGTGATGGTGAGGTCATCGCGGTGAGGTCCAGCCAAGGTCACGCCGCGGTCAATCTCCTTGGAACGCACCTCGGTGAGGCGGGCCAACAATTGGGAAGAAGGATCTGCGGCAGAGCTGTCGCCCTCGGGGTCAAGGTCGTACGAGGATGCATAGGCGATGGAGCACGTGCCACCTTCGGGAGCGACCGCTGCGTAGGCCGCGGTCACATGCGGCGCCAGCCGCTCAAGTGCGGCGAGCCGCGCCGACACAATCCGCCCACCCAGGTCAGCAAGCTTTTCGTCCCAAATGTCGAGCATGGTGAGATCGCCCCGCGCATTCTTCGCGGTCTTCAGCATCGAGGAACGTTGACGCAGCACGCGGTCGTAGTCGCTGAGATCGCCAGCGAGGCGTGGTTGAAGCGCGACGATCAGTTCATCCATAAACGTGCGGCGTCCGGCGGGGTCGCCTTTCACGAGCGCCAGATCTTCAGGAGCGAACGTAACGGTTCTCAGGGTTCCTAAGAGATCACGTGGCTTCGCAGGCGACCGCCCAATGCGTGCAGTGTTCGCTTTACCAGGGATAAGAGTGACTTCGAGCGCGAGTGATCGCCCACCTTTTTCCACTCTGGCGCGCACCACGGAACGTTCCGCGCCTGCGCGAATCAAAGGAGCATCGGCTGCTACCCGGTGTGATGACAGGTGCGACAGGTAACGCACTGCCTCCACCACGTTGGTTTTGCCCTGCCCATTGCGCCCCACAAGCGTGGTCACGCGTGGACCAAACTCGACGTCCGCCTGCTCGTATGAGCGGAAGTCGACCAGGCTCAGATGCGTGACGCGCACAGACCTAGGACGGGATACGGATGGGAACCAGCAGGTAGCGGAACTCGGAGGCAAGGTCGCCGCCGGGCTCCGACAATCCCACGAACTCCACGGGCTTAGTGTCCTGAGTGAAGCCCAAGCGGACGTACTCGCTACCCAGCGCACTCAGACCGTCAAGCAGGTACTGCGGGTTGAATGCGACGGTGATCGGGTCGCCATCCAAGGTGCATTCGAGGGCCTCGGATGCCTGAGCATCGTCGGTCTGACCGGCGTCGAGAGTCACTTCGCCTTCAGCAAAGGCCAAACGCACAGCAGAGTTGCGTTCGGTGACCAGGGCAACACGGCGCGTTGCCTCGATCAGCTCGGTGGTCTTCACTACGGCAGTGACAGGGCTCTCGTCAGGGAACAGGCGGCGCACCTGCGGGTAGTCACCATCCATCAAGAGCGACGTGGTCACCAAACCACCTGCTTCAAAGCCCACCAGGTCAACACCCTGGCCGGAGCTGAGCGCAATGGTGACATCGCCGGCACCCAGAGACTTCGCAGTGTCACTCAAAGTCTTGGCACGTACCAGGGCAACAGCGGACACATCCGACTTCGAGGGCTTCCAAGAGAACTCGCGGAGCGCCAAGCGGTAGCGGTCGGTCGCCAGCAGCGAGATGTTCGAACCTTCGATCTCCATCCGGACGCCAGTCAAGATGGGCAACGTCTCATCACGGGATGCTGCCGACGTGACCTGGCTCACGGCCTGCTGGAACTCCGAGCCGTCAAGCACCCCGGACTGCTCGGGAAGATTGGGCAATGCCGGGTACTGGTCGACGGGCATAGTCGCCAAGGTGAACCTGGACGCGCCGCACTTGACGGAAACCTTGGTGCCATCGAGTGCGAACTCGACCGGCTTGTGGGGGAGTGCGTTCGCAATTTCCTTGAGGAGACGCCCCGACACCAGAACTTCACCAGACTCGTCGACGTCTGCAGGGAACTCCCCGCGGGCCGAAACTTCGTAGTCAAAGCTCGACAAGCGCACGGTGCCCTCGGAATCCGCCTCAATGCGAACTCCTGCCAACACGGGGACGGGTGGGCGAGCCGGGACGGCACGCGAGGTCCAGGCAACAGCATCCGCAAGGACGTCGCGGTCGACGGTGAATTTCATCTCGAACTCCTCAGATTCTGACGCACAGACTACGCCACCACAGAGGTCTGACAAGTGGGCGCGGCGCGTGGCGGCGATTCGTGACGCGGATCGTGATGAAGGTCGGTGTGTGGACAGTGGAATGACAAGAGTGAGTAGTTGTCATAGGGCCCGTGGAATCTGGGGATGAATGACAAAAATCCTGGTAGTTCGCCAAGACTGCCTGTGTGAGACCTGGGGATGAGAATCCCAAAACTTGTAGTCCTGTCGTGGACAGCGGATCTCGACTCACAAGATTCCTGTAGTTCTTCACATCTCCATCCCTGGGGATGCCCGTCTGTATCCACGGCTCTCCACAACTTTTTCCACATGTGTGAAAGAGCGACTTCTCCCCAATCTTGACCCAAATTTGAGGAAGATCGCCGCATCGACGGTGTCCTCGACACCTTCCAGCGCCCCAGCATCGTCCCTCTCAACGCCTCTCAGAGACGGTTTTTGGGGTGTTGTGGCTCCCAGCCCACATGCAACAACGCCCCCAGAGGCCCAAAAACGGGCGTCAGGAGGCGTTGTAAGGCGGATCGAGCGCGTGACTAGCCGCGCTGCTGCTGCTTGATGCGAGCGTGGATCTCGTTGACCTGGTTGTACATCTGGCGGCGTTGAGCGATCTGATCCTCAACCTTCTTCACCGCGTACATGACCGTGGTGTGGTCCTTGCCGCCAAAGTGCTCACCGATCTTGGGCAGCGACAAGTCAGTGAGCTGACGGCACAGATACATCGCGATCTGACGAGCCGTCACATATACGCGCGAGCGGCTGGTGCCGGTGAGCTCTTCCATCGAGATACCGAAGTAGTCCGCGGTGGTGCCAATGATTGACGAGGCCGTGATCTCCGAGTCGTCGTCAGAAATCAGGTCCTTCAACACCACCTGCGCCAAAGACAGATCAACAGGTTGCTTGTTGAGAGCGGCGAACGCAGTCACGCGAATCAGCGCACCTTCAAGCTCACGGATGTTGCTCGTGATGTTGGACGCGATGTACTCAAGAACGTCCGAAGGTGCCTGCACATCGTCCGCGGCGGCCTTCTTACGCAAGATCGCGATACGTGTTTCCAGGTCCGGCGGCTGCACGTCGGTCATCAGACCCCACTCAAAGCGGGTGCGCATGCGTTCCTCGATGCCATCCAAGTTGCGGGGACTGACATCCGAGGTGATGACGACGTGCTTGCCGGCGTTGTGCAACGCGTTGAAGGTGTGAAAGAACTCCTCGAGCGTCTGTTCCTTGCCCTGCAGGAACTGGATGTCGTCAATGAGGAGCACATCGACTTCGCGGTACTGACGCTTGAAACTCAGTGAGCGGTCGTCGCGAATCGAGTTGATGAAGTCGTTGGTGAACTCTTCCGAGTTCACATACCGCACGCGGGTTTGCGGCTTGAGGTGACGCGTGTAGTGACCGATCGCGTGCAGCAAGTGAGTCTTGCCCAAACCCGAGTCCCCGTAGATGAACAGTGGGTTGTAGGTCTTACCAGGTGATTCAGCCACGGCGAGAGCGGCGGCGTGAGCGAACCGGTTGGACGAACCGATCACGAAGGTGTCGAAGGTGTAGCGCGGATTGAGGTGGGGATCCTCGACCTCTGGGGCGGCTGGCTTTGAAGGGGCCGATGTGCGGGGAGCGGGAGAAGCTTCGTCATCGTCCTCATCGGTTGCCATCTGAGGTGGCGTGACGGACGAGTCAACGGTGACCGCAATCCTGACGTCGCGTCCCACAGCTTCTGAGAGAGCCGATGTGAGCGGTTCACGGAGCGTGGACTCCACATAGTTCTTGGTGAAGTCTTCTGCGACGGCCAAGAAGACGTTGTCCTCGACAATCGCCAGAGGTTTGATCAGCCGGATGAACGACTGGTGCTGTGCCGTGACGGCATCGTCGTTGAACATCCGCGTCGTCGTGCGCGACCAGATGGCCTCAATCGAGTCCTTGTCACTTTCCCCGGCCATCGACCCTCCTTCACCTGCGGTTTTCCCCACACTTGTGCACAGGTGGTTGATAGTGTGTCACGCATTTGTTACGCACAGACGGCGTGTCGCTACCAAGGCGACACTTCTGCGTGGTGGAGCCTATCTTGTTCACCGGTTCGGTCCAATGTGGAGCACAAGATTTGACCCGGGGCTCTCGTGCGCGTAACGTTAGTGCGCTGATTTGACCACCACCAAACGAACGTCATGGAGTGACCCGTGAGCAAGCGGACCTACCAGCCGAACAACCGCAAGCGCGCTAAGACGCACGGCTTCCGCCTGCGTATGCGCACCCGTGCCGGCCGATCGATTCTCGCGACGCGCCGCCGCAAGGGCCGCGCGAAGCTGTCGGCGTAAGGTGCTGCCGGCCCACTTCCGCATGTCTTCGGCCGCGGACTTCCAGTCCGTGATGCGCCAAGGCACTAGGAGTGGGCGGCCCACCCTCATCGTCTACCTCAAGCAAACCGGCAATGCGCAGAGCATGGCCGGTTTCGCTGTATCCAGAGCCGTGGGAGGTGCCGTGATACGCAACCGTGTCAAACGACGTTTGCGTGCCATCATGGCTGACCTCCTGCCAACCCTGCCCGACGGCACTGCCGTCGTTATTCGCGCGCTCCCCAAGAGCGCATCGAGTGATTACCAGGCTTTATGTAGGGACGTGAAGGATGCAGTGGCTGCCGCCCAACGCAAGGCGGTGCTTGCGTGACCCTTCGTCGAGCTGTTGATGCTGTCGTGGCTGTGCCACGCTACGTCTTCATCGGGATCATTCGCTTTTATCAGTTGGTGATCTCCCCGCTCACGGGTCCCACGTGCAAGTACTACCCCTCGTGTTCCAGTTATGGCCTCCAGGCGGTCAAGGAACATGGCGCGTTCAAGGGCTTCATACTCGGGGTGTGGCGCGTGCTGCGCTGCAACCCTTGGAGCCACGGTGGCGTAGACGACGTGCCGCGACGGGGTGAACCACTTTTCCGTCGCCGTCCCCAGACTTCCCCTGAGGCAACAGCCTCGCTCGTGCAACCCAAAGGACATCTGAAGACGCATGTTTGACACGATCATGTACCCACTTGAGTGGTGCGTCGCGAACATCATGGTGCTATGGCACTCCCTGTTCACCTGGCTGGGAATGGACTCGGCCTCCGGTGTGGCATGGACGCTGTCGATCGTGGGCCTCGTGGTCACGATCCGTATCCTCCTGATCCCGCTGTTCGTCAAGCAGATCAAGTCGCAGCGAGCGATGCAGTTGCTGGCGCCGGAGATGCGCCAAATCCAAGCCAAGTACAAGGGCAAGAAGGACCAGGCTTCCCGTGAAGCGATGCAGCGCGAAACCATGGCGCTGTACTCCAAGCACAAGACGAACCCGTTCTCGTCCTGTCTGCCCATCCTGATTCAGGCACCGATCTTCTTCGCACTGTTCCGAGTGCTGAACTATCGCATCGAAGGCGTTGAGGATGCTAAGCCCATCGGTTTGCTGACCGAGGCGCTGGCGGTGGAGGCACACGAAGCCACGCTGTTTGGCGCGAAGCTCTCCGACACCCTGATTGGCGAATGGGGATCCGGAAACCCTGCGCCCATCATCGTCTCGATCGTGCTGATCATCATGATGGTGAGCTCGACCTTCCTGACGCAGCACCAGATCACTCGCAAGAACATGCCCGCCTCTGCGCTTGAGGGCCCCATGGCTCAGCAGCAGAAGGTGCTGATGTACGCGCTGCCCTTCATCTTCGTCGTCACCGGTCCGAACTTCCCGGTGGGTGTGTTGATCTACTGGACCACCACCAACATCTGGACGATGGGCCAGCAGTACTACGTCATCAAGCGCAACCCCACCCCGGGCTCGGAGGCCGAAAAGCAGCTCAAAGCGAAGCAGGCTGAGAAGGCTCGCAAGAAGGGCCTCGTGATTGAGGGCAACAGCGAAGACGTGACCCTCAGCGGGGAAGAAGCGAAGCCGACGCGTCAGCGTCAGCAGCCCAAGAAGGGCGGCTCGCGATCACAGCGTAAGAAGGGCAGCGGGCAGAGTGGCCCCAAGAACTCTTCTGCACAAGACCAGAGCTCCCAGGGAGCTGACGAAGCGAAGGACGAAAATGACTGACAAGGACAAGGTTGGCCTCGAGGCAGAGGGCGATATTGCTGCGGACTTCCTTGAGGAACTCCTTGACATCCTCGACATGGATGGCGACATCGACATCTCGGTCGAGGCTGGGCGTGCCAAGGTCGCGGTGGTGTCAGAAGGACCCAACCAAGATCTGAAGCGCTTGGTTGGTCCCGATGGGGAAGTGCTCGATGCACTTCAGGACCTGGCGCGTCTCGCGGTGCAGTCCGACACCGGTCAACTCAGCCGGCTCATGTTGGATGTTGCTGACTTCCGCGCAGGCCGGCGTGAGCGCCTGGCTGAGCAGGCACGCGGTGCAGTTGCTGAAGTCAAGGAAACTGGTGTCAAGGTTTCGATGCCCGCGATGAACGCCTTCGAGCGCAAGGTCGTTCACGACGTTGTTCTCGAGGCTGGTCTGTCGTCGGAGTCTGAAGGCGAAGACCCGCACCGGCACGTGGTGGTGCTACCGGCGTAAGCATGGTGTTTCACGTGAAACGGTGGCCGCTTGAGTGGCTGTTTCACGTGAAACAGAAGTAGAGGAGGAGGGCGCGTGAGTCCCGCGGAAGAAGTTCCTGCCGAGTTGCGAACGTTGGCCAACGACCCCCTGCATGGGTCGGCCGAGGTTGAAGAGTACTTCGGTGATGTCTACCCCCGGGTCCGTGCCTTCGCCGAGCTTCTTGCTGATCAAGGCGTGTTGCGCGGTCTGATCGGTCCACGTGAGTTGACACGCGTGTGGGACCGCCACATCCTGAACTCTGCTGCGGTGGTTCCGTTCCTAGGCGAGGGCACCATCGTCGATGTGGGTTCGGGTGCCGGGTTGCCGGGGATGGTGATTGCGGCAATGCTCCCCGAACGCAATGTGGTGTTGGTTGAACCAATGGAGCGAAGGACTGCGTGGCTCTTCGAATCCGCCGAGCAGTGTGGCATCGACAACGTCACCATTCTGCGCGGTCGTGCAGAAGAGGTACAGGAAAGCGTTGAGGCCGACGTAATCACGGCGCGTGCCGTGGCGTCCGTCGACAAACTGGTCAAGTGGTGTTCTCCGCTGCTGTCGAAGACCGGACACATGGCTCTGCTCAAAGGACGTTCGGCCGCAGACGAACTCGACCGGGCCAAGTACGTACTGCGTCGTGCAGGCTTCGCCGGGGAAGTACACGAGGCCACGACACTGGCGAGCGTGGAGCCCACCACAGTTGTCACCTTGCGCCGGACGGTCTAGCTCACCGCCATCGGCGTCTTTGGAGAACTCCCGAGGTGTGATCCTGGAGTCTGATCCGGTGATGCACAATTGTCAGAACTCAGTGCGCCTACGCGTGCTCGTGTGCCACGTGTCTCGTAGAACCAGAGCTACTTGGTGATGCCCGCGGACTCTACGTGGGTTGCGTTATCCACCACGGTTTCCACAGGCAGTTTGTGCGGGGAATGTCGGTTATGCACCGTAGTTATCCCCAGGCTTCTTCACCGGTTCCACGGCCCTAAGTCAAGCGACATGCCAAGCCTTACACCGGCTGGGAACTCGCCGTTTCACGTGAAACAGACCCCCGCCCGGCCGAGGAACGGCGGCCATCGACGAGCGCCTGGGGAAGTACGGGAGGGGTTCCGATTGATGGACAACGATGGCTGGCCCGTGGAGGAGCCAAGGCACGGACGACTACGACGACGGTCGACTCAGCCATGAACTGGTCAGTGGCGTATGGGTAGCGATTGCGGGTGAACTGGCACCGACCATGAGCGCCTTGTTGGACGGTGGTGACCATACTGTGATCGGGTGGTGCGCAGTAGTGAGCGTGGAGGGGATCTATCTACTCGTGCGTGGCTACTCATAGGGCCTGAGATGGAACACCCTGAGTCAACGTCAACCGTCAGGGAAGGGGCTCTCGTCTTTTGCATCGATGTTGACCCAGGCCGCTCATCGGTCGCTCATTGATGGACTGTGGGATAAGGGGCATGAGGGAAGGACGCCCTATGCAGAGCTTGTGGACGCCGGTTGCTTGTTCTCCTAGTGAACCGCGGCACGCCTTGACCCCGGGCCGAGCGTCTAACCGCTGATGACTCGACTGAGCGCCAGGGTTAGGGCATGAGCCGAGGATGTACCGGCGTGAGATTGTCGCGTTGGATGACGAAGCGAAGCGTCGAGCCCGGCTATTCGGCCCAGGGCAGGCGTATTGGAATCCCCGTTGGTGCTCGCCAGATGCAGAATGTGCCTTTGGCCTGTTGCGCAGTTGAGGTGTCCCGAGGAAGAGGGCTTGGCAAGTTCGAAGGGGCCCATGGTTGAACGGAGAACCCTAGAGGCGTGCAGTGTTTCACGTGAAACGTGGAGCACCAGAGGGCACCACCAGGCGGCACGAGCAAGCCGGGCGAGACCAAGCGATCCGCGCAGGTGACGGATATCCGCACCGCCTAGACCATGGGCCGTTTCACGTGAAACACCACAGCTCAGCGCTGCCATCACCACGAGGCCGCAGTGTCGCGCACGGTCAAGCGACCAAGGGCCAGCCTGCGTGACGCAACGTGTCCACGGATTACCCAGTGAAGCGGGGCCATCAGGAGTCCATGATCTAGGCGCGCTGTGGTTAATCGCACCCGTCGATGATGCGTTTTCCGTGTGCCTCCGGATACCTGAGCGGGTAGAGTCGTACACCTGGAACCACGCTTGTTCACGAGCGTGGTTTTCTCTGGAAATGGACACCGTCGAACGGGAGAATGTGTGAGCGTCCACGATCACGGGTCTGGCCCCGGCTCCTTCGATGGCAGCAATCCACCCATGAGTAGTGCTGTTTCACGTGAAACGCCAGACGCCTACACCGGCTTCGATGATGATGCGGGGAGTCCCTTGGCCAACGAACTGATCGAAACCGAGCGACGCCGGAAGGCACTGGAACAAGCGGAGTTCCCCCTTCCGAGCAAGACCCGTATCTTCGCGGTCTCCAACCAGAAGGGGGGAGTGGGGAAGACCACGACCTCCGTCAACATCGCCGCTGCCCTTGCGCAACGTGGGGCCAATGTCCTCGTGATCGATGCCGACCCGCAGGGAAACGCGTCCACCGCCTTGGGCATCGACCACCGTGAAGGCACGCCGTCAATCTACGATGTACTGCTCAACGACACTCCCATGTCCAAGGTCGCGAAGCGCAGTAGCGAGATTCCTAGCCTGTGGTGCGTTCCCGCAACGATCGATCTTGCTGGTGCAGACATCGAAATGGTGTCCATTGTTCGCCGTGAGTTCCGCCTCTATGACGCGCTCCAAGAACTACTCGCGGGAGCCGGCAAAAACCTCGACTACATCTTCATCGATTGCCCGCCAAGCCTGGGCCTGCTGACCCTCAATGCAATGGTGGTGGCAGAGGAGATTCTGATCCCGATCCAGTGCGAGTACTACGCTTTGGAGGGCCTCACGCAGTTGATCAAGACCGTCGAGATGGTCAAGAAGCACCTGAACAAGGGTCTTGAACTGTCGACGATCGTGCTCACGATGTACGACTCGCGCACCAACTTGGCACGCGAGGTTGCCCAGGAAGTCCGGTCACACTTCGCGGCACAGACGCTGGAAACCACAATCCCGCGCTCAGTCCGTGTCTCGGAAGCACCAAGCTTCGGCCGCACAGTCATTACACACGACCCACACTCGAGCGGTGCTGTCGCGTATCTAGCGGTCGCGAAGGAGATCGCTGAACGCGGAGCACTCACACCCGCACTGCAGGAAAGGGGAGCGCTGTGAGCGCCACCAAACGAGGACTTGGACGAGGCCTAGGAGCACTCATCCCGGAAACACCGGCTCCGGAAGCACCGGCCGTCCCGGAACCCCCAGCACCCGTTGCTGATGTCGCGACCAAGGAACGCCCCCGCGATGTCTTCTTCTCCTCACCGCAGGCTGCCGCGCAAGAGGACCTTCTGCCCGTACCCGGGGCTCGGTTTGCGCACATCAACCCGCACGAGGTGACACCCAATCCACGTCAGCCACGCGCGGTCTTCGATGAGGAAGCACTCGCGGAACTCGTCGGTTCCATTAAGGAAATCGGTGTTCTGCAGCCGATCGTGGTCCGGCAGAAGCCTGCGGGCGGTTACGAACTCATCATGGGTGAACGTCGTCTGCGTGCTTCCAAAGACGCCGGCCTTGAACTCATGCCCGCCATCGTGCGGGACACCGACGATGTCGACATGCTGCGCGATGCACTGGTCGAGAACCTTCACCGCAGCCAGCTCAACCCCCTCGAAGAAGCCGCCGCCTATCAACAGCTTCTCGATGACTTTGGGATCACTCATGAGCAACTCGCGGAGAGAATCTCCCGGTCGCGTCCGCAGATCTCGAACACTCTGAGACTGCTGCGACTTCCCGCAGTGGTGCAGCGTCGAGTGGCAGCCGGCGTCCTCTCGGCCGGCCATGCGCGTGCGCTCTTGGGTCTCGATGACCCAGCGCAGATGGAAAGGCTTGCGCAGCGCATCGTCGCTGAAGGACTTTCTGTGCGGGCAACTGAGGAAGCCGTGGCACTCGGGGTGGATGGTGATGAGCCTCAGAAGAAGGGCACGATTCGCGCAGGTGGTCGCACCCAGGCTCTCGATGACTTGGGCTCGCGTCTGGGTGATCGCTTCGACACTCGCGTGAAGGTTCAGCTTGGAAAGGCCAAGGGACGCATCACGATCGAGTTCGCGACCGTCGATGACCTCAACCGGATCATCCATGAACTCGATCCCAACGATCCAGGCGTCATGGGAGCCTGATTCTGACGAAAACTTCTGCATTCACGATGGGGTGAGTCAGGAGAAAACTCAGGAGAATCGCTCTCACAGAATTTCGGCCCCGCACATGCTATTTACCAGGCATGATGCGGGGCCGTTTTTCGTCATTTTGCCCAAGAAATGAGGTCGCAGGACCAAGAACCGGTCTTGTGGGCGCAGATGAGCGTGAAGACGCTACGCCAGCCCGAAACGCGCCGGCTAGCGGTTCAAGGCAGTCGTGACGATGTCGGTGTAGACCGCCGAAAGGTCCAGGCCAGCAGCCTCGATCGCTTGGGGGAACAATGACGTTTCCGTGAGACCGGGTGCGACGTTGATGTCCAAGACCTGCGGAACCCCGGCGGAGTCGAGGATGATGTCGACGCGCGACAGATCGCGGAGGTGAAGCTCTCGGTGGACGGCGAGCGCTGCTTCTGTCACGACGGTGGTCTGGGCCTCGTCCAAGCGGGCGGGAGCGAAGTACTCCACGCGGCCAGGGTTGTAGCGGGCATCAAAGTCGTAGGGACCTTCGGCCGAGATTTCGACAGGGGGGAGGGCTCGGGCAGACTCGCCGGTGCCCAGGACAGACACAGCGACCTCGATACCTGTCACGGCCTTCTCAATTAACGCGGTCGCGTCGTAGGCAAAGCAGTGCACGAGCGCACGGCTCAACTCTGAGCGCTTGTGAACAAGCGAGACGCCGAGTGCCGAACCTCCGCGAGCGGGCTTCACTGCAAGGGGCAGTCCGAGCTTCGCGACAACAGCATCCATGACCTGTTCCGCCCCCACCTCGCGGAACAGACTTTGAGGAAGCGTCACATAGTCCGGCGTTGCGATGCCTTCGCGGGCACAGACGGCCTTCGCCACAGATTTGACCCACGCGACGCGGGCTTCGCGGGCACGCGTCCCGACGTACGGGACGTCCAGCATCTCAAGGAGACCTTGAAGGGAGCCGTCCTCACCAGACGCGCCATGAAGCATCGGCCACACCACACCGTCGCCCAAGTCGTTGATCGCGGGGATCAAGTCCGAGTCCACGTCATGGATCTTGACCTTGGCGCCTGCATCCTTCAGTGCTTCCTGGACGCGACGTCCCGACCGGATGGACACATCTCGCTCGTGTGACAGTCCGCCAGCGAGTACCAGTACCTTCATTGCGTCTCCCATGGACTCAAGCCAAGTTCGGTGAGGGGAAGTCGACGGCGTCGCCCTCGTCATCGCCGGAGACTCCGAAGATCCGGACGGTCTCCATCTCTGCATCCACCACAGACGCCAGGCGCCTGACACCCTCGCGGATGCGCTCAGGGGTGGGGTAGCAGTAGGACAGACGCATGTGATCGGAGCCCTGACCGTCGGCATAGAACGCGGTTCCGGAGACATACGCGACGCGTGCGGTCACGGCACGCGGAAGCATGGTTTTGGCGTTGAGCCCCTCAGGGAGTTTGACCCACACATAGAAACCGCCGTCGGGTACGTTCCAAGACGCCTCGGGTAGGTGTTCTTCGAGCGAACTGATCATGGCGTCACGCCGCTCCCGGTACTGCACCTGGAACTTCTTGATCTGACCCTGCCAGTCAAAGTGTTCCAAGTAGGCGCGAATGGCGAGTTGCGACGCATTCGATGGGGAAAGGATCGCTGCCTCGGAGGCGAGGACCAGCTTCTCACGTACTGCGTGAGGGGCGACAGCCCAACCCACCCGGTATCCCGGTGCGAAGGTCTTGGAGAAAGACCCCAGGTAGATGACGCCTTCTTCGCTCAGGGAGCGCAATGCCGGCATGGGTTCACTGTCGAACCCCAGCAGGCCGTAAGGGTTGTCCTCGAGGATCAGCACACCGTGGCGACGGCAGATCTCAACTACCTGAGGACGGCGCTCCAGGGACATGGTGACGCCCCCAGGATTGTGGAAGTTCGGCACCGTGTAGAGGAACTTCACCCGCCGGCCAGCAGCCTTCAATTCGGTCAGGACGCGCTCCAGCTCCGCGGGAACCAGGCCGTCGGCGTCCATCGCCACATGCTCAACGTCTGCTTCATGTGCCCGGAACACCCCGAGCGCACCCACATAAGACGGAGCTTCCGCCACCACGACATCGCCCGGATCCAAGAAAATGGTGGATACCAGGTCCAACGCCTGCTGAGAACCGGTGGTGACCACCACATCGTCCGGATGTGCGGCAATCCCTTCCAACGCCATCACGTTCGTGATTTGCTCGCGCAAAGCCTCATCGCCCTGGCCGGAACCGTACTGCAGCGCCACCTCGCCCTGCTCAAGAATGAGGCGCCGGGACATCTCCGACAGTTCATCCAGGGGCAGGCCGCCGATGTACGGCATACCTCCAGCGAGGGACACCACTTCGGGGCGGCTCGCCACCGCAAAGAGAGCACGAATCTCTGACGCACGCATGCGGTGCGCGCGGGCGGCGTACGCATCGAACCAGGGGTCGAGCCGTGTGCCGTGCCGATCAGATGTGCTCATGGAGGTCAGTCTTTCATGTGTTGGAGGGTGAAAACGCGAAAAGCCGAGGCCAACTGGCCCCGGCTTTGTCGCTGAACTGGCAGTCGACTTAGGCGATGGCCTCGTCGAACAGTGCGGCAAGAGTCGGCTTGGGTTTGGCGCCCACGACCGACTTCACTACTTCGCCGCCGTTGAAGAACGTCAGGGTAGGGATGGAGGTCACGCCGTACACCATCGCCACGTTGGGGTGTGCGTCGGTGTCGACCTTCACCACCTTGACGCGCCCGGCGTAGTCAGCCGCAAGCTCATCAAGGACAGGTGCCACGGCCCGGCACGGACCGCACCAGGCTGCCCAGAAATCCACCACCACGGGGATGGGGGAGTCAATGACCTCAGCCTGGAAGGTGTCCTCCGTTGCTGCCACGGGGGCAGCGTGCACAGCGTCCGTCACGCGGAGACCTCAGCGAGTTCAACATCGGCCAGGGTGTCGAGGAAGTGCTGGGCATCCAGGGCAGCAGCGCAACCTGAACCCGCGGCGGTGATGGCCTGGCGGTAGCGGTTGTCGACCAGGTCGCCGCACGCAAACACGCCGTCCACGTTCGTGGCGGTGGTGCGGCCCTGAACCTGGACATAGCCTTCGGCGTCGGTGTCAACCACACCGGTGACAAGCTCGGAGCGCGGAACGTGACCGATGGCAACGAACATTCCGGTGGCAGGAACGGACGACTCGACACCCGTGACGCGGTCCCGAACGTTGACCGCGGTGAGCTTGTCGTCGCCGTCGAGGCCGGTGACCTCAGCGTTCCATACGAACTCGATCTTGGGGTCGTTCTTGGCGCGGTCAGCCATGATCTTGGATGCCCGCAGTTCATCGCGGCGGTGAATGACGGTGACCTTGGACGCGAAGCGGGTGAGGAAGGTTGCTTCCTCCATCGCGGAGTCACCTCCACCGATCACAACCACATCCTGGTCGCGGAAGAAGAAGCCGTCGCACGTGGCGCACCAGGACACGCCCTTGCCGGACAGACGCTTTTCGTCGTCGAGACCCAACTCGCGGTACGCGGAACCGGTGGCGAGAATGACGGCCTTGGCGGAGTATTCCTTGCCCAGACCAGTCTTGACTGTCTTGACAGGGCCCTCGAGCGACAGTTCTGTGGCGTCGTCGAACTGGATGTCCGCGCCAAAGCGCTCTGCCTGACCCTGGAGGGTTTCCATCAGCTCGGGACCCTGGATGCCCTCCACGAATCCCGGGAAGTTCTCCACCTCAGTCGTGTTCATCAGGGCACCACCGGCGGTGACCGAGCCCGCGATCACGAGTGGTTCCAGACCTGCGCGGGCTGCATAGATGGCGGCCGTGTATCCGGCAGGGCCGGATCCCACGATGATCAGGTTGCGAGTTTCGCTCACGGTGATTCCTTCAGTACCGGTTGGGGCCAACGCATGTGCGTCTGCGCTCGGTAACGCATCGTAGACGGGGTTTCTTCCCACGCCAAGATGCCATGGGTGGGTTCTACTCGGACGGTGTGGTCGAAGGACTCGATGACGGATATGACGGTGGCGAGTAGGTGTACGACGGATACGGGTTGGGTGGAGGCGTGACGTCCCCGGTAGTGGCCGGGACGGTGAGCTCTTTGTAGGCGATGATGACGATGATCATCACGACAATGAACATGAGCGCGAGCACCAGTGGGCCAACGTTCAGTGGACCTGACCGTTGTGCGCGGGCGTGGGCGCGGACGTGAGCAGACTGCAGCGCTTCCGAGTGGGGCCACAATCGTTGGAGGGCGCCCGTGGTGGCTTCCACAACGGACGGCTTGGGGCGCGCGTTCTGTGCCGCAACAATGCCATCCCATGCCCGCAGAGGTTCTTCCTTGGGGTCAGGCGGGGGCAGTTCCTCCTGGCGGGGTTCCGGCAGCGGGGAAGCCACGACCCTGGAGCGGGCGTAGTCGTCGTCGGCAAGGAACGCCGCTTCTGCGAGCTTGTCGGGGCTGACGGTGATGTCGTCAGGCGTGATGGGCTCGGGCGGTGACACCACCAGTTCGTCGGCCACATCCTCCAAGGGGGCAACGTCCTGGGAAGTAGCGGCGTCGTCTTCGACAGGGGCCGATGCCGCCGAGGGAGCGCTCGGCGGGGTAGCCACGGATGCGGGTGAGGTCGCGGCTGCGCTGGCTCGCCGCAGTGCGGTCACCTGGGCGGGGCCCATGGCGGTGGCGATCTCGTTGAGGCTGACGGGGGTGTCGTCGGCGAGGACTGCGTGTGCGAGGGATGTTCCTGCGGTGCCCAAGCCTTCGGGGATGTCGCTGGCTTGGGTGTCAGCGATGTCGAGGCCGGTGACCGCTTGGACGTACAAGCGTGACAGGGCCCGAGCATCGGCCGCTTCCGACAGGGCGTCCGGAGTGCTGGCGTCGACTGTCGCGGGACCGTCGACGCCGAGTCCGACGACCATGACGCGCCCAGAGGGCGAAATCACGAGGGAGTCGGGGCTGATCGCTCCGTGGGATACGCCGTGTTTGCGTGCAGTTTCCAGTGCGCGTGCGGCTTCGCCGACGAGGGTCGAAGCTACTGCCGGTGCCAGAGGTTCGCGGCCGAGGAGCTGTGCGGCAGACACGCCCCGGGGGCGTTCTGACACGACGTAGGCGACGGACTCGCCGTTGTCGACGTGACGTCCGGTGGAGACGATGCGTGCGAACCGGGCGTCGCGTACCTGGGCGGCGCGCACGGCGGCCTGACGGACGCGGGAGGCGTCATCTCCACTAATGACGTCCACGGTGACTTTGTGGGCAAGCCGAGTGTCGTCTGCGATCCACCGTTCGACGTGAGTGGGCGCAGGGTCGACTTGCTGCAGCAGCGTGAAACGACGTCCGAGCGTCGTATCTGCTTGCACCGCTGTTACCCCCTAGGAAAGTGTCCGATATCCGACACCATCATATTCTGCGTTCCGCGCGTTACTTTCGTCCTAGTTTGCGCTTGATGGGGGCAAGTGCCTGGTCGAACTCATCCACGCGCAGGATCCGTAGCATCGCGGCGTACACGATGAACATCACCGTGCCTGCGACGACCACCAGGATTCCGGCGACGATGATGGCACCCCAGCCGGTTCCTGCGTGGGCGTCGGGATTGACCCGCAACACCAGCCAGCCCGCCCCACCGGCGACCAATGCTGCAATGAGCGCCCGCACATGGGTGCGCAGCACCGCACGGCCACCGCCGCCGCCCAGACGCTTGCGCAGGCCGCCAGCACGCAGGAGGACACCCGTCCAGTTGGACAGCGCCATGCCCAGGCCCACGCCCACGGTCCACCACTGTGCGCCGGTGAACTCTTTGAACGCGTAGGCGGTGATGACCCAGACAACACCCATGGGGATGTGCATGTAGAAGATCGACTTGGCGTCCTCGAACGCGAAGTACAACCGTTTGATCAGCACCGTGGCGCCAAGGGGAACGAGTCCCAGAAGCATGGCGATCATCACTTGCGACACGGAACTCACGACGGGCGCCGATGCGGAGGGCAGTGCCACGCGAGTGATCAGGGGGGCGAGCACGATCATTGCGACCGTGGCGAAGATCGTGAAGACGCCAGTCACGCGCAGTCCACGGGAGGTTCCGGCGCGCAACGCAGGAATGTCGCCATTCACAGCGTGGCGGGCCATCGCTGTGTACATCGCTGTCACCAATGACACCGTGATCAGCGAGTGGGGAACCAGGTAGAGCGACAAGGCTTGGAAGTACGCAGCGTTTCCGGCAACAGCCGCCCCGCCTTCAGTACCGGCCGATGCTGCAACACGCGTCACCAGCGTCACAGCCACCTGCTCCACGAGCACCGCACCCAGAGACCACTTGGCAATGGTGCCCACCACAGCAAGTTCGCCCTTGGGGCCGCGCCACTGCCACTTCCAGCGGTAACCGCCCTTGATCAAGGGGATGATCAGGATGAGCGCCTGCGCTGCGATGCCGAGGGTCGCGAAGCCTGCCAACAGGGCGATCCTGCCGGGTGTCCACTCGCTGAGCGAGGCAAGATCGGCTGCGTCGGACGGGGCCTGGACGTACTGGCCAAAGATTGCGATGTAAGCGATGAGACCGACGATCGCGACCACGTTGTTCAGCACGGGTGCCCACATGAACGCACCGAACTGTTCGCGTGAGTTGAGGACCTCTCCCAGCAGCGTGTACAGGCAGTAGAAGAACAGTTGCGGGATGCACCAGAAGGAGAACGCGGTCGCCAATGCGACCATCTCTGGCGGCCAGTTGTCGGTGTAGAGCAGGACCCACACTTGAGCGGTGAGGGTGGCCACGACGGTTACGCCAAACGCCAGGACCCCACCAATGGTGACGATGCGGTCCACGGTGCGTTTTCCATCGGGCCGTTGGAAGGCCTTCACCATCTGAGGAACCAGGACGGCGTTCAGCACTCCAGCGGCGAGCACCGCGAACATGACGTTGGGGAGCCGGTTGGCGATGTCGTACGCGTTCGCGGCGAACGCGTTGACGCCAATGGCTGCAACGAGGAGTGCGTTGCGGACCAGGCCGAGCACGCGTGAGGTGCCTGTTCCTGCCGCCATCACCAGGGTGTTGCGGCCGAGCGACTTGCGAGCAGGAGTGTCAGTCATCGGTGCGGTCCTTGGTGGTCTGTTCCGATGTGCTGTTGTCCTCGGGGGTGCCCTCGGCGTCGTCGTGCGCGGCTACCGGCATCTCTGCGGACAATGGCACGTCCGCGGTGCGGGTGTCTTTGCGACCACGGCGGATGGTGCGGATGATGCCTGCGATGAGGAGCAACACCAGGAACACCGTGAAGATCGCGGTCGCGGCGGTGCCCCACTCTGCGCGGACGCGAATGGAAAAGGCTTGGTCTGCGGACAGTCGTTCGCCGTCCTCGCGTTCCAGATGGACGCTCATGTCGACGTTCGCGGAGGACACCGCAGACACGTTGACCAGGGCTTGCCGGGATTCACCCGCGGGCACCTCGATCGAAGGTTTGTCCTCCACGATCAGGTTGGGAGAGTTGGATTCCAGCACCACAGTCACCGTGACGGGCCAGTCCAAAGAGTTGACGACCGTCACGGGAACGTCACCGTCATCGGCCAGCAGGTTGAGGTCCGAACTCGACGCGATGGATACGCCTGCCAGGGTGTCAGCTGTTTCTGCGAGCACCTCTTGGACGCGGAGTTGGCGGCCGTCGGGGCTTTGACGGCCCGATGCCGGCACACCGCTGAGGACCACCGCGCCCCACGTGTCGTAGGCCTCGCGCGGGTTGATGGTGGCTTCCGACAGCACCGAAAGTTCAGGGAGCTGATCTCCCAGCTTCTCTACGGTGGAGGCAGGCAGGTCGGCGTCCTCATCGAGTACGTCCGGGACGGAGATCGTGGTCATGTCGCTGGAGTCCGCCAGCGACTGAACGGTTACCGGGTTGACCCAGGGAAGTTCGAGAAGCCCATTGAGCAGCGCGGCAGTGTCGGGGGTGCGCAGCCACTCATCGCCGGGTGCGACCAGCACGGGATCGCCCGCCTTAGCGGCGAACGCAGTCTCCGCGACCACACGAGCCCACTGGGCCTCAGTCCCAGGACGGAATGTTGCCACCGCGCCTGTGAGGGCTTCGTGGGGAATCAGCACAGGCAGGTCGCCCTCAGAGGTCTCTACCGCCACCACGGACGCGGACCCGGCCTGCTCCCGCAGGTCGCCGATGTTGGAGGTACGGGCATCAGGCAAGATCGCGATCGCACCAGCCTCCGCAGCCATCGAAGCGGTCGTGCCATCAAGCGCAGCGACGGGTGCCACCCACGGCAGATCCATCGAGGCAGCAAGCGACGAGTACGGACGCTGTGTCAACGAGAAGTCAAGAAGACGCGTATCGCCGGCATGGGCCAGTGAGACGAGGTCGGGACTACCCCCAGGGAGCCACACCACTTCCCGTTCATACAGGCCAGCCCCGAACACCATGGAGTCCGTCAGCAAGGTGGGGTCAACAGCAACGGATGCGGACGTGTCGGTGACAGCGTTGAGCGTCTGTGCTACCGCTGTTTGGGTCGAGCTGGCAGTCGCCAGGAGTGCCATGTCCACGGACGGCAGTCGTGCGCCCGTCCACGTCATCGGAAGCGCATCAACCGCAATGTCGCCCTGTTCCGTTTCCACGGTGAGTGTCACACCGTAGACCGCGCTTTCGTCAGGGAGATCCAGGTCCGATGCCGTGGCAGACATCGACACCGACTGGCGTGCAGGAATGGTGTCGCCTTCGACAGCCTCGGAGTCGCTGGCACTGTCCGCGTCCGAACCCTCGTCATCACCGGAGGTGTCCGCAGGTTCAGGCGTACGAGCCACCTCCGTCATATCAAAGGCTGACGTATCGCTCAGGAAGTCGCTCAAGTCTTCAGTCGAATCCAGTGGATCGTCCGTGACGCTCATCACCAGAAAAGCGTCCGTCAACGCAGCACTGGAGCCGTTCTCCACCGTCACCGTCGCCTGCAACGCCGTCCGGGCATCGGCCCGTGCCGAGAACTCACTCACCATGGTGGTGGCGCCGGTCACATCCCGCGGAATCGTCACCGCTGCCGCACCGCTGGCCGCTACCAGCGACAGGGTCGTCACTAAGGCCGCACCCGCGGCTATCCGCCTCACTGCTCCGGACTCAGCAGCGCGATGGCCACCTGAGCCATCTTGCGCTCATTCGGGTAGGCAAGGCGCTGACGTAGGTCGGACACCGGAATCCACTCGGCAACCTCGGCTTCATGGTCCGGATCGTTCTCCGTGGTGATGTCGCCCCCCTTGAACTCAAGCAAATAGTGGTGCACCACCTTGTGAACACGGCGGTCATCGCCAGTGAACCAGTAGTCGATCACACCGATCGGCTGAATGATGTCCGCATCGATACCAGTCTCCTCCGCGACCTCACGGATCGCGGCATCCTCCGGAGTCTCACCAGCCTCGATGTGACCCTTAGGCAGGCACCACTCCAAACGTCCGGCGCGGTTCCGGCGTCCAATGCAGGCGACGAACGCGTGGCCCTCATCAACGCGGACCACGATGCCCCCCGCGGACGTCTCATTCGACACCGGCAGATGCGAGGCCCGGTGTGCTGCACTGTCCTTCCGCTGCCGCATCGACGCACCGCCTGGCGGTGGCGGCGCCGGAATGGGGCGCGGCACGGGTGGACGAGACATGCGCCAACTCTAACGAGCCAGGGGAGGGGCTGGGGGCATCCGCGCGGGACCGCTGCTGTCTGCGCAGCAATCTGGGACCATAGAAGACGTGACTTCCCCCTCCATCCCCTCGTACGACGTCCTGCGCCAGCGCGCGACCGCACTGTGGGACGCCCTACCCGCAGAGATTTTCGACCTGGCACAGCGGTTCGCCGACGCCGGGCACGAGTTCGCGCTTGTGGGCGGACCCGTCCGGGATGCGTTCCTGGGAAGGTCCAGCGCTGACCTGGACTTCGCGACCTCGGCACGGCCCGATGCGACGGAGAAGATCCTCAAGACGTGGACTCGTGCGACATGGGATGTGGGACGCGACTTTGGCACCATTGGGGGCCGCCGCAACGATCTGATGGTGGAAATCACCACGTACCGTGCCGACGAATACGACGGGGTCACCCGCAAGCCCGTGGTCGCGTTCGGGGACAGCCTCGATGGAGACCTGGCACGCCGTGACTTCACCATCAACGCGATGGCGGTGAAGCTTCCGTCCAAGGAGTTCATCGACCTCCACGGCGGCTTGGAAGACCTTGCCGGAGGTCTGCTGCGGACGCCCATCGAACCGGACGTGTCCTTCGCCGACGACCCCCTGCGCATGATGCGTGCAGCACGCTTCGCCTCGCAGTTGGGCTTCGAGATCGAACCCGCCACGTTCTCCGCGATGAACCGTTTCGCCGACCGTCTCAGCATCGTCTCCGCAGAACGGGTGCGCGATGAACTGTGCAAACTCCTTCTGGGAGCCAACCCCCGCATCGGCCTCACTGCGTTGGTTGACGCCGGACTGTCCGCCCACGTCCTTCCTGAACTTCCCGCTTTGCAGTTGGAAGTCGACGAACACCACCACCACAAGGACGTGTACGAACACACGCTCACGGTGCTGGACCAAGCGATCGACCTAGAGACCGACGCCGACGGTCCAGTGCCAGGCCCCGACCTGATCCTCCGGCTCGCCGCGATCATGCACGACATTGGCAAGCCGCCCACCAAGCGTCTCGAACCGGGCGGGGGAGTGAGCTTCCACCACCACGAGGTTGTGGGAGCAAAGATGACGCGCAAGCGCATGAAGGAACTACGGTTCGACAAAGACACCATCAAAGCGGTCTCCCACCTGGTCGAACTCCACCTCCGTTTCCACGGCTACGCCGACGCGCGCTGGTCCGACTCCGCCGTACGGCGCTATGTGACCGATGCGGGCGACCAGTTGGAACGGCTCCACCGCTTGACGCGGGCGGACGTCACCACCCGCAACCGGCGCAAAGCCGACCGCCTCTCCTTCGCCTACGACGACCTCGAGCAGCGCATCGCGGAACTCCGCGAACAAGAGGAAATCGACTCGATCCGGCCGGACCTCGACGGCAACCAAATCATGGAAGCGTTGGGGATTGGGCCCGGACGCGAGATCGGCATGGCGTACAAGTACCTGCTGGAACTCCGCATGGAACACGGACCCCTGGGTGAGGAACGCGCTCTTACCGAGTTGAAAGCCTGGTGGGCTGACCAGCAGTAGAGTGGGCCTGCGCGACCGCACGACGCGCTTCACACAACACTCATATGGGGGGCATGACATGGATCCTTTCCGCGCCATCGGGCGTTGCTTTCGCAACTACGCCAACTTCAACGGACGGGGACGCCGCAGCGAGTTCTGGCCGTTCTACTTCTTTGGGATGATCGCGGGACCGCTCGCTGCGCTGGCGATCGCCCTGCTGGGCGTGTTCCTCGCCACCAACGTTCTGGGAACCGATGTTGACGGCAGCGGTAGCTACACGTCAGACGAACTCAACGGCCCCGTCATGGTGTCCGGCTTTGTGTTGGCCGGGCTCGCCTACGTAGCGCTACTGATCCCCGTGCTCGCCGCGTGGTCGCGACGCCTGCACGACATGGGTCAGACGTCCGGTTGGCTATTCCTGTGCGTGATCGGCTTCTCGATCGTGCCGTTCATCATGGCGTTCTTCCCGTCAGAACCTGTACCGAACCGCTACGGACAGGTCCCAGAAGGAATCCGCCCGCTGGCTGCGCCCGGACAGTTCGCGCCAACCGCGGCGTAAACGGGGATCTTTCGCCTACCAACACCACCCGTCTCACGGAGACGCCGTGGGTATTCACTATCACTTTTACAGGGGGAACACATGGGACCAATCGAAGCGTGCGCCAATGGGTTCAAGAAGATCTTTAGGTTTGGCGGTCGGGCTAGCCGTAGCGAGTTCTGGTGGTTCTACGTTGGCTCGGCGGTCATCGGCATTCTGCTGTACGTCGCCTATCTTGTGATGCTTGGCGCCGTCATTGGGCTTACCGCAACGGACGTCGATGGCAACGGGGTTCTCACGAGCGACGAGATCACAAGCGCTTGGACTGGGCTCACAACCGCCCTGTTCGTGATCCTCGTCTTGGCGTTGAGTCTCGCGTTGATGGCGTCATGGGTGCGTCGCTTGCACGACACCGGCAAGCCTGGGGGATGGCTGATGCTGTCGTTCATTGGGCTGGGGATTGTGCCGTTCATCATGGCGATGTTCCCGTCCGAGCCCCACATCAACGACTACGGCCCAGAGGTGTACTAGACGTCTGCAGGCCCGGAGCTGCGCCTCCTCACGGAGTGGGCGTGGCTGCGGGCACGTCGCGGGCAGTCCGGGGCGACATCGCATAGATCGCGGCGACGCACAGGTACAGGACCACCACTACGCCCATGATGGTGCGCGAGTAGCCGGAGTCGGGGAGCGTGAGCCCGGCCAGGACTGCGGAACCGATGAACGCCACGTTGTACGCCATGTCGTACAACGTGAACGCGCGGCCGCGATACTCGTCGTCGGTGTCACGCTGCACAATGGTGTCCACCGCAATCTTGGCGCCCTGCACGGCGAAGCTCACGATGACCGCGGACAACAGCAAAGCCCACGGAGCATCGGACACCACCAAAATCAACTGGGCCAACGCACCCACTCCCAGGCAGACCAGAATCCAGGTCCGGCGCTCCATCCGTGCCCCCAGCGTGGGCGTGAGGACCGCAGCAAGCCCAAACCCGACCGCGGCAAACGCCACCACGATCGTGAAGGCCCCCAACGCTTGTTCAGGGCGGTCCGGGTCGCCCAGCACGTGGCGGGAAATCAGGATCGACGCGACAAACAGCAGCCCATACAAGAGCCGCTGCGCGGACATCACCCCCAACGCGTGAAACGGTGTGCGGCGCGCATAGAGGTAGCGGACACCGTCGCCCAGTTCACGGCTGAGCGCCTTGATCTGCGCGCCCATATGCAGCCGTTCCAAGGGGTGCTCGGGACCCAAATCTGTGCGGCCAATCAACGTTGCCGACCACGACGCCAAACCGAACGCCACCGCAGAGCTCACCAACGCAGTGAAGGCGAGCCCCACATCGGACGCCCCGGGCGCGACCACCGTGACAATGCCGCCAATCGCCCCGCCGGCCGCAGCAGCGATAGTGCCCAGCGTGGGGAGCACGGAGTTTGCCGGCAAGAGAGCGTCTGCCGGGACGATGCGGGGAAGGCCCGCCGTCATGGCCGCCAGCAGGAAACGGTTGACGGACAACGCCAGCAGCGCGAGCGCGTACAGCGACCACAAGGGCCATGACATCCACAACGCCACACAGATCGCAAGGACCAGGACCAGGCGCACGAGGTTGCCGATCAGCAGGATGCGTTGACGTTGCCAACGGTCAATCAACGGACCCACGAACGGACCCACGATGGTGAAGGGCGCCAGCAGAACCGCGAATCCCGCGGCGATCGCTTCTGGGGTGGAAGCAGTGGTGGGGTCAAAGAAGAACGCTGCGGCGATCCCTACCTGGAACATGCCGTCCCCACCTTGCGACAGCAGTCGCGCATAGGTGAGTCGGCGGAATCCCGGGAGGTGCCAGAGCTGTTTGACGTCGCGCACCAAAGACATGGCGCAAGCCTAGGGGGTGTCGCTGGGACCGGGATCAGTGACGGCGGTGCGCGGCACTACGCTGGCTGTACTTGTACGTGAGTGAAGAGGAGTGGTCCACACCATGAGCTTTGGCGATGCCGTCGCGACGGGCTTCCAGAAGTATGTGGTCTTTGGTGGCCGAGCGAGGCGTAGCGAGTTCTGGTGGTTCTACCTGGCTGTGCAACTGATTTCGTTGCCGTTGTTTGTGACGGGCGGAATCGTGATGGGACAGGCCTTTGCCCCGATCGCTGAGCAGACCCTTCCGGATGGAACGCTCCCTGACGACGTCCAGGGCGATGTCACGTGGTGGCTGTTCTATCTGGGGATCGCCATCATCATCATGGTGGCACTGGTGACGTTCTTCCCGCTGCTGGCTGCCATGGCGCGACGCCTGCACGATGCCGGGTTTAGCGCGCACTGGCTGTGGTTCATTGTGGTGGGCCTGGTGGTGGTGCCGTTGGCGATCTGTGTGTTCCCCGGCAAGCCCGGTGAGAACCGCTACGGTCCGGACCCGCGCCTGGGGTAGCAGTCGGCCCCTTCCGCGCTCCCTTTCCGGCCCGCACCCGCCCGCCATCTTCCGCCCGCACCCACGCCCACGCCCACGCCTTTCCCGTCAAATGGCTCCATTTGGCTGTTATAGGTAGCTAAAACAACGGTTTTGTGCCACCAGGGGCCGGCCGTGCGAGTTTCACGTGACGCGAACGCGCGTGCATCTACGTCCCGGCCGCGGCACAGTGGGCAGATGACTACTTCACAGCGCATTGCCATCGTGGGCGGCCATGGAAAGGTCGCCCGACACCTCATCCCGATCCTCACTGGCCGCGGGCACACCGTGGTGGCGACCGCCCGGAGCGAGGACCACCTCATCGCGTTGGCGCGTCTCGGCGCTCAGCCCGTGCGACTGGACATCGAGAACTCCACGGAGGCGGACTTTGCCGCAGCGTTTGAGAGGTGTGACGCCGTGGTGTTCACGGCCGGTGGCGGACCGGACGGCAACATCGAACGCAAGCGCACCGTGGATTTGGGCGGCTCGCTCAAGTCGATCGCGGGGGCGCAGGCGGCTGGAGTGAAGCGCCTGGTGCAGGTCTCCGCATGGCGTGTGGACGATGCTCCAGATCCGGCCAACGGTGAAGTGTGGGCCGCGTACGTGGCGGCCAAGAGCGAAGCCGATGCTGCGCTGAGGGAGTCCGGCCTGGACTGGACGATCCTGCGCCCGGGCGGGCTCACGGATGATGCTCCCACGGGCCGCATCATCGTGGCGCCTGAGGTTTCACGTGGAACCATCACGCGAGCGGACGTGGCCCACGCCATCGCGGACTGCCTCGACCAGCCCGCCACCATCGGTCACCAGTGGGAACTCATGGAGGGGGAGACCCCTGTCCTGCGTGCGCTTCAGGCGGCGGCGGAGCAGAGCTGAACTGCCGCTGACCGCACCGCTGGGGGCCGCTGAGCCCCAGCATCGTCCCTTCCTGGACCCCACGAAGCCCCCAAGTGGCAAGAAATGCCTGTTTTGGTGAGCTAAAACAACCAAATGGAGCCATTTCGCGCGAAAGGTGAGGGCGGGGAGCGCGGAGCAGGGACAGGTGCAGGGAACGGTGCAGGGAGCTGGTCCAGGAACGACAAAGCCCGGATCGCTACCACACAAGCGATCCGGGCTTTATCCGCGCGTCAATGCGCTCCGGGGACTAGCGCTCCACCTCGCCTGCAATGAATGCCTCGAGCTGGGCGCGGCCCTGCGTGTCCTCCATCTGGACAGGCGGGGACTTCATGAAGTAGGTCGACGCCGACAGGATCGGGCCACCCACGCCGCGGTCCTTGGCAATCTTTGCCGCACGGATCGCGTCGATGATGATTCCGGCTGAGTTGGGGGAGTCCCACACCTCGAGCTTGTACTCCAGGTTCAGGGGAACCTCACCGAAGGCACGGCCTTCCAGGCGGACGTATGCCCACTTGCGGTCGTCGAGCCACGCCACGTAGTCCGAAGGGCCGATGTGGACGTTGCGGTCTTCCTTCTTGCCGGCCAGGGGGCCTTCAAGGTTGGAGGTGACGGCCTGCGTCTTGGAGATCTTCTTGGACTCCAGGCGCTCACGCTCGAGCATGTTCTTGAAGTCCATGTTGCCGCCCACGTTGAGCTGGTAGGTGCGGTCCAGGACCACGCCGCGCTGTTCGAACAGCTTGGCCAGCACGCGGTGGGTGATGGTGGCGCCCACCTGCGACTTGATGTCGTCACCGACGATGGGCAGGCCTGCGTCTTCGAACTTCTTGGCCCATTCGGGGTCGGAAGCGATGAACACGGGCAGCGCGTTGACGAACGCCACGCCGGCGTCGATGGCGCACTGGGCGTAGTACTTGGCGGCCTCTTCGGAGCCCACGGGCAGGTAGCAGACCAGCACGTCAGCTTCGGTGTCCTTGAGGACCTGGACCACGTCTACGGGGGCTTCGTCGGACTCGACGATGGTGTCCCGGTAGTACTTGCCCAGACCGTCGAGGGTCACGCCGCGCTGGACCTGGATGTCGGTCTTGGGGACGTCGCAGATCTTGATGGTGTTGTTCTCGGAGGCTTCGGTGGCCTCAACGAGTTCCTTGCCAACCTTGAGCGAGTCCACGTCGAATGCGGCCACGAACTCGATGTCGGAGACGTGGTAGTCGCCGAACTGGACGTGCATGAGGCCGGGGACGGTCTCGGTGGCGGGGGTGTTCTTGTAGTACTCCACGCCCTGAACAAGCGACGTGGCGCAGTTACCCACGCCCACAATGGCAACGCGAAGTGAAGCCATAATTTCTCCTTAGTTGTTGTCTCCCGCGGAAGCGGTGTGGTTGTCGGTTCCGCGGGTTGCGGAACGTTCGTTCTCGATGAGTTTGTCGAGCCATTCGACCTCACGCTCGACTCGTTCAAGGCCGTGGCGTTGAAGTTCGGCGGTGTAGGCGTCGTGGCGGTCGCGCATGCGTGCGAGGCCTTCGGCAACTTCTTCGAGGCGTTCTGAGAGGCGGGTGCGCCGTCCTTCGAGGATGCGTAGGCGGGTCGCGGAGTCGGTTTTGCCGAAGAGCGCGAAGCGTACGTCGAAGGTGTCGTCTTCCCAGGCCGATGCGCCGGAGGAGGCAAGCTCTGCGGCAAGACGGTCTTTGCCGGCATCGGTGAGCCCGTATGCGATGCGGGAGCGCTTGGAGCCGCCGGGCCGGGTGGCGTCTGCGACGTCGGAGTCGTCTGCGGCGATGAGGCCCGATGCGACCATGCGCTTGAGGCATGGGTACAGCGATCCGTAGCTGAGGGCCCGGAAGGGGCCCAGGGAGCCGCCCAGTCGTTTGCGGATTTGGTAGCCATGCAGGGGCTGCTCGGCGAGCATGCCGAGGATGGCGAGCGACAGGACGTCGGTCTTAGCCATGGCTACTCCTTCCGAGGGCGTGCGGGTGGGCCGATGCGGCACTCACCATAGCAGAGCGTTGTATCGCCACGATACATCGAAGATCACGCCTGTACAGTGGTCGGGAACACCGGTTGGGGGACAAATCCCGTAGTTCGGGCGTTACAGAGGCAACCGCGCCACGCGGGATTGTCCTTGCGCGCGCGCCGACCAATGTAGATGCCAGACGACTTTCTAGGGTGAACACTGTGACCAACAGTTCCAACACTCCACCGCGACGCTCCACGCGCGTGCCTACCGGCGCGCAGCCCACGCGTCCCGCCACGGGCGTCCAGCGTGGCGCATCCGGCAAGCCTGCCAACGGCATCCCGCCGTGGGGTGCCACCGGCGCACAGCCCATCAACCAGTCGGCCACCAAGAACGGTGCGGCGCCTGCTCGCAAGACCGGACCCGCAGGCGGATCCGGCGGTGGCAAGGGAGGCAACGGTAACGGGGGAGACGAGGAAAAGGAGCCCTTGGGTTGGAAGGGCTGGCTCAAGCGCATTGCCCTGTGGCTTCTCATTGCGCTCTTGTCGATCACCATCATCGGCATCGTCGCGCTCATCATCGTGTACTCGCGCATCGAAATCCCCGAACCCGATGACTTTGCGCAGGCACAGTCGTCTGTCTTCTACTACGCGGACGGCGAGACCGAGATGGCGCGCCTGGGAGTTGCCGACCGTGAATCGGTGGAACTGAAGTCCCTCCCCGAGTACGTGCCCCAAGCGTTTGTCGCGGCAGAAGACCGTACGTTCTACACCAACCCGGGTATCAACGTGCTGGGCATGACGAAGGCACTGTGGGACACCATCGTGCTGGACCAGCCCCGCGGTGGATCCTCCATCACCCAGCAGTATGTGGAGCGCTATTACGTGGGTGAGACCACGACCTCGATCCCCGGCAAGATCAAGGAAACGCTGCTCGCCCTCAAGATCGACTCCGAGCAGACCAAGGACGAGGTCCTCGAGAACTACCTCAACACCATCTACTTGGGCCGTGGAGCCTACGGAGTTGAGGCCGCGTCCCGCGAGTTCTTCGACAAGCACGCCGCAGACCTCACCATCGAGGAAGCCGCCATGCTGGCTGCCATCGTTCCCGCGCCCAGCGCGTGGGACCCTGCCGTGGACCCGGAGAAGGCAGAGTCACGTTGGAACTATGTGCTCGACGGCATGGTCGACACCAAGTTCCTGACGCAAACGGAACGTGACGCCATCACCACTTTCCCCGAAACCATTGAGTACTCACGTGAAGACGTGTTCGGTGGAACCCAGGGTTACATCGTTCAGGAAGCCCTCAACGAGGTCGCAGAAGTCTCCGGTATCAGCCGTGAAGAAATCGAATCTCAGGGCTACCGCATCGTCACCACGATCATTCCGGAGCACCAGCAGGCAGCTGAAGACGCTGTCGCGGAGATGCCCGACGACCACGCGGACAACCTGCAAGTGGCCGCAGTAACCGTGGAAGCTGACACCGGCGCGATCACGTCGATGTACGGCGGTTCCGACTACCTGGAACGCCAACGCAACGCCGTCACCCAGGACGTCGCCCAGGCAGGCTCGACGTTCAAGCCCTTCGCGCTCGTCGGTGGACTGGAGCTCGGCATCGGCCTGGATTCCGAGTACCTGGGCAACAACGAGATGGAGTTCGACGGCTTCGAATCTCCCGTGCGTAACTTTGGTGGCTACGACTTTGGCGTGGTCGACCTTGTCGAAGCGACCGAGAAGTCGATCAACACTGCGTATGTGGGGCTTGCGGAAGACATCGGTGCCCAGACCGTCATGGACACCGCGATTCGCGCGGGCCTGCCGGAAGACACCCTGGGACTTGAAGCCAACGCCTCCAACGTCTTGGGTACTGCCTCCCCGCACGCCCTGGACATGGCATCGGCGTACGCCACCTTCGCCACCGGCGGAGTCAGCACTGACCCGTACTTGGTCGCATCTCTCACCGCGCACGACGGCGAAGAGGTCTACGCACACGAGGACACCTCGCGCCGCGTCTTCGAAGAAGACGTCATGGCAGACACCACCTACGCCATGCAGCAAGTCATCGAGTCTGGCTCCGGTGTGACGGCGAAGGAACTTGGCCGTCCGCTGGCTGGCAAGACCGGAACCTCCAACGACAACCGGTCCGCATGGTTCGTTGCATTCTCCCCGCAGATCGTGGGCGCAGTAGCGATGTACCAGGTGGGTGAAGACGGCTCCACAGAACAGATCACGCCCTTTGGCGGCTACAGCGAAATCACCGGATCCACGGTGCCCGCATCGATCTGGACGTGGATGATGGGCCCCATCCTCGAGGACTATCCGATCGAGGAGTTCCCCGAGCGCGCGAACGTTGGTACGGGACACACGATGGAACCCACCACGTCACCCACGCCCACCGAGAGCCCCTCACCGAGCCCCACGCCCACGCCGTCTGAAACCGAGACGACTGAGCCGCCGGAGCCGGAACCCACGGAAACAGAAACGACGGAACCGCCCAAACCACAACCGTCCGAGACCACGGACCCGCCGGACCCGCAACCCTCGGAAACCACGGACCCGCCGGACCCACAACCGTCCTCAGACCCCGCGGTCTCGGGTGAACCCGTCACGCCTGTACTCCCGTAGGGTTCGGGCATGACATATGGAGCCGTTGCGGCGATTGTGGTGATGGCTGCGGTGGCGTGGGGAACTGCGCGTGCCGTGAAGCGTCGCCACACTCGCGCGATCGGCTGGCCGTGGGCACTCATCGGAGTGCTCGCGCTCGGCCCCGTCCTGTACCCGCCCTACACCCCGCTGGGGTCGGTGATCTTCGAGTTTTCGAACGGTTGGTGGGGTCTCGCTACGTGGGTCGCCATTGCTGGCACCTGGCTGTGGGTGACCTTCGTGACCGTGGAACGCCGTGGCTTTGGCGCGCCGGTCGCGCATACCGCCCGCGTGATCCTGGTGTGGTGCGGTCAGGTGTGGATCTGGGTGCTGGTGATTGCCGGGGCCCCAGAGTCCGGGGAAACTCCCGGGTTCTTCGACTCGTGGACCACGGTGGCGCTCTGGGTCAGCGCAGTCGCCGCGGTCGTCTGCCTCGCGATTCTCGCGTTGCGGAAGGTCCCCGCCCCGGAACTGCGTCGCAACTAACGCGCGGCTACGGTCCCGCCGCACAGGCGAGAGCCGTGGCCGCCGTGGTTGCTGCTAGCGGCCCAGTGCCCGCTTGAGCTTCAGGGCCCACACCAATGCCCGGTAACGCAGCGGCTTGACTGGCACATCCCATGCGCCGTCGACCTCGACGATCTCGCCGAACTGTGCCTTGAAGTCGCGTACGCCCATCAACGTGGGTGCACGCTCGGAGCCCACCCCCATGAGGTCGTACTGAGTGACTCCTTCCGCCTTGAGTCGCAGCAGGATCTCCCACTTCAAGCGGATTGCTGCGTTGGTGGCGAACGCCTCCGCGTTGGATCCGCCGTACACGTCGCAGCCAGCGTTGTCGTACACCGTTGAGATGATCCATGACACGGCCCGGCCGGGTTTGCGATCGCCGTCAGGCCCGGTGTCATGACGGCGGGCTACCCACACGCGGGCGTTCTCGCCCAGCGCCTCAATCATGTTGAGGTACACCTCAATGGGGAAGATGCCAAAGCCATCACGCTCCGCCGTTTCCCGGTAAATCTCGTACAGCTCCGCGAAGTCCTCAGCCGAGATGCCCGACTCATCCGTGACCACCATGTCCGTGTCACGCAATGTGCGGCGGACCTTCTTGCGGCCCGTCTTGGAGAAGGACCCCAGGATCGCTTCTTCATCCGGCGTGAGGTCGATCACGACGGTTCGGTCGTACGTGACGGTCTGCAACAGCTCCCGCAGGTCAGAGTCCGCAGTGGCGGCGTGCAGGCGAATGAACGCCGCCCACGGCGCCTCTGCTTTCACATACGCCACGAGCGCACGGCGCACCATCTTTGCCCGCGCTGACGTCTGCTCTGCCACCCAGACGGGACCGTGACGCGCCCACAGGTAGCGGAAGCCGCGGCCCTCGTAGGCAGACAGCGAGATCACAGCGACTGCATCGTCCCCAGCCTTCAGGACCAGCCTGCGCCAATGCGCGCGTCCCTCGACCGCCTCGTCGTACGCATCCCACACGGGGGCTTGTTCGATCGGGACAGGATGGTTGGCACGGCGCGCAAGATCCACAAACTCCTGGTCGCCGATCTCGCTCACAGTCAAAGGCAGGGCAGTCACAGAGGCCAGCCTAGACGGGGGAACTCTCAGACGGCCGATGCGAACGGCCGCGCCGCTTCATCCACGACAGCCGTCGTGGATGGGCGGGGCTACAGGCCGTCAGCCGTGGGCTCCGGGTAGAACTCCTTGTACTTGCGGGCGAGACGCATGTCGAGAAGGCGCACGTAGATACGGCGCTTGAGTGAAGCATCGGCCCCATAACGCAGCGGGTGGGCGATCCCGTGACGTTTGCGAGCATCGTCCACCTTGGCGCGCAGCGCGTCGTCCAGCAGGTACCGCTTCAACAGTCGCCACGGCACCACGGAGTACAGCACTTCCTTGGTGGGCGTCAGCGCGGGCGCGTCGCCAGTCGCGTACTGGGGAAGCAAGTCGCGGGCCAAGACCTCGGCCACATTCACGCCCGCGGCAGTGACGTAGTGGTTGTTCCGGCCGATGCGCGGATTGACCTCGAAGAACACGTTCTCTCCCGTACGGGAGGAGACCTTGTAGTCAAAGTTCGCGAAGCCCGTGTAGCCCGCAGCGTCCAGAAGGCGGCGCGCATCATCAAAGGCCGGCTGATCCACGCCCGTGAGGATCGCAGCAGGAATGCCCAGCGTGCCCGGAGTGTGTTCCTCCAGCAGCACCTGTCCACCCGCCAGCAGCGAGGTTTCACCGCTGGAGTCCCGGTACGCCGTCAGCGACCGCATGTGAGTCTCATCCCCAGGAACAAACTCCTGCACCAAGAACTCGGACGGATAGTTCCGCTCTGCCAAGTGCTCCAGCACCTCACGCAGCTCCGCGGTGGAGTGGAAGTGGTGGATCTTCAACTTGCCGGGGAAATCCACCTCAAACCAGTCAGCGCTCGCCGACGGCTTGCCGATCAGAGGGAACTCCAGGCCCCGGGCCTCGATCTGCTCCACAGCACTGTCTGGGGTCAGCGCGCCCGCCGCCACGGCACTGGCCGTAAAGCCCACATCCAACGTCACCGGCGTACGAATCCCCAGGTCGTCACACAAGGTCTGGAAACCTGTCTTGGAGCTGACCTTGTCAAACGCCTCCAGGCTGCACAGCGGCACATGCCACCGCGGATCCAAGTGCTCCCGCTGCTGAATGATGGCGCGCACCGTCCAGTCAAGGTTCGTGAACAGCACCAGCTCGTGATCCGGATTGTCCGCAGCAATACCGTTCAGACGGTCGCGCAGCGCCACCGGATCCGCCATGTTCGGCTCGTGAATCCACTCGCTCAACGTCGAGTACCGCATAAAGGTGGTCACCACCTTCGACACCACCGCGGTACGCCACCCCAACCCTTCATGAGCGGCACGCAAAAACGCGTACACACCAATGTCGCCACCAAGGCCCACGACCAGAACAGGCTTCACATCTACCTCACGAAATTCAGTCGGCTACCGCTGCGCCGCCAGTCTAGGCGGGTCGCCTGACAGGTTCCCGCTGTGACGGCCCCCACAAGGGCTGGCGTGGGCCACACGGGACAGGTATCCTTTTCCGTGGCTCATTGGGCCGCCACCCGGCAGTCCAAGACGCCAAGCATCAACCCTCCTGCCACGGAACGTCCGTGGCCGCATGAGTCCAAAGGAGGTGGGTTTCACGATGCGTCAGTACGAGATGATGGTCATCCTCGATCCCGAGGTGGACGAGCGTACGGTTCAGCCCTCGCTCGACAAGTACCTGAACGTGGTCACGACCGACAAGGGCACCGTCGACAACGTCGACATCTGGGGCCGCCGTCGCCTGGCCTACCCGATCAAGAAGAAGAACGACGGAATCTACGCGGTCATTAACTTCACCGCAGAGTCCGCCACCGCTAAGGAACTCGAGCGTCAGCTCGGCCTGAACGAGACGATTCTTCGCACCAAGCTGCTGCGTCCCGACGCCAAGTAGCACTGATCCCGACTGCACTAAATACTCAACACGAAACTAAGGGGAACATCCATGGCAGGCGAAACTCCGATCACCGTTGTCGGAAACCTCACCGCTGACCCGGAACTGCGATTCATCCAGTCCGGCGCAGCAGTCGTGAACTTCACCGTGGCATCCACGCCGCGCACCTTCGACCGTCAGTCGAATGAGTGGAAGGACGGCGACACCCTGTTCATGCGTTGCTCGCTTTGGCGCGAAGCCGCAGAAAACGTGGCCGAGTCGCTCACCAAGGGAACCCGCGTCATCGTGACCGGCCGCCTGGTGCAGCGTTCGTTTGAGTCCAACGGGGAAAAGCGCTCGGTAGTCGAGCTCCAGGTCGACGAGGTTGGTCCCTCGCTGCGTTACGCCACCGCCAAGGTGAACCGTACCCAGCGTTCGGGCGGCCCCGGCGGCGGTGGTGGCTTCGGCGGTGGCGCCCCGGCAGGCGGCTCCTCGAACGACCCGTGGGCAACCGCCCCCGCGTCGGACGAGCCTCCGTTCTAAACACTTATCCACTTCAGGAGCATTAACAATGGCTAAGCACGACATCCGCAAGCCGCGGAAGAAGGTGAACCCGCTCAAGGCGGCCAAGGTCGACAAGATCGACTACAAGGACACCGCTCTTCTGCGTAAGTTCATCTCGGACCGTGGCAAGATCCGTTCGCGTCGCGTGACCGGTGTGTCCGTCCAGGAGCAGCGCGAGATCGCGCGCGCGATCAAGGTCGCCCGCGAACTGGCACTGCTTCCCTACGCCGGCTCCGGCCGCTGATAGGGGGTCAGACATGGCAAAGCTCATCCTGACCCACGAGGTCTCTGGCCTCGGCATCGCCGGTGACGTCGTTGACGTCAAGGACGGCTACGCACGCAACTACCTGGTTCCTCGCAAGCTGGCCACCCCGTGGTCCGCTGGTGCCGAGAAGCAGATCGAGGGCATCCGCAAGGCACAGCGTGCCAAGGAAATTGCGTCCGTGGAAGAGGCACAGGCAGCTCGTAACACGCTGCAGTCCTCGCCCGTCAAGGTCACCGCTAAGGCTGGCAAGTCCGGTCGCCTCTTCGGCGCCGTGACCCCCGCCGACATCGCAGCCGCGATCGGTGACTCCGCGAAGGTCGACAAGCGCCGCATCCACATCGGCCAGCCCATCAAGGCGCTGGGCGAGTACCAGGTGGAGGTTTCCCTTCACTCGGAGATCTCCGCAACCGTGACCGTTCAGGTCGTGGCCGCGAAGTAACGCGCTTTACGCTCACGAGGCCCGGTTCCCCTTGCGGGGGGCCGGGCCTTGTTGTGTTCCTGGCGGCCCCAGTGGCGGGTTGGTGGCTGCGTGCGTTCCGTCCTCGGCGCGCTCCCCGCCGGCCCAAAGTGACTGAACTGACCCCGCGGGACCCGCAACACACCGGCGAGTCACGCATCGGCTCCCAAATCTCAGTCAGTTGGGGACACGCGCACCAGGCAATCGCTGCCGACCCCGCAAGGGACTCAACTTCGCCACCCCATACGAGACAACCAACCAAGCCCTGTTGCAATAGCCCATTGAATCCGCCTGCGAAAAGTGACACCAGATAACTGCCAGGAGGCTGGGGATGGCGCAGGCGGCAGCCAGTTGCGACACGCCGATGCGCGACACGCCCGGGAGTTTTCCACTCGGGTTTTCCCCAGGTCAGTTTTCACTATCTACCCTGGTAAAGCAGGCAATGGTGGACAACTGGGGTAGATATCCACACCTGCATCCACAGGCTGTGGGCACGCGTCCACAGCCTGACCCCCCGGTTGTTCACAGGATGTTCACAAGTTGTCCACGGCATCGGCGCATCTCAACTTGTGAAGTAGCGTCCCGCGCCATAACTTGGCGTGTCACACCTGTCAGGGACACTGGGCCTCAAGCCCACATCAGGGAGGTCCACCGCTTTATGTCAGTCGACGAGCTCGAAGCTTCATACGGTCAGGAACCGCCCTCCTATGAGCGGCTCCCTCCGCAGAACCTTGAGGCCGAACAGTCGGTGCTGGGCTCCATGCTGCTGTCCAAGGACGCTATGGCTGACGTCATTGAGATGGTGCGCGCGGATGACTTCTACAAGCCCGCCCACGAACTGATCTTCGACTGCGCCGTCAAGCTCTACAACGGCGGTGACCCGGTGGACGCGCTGACGGTGGGCGCGGAACTACAGCGCACCAACCAGCTGAGTCGCGCCGGGGGAGCGGAGTACCTCCACACGTTGATCTCGGTGGTGCCGTCGGCGGCATCGGCGGGCTACTACGCCAAGCTGGTCCGCGAGCAGTCCATCCTTCGTCGCCTCGTCGAGGCCGGCACGCGCATTGCGGGCATGGGCTACGACGGTGACGGCTCAGAAATTGACGCCGTCGTTGACGGCGCACAAGCGGAGATCTTCAAGGTCACGGAACGTCGCAACACCCAGGACTACCTGTCACTCGGGGACGTCATGGAGCAGACGCTCGAGCAGGTGGATGCCGCGTCGAGCCGTGACGGCGAAATGCTGGGTGTTCCCACCGGCTTCCGGGACCTCGATGAGCTGACAGGTGGCCTCCAGGGCGGTCAGATGATCGTGATCGCGGCACGTCCCGCCGTGGGTAAGTCAACCCTGGGCTTGGACATTGCACGGTCCGCGTCGATTCACCACAACCGGGCGTCCGTCATCTTCTCGCTCGAAATGAGCCGCGAAGAAATCACCAAGCGCATGCTGTCCGCAGAGGCGAGCGTCAAACTGTCCAAGCTGACAAAGGGGCCGATGGGTCCCAATGACTGGGAGCGCCTGGCCCACACTGCCGCGCGGCTCGCCAAGGCACCGCTGTTCATCGACGACTCCCCGAACATGACGCTCATGGAGATTCGTGCCAAGTGTCGCCGCCTCAAGCAGCAGCACAACTTGGGTTTGGTGGTGCTGGACTACCTGCAGCTGATGAGTTCGGGACGCAAGGTGGAGTCGCGCCAGCAAGAGGTGTCCGAGTTCTCGCGTGCGTTGAAGCTTTTGGCGAAGGAGATCGAGGTCCCTGTGATCGCGATCTCGCAGCTGAACCGCGGTTCTGAACAGCGCACGGAGAAGAAGCCGATGCTGTCTGACATGCGTGAGTCCGGCGCCATCGAGCAGGACGCAGACATCGTGATCTTGCTGCACCGTGACGATGTGTATGACCGCGACAACCGTCCGGGCGAGGCGGACTTCATTGTGGCGAAGCACCGTGCCGGCCCCACCGACACGATCGCGGTCGCGTTCAAGAAGGATTACGCCCACTTCACCGACATGGCGCCCGACATGTAGCTCGCACTCGCGTGCGGAACCCATCCGGGTGGGCTGTGACTTCGAATACTGCGCAGGACTCGGCGCGAGCATGCGCTGGGGACGTGACGTACCGTGACCAATGAACCCCGGGAGGCCACCATGGCTGTGACAACAATGCAGGCTCGCACCAGGACAGCGGTGTCGAGGAAGACGCTCATGACTCTTGCTGCGGTGGGCGTCGCAAGTTTCACCTTGACTGCGTGTGCAAGTGACGCGGAGCCGGCGGACGCGATGTCCGGCTCGGAAGATGCGATGGAGTCCACGCACGACTCCATGGAGTCGACCACTGAGGCGACCGCCACCGCGGACGCCATGGAAGACGACGCCATGGACAAGGACGACGACGAGTCCTCCGACGACGCCATGGCCGCCGATGTCCCCACCGAACTGGACTTCACCGCCACGACACTGATGGACGGCGCCGAGTTCGCTGGCGCAGACCTTGCCGGCCAGGACACGATCTTGTGGGCATGGGCATCGTGGTGCCCGATCTGCCAGGGCGAGGCGCCGGATGTGGCGGCTGCGAATGCCGCACTGCCGGACGGTGTCACGCTGTATGGCCTGCCCGGCCAGGCAGATGTGGACTCCTCACAGGGGTTCGTTGACACGTATGGCCTGGGCGACTTCCAGCACATCTTTGATGAGGATGGCTCGCTGTGGTCCGGGTTCGGTGTGAGCTACCAGCCGGCCTTTGTGCTGATCAATGATGACGGCACGATCGAGACCGTGGCCGGATCGCTCGACACGGACGAGATCGTTGCAGCGGCGGAGGATCTGGCTTCGCGTTAAGCCTGCTCCTCGCGCTCACACGCTCAGCGTGCGAAAGTGCCGGAACATTGAGGGGTTCCGGCACTTTTGTGTACGTAGCGGGCTTGAGGGTAGCGGGCCTAGGACAGATGCGGCAGTGGCGGCCGTAGCGTCACAGCTTGTCTTTGATGGAGTCCAGCGTGCTGGCGTCGGCCACGCGGATGGTGGAGGCCGGTGCCGGCGTTTCCCGGGCATCGGCCCGTCCCGTGACGAACGCCCACACGACGGCGGCGAGCGCTACTGCGCCCAAGGCGATCAGTACGGGCGTTCCCCAGGAGGACACGGCCGCGGAGACTGCCTGCTGGGCGGAGATGGTGACTTCCAGGACTGGTTCGAGCGCGTGGACGCCGTAGCGGGGGAGGACCTCGGCGAGGCCGAACACGGCGACGTAGACACCCGCGAGGACCATGAGAACACCGCCCGCACGCATGATGGCAACAGTGTGGCGTCGCAGTCCGGCGGCGAGTCCGGAGCCCAGGAGCGCGGCAAGGATGGAGACCAAGACGACGGCTGTGCCCATGCCGAGTGCGTAGGCCAGGAAGGGGACCACGGCGTTGGCGGGGTTGGTGGCGTTGAGTGCTTGCGTGACGACCACGAGGAACAGGCCGATGGTGCAGCTCAGCGACGCGATGGCGAATGCTGCGCCGTAGCCCACTTGGGACCAGAACGTGGTCCGGGGGGCGCGGCCGTCGAGCCGGAGGCCGGGTCCGCTCATTTCGCCCCGCACAGTCAGGACCACGCCCAGGGCGGCGAGCGCCACACCAATGACGATGGTGACGTAGGACACGTACGGCAGGATCGATGCTTGGAGAGCGAGGTTCACTCCGCCAAAGAGCAGCCCTAGCAGGAGGAACACGGCCAGGAAGCCTGCGCTCATCGCGACGCCGAAGCGGATAGCGCGCCGTAAGGCCGTGGTGCGGGGGACCGATGAGTCCGCGCTACCGGTGACGAGTGCGGTGATGTAGGCGGGTAGGAGCGCGAAGCCGCAGGGATTGAATGCGGCTACTGCGCCTAGGACCAGGGCGTATGCCGCTGCGGCCGTGTCAAGCATGTGTCCTCCTGGTGTGGGATGCCTGCGGTGTTCGGAGCGGATGGGCGTGTGGATGCCTGGTGTGGCCAGGGTACTGCGGGGGCTGCACTGGGGCCGGTGCCGCGGGGCGACGCCGTGGGGCCGATGGTGGGGTCGCCCGGCCGGGCCATCTTGAGAATGAGAATGATTACTATTCTGTGGTACGGTCGTGCCAGCGGCCAGGGTGTGACTGCAGCCCGCCCCGGCCGCCCATCAACGGAGAAGCGACCCGCGCTGAGCGGACCCGCACTCACCCCCACGTGCCGGGCTTGACCACGAGCCCCCAACACTAGGAAGGCAAGTCCTACCAGGGCTTACACATCATGAAACTGAACCACGCCACCGCCGGCTCCGCAGTCGGCATTGCCGCGCTGATCGCGCTCGCCGCCTGTGCTCCCGCTGACAGCGACGCCGAGGCCACTGCAGGCACCACCGCCGACGCCCACGAAGAGCACGCTGACGACCACCACGACGAAAACGCCGGGTCCTCGGCACAGGAAGCCTCCGCACGCACCCCGCGCCTGGTTGCCACCTACGACGGTGGAGTAGTGGTGCTGGACGCCACCACACTGGAAGTGGAAGGCGACATCGCGATCGACGGTTTCAACCGCGTGTCTCCCGCGGGCGACGGTCGCCACGTGGCTGTCTCCACTGAGGGTGGCTGGGCCATCCTGGACGCCGGCACCTGGTCTCAGGAGCACGGCGACCACTACCACTACTACGTGGCGGACCCTGCCCTGACGGATCTGTTCATCGACGCGACCACCCCCGGCCACGTGGTCCCTCACGACGGCCTCACCGCACTGTGGGATGACGGCACCGGCAAGGTCCAGGTTGTTGAGACGTCCGAGTGGACCGACATGGTGGAGCACGAACACCTGCACACCATCCGCGAATGGACGGCAGAAGAAGCGCACCACGGCGTGGCTGCGGTATCCGAAACTGGCGAACTGCTGGTGACGCGCGGAAACGAAGACGAGCGCACCGGCGCAATGCTGCTGGACGCTGAGGACGCGGTCCTGGCCTCGAGTGACGAATGCCCGGGTGTCCACGGCGAGACTGCCTTCACGAACGCTGAAGGCGAAGAGTTCTTCATGGTCGGCTGCCAGGACGGTGCGCTCGCTTTCCACGGCGAGCACGTCCACAAGCTGAGCGTTGACGGAGACTTTGGTCGCATCGGCAACCTGCACGCCTTTGATGGCTCGGATGTGGTCCTGGGTGACTACAAGTCCGACCCTGAGGGCGGCCTGGGTTTGAGCGAAATCTCTATCCTGAACCCGGAAGAGGAAACCATCACCGTGGTCAACCCCTTCGGTGACGCCGATGCCACCTACACCTGGCGTGGAATCCGCCGCGGTTCCGAGGGTGAACTGTTGGTGTTGGGATCCGATGGTGTGCTGCGCACCCTGGACGAGTCCGGTGAGGTGCTGACCGAGACTGCCGTGATTGACGCGTGGGAGGTGCCCGAGGAGTGGCAGACCGCCCACCCGTCCCTCACCATCGTTGATGGCATGGCGTACATCGCAGACCCGGCCACGGAGACGGTCCACATCGTGGACTACGTGACAGGCGAGGTCTGGAAGTCCGTCGAGGTGGGCTTCGCACTGAACGAAGTCACCTCCGTCACCGGATAACTGTTCACCCGCCCAGTTCCACCGCTCTCCTGGTGGGCTGGGCGAGCGTGAGCGCACGGCACCGGCCGTCGTTGAGCTTCCTTACGGGAGCACAGCGGCGGCTGATGCTGTGTCTGGGGTGCGTTGCAAAGCGTCGAGCCGCTCTGCAACCGCCTCCCGCGGTAGGTCGGGGGCGGACGACACCATGGCGTAGATGGCGCGGCCGCGCTCGGTGGCGAGCAACAGGTGCTTGTCGCGTTCGCAGTGCGCTTTGAGGACTTGGTTTACGACACCCACGTTGACGCCGTTGCCCATCTGTTTGTAGGTCAAGGCGTCACGCTGGGTTCCGAAGGAGAAATTGTCGGGTAGCCCTTGGAGCCGCGCCGCTTCGCGCGCGGAGAGTTTCCGCTTGAGTGGTCCGATGATGGGGGTCTGCGTGATGGCGACCAGCGCAGGCAAGTGGGTGGGGCGTTTGACCCTCAGCCCAGACGGCCTGAATGAGATCACGCAGTCCCACATGGACTCAGCGTCCTGGGCCTGCCACTCCAGTTTGCGCCGTGACTCTGGGAACTGGCGAACCCTACGAAGCCACTTGCCCATCTCTTTCGCTCCAAGGAACTCCCGTAAGCCGTCGTACAGGTCAAAGTTCTTCTTGAGAAAGCCAGCCTTCCAGGCTGGGGCGCCATCGAGAAGACGCTCACGCTCAGCTGAAGTCGATACCCAAGCATCGGCCCAGATCGGGTGGCCGGGAAGTCTCCTGATGGGCTCGCCGGTGCGGCGTGATTGATCGGCGCGCCACGCCCGCATGAAGACCACCATCTGCTCCCAGTGATCAACCCATGCGCGCTCATCTAGTGAAATCTCGGTACCGGCCACATTGCGGGAAGCGTCCATGGGTAGATCCTCGACGAGGTTCCATTCACGGTGCATCAGCACGTGTTCGGGGAGCGCAACTGGGGCCGGGTCTGGATCCATGACCATGTGCTCCGGGACCAGAGTCGCCGTGATGAAGACGCGCTCTCTCACCTGCGGTGAGCCGCCAAAGTCTGGTGCGATGAGGTGCGGCGAGAACACCGCGCTCTCCTCCGCGACCTGGTAGCCGGCGTTGCGCAGGTGTTCGATGATGACCTGCCACTCATGCTTGTGGCGGGGGCCAGCGAGGTTGCGCACGTTCTCGAGGCAGATGAGCGTGGGCTTGCGTTCGCGCACGATCTTCTCGATGTTCCAAAAGAGTGTGCCGCGGACCTCATCCATGCCGCGTTGTGCGCCTGACTTGGAGAAGGGCTGGCAGGGAAAACCGCCCGTGATGACGTCATGTGGAGGCACTGTGACGCCAGCGTCGTTGGCGTCCTTGGTGACGTCGCCAAGCGCCGGGTGCTTCCAGTTTTCCTCGTAGACCGCAGCGGCGTGCTTGTCGATCTCCACTGCATACGCATGCTCGGCACCCATTGCTGAAAGCGCTGCCGCGAAGCCACCGACTCCGGCAAAAAGGTCTGCGAAGGTGACGGCACCGGGGGCTTGCTGAGTGGGCATGAAGATAGCTTACGTGCTGGGTCCGACATCGCCTAGTTGGCTCTCCGTGCGGCGATCTGATGACTCCATGTGGGTGTCACTGATGGGCCCTGGGAGGCGTTCCGCCACGGCAAGAACTGGTTCCCAACGGTTGTCTGGTAGGAAAGTGCCATGGGAAGCATTGAGGTCGACCAGATCCTTGTCGACGGGTCGGTGGCCGCGGATGTTGACACCACCCTCAGACCCACGGAGAAGTCCGCGTTGCTGCTGAATGCGCTTCCCGGTGCGGTAGTCGAGCAGTTCAGCGGTACTCGAGTGGTGAGGATCAACGATCAGGTGATCCTCAGCGCCCAAGTGACCCACTTGGGAAACCCCTGGCCGGGGTTCAAGAAGCGCATCCAGATCCCCAACCGCTGGGTCGATGTCTACAGGGCTGCGATCGAGAGTGGCTTAGTTCCTCGCTTCGTGGGCATCTACCACTATCGAGACGTCACGGTCTTTGTCGACTTTGAACCGCACGCCTACGTCCAGAGGAAGGCGAACAACTCTGCGGCTCACGTCGCCACCAATGACCTGCACCAGGCACAGACCGCTGGCGTGTTTTCCCGAGTCGACAGTGCCGGGAACCGACTCACCAGCGTCCGTGCCGATGGCTTTGCTGCGTACATCGAGGGGCGTCTCGCTGACTTCAACCCCCATGTTGAAGTCTTCGATCAGTTCAACAACGAGTTCCTCAGTAGGGCCCGGTTGGACGCACTTCCCGCGGTCCAGGAAATGTATGCCGCCCGCTGGCCGGACACGATGCAGGGGGAGTGGGCTGGCTTCTACCTGGAGTACCGGTTCCAGGAGTTCCTGGCGCGTAGTAAGAACGACAGGTACGTGTCATTCCAGAAGGCCAAACGCCGCGGAGAGCTTGACTACGACCTTGCGTTCCGGGTTGGACAGGAGGTGGCCTTCTACGGTGACCTTAAGGCGTCCGCGACGAGTTCCCGGGAGTCGCCCGGAAACGATGCGGCCGACCTCATCGAGTGCGTGCGTAAGTACGGCCAGTTCTGGTACGTCATCTACGAGCACGAAACGTGGCACAGCAAGGACGAAGACGACTTGCCTGTCATGGAGTGGAACGAGTGGCGCCGATCTGTCGGCCACGTGGGGCGTGGGGAGTTCAACCCAAGGTCCTACTCAACGCGGTTCAAGTCTGCGGTTCGGTTTGTCGGAATGAAGATCCTTGAGGTAAACGAGGCGAACTTCCACGTGGTCCTGGGGGACTTCAACCAGGGACGTCAGCCCGATGGCGCAGACCGTGCGGTCAAGGTCATGATCTCCAAGCGCAACATCGACAACTTCCTGGTGTACTCGCGGAGTATCTAACAAGTCCTGTGTGTTGACTCGCACGGAGGCCAGGATATGTCGTCAGTCAAGACGTGATTTGAGTTGACAGCACCCGAAACCGTCTCACCGCAAGACGCATAGGGGCTCTCGACTGCGCGAGCAGTCGAGAGCCCCTATGTTGAGAAGTGAGTGCGTTAACGCACTCGGAACGGCTTACCGCACCTAGTGCATCGGAAGGCGCCAGAGACCCGCGAAAACGGCCCATACTTAGTGCGACAGTACGGGCACGTCACCACGATTCCGCGGGCCATCAGCGGCGCCCCTTCGTCTTTGTGGCGTCGACCATCTTGAACGTCATGCCCGGTTGCAACGTCGGGGGAAGGGTCTCTCCCTTCACCACGGTGCGCTCCACTCCGGTGTCGCGTCCACGCGGACCGAACATTCCATACTGGCCAGAGGCGGGAGCGCTCTGGCCAGGCTTGAGGGGTTTGTTACTCATAAGGTCTCTTGACCCTTTCTGCTCATGGTGAGCAAGACAACCGCCAATGTGGACATGGCCACACTGGCTGGACTTGGCTCGTCCGCAGGGGGCTAGGATCAAAGACACCTTGAGCCGCTAACTTTTGGTGCCTGCGAGCCCGATCCCCCAGCAAAACCGGAGGGACCGGGCTTGCCGTGCTTCTAAGCCGTCTCGGGCGGAGTTGCCTTCGACATGACCACTATATCTAGTGGTCGCTCGCAGTCGCCACCACAACATGCTGTGTTTCTCCCCAACTTGCTCACAATTTATCCACAGAGTTGTCCACAGGTGCTGCGATCGGCATCTGGTCAGCAATCGTGACGGGCACAGGTTCCGCGTAGCCCCGTTTGCGCAACACGCAGGGCCCCGAGGGATGAGTTCCACGACTTGTAGATTGCTGGACTCTTGTCAGTACTGCTTCAGCGCAGTGCGAGTCGTGAGTACCCCAGTTATGACCTGGCCGACGGGAGCTGTGAGTTCGAGCGTGTGTCCGCGAACACGTGGCTTGTGAGTCCAGTTGAGTCGGGATGCGTCGCGACGGCTCCTTGTCCCCCTTGTCAGTTCCTCTCCTGGGTCGGCACTGTGCTGGGTTGCGTCACGCACGAAGTGTGTGTGGAGCCGTCTCCCACCGCGACGCTACATCTCAGCAAAACCTTGAGAAGCCATCTACGAGCCATTATGGCGGCCGAGAGATCCGAGCCTCTGAGCGCTCACCTGCTTGATTGGCGGTGAGGATTGCGTGTGACGGGCCTACTTGTCGTCGGGGTCGACTGTCGTCGTGGCCTTCTTCGGCTGCGGCCACGACTCCGGGATGAGAACTTCTCCTTCTCGCCAATTGTGTGCGACCGCATCCTGGAACCACGGGTCCTTGTAGTTCGCGTGGTCGATGACGATGAGCTGGAAGGCGTCGCCCTTGTCCGCGGCGTAGCGAGCGAACTGTCTGAACATGTTGCGCACGGTCTCTCGGTCAGGATCAGCCTTGTCGTGCGGCGAGTCCGACTGAAAGTGCGCTTTGCTTGGCTGATCGATCATGAGAAAGCGAGGTACGGGGCGCTGCTGGTCAATGAAGAACTCATGCAGCGCCAGATGGGTGGCAACGTGATAGCCGACCCAGTTCTCGCCGCTCCCGATGTTCTCAAGAGGCAGAGGCCCCGAGCTGGTGTCGACGACAATAGTCAGGTCCTCTACGTCGAGTCGGATCGGATCATCCGCTTGCTCTAGGTTCAGGTCCCGCGCGTATCTTTCGAGCATGACGCTCAGGGCATTCAACCTTGAGAGCAGTTGTTCGCGCACGCTTCCTGAATTGAGTTCGCCCTCAAGTGCCTTCACCGTGGCCGCCTTCGAGGAGCGCTGGTGGACCAGTTCCGCTAGACCCTCGTCATTGAACGCTTTCAAGCGACTTAGGATCGCATCCACTCGCCCGCGTACGAACTCCTGGCTCGCCTCAAGCGACTCGCTACGGTCGACGGTCGCGTTCGTGGTCAGCCACGCGTCGACGATGTTCACTTCGCGTCGCACGTCTTTGATCTTGGCGTCGATGTCGCCGACCGCCTTCTGCGTACGGGGTCGGCGGCTCGATACCTCGTGCAATTCCGTTTTCAAGCGCGTGAGGCGTTCGGACATCTGCGAAACAGTGGGATCGGCACGCTCCAACGGCTGCGCACAAACGGGACATGCGTTGCTGTCTCCGTGGTCTGCGGGCATGAGGCCGAGCACCGCAAGCCTCCCGGCTTGGGCATCCAGAGAACTGTCGTATCCGTCCTCACCGTCCCGCTCGTCCAGGAGCAAGTCTCTGTGCGCGATGAGCGAACGTAGTTCGGTCGACAACTCCAAACGGCGTCCTTCCTTCGCGCGTCGCTCGTCGTGCAGGCTGATGTCCGCGTCCTCGGTGACGACTTTGCGACTCCTGTCGAACCGAATCCTGTTGAGCACAGTGAGTGGATCGGAATCGTCGGTGAGGTCTTCGACCAGTTGAACGGATCGGGCTTCTGCTAGAAGCTCCCGTAACTCTTGCTCCCACCCCTTTCTCTCTTCCTCGGCCGCCCCGATGGAAGCTTCGATTCGCCGCAACTGAGATCGGGCTTCGCGCAGTTGGCTCCTCTTCGCTGCCTGCTGCCCGTCAACTGCTCCGAGGAAGAAGGGCAGGCTGTCTCTGAGGCCTACTTGTATGCCTCGCTCGTTCTGACGGTGGAAGAGGATGCTCTTGCTGTCGATCTCATGCTGTTCCTGAAGTGTGAGCGGGACAGCGTGGCCGAGGGTGATGGCCACGGATGATCGCGTTGACTGCTCGCTCGACTCCAGGCGTACATCTGCGAGGCCCATTCGTGCCCCGAGGTGCGTTCGGAGGCTGGCAGTATCGCTGTTCAGATGTAGATCTGCGTGTAGCGGTGGTTCAAGCGCGGGGCCACCGAACTCCAGCATCGCCCGGCTACTGGTGTGACCTGCCACAGGTGCTTCCCTTGCGGCTATGGCGCGGCTGCCGTCCTGGAACTGGACGAGTAGGGCGTACCAGGAGATCTTCTTGAACGGCGCTGTCTGGGGTATTGAGGACTTCTTCCGCCCGAGACAATAGTCGACGATGCTGATCAGGGCGCTCTTGCCGGTTTTCGAATCCCCAGTCACGATATTCAGTGCGCCGGGGGTGAACCTGACCGACCGCTCTTCACCCTCGTGACTGTAGATGCTTACGCTGATGATCTGCACTAGGGTGACACTCCGAAGATGGTGTAGATGTTCGTGCTCGTGCCTGCACGGCCGAGCATTCTGCCAAGACTGGCGGACGAGCGAAGAATCTCGGCCAACTCTGTATTTGCGCCTACTTTAGTGCCAGTTGGAATGTTGGCCAGGAGGTGTCCATCCGCGATAGCGAGGATCTCCGTACGCAATGCAAATCGCAGTCCCTCGTCGACATGGGGGCGAAAGCGGCGCGTACGGTCTGCGAACGTGACTAGCTCCGCCGGGTGATTCCCCACCCATGACGACAAGTGAGTCTTTGAGACGTGAGCCAACCCTTGGCGGGTCTCGCGGTGGAGAACCAACGGTGGGACGAGGTAGCAGAGCTCCCATGGCATCGCGTGTGAAGTTTCCTGGTGGTATCGAGCCGTGCACCAGGCAATTGCCGCGCCGACCAGGGCAGGGTTGATCATGGTGGCGGTAAGTGAGGGGCGAGTGTCCCACGGAAGGAGTGCTGTCACGCGGACACTCCGAGAAGTTCCTCAAGTTTCGCCTTGAAGTCCGGATGCCAACCGATGTCCCCACGGTCCGCCAGAATGTGGCGGGAGCCATTTGTTAGGAAGTTCTCGGCGAACGTCGCGCGGATTCGTACGACGTTCGCATCATAGAGTGAATTGAACAACGCGCGACCGGCTTGCACCTTGCCAAGTTCAGTGAGCTCGCCGTCGAGTTCGAGTTGGTCGCACATGTTCTCGAACTGGATCTCCCACTCATCAATGAGATCTCGCTCGAATTTCGTAAGGTCTTCTTCAACGAGATCGCCGTCCTGCACCCACTTCGACGTTTGTGAGTATGCCCGGTGGTAGTTGACGATGGCTTTTCTCAGGTTGTTGCCGTGAACTCTGACCCATCCGAGTTGCGCGACGAATGGTCTGCTGCTGAGTCCCTCAATGATCTCGTCTTCGACGTCTGCCAGTGACATATCGAGGGGCAGCGCATCGGCCAGGAACTCATCGCGAAGCGAGTGGATTTGGTTGTAGAGCATGTCTGCGGAGATCGTTTCGACGTCCTCTGCGAGCAGCACCTTGAACGTGATGCGGTGCCACCATCCCATGAGCCGTTCAATCAGCAGGTCGACGTGCTCGTCCCGTACAGCTGTCGCGAGCTCCTCTCTGAGGAGTTGATCTGTCTCGGAAGCATGGGGGGCGTCAGTGACGATAGTGACGCGCTGTAGTACGCCGAGCTGCTCTGCCGACGTAGCGGCCAACCAGGCCTCGCGGCCCTTCTTGGTCTCCTCGGCCGTGAAAGTGTTGGCCAGGCTCGTGAGCAACTCGCTCGCGGCTTGAGGTTCGTGGTGCTCGGTTGTGAGGAGCGAGACTGCGGAGCCTGCGCTGGCGGTCGCTGTGGTGAGAAGAAAGAGCCGCGGCCCCGACGCATCTTTGAGGCTTGGGGTCTCTAGCCACACGCGGAGCGTCTTCCAAAGGTCGGGGCTTCCATCGGTGAGAGTTGAATCGCCTTGGTGGTGCTTCACTTGCTCGGCCGTGTCGAGAGTCCCGTCGGCTCGAAGCAAAGCGACGTCGTCATAGGCCTCAAGCGATACTCGTATCGCCTTGTCTTTCCTGCCAGCGCGGAGCAGTTCGAGTAGTGCCCAGTGCAGTTGGTGGAGGTGCCCGACAGCGGAGGCGGACGCATCAAACTTGCTCACTGAACTCCCCCAGGAATCTGCGCAACACGTCGGCCGCCATTCTGAATGTCACTGCCCCTGCCCAAAATAGCCATTGGGAATGGCGAAGGGATTGGCGCAACGCCGGTGGAGGCGGAACCGGACTGCCGCTGGTTGTTAGTCGCAGGACCTATAGTCGCGTTCGCAAGAGAGAACCCCGCTCTGCTCGACAGGGCGAGGAGCTCTGGAGTGGCAGGTCGGGGTTCGGTGTCTTTGCTGAGACTCATCGGACTCTAGCGGTTCTGCAACGGCGCAGCGAATCGGCGTGAGTCGACTCCGTCGGCCTGTGATCGCACCTCAACGAGAGGAGCACGCTATGGCTTAGCCTTCGAAGGCAGCACTCAGCAAGGCGGGGAAGACGCTTGCGTCGGACTCGTCGAGCAAGGGCGCGAAGTCCAAGGCCGGCTCAACGCTCGGAAAGGGCTGAGCAAGTGGAGGGGACGGCGGCGAGAGCCGCCGTCCCCTCCACGCCGTTAGGCAGCCACGAGAACGCCAGGGTCACTCGGGAGCCGCCTCTCCCCGGGCTTGGCCCGCCGGGCGATGCGCGCCTCCGGCGGGCATGCGGTGCAGCCGCCACCCTGGAGTCGCTCATGAACCGCCATGAGCTGGACGTGGTCTAAGGCGCAACGCCACCACCACCTGCCGCGGCCGGGCACGGTCTCGTTCGCATGGAGCGGGTTGAGGTCCTCGTCCCGCTCCGTGGCGAGTTCGGGAACCTTCGTGGCGATGTCGTTGATGCCGGGTACGAGGAGCCTGCCGTTGCAGACGGGGCAACTCGGCGTCGCGCGGCGGGCCATGTATCCGACCTTTTGCGTGAAGTGGTGGTCGTAGGGGCAGTGCCACGTGGCGCGGAACGTCGCGCCGGCGCTCACGTCGTTCGGTGCCAGCGGGGAGTTGGCGGTGTGGTCCCACCGCGTGACGAGGTCGGGGTGAGTGGTTGCGAGGTCATTGATGCCGGGCGTGAGAGTGCGTCCTTCGCAATAGGGGCAAGACGGGGCTGCAACGAGTCGTGCAGGTGATCGGACCCACGTGTGTCCGGACGGGCAGCGCAAATGGATCCGCACTCCCGTGTGACGGGCGGAGACTTCGTGGGGCTGTCGTTGCTCGACGGTGCCGTCCCAGAGCGCCGCCAGGTGCGGGTGAGTGGTTGCGATGTCCTGTTCACCGGTCACGATGGCGGTGCCAGCGCAATAGGGGCAGCCGGAGTGCTTGCGCGTGCGGGAGTCGGGGGTGGCTGACCAGGCGTGTCCCGCATCGCAGCTCCACCAGAAAGGTGTTCGCGATCCTGGCAGCACGTCACTAGGCGTCGAAGGGCTGTTGCGCCCCCAGTTCCACTGCGCAGCGACCTCAGGATGCGTTGCGGCCAGCGAAGTGATCGAGGCAATGAGCCGTGTCCCCCTGCACACGGCACAGTGGAAGCCGCCGTCTGCCCGGTCGCGGGCGCGGCGCGGATCCGCGAACTGGACATGGCCCTGGGCGCAGGCCAGCACCCAATGTGGCGGTCCTGCCTGCGGTGCTCGACGGGCCACCGCGTACCTGTCTCGCCACCGGGACTCGCTGAGGCGCGAACTGCGGTCGCCGTCGAGCAGCTCCGCAGGTGCGATCGGCCATGCGAACTCTCGGAAACGGAGGTAAGACGCCGATCCGCCGAGCGCGAGCACGGTGTCGAACTTCGTGCCGCACAGAACCCTGCGTTCCTCGGCCTCGGCGTACGTCATGGGGTGCACGCCGGCGAGGTGCTTGTGCTTCCACACAAGTTCGTTGAGCATCGCCGTCGACGGGTCGATGCCGACGTACCGCGCCGGATCCGCAAGGCCGAGGTCTAGCGGAAGCCCCGTTCCGCATCCGATATCCAGTGTTCGCCAGAGCTTGTCTACGAACACCTCGCGGATCAGGTCAGCGGTTGCGGCCTTCTCGTCGTCGGTCATGCCGAAGTCGGAGTCCCACTCGGAAGCGTATGCGTCGTACGGCGACTCGAACCCCGACGCGGTCCGCGGCTGGTTCTGTGCGCCGTAGACATGGTCGGCGCGGCCGCGGTTGATGATGGTGGTTTCGCGCACGTCCTTGTCGAGTGGGAAGTACTTCCAGCCATCGTCGAGCGTGAGGTAGATGTTCGTCGCCTTGTAGAACGTCATCGGCTCGCCGAAGGTGCGGATTGCGCGCGCCGCACGGACGCAGTCCTCTTTGGTGAAACCCGGGGTCTTTTCGGGGACCACGTACTCGTGAGGAGCTCCCTCGGCGTACGTCGTTGCGAACACCCAGTCGAGCTCAGCCGACTTCTCGCGCCACCAGTCCAGATCAGCCTTTGTGATCATCTTCATCTCTCTCTAGTCAGACACGGCCCACGAAGTCCGTGCGTTTCTACTGTCGCAGCGACCACTGACAAGCGACCGGGGGCACCTCGTCGATGGATGCAGGGACCTGACGCCAAGGTCGATCGGCAGGACTCGCGCGCCAGCGTGAGAGTTCCGATATGAGGAAGGACGAACTCGTCGCGGGCCACCTGTATGCCTATCGCCCCAAGGAAGCAAACGATGGCCGGACCTTTCTCAAAGTGAAGCATCTCGGCCCCGCGCGCGCCCGCCAGTGCAGGGTGCGGTACATGGATGGTGAATGGGAAGGCCTTGAGGAATGGGTGCCGACCCGTCAGGTCGCGTGCGCGTGGGGTGAACGCAAAGCGCTCCTGCGTGACGAGGAGCGAGCCGCCCGCCTGGCGGATGTGTCCGCCTCGATCTGGGACCCGGTGACCGAGGAGGCGATCTCGTCGGTGATGACGGCAAGCGGCGAGTACGGCGGCTTCATTCGCCGCTGGGATACAGACGAAGGGTCCGCGGACCGCTATTGGGCGCGCCGGGCTGTCCGGCACGCCACTCGAAAATGATCCCGCCAACTATCGCGACCGGCACGGCCAGCTCCATCTCACATACGCGACGGCGCTGAAGGCGGCCCGGGCCTTCGCCGCAGCGGAGCCTGAACTTGTGGATCTGTACCTCAGGGGCTGGGAAGAGCGACTGCGCGCCGAGGGATTCGATCCTGGCCAGCAGCACGCGCACGAACTCCTTCGCGAGTGGGCACCGAGCTTCGCTTTGGCGCGCTCGTGGTCACAGGAGCCTCGCGGGTTCGCTGCCGAGCACGAGGTCGAGCGCCTTCAGCGACTAGTCAGGGAAGCGATTGGAGCGCTGCGCGCGGCAGGGGAGGATCACGTGGCGTCGCGGATCGAACGCGGTCTCCGGGGGCGGTAGGGCTTCTACTGTCCGACCGGCTCCGTGCAACCTGGCAAATGCCAAACTAGATTGACCAGATTGCCGAACTAGCGTCCATTGCCAACCTAGAGCGCGAACTTACACCCCTACAACTCACCCTTGCGTTGCAGCCAGGTCATGGCGCCCCAGCCCAGGGGGATGCGTAGCCAGTAGGTGATGAAGCGGTAGATGAGGACCACGGAGGTGGCGACTCCGACGGGGACGCCAGCGGAGGTCAGACCTGTTCCGAGTGCGAGTTCCACCGCGCCCAGACCACCGGGGGTGGGGACTACGGCGCCTACGGCGTTGGACAGGAAGTAGACGACTGCGACGTCCATGATGGCGAGGTCTTGGCCGAACGCTTCGAGGGTGCAGTAGAACGCTCCCACGTATGCGGCGGTTTGGAGCAGGTTGCCGGTGAGGCCCAGGGCGAGGCGCCAGGGCTGGCCCAGGATCTGCACTAGGCGCGGCCAGGTTTGGCGGATGGGCGGCATGATCTTGGCGAGTACCCAACGGCGGACCTTGGGGACCAGCATGAATGCCACGACCACGGCAGCGACAACGCCCAGGCCAATGAGCACCGAGGTTGAGGGGAGTGACGCGAGCGTCCCTTCCGAGCCGGTGAACAACGTCAGGATGAGCAGGCCCAGTACGGTCACGATGACGGCGGACACCTGAACCAATGCCACGGTGGCGACACCGAGTGGCGTGGGAACGCGGCGTTTGGTGAGGAGCCGCAGGTTCAGTGCAGCGGGTCCGATGCCGGCCGGTACAGCGACAGCGATGTAGGCCGCGGCTACTTGGGCGAGCATGACGCGCCACGGTGGCAGGTTGACGGGGGAGAACGCCAGGAGCGCCAGCCCGGCACCCACAAAGGTGAGCATGCCCCAGAAGATGGCGCCACCAATCCACCACCAGTTGGCTTCCTGGAGTGCCTCAATGATCTGTTGCGTGTTGAGGCTGGCGATCACCACGGAGCCGGCGACGATCAGCGCTGCGACAGTGAAAATCGTGCGCCACCCGAACCTGGCGATGTTCTGCTCTTGAACCTCGGCATCGGGCACCTGCGCCACGATCTCGCTGCGGAGGTCCTGCATGAGGCTCTTGTTCGCTTTGACGGTGGCGCGGGTGTCGCGGGGCAGCACGATGGACTGCAGCAGGGGTGCAACTTGCTCCACGACGCTTTCACCCAATGCCCTGAAGGCCGATGCCGCGGCGCGTTCCGCTCCCACCAGGGAGCCGAGCGCGACAAGGAGTTGCACGTTGTCGAGGCGTCGCGACAGGGTGGAGGTGGCGACTTCGCCCAGGTCCCAGGATGTGATCCACACGACTGGTGCACCGTAGCCGTCGGAGTCGCTGACGAGGATGGTGTCGGCGCTGAGTTTGCGGTGTGCGATACCCGCATTGTGGGCATGGCCCAGTTGTGCCCAGGTGGCGTCAAGGACTTCGTCGGTGATGTCGTCGACGGGCGTTTCCGACAGGGGCTGTACCGCGGTGGGGCGTTGGTAGACGATCAGCATGGTGTCGCGGGTTTGGCTCATGCCTAGGACGCGTGCGGTGCGGACGCCGGCGGTGCGGGCTGCGTGGGACACCAGTGCGGTGGATTCTGCGGTTTGGCGCAGGCTGACGTCGGTGCGTGCGTCGATGCCGCGGAAGCGGACGGTCTGCCAGAACTTGTTGAGGAAGCCTGCGGCTTGTTGGTCGCCGTCGAGCGCGAGGACCACCAGGTGGTGGCCTTCCACGGTGGTGACGGCGTAGACGCGCCCGGCACGGGTGCGGCCGAGCGCAGCTGACACCGCATCGGCTTCTTCGGGTTCGTAGCCGTCGTTGCGGTCGGCTCGCACGATGCGGCGGGGCTCGAATCCTGCACGGCGGATGCCGTCGGCGAGCGCGCCCCCATAGGCACGGTCGGCGGAGGACCCCAGCAGGTAGCGCAACGTCAGGCCGGTGGCGCGTCCGATGAGCACCACCACGATCGCTGCTGGCAGAGTGACGATGCCGGACACCACGCCCACGGCGCCGGAGATCCACAGCAGCGGCCACGACCAGGCGAGCACGGCGCGCGTGGAACGGAGCCCGGCCGCGGTCAGCATGGCACCCACGGCTGCGAGGTAGGCGGGCAACTGCACCACCATTTCGCCCTCGGCGCCCGGGACGGAGAGGCTGGCCAGGAGCTCTTCCGATCCCCACGCCAGCGTGGTGAACGCGGAAATGACCGTCGCGATGAAGGCGAGCACGCCGCTACCCAAGACTTCAAGGATGCGTCGCGGCTCCCGACGGATCGCAAGATCCGTGATGATCGCAGCCGGAACGACCAGCGTGACGATGCCGGAGAACAAGTTCACGGGTGCGACCAAGAGGCGCTGAAGCACGCGGGCAATGCCCTGCACGTCTTCAGTGAAACCGGCGGTGGTGGCGTTGCCATAGGCGCCCAGCAGCAGCACCACAACGATGCCCACCAGAGTGGCGACAGCCGTCAGCAAGTCAGTAAAACGATGGACGCGCTGCTGGGGCACGTCGAACACCGTCACCCCCTGCAACGGATCTGGCTGTTCCGTTGGCGCAGGCGACTCCTGCGTCTCCTCGGAACCGGCCATGCAGGTGAGTCTAGAAGAACAAGGTCCCGATTAGGCGACACCAAGCGCATCAAGCCACGACTCTGGCACCACTTCCGGCCCAATGAACGACACCGCATCCAGTGTCCAGTGGGCAAAGATCAGCGGCGCCAAACGCCCCGTGCGGTGGTACCAGTACGCGAACACCACGCCCATGACCACGTTGCCCAACGCCATCGGCCACCCTTGATACAGGTGGTACGCGCCGCGCAGGAGAGCCGATGCGGCAATCGCCGTCGGCACTCCCCACCCCAGTTGCTTGAGCCGGGTCAGGAGATACCCCACGGCGATGGTTTCCTCAAGAACCCCGGCCACTGCCGCGGACAAGAGCAGCACCGTCGCCGACCACCAAGCATCCGGCAAACCCGAAGTGTCGATGCGGACCGTCTGGCCCAACGCCCGACTCACCGCATACAGCGCCAGCCCCGGGATGCCAATCGCCGCAGCCAGCCCCAGCCCTGTCGCCACATCACGACCCCAGGTACGAGCCGTACCGGTCAGCCCCAACAACCGCCGCGCACTGTCACCCTGTGCGGACAACAAGTACAGCGCCAACGCCACCGGCATCAACAACCACAGTTGATACGTCACCTGCTGAATGAAGTCGATCACATCAATGCTGGAACGAGACCGGTTCAACGTCGTGGTCTGCTGACCAATGGCGGGCTCCGCCAAGTACCGCTCAATCAACGTCAGTGCCGCGGAGATCGCGTAGTACCCAAGCGACAACCCCAACACGATGAGCACTTCCGCCCGCAGGCGGCGCGTCGTCACAGCATCGGCTTCCTTCACAGACAAAACCCTACGGCCCACCTCGAAACGCACCAGGCCACTTCGCGGCCCTGTGCGCCGCTATTGAAGGGGAGGAACTCATGCCCAGGCTGCGATGGCCGCCACGGGTTGGAAGCAATCTGTGGCGCGTCAAACGATGAGCGTCGAGACGAAAGTAGAACTACTCCGTCTACGTCACGTCCCACGGCGCTTCTTCGAGGACGCTCAGGCCGCGCGACTGGCGAAGTGACATGGCCGACGACGATGAACTGGACATGATCTCTGCCGCAAAACGGAGGTGCTCGGAGCCCCCTTACCTTAGGCGATGTTGACGCCGCTGCAGAATCAAATCTCCGCAGACGCCTATCTGGAATGATTGGAAGGTGGCAACACCGGGTGTGGCCCAGGGGTCTGTTGCCCTGATGGGTGACATGTGGTCTGGCTTGCCTCCTCGGGCACTTTGGCAAGATGTTGCGGTACCCAATGCTCACTCGGGTCAGGCGCGTGAAGATGCCGTGAGGAACCGTAGACCTGGAGTCGTGATTGAGTGGAGTCCGAGGGGCCCGGGAAGTACCTGATTGTGGTGCAGTGGTACTCACTCCGTCGGACACCCGACGCTACCCGTTTATGGCGAGGATTACAGGTCATGCGTGCTCAATCACACCTGTGTGTCGATGTTCTGTGAACATTCGTGACAACGCTTGCGGCGTGACGGGGGCTGGTGTACGAAGGGAGTCAAGAAGTCAATGAGGGGGGCTTCTTACGCGATGGTAACGCTGATGTTCCTGTTCGCTTAAGGAGAAAAGTCAATGAAGATCAAAGTCAAGACGTGGGCCGCAGCGGCTGGGGTGTCGATCCCGCTATTGGTGGCGTCGTCGATCACGGCAGCAGCGGATGATGACACCGGTCACCGAGAGGCCGAAGAGATCGCGCAACTCATCGAGGACGTACGTCCTGACGACGTCGATAACGGCGCTGTTGTTCCTGATGGCACGGGTAGGTTGCGGGGTGTGGAAAACGAGATCTCCATTCCTCATACCGGGGACGGGGCAGTCGTGTTGACAGGGAGTTCAGAGGTTCCGATCTCGGTCAGTTTGCCCGGAAGTGGTGAGTCGGCACGTGTTGCTTCAGACAACACCGTGGTGTTTCCAGCAGATCAGGGGCCCGTGGTCGCCGTTCAAAGCGATGGCAATAGTGCCCGCGTTCACACGGTGTCAGAGTCGAAGAGTGAGTTAGAGGATCTGACATACAGGTTTGATGGCTTGACGCCTGAGGTGAATGACGATGGCTCGGTCACTCTCGTCGCTTCCAGCGAGGATGGTGGCGTCCAGTTCGAGGTCGGTTCAGTCGACGCGCCTTGGGCCGCAGATGCCGACGGCAGCCCGCTAGCGACACGGTATGTAGTAGATGGTGAGGCGCTGCGCCAGGAGGTCACTACCGATAGCACGACTCGGTTCCCAGTGACGGCTGACCCGGCATTCCAAGGCGACTGTGGCATCGTGACTTGCACGATCCGGTTCGATCGGGCGTATACAAAGCGGATTCGCGATTTCGGGGGGTCTGTTGGAGCAATGGTGGGCGTGCTTGTGACGGCTGCGGGATCGATTGGCGGGCCAGTTGGGGTGGCTGTCGCTGGAGCCGCGGGAGCGATTATTTGACTTCGGGCGGGTCAGTTCTCGACGCAAGCCGGGGACTTCTATAGCAACGGCAATTGCTTTGGGATCAAGTTCCCTAAGATCTCGCCGACCTATGGGTGGGGCACGCAAGTGCGCCGATACACCTACAACTGTCGGTAGTCCCAAGCGCCTACTGATGGGAGAGATGATGCACAACTTTGAAGCAAGTCCACGCAACGGCGACCGTTCAGAGTCATGGCGGCGACTTGCCATCGGTGCAGCCGCAGTCGTCATCCCGGCAATGATCGCCGTCCAGATCTACGGCAATAGCGCCGAAACCCGTACTGCGATGCTCGTGGTAATCGCCCTGGGCAGTGCCGCTGGAATGTACGCTGCTGACGTCACGGCATTGTGGGATCGAGTTTTGTGGGCACTGGCGATAGTAGTAGTCGGGCTTGCGGCATTTGTTCCCGGACTTGCCTCAAATGCCCCCCTATCCGCGCAAGCAACTGCCACCATTACGGTAGTGGGTTCGCTGCCGCTGTGGATGGTGCTGTGGAAAGGGCTGTCCCGGTTGGGACATGGCAAGTTGAACTAGGTGAGGGGCGCAGAATCCTTGACTGGATCATGGTCGCTGGCGCGCGTACTTGGAGGCTTTGTGCGGGCGGGGGACCAGCAATGCACACGGGTACACGAGAATCCGACTCCCGAACACCCACCCCGCTCACGCTTTCTTTAGTGTGAGCGGGGTCGTCGGGGCCTGGCTTGGAGCGAGAGGCCGCCGCCGTCCTTGTCGTTCAGACGGCTCGCTTGGCGGATGGCCGATAGAGTGCTTCTGCTCAGCCGCGGCAGTCCGGGGCCCCTACGGGGTTCTATTCGCATAGCAGGGTTTTCCTCTGTGTGCGCATCGGGCGTGCCAGTGATGGCGGAGTGCGCATAGGAGACGGGTGATCGATGGAGGTCACTTTGCCGGGGTGTGCTCCGAGATGTCCCACAGCCGCACCTTGTTCGGCTCCTCTGCGACGGACTCGTGGCGCGCGATGCCGTCGTGGGCGGTTGCCGCGAGGAGTCGCTCGAGCGGCGCAGGACCGGCTGGGCCGACCTTGGTTCCTTGCTTGTCCTCGAGCACCTCGGTGACGAGTTTGTAGCCGAGCCGTGCTCGTCGTGGTCTATCTCCAAGATGACGTCGAGGAAGTGGTCGTCGTTCTGGTCTTGCTAGCTGACGGGATCTTTGAGCCAGTTGGTCTTACCCCTGGGCGATAGTCTCAGCATCCTGCAACCGACCGTGGACCGGCACCCGGTGGGGTATGTTCGGCACGGCCATCTCACGCAGGTGCGGGAAAACCGCCTGTTCGGTAGATCCGCTTGTGACAGGTGTGCGGCTGCACGGCAGAGGACTTCGCTCTGATGCTCGAACAGGACCGACTTGTCGCTTGTCCCCCAGCAACAAACTGCTGGTGAGTACGGATCCTCAAGTTCGGATGTCAAACAAACTCGGACCCGACCTGTGCTCGGCTAGACCTAGTGGATTGCTGGCTACTGACACTCCCGATCCCTGGTCTTCCATTGTGAGGTCCACGTCAGGCGACCCGACTGGCCACCTCCAGGAGACGTCCCCCAACGTTTCCCCCTCCCACCTGCGTTCTATGCGCGACAATGCCGGCTGACATCCGGATCCACAAGACCCGGACTGTCACCAAGGAGAGGTGCCATGGCCAACTGGGAACCCGTACTCGAGCAGGTGATGCGCGAACGGTCCGCGGGACTCCTGGCGTACGCCCGGCTCCTCACCGGAAGCGACACCGAAGCGCAGGACGTGCTTCAAGACGCCCTGGTGAAGAGCTTCTCGAAAGGCCGTTCCTTCGCCAACGCGAACACCGCGGAAGCGTACGTGCGACGTGCCATCCCCACTGTTTTCATCGATGGGTTGCGCAAACGCAAGGCAGCACAACGCGCCCACGACCAAGTCGTGGACGTGGAACCTCACCAGCCTGACCGTGCCGCTGTCCTGGATGTACGCGCCGCCCTCACTCGACTATCCCCACGCGAACGCGCCTGCATGGTGCTGCGGTTTTATGACGACCTCACCGTGCCGGCGATCTCTCAACAGTTGGGAATCGCAGAAGGAACCGTCAAAAGGTACTTGTCAGACGCATCCGCCCGTATGGCGGAAGAGCTCGACACCGTTGCGGACTGGAGTGACGGCCCCACGAGCGCACCAGTACGGGCACGCGCGGCAGCGAAGCCCCCAATCACAGGAGCAGTGCGATGAGTAACCTGCATGACTTGATGAAGGAAGCCGGCAGCGCTCGCGGCGGGGCGGAGTCCTTCTCCTCTTCCTATGGCCGCGCCGTGCACGGCAAGATCCGGCGGCGCCGCGTGGCACGTGCGGCAGGGCTGGGCTCTGCAGCGGCGGTGTCGGCGGGCGCGGTCGCGCTAGGCGTAGGCCAGGTAGCGACGTGGAACGGTGGCGCTGCCGTAGAGAGCGCCAACCCCGGTTCGGGGGCCGATGCTCCTTCCGTGGTCACCACCTCACCGGACGTGGAGGTGTCCACGTCGCCAGACGCGGCGGTGAGCGTGGAACCTGCTGTCACCCCGTCACCTGTGGACGACGCTCCCGTGCCGGGACCGTCGCCGGCGGCCGGTGCCACGGTGGATGCGTTCGTGGGCGAGGACGTCCCCGATGGCACGATCTACGCTGTCCAGCACCACGAGACGGGGGAGACCGTGGCGTGGATGACGCTGGGGGCCGAGCCTGGAACCGCGGTCCTGACACGCGCTGACGGCAGCGAAGCCCTCGTGCATGCCACGTCTGCGGGAACGTTCGTGTTCTTTGACGAGTCCGTGGGCGCTGATGGCGCGTGGATCGAGGTCGATCCTGAGCCGGCAGACGGCGCCCAAAACCAGGTCACCGTCCACTATGGCGACTCTCATCCCGGCGGCGAAGAGTCCGTCGTGGAGCCATTGGGCTAACAACCTGGGCAACGCACAAGGGCCGATGTTCGGGAAAGTCTCCCGAGCATCGGCCCTTGTTTTGCCGTGACCCCGCGGGGCGTCAGCGACGTCTAGACGGACAGGTAGCGCTCCACGAGCTGCTGCGCGAGTCCCACATAGGTGCCGGGCGTGAGTGCCGCCAGACGGTCCTTGGTGTCGGCGGGCAGCTCGAGACCTGCCACAAACTCCCGGATCGCATCCGCATCGATCACATGCCCGCGCGTGAGGTCTTTGAGACGCTCGTACGGGTTCTCCATGCCGGGTACGCCAGCGATCGCAGCAGCACGCATCGCGGACTGAATGGGTTCTGCGAGCACCTCCCACGACGAGTCCAGGTCCGCGGCCAGGGCGTCCTCGTTCACGGACAGTGCCTTGAGGCCGCGACGTACGTTGTCGATCGCGAGCAGCGAGTGACCGAATGCGACACCAATGTTGCGCTGTGACGTGGAGTCGGTGAGGTCACGCTGAAGACGGCTGGTGACCAGCGTCGACGCGAGGGTGTCGAACAGCGCGGCCGAGATTTCCAGGTTTGCTTCCGCGTTTTCGAAGCGAATGGGGTTGATCTTGTGCGGCATGGCGCTGGAACCGATCGCGCCCTTGACCGCGGCCTGCGCAAAGTAGCCGAGCGAAATGTAGGTCCACACGTCCGTGGCGAGGTTGTGCAGGATGCGCCCGTAGCGGGTGACGTCCGCATACAGTTCCGCCTGCCAGTCGTGGCTTTCGATCTGGGTGGTCAGCGGGTTCCACGTGAGGCCCAGCCCCTCGACGAAGGTGCGGGACACCTCGATCCAGTCGGTCTGCGGAACGGCGGCGGTGTGCGCGCCGAACGTGCCGGTGGCGCCGTTGATCTTGCCCAGGTACTCCTGGCCCTTCACGCGCGTGAGCTGACGGTTCAGGCGGTGTGCCAGCACGCCGAGTTCCTTGCCCAGGGTGGTGGGGGTTGCGGTCTGGCCGTGGGTGCGCGACAGCATGGGGACAGCGGCCGATGCGCGTGCCAGTTCGGCGACGTCGCTCACCAGGGCGGTGGCGGCGGGCAGCCAGGCCTGCTCCACTGCGCCCTTGACCATGAGGGCGTAGGACAGGTTGTTGATGTCTTCTGAGGTGCAGGCAAAGTGCACGAGCTCAGCCAGCGGCTCAAGCGAGGTGCCTTCGATGCGGCGCTTGATGTAGTACTCGACGGCCTTGACGTCGTGGACGGTGACCTTCTCGATTTCTGCGTGCTCGGCGATGCCGGCGGCGTCGAAGGTGGCGGGGATGGACCGCAGCAGGTCCGTCTCTTCCGCGGTGAGGGTACGGGCGCCGGGGACGGCGTTGGTGTCGCACAGGTGGATAAACCATTCGACCTCGACGAACAGGCGTGCACGGTTGAGTGCAGGTTCGGAGAGGTGGTCGACCAGCGGTGCGGCGGCGGCGCGGTAGCGGCCGTCCAGTGGCGTCAGGGCCACGGCGGGTTCGATGTCGGCAAGGGAAGCGTACGCGGCAGGGTTCCAGGCAGTCACGACCCTCATTGTTCCATGCACAGGTCAACGTCTCCGGCGGCCTTGTCCACAGATGTGTCATGGGCCGATGTGTGGGTGCCGGGACGTTTCTAGCGTGGCGACCATGACAGCAGACCTGGACGCCACCGCAGGCTCACTCCCGCGCCTCGACCTCCCGCACTACGAAATCACCCGCGCACTCGAAGAGATCGAGGTCGCGAGAACAGAGATCGCTCGCGCCCACACCGCCACATGGGTCTCTGCCGCCGCGGACTCCTACCGCGCCGCGCTGGAATCCCTGACCGCAGACCTCACCGCCTACGAGAACGACGTGCTCGACGCACAGGAGGCTTGCAACGCCGCCCAAACCTTCGCAGACAGGTACGGCCAGTGAGCGGGCAGGAGCACCACACCCCCATCTCCGTCAGCGGTGGGGCCGGTGGCACAGAAGCAGTGACCGAGGACCTCCGCGCCGCTGCGCAGATCTTGGACCGCGCCAGCGCAGCACTGGAATCCAGCGGCGGGTACCTGGTTGATGCCGCCGCGCAACTCGACCACCAGCGGCCCTTAGCAGGGGAGATGGTGGATGGCTGGGTGCAGCGCACGCAACAACTGGTGTGGACCGCGAGGTTCGGCAACGGGCTACGCCGCCCCTTGGCAGGAGCGCTGCGGGAGTGTGGCAGCGATCTGCGCGCCACCGCCACCCACTATGAAGAGGCAGAAGAGCAGGCGCAGCGCGGCATCTCCTGGCTGAGCGCCACCGGCCGCTACGTCCAGGACGCGCTCGGCGTGAGCACGTGGACCTCACGGGTGGGGCTCGGCCTGCTGTGGCGATGGACGCCCCCGGGGATGCTGATGCATCGCAGCGGCAACGACCCGCTGGGTGCTGCGCTCATGCCCAACCGCGGACCAGCCGTGACAGGCATGGTCAACAGGGGAACCACGACCGGAGTGCTCGGCACCGTCGACGAAATCCCCGTGGGGTCCGGGATGTCGCTGTATCAGGGCATCGTCCACAGCCTCGCGGCCGCTGGAGGCGCCCTCGAGAACCTGTTCGGAGAGCCCACCATCGTGGGCGTGGAACGTGTGGAACCTCAGGTGCAGCCGCACCCACCCCTGGACTTCTCCGGCCTCTTTGGGAACCTCAATCAGGCGTGCAACTCAGACGACAGCATCCTGTCGATCGATACGGTGACCCAGGCGGACGGATCCGTGGCGTACATCGTCAACATCCCCGGCACCTCCGACAACGGATTCACCGACGCCGACCCCCGCGACTGGCCCAACAACCTCGCCGGCGCCAGCGGCAGCGATCAAGACGAGGCCGCCCATCTCACCGACTACTCGCTCGCCGTCCTCGCCGCCATGGAAGACGCAGGAATCCCCCCGGACGCCCCCGTCATGCTGACAGGGCACAGCCAAGGCGCCAACGTTGCCTATGCGTTGGCCTCCCACCCCGATGCCCGCAGCAAGTACAACGTGACCCACGTCGCAGTCGCAGGTTCTCCCAGCGGCGACACCCCACGCCATCCCGACGTCGAATACCTGGTGCTGTCCGACGTCTCCGACTTCATCCCAGGAATCGACGGCGACAGCGGAAAGCACGGAGTCAACGAAACCCACGTCTCTGTTGACTCGCGCGGCTCCTCAGACCCCGAGCACGCGGCGGAAGCCACCGGACTGACCTCGGTCCACGCCATGGATCAGTACGCGACCTCGTCAGAAGCGCTCGACGCTTCCGACTCCGCCTCGCTCACGCACTACAAGCACACGGCCAGCCCCTTCATGGGCGGCGTCGCGGTCGAGCGCATGGGATACGACGTTGTCGTCGACGCCGACAGCAACGCCGATCAGTGACCTAGTCCTTGGAACCAGTGATGCCGTTCACGATGCTCGACACAATCGAAATCACAATCGCAGCCAGGAGGGTCAGCCAGAAGCCACCAATCTCCAAGTGAACCTCAGGGATGTACTCCGTCAGCCATGCCGCCACCCACAGGATGAACCAGTTCACCACCAGCATGAACAAGCCCAAGGTCAAGATCGTGATGGGCAACGCAATCACCGTCAGGACGGGCTTCACGATCTGGTTCATGAGCTGCAGCAGCAGACCCACCGCACCAAACACCAGGACGCGCTTCCACCATTCATCCTCGCCTCCCACCACAGCAATCTCGAGGGGGAGCAGGGTGGTGATCCACACCGCAACGGCCATGGCAGCGACTCTCAGGACGAACTTCATGCCTGTGAGTCTTCCACACCTGTCATATTGGTGTGCATGACTCTCCCCGTCGCACGCCCGTCCGTCGCTGCGCTTCCGGCATACGTCCCTGGCGCTCGCGGTCAGGTTGACCGCCTCCCGCCCGTGAAACTGTCGTCCAACGAAAACCCGTTCGGCCCCCTGCCCAGCGTCGTGGAAGCGATCGAGAAGGTCGCGGGAACGGTCAACCGTTATCCCGACATGTTCGCCGTGGAACTCCACGAACGGCTTGCCGAACGATTCTCCGTAGGTGCGGACCAGGTGGCCGTGGGCGGCGGCTCCGTTGCCGTCCTGCAGCACGTCCTGCAGGCGTACACCGGGGCAGGAGACGAGGTCATCTTCCCCTGGCGCAGCTTCGAGGCGTACCCGATTCTGACCCCCATCGCCGGCGCCACCGCCGTGCGCGTGCCGCTCAACGACGACGCCACCCACGACCTTGAGGCCATGGCCGCTGCCGTCACCGACCGCACCAAAATCGTGATCCTATGCTCGCCCAACAACCCCACCGGGCCGTCGATCCACGAAGACCAGTTCGAGGCCTTCATGGCTGCCGTCCCACAACGCGTCCTTGTGGTGCTGGACGAGGCCTACGTGGAGTTTGTGCGAGACACCCAGACCGTCGACGGACTCGAAGCGCTCAAGCGCCACCCCAACCTCGTGCTGACCCGAACCTTCTCCAAGGCCTACGGACTCGCCGGCTCGCGAGTCGGCTTCGCGCTCGGCTCCGCCGCCCTCATTACCCCCGTGCGCGCGTGCGTGACCCCGTTCTCCGTGTCCACCGTGGCCCAAGCATCGGCCCTCGCATCGCTGGACGCGACCGACGAACTCCTCGAACGCGTCGACGCGATCGTCGCCGAACGCCCACGCCTACGCGATGGCCTCCGCGACCTGGGCTGGAACGTGCCCGTCAGCGAAGGCAACTTTGTGTGGCTACCCGCAGGCGAACAGACCGTACGCATCGCCCAAGAACTCGCAGCAGTGGAACCCGCAGTACTGGTGCGCCCCTTCGCCGGTGAAGGCATTCGTGTCACCGTAGGAACCGCGCAGGAGAACGACGCGCTGCTCGCCGCGATCCGCGGCCTATCAGCCCACTAGCAGGCTGTGTTTCCACAACAACAGCTGCTGTGGCAACGATCCCGTTAGCGTGGACCATCGGTGATTAGAATGTGGCTGTGCAACCCAACGCTGTTATCGTGTACGGGTTTGAGTGCCTGCGCGAGGACGTCACCGGCACGCTCGCTGCTCAAGGAGAACTGTGACCGATACTGATCTTGCGCGTCTTGCACGCGAATCGGGCCTAGAACGCGTCGGTGCCCGCCCGCCACTGGGTGAGTACCTCAGCTCTGTATGGAAGCGGCGCGCCTTTATCTACATGATGGCGCGCTACCGCGTTCAGGCCTCCGTCGAAGAGAACCGCCTAGGCCTGGGCTGGATTGTGTTGAAGCCCATCCTCAACGCGCTGATCTATGGACTCATCTTCGGCGTGATCATGCCCAGCGACACCCGCCCCGAAAACTTCATCGCGTTCTTGGTCGCCGGGGTCTTTGTCTTCGAGTACTTCTCGAAGGCGTTCGGGATGGGGTCGCGCGCCATCGTGGGAGATGCCGCGCTAGTGAGGTCGCTGAACTTCCCTCGCATGTTGCTCCCCGTATCGCTCATTACGAGGCACGTCATCGAGATGGTGCCCATGATGCTGGTCCTGGGCATCATCCTGCTGATCGTCGGCGAGCCCATCACGTGGTGGTGGCTGATGTCGATCCCGGTACTGGCCGTCATGACAATGTTCAACCTTGGCGTCGCGCTCGTCGTGGCACGCCTCACCGTTCACCTGCGTGACGTCAGCCAGATCATTCCCATGATCACCCGCCTGTTCTTCTACGCGTCAGGGATCTTCTACTCGCTCGAAGCAGTGATCGACGACCCACGACTGCTCAAACTTGCGCAGCTCAACCCTGTTCACGACTTCATCTCACTCATCCGCGGTTACATGGTGTCGGGCAACCCGATCAACAGTTTCATGTGGACCGTCGCCATCGTCTCCGCGGTAGTGATGCTCGTGTTCGGAATCTGGTTCTTCTGGAAGGCCGAGGAGCGTTATGGCCACGACTGACATCAAGCTCGGCGCACCCACGGTGATCGCCGACGACGTCCACATTCACTACAAGACCTTCGCCTCCGGCAAGGCTGCACAAAACAGCCGCAACCTGATGCGTCGCCAGCGTGGCGTCCGCATTGTTCGCGCAGTCCGGGGCGTGTCCTTTGTGGTTCGCGAGGGCGAAAGCATCGGCGTGATCGGCCACAACGGCTCCGGCAAGTCCACGTTGATGCGCGCCATCGCCGGGCTTCAGTCGCCTGCGCAGGGAACCATCTACGCGTCGTCGCGCCCCGCTCTGCTGGGCGTGAACGCCGCACTGCTGGGCGAACTCTCGGGTGAGAAGAACGTCATCCTTGGTTCGCTCGCACTGGGTCACTCCATGGCGGAAGCCCAAGAAACGTACGAAGAAATCGTCGACTTCTCCGGCTTGGGTGAGTTCATCGACATGCCGATGAAAACGTACTCCTCGGGAATGTCGGCCCGCCTGCGATTCTCGATCGCCGTGTCCCGCGACCACCGCATCTTGCTCGTGGACGAGGCACTTGCGGTGGGCGACAAGGACTTCAAGGCCAAGAGCGAGAAGCGTATCCGTGACCTGCGGGAGCGCGCGGGCACGGTGTTCCTGGTGAGCCACTCCATGAGTTCGATCCGCGATACCTGCAACCGCGTGCTGTGGATTGACCACGGGGAGCTCAAGATGGACGGCGATCCAGATGAGGTTATTGCCGCGTACCAAGCGCACAAGTAGTGCGTTACGCCGTCTTCGCGAGACCGCGAGCACGGTGAGAGTTGAAGGCCGGGACACCATTCGTGTTCCGGCCTTTGGCGTCTCTGCACGGGCTGCGCGGTCACCAAGCCGGGGGTCATGTTGCGAACCTACGGTGGCGTAGCCTACGCTGGCGTAAGTTATCCACGAGGGGGCTACCGCGCCCTCCCCAACCGAGAAGGAGCACGCGTGAGCGCATCGGGCCCCTTGTCGACCGACGGCCTCGTTCAGGTGTTGACCCACACTGGCCAACCCGTCGATCACCCCACCTTTTCTGCCTACGCCGCCCAACTAGGCGCAGAAGAACTGCGCGAGATGTGGCGCGACATGATGCTCGTGCGTGCCTTCGACAACGAAGCCACGAGCCTCCAGCGCCAAGGCGAACTGGGCCTGTGGGTGCAGTCGCTCGGCCAGGAAGCCGCCCAGGTGGGCTCCGGTCGCGCACTCAACGGCAACGACTTCGTCTTCCCGTCCTACCGCGAACACGGCGTCGCCTACACGCGCGGCGTCGACCTCGTGGAGGTGCTGCGCATCTTCCGCGGGCTCCAGCACGGCGCCTGGGACCCCCAAGCTCACAACTTCCACCTCTACACGCTCGTCATCGGTTCGCACGCCCTGCACGCCACCGGCTACGCGATGGCCATGAGCCGCGACGGCATGGTCGGCAACGGAGACGCAGACAAAGACGGCGCGGTCGTCGCCTACTTTGGCGACGGTGCCACCTCCCAAGGTGACGTCAGCGAAGCGCTGACCTTCGCCACCGTCTACGACGCACCCGTGGTGTTCTTCTGCCAAAACAACCAGTACGCCATCTCCGAATCCGTCATCCGCCAAAGCCGTGTGCCCATCGCGGAACGCGCCAGGGGCGTCGGCATGCCCAGCGTGCGGGTCGACGGTAACGACGTCATCGCTTGCTACGCCGTGACGCAGTGGGCACTGGACCACGCCCGCTCCGGCCAAGGCCCCGTGTTTGTCGAAGCGCTCACCTACCGCATGGGTGCGCACACCACCTCCGATGACCCCACCCGCTACCGCGATCGCGCCGAAGAGGACTACTGGTCGGAACGCGACCCAATCGCCCGCCTCGATGCGTACCTGACCGCACGCGGAGAGCTCAGCGACGACTACCGCGAGTCCGTTGCCGCAGAAGCGAAGGCGCTCGGCGAGCGAACCCGCACCACGGTGAGGTCGTGGGAACGCCCCGACCTGCTCACCATGTTTGACGACGTCTACGCACTCCCACACTCCGGTGTGGAAGCAGAACGTGCCTGGTTCGAGCGCTACCAGCGTTCCTTCGACCTGCAGGGGGCAGCGCAGTGACCACGATGACGATGGCAGGGGCCATCAACGCTGGCCTGCGCGCCGCCATGGACCGCGACCCCAAGGTCACGCTCATGGGAGAAGACATCGGCAAGCTCGGAGGCGTGTTCCGTGTCACCGACGGCCTCCACAAAGACTTCGGCGATGACCGTGTCATGGACAGCCCCTTGGCAGAGTCCGGAATCGTTGGCACCGCGATCGGCATGGCGATGCGCGGCTACCGCCCCGTCATCGAGATCCAGTTCGACGGCTTCATCTTCCCCGCCTACGACCAGATCACCACCCAGCTGGCGAAGATGCACTACCGCTCGCGCGGCATGATTCAACTTCCCGTGGTCATCCGCGTGCCGTTCGCCGGTGGAATCGGTGCCGTCGAGCACCACTCCGAGAGTCCCGAAGCGCTGTTCGCCCACACCGCCGGACTTCGCATCGTCTCTCCCGCCACCCCGCAGGACGCCTACGACCTCATCCAGCAGTCGATCGCGTGCCCCGACCCGGTCATGTTCTTTGAGCCCAAGGCCCGCTACTGGGACAAGGGTGAGGTCGACGAGACGCGCGTGGCCGCACAGCTCGACGCCATCAACGGTCACGCCGCGGGCACCGCAGAAATGGGCAGCGCCCGGGTGGCCCGCGAAGGTCAAGATGTGACGCTCGTGGCGTACGGCCCCACGGTCCGCCTGGCGCTCCAAGCGGCAGAAATCGCGGGACAAGACGGCACCAGCGTTGAGGTCATCGACCTGCGCTCCATCTCCCCGATGGACTCCGACTCCGTGGTGAAGTCGGTCAAGCGCACCGGGCGCGCGGTTGTCGTTCACGAGGCACCGACCAACTTTGGTTCCGGCGCAGAACTGTCCGCACGCGTCACCGAGCAGGCGTTCTTCCACCTCCACGCACCCGTACTCCGAGTAGGCGGATTTGCTACGCCCTACCCTGGAGCCAAGTTTGAACACGACTACCTGCCTGACGTTGACCGAGTGCTTGACGCCGTCGACCGTGTGATGCAGCACTAGGAGCCGCAGATGCCTACCTTTGAGCAGTTCAACCTCCCCGACGCGGGTGAAGGCCTCACCGAAGCAGACATCGTCACCTGGCACATTGCCGTGGGCGACACGATCGAAGTGAACCAAGCGATCGTCGAAATCGAGACCGCAAAGTCGCTCGTGGAACTTCCCAGCCCTTTCTCCGGCGTGGTCACCCGGCTGCTGGTGGAGGTCGGCGACACCGTCGAGGTGGGAGCACCCATCCTGGAAGTGGACGTTGACCCCGACGGCCCCGCAGCGCCTGTTGCTGAGGCGGATGCCGGCGCTGCCGACGTGAGTGAGGACCCGGTTGCGGTGACCGCGAGTTCGGTTCCCGAACCGACGGCGATCCCCGTCCCCGCCGCTGCACCCGCCCCGGACGCCCCAGCCGAATCCGCCAGCGGCGCGGTCCTGGTGGGATACGGCGTCAAAGCTGGCTCCGCCAAGCGTCGCCCCCGAGTGTCTGATGCACTCGACCCCGTGGGCGGTGAACAAGACGCTCACGAGTACCCGGTGCTGGCCAAGCCTCCTGTACGCAAGCTCGCCAAGGAACTCGGGGTGGACCTCACCACGGTGACCCCGTCTGGTCCGGGTGGACTGGTGACTCGTGAGGACGTCGAGCTTCACGTGAAGGCCACCGCCGCTCAGACCTTGGCCACCTACCCCGAGGATGAGCAGCCCTGGCTTGAAGCAGGCACCACCGCCACCGATGGTCGTTCGACTCGTGTCGCGGTGAAGTCCGTGCGCAAGCGCACCGCGGAAGCCATGGTGCACAGCGCCTTCTCCGCACCACACGTGACCGAGTTCCTGACGGTGGACGTCACCGAGACCATGAACCTGGTGAAGCGTCTGAAGCAGGACCGCGACTTCGCTGACGTCCGCGTGACCCCGCTGCTGATTGTCGCGAAGGCACTGCTGCTCGCTGTGCGCCGTCACCCTGAGGTCAACGCGTCATGGGATGACGCGGCTCAGGAAATTGTGTACAAGCACTACGTGAACCTGGGGATTGCGGCCTCGACTCCGCGTGGCCTGGTGGTGCCGAACATCAAGGACGCGCACCGACTGCCATTGCATGCGCTCGCGATCGAGCTGCAGGAACTGACCGCTGCCGCCCGCAATGGACGCACCACCCCTGCGGCGATGTCCGACGGCACCATCACGATTACCAACGTGGGTGCCTTGGGGATCGACACCGGAACACCCATTTTGAACCCCGGCGAGGCAGCGATCCTGGCGTTTGGTTCGATCCGCCAGCAGCCCTGGGTTCACGAGGGCGAGATCCAGATCCGTTGGGTCACCCAACTTGCATTGAGTTTCGATCACCGCCTCGTCGACGGCGAGCTGGGCGCCCGCGTCCTTGCCGACGTAGGCCGTGTGATGAATGACCCCTCTCAGGGGTTGGTCTGGGCCTAAGAGCCTTCAGACCCACCGCACCTCAGCCGGCTGCCCCACAAAGGTGCCGTAGGAGGTGAAGGCGCGCTCGGCGGCGCGGCGATCCTGCACGCCGAGCCGCCTGAGGGTGTCTACCTCAACGACGCAGGCCTTTGCCGTGAGGGTCCGCTTCCACGTCGCCACCACCTCTCCTCGATGCACCAGAGTCGCACGGAACACCCCGTTCTTTCCTGGCACGACCTTCTCGAAGTCATCGGGCGTCAAGAAGGCGCTGCGATCGGCGTAGCCCAGCATGTACTCGTCAAACCCTGGTGGGATAGCCCACTCCCACTGTTCGTCGCGGTCCCGTAGCGGGCCTAGGTCCAGTGCCTCTGCAGCCATCACCATGGGTCCCGCCTCGGTAGTGACCTGCGCGATGTCCGCTCCCAAGGCCGCGATGCCCGCACGACAGTCACGCACGCCTAGCCCCGTCCATCGGGCCAGGTCCTTCACGGTCACCGGCCCGTGACTACGCACGAACCGCCGGGCGATCGTCGCAAGCGCCTCTTCCCGGTCAAGCGTGACCTGGTCGGGCGCCCACTCAGACAGCAACGCAAAGGTCTGCTCGCCGTCCACGGACGGGGTAATGCAGGTGACGCCGAGCTGAGCGGCAAACCACAGCAGGTGATAGCCCACCTGACCCGAGACCTCAACCCCTGCCTCCTGGATGACCTGAATGCACTCCGTGCGGGACAGCCGCCCGCTGCGGGACAACGCCGTCTCCAAAGCTTCAACAGCCTGGTGCGCGGACTCCTCCGTCACGCCCAAGTACTCGCGGCGCTTCACCGCTCCCGCCAAGGGCTTGGCGCCCAGCACGTCCAGCATCCATCGGGCGTCCCGGGCCGGCACCAGGTGGATCGTGCCGCGCATCGGCCACGTCCGCAGCGCTTCGCCACTTTCCAAGGCTGCTTCCACGTCTGCGGCCACCACGGCATCGGCCCCTTGCGGAGTGTCGAGGCGCATCCCCAGCGACCACAACGCGCTGCTCAGGTCTTGGGCCTGCATAGCGCCACACCACGTGACGATGCCGTCCACGCTGGACTGTGAGGTGCCGTCAAGAAGCAAGGAGCGCATGCGAAAGGCGCGGATCTGGGCGGTGGAGAGCATGAGGTCACGGTAGCGATGCGGTGTGACACGGCGCGGGCAGCCCTGCGTGCCTTGCTGTCACCGGGTCCGCGTACCCTTGTCGCGTGCCCATCGACACCCTTGTCACCATGACGGGTGCCGTGCGGGATATTGCCTTAGGGGTAACCGCCGGCGCTCTCATCATGATTGCTGCGATCGTTCCCGCGCGCCACGCGGCTGCCGAACGTGCGTCGCTGATCGCGCGTATCGCGGCAGGGATCTGGGCATTGTCTGCTGTGGCCTACGTCTTTGTGTCGTACGCCTACATCCGCAATGACGCAATCCCGCCTGAACGATTCGTCGAAGAAGTGTGGTCCTTCGCGACCACCATCCCGCTGGGCCAGGCCTACTCACAGATGGCTATCGCCGCCTTGCTCGTGTCCGTGATTGCTGGTTTTGTCCGCAAACCTGCAGGCGCCGCATGGACGCTCCTCCCGATCGCATGGGCCCTGGGCTGGCAGGCACAAACCGGTCACGCGGCAGGCGCCACCGACCACCACCTCGCCACCTCCGCAATGTTCCTGCATCTGGCCGGATCAGCCCTATGGATGGGCATGCTGGGAGCACTCGCACTGATGCGCACGCCACTAGGCCTGGACGCGAAAGCCACCGTGATCCGCAGCTCCAAGGTCATGATCTGGGCCGCCGCAGCGCTGGTCGTTTCCGGCGCCGCGAACGCATGGGTGCGCATGGACTCACCCGCAGACTTTGTCACCACCACCTACGGATGGCTACTGACCGCCAAGATCGCCCTGATGGCGCTCGCCGTAGCGCTTGCCGCATGGCATCGCCGAGTCTCGTTGCCCCGGCTTGCTGAGTCCGCGGTGCGCGACCGGTTCTGGCGCATCCTGCTCGTGGACGTCGCCGCCATTGCCGCCGTCATCGTCATCGCAGTGGTGATGTCCGGCACCGCCCCGCCTGTGCCCATTGCCGCGGTCGACGACCCCACCCCCGCCTACTTCCTCACCGGCTACGACCTGCCGCCCGCACCCAGTGCACTGAACTGGATCGTGCTGTGGCGTCTCGAAATCCTCACCGCCTGCGCCGTCGCAGTAGCGGCCATCACTTACCTGCGTTGGGTGCGCCGTCTGCACAAGCGCGGCGACGCGTGGCCCTGGTACCGCACCGCATCGTTCCTCCTGGGTGTCGCCATCATGGCGTGGATCACCCAAGGTGCGCCCACGATCTACGGCATGGTGACGTTCTCCGGGCACATGGTCGAACACATGATGCTGGTGATGATGGCCCCCATCCCGCTCGCACTCGGCGCACCTGTGACGCTGGCATTGCGTGCCCTCACGCCCCGTAAGGACGGCACCCGCGGGCCGCGCGAATGGATCCGAGTCATCGTGGAATCCCGCTGGATCCGGTTCTTCGCGAACCCGATCGTGGCCGCGGCGAACTTCGCAGGCTCGCTTGTGGTGTTCTACTACTCGCCGCTGTTTGAGTTCGCCTTGCGCAACCACGTGGGCCACCTGGGCATGGTGCTCCACTTCACGCTCGTGGGGTACTTCTTTGCGAACGCGCTCGTAGGGATCGACCCCGGGCCCAAACGCCCCGGCTATCCCATGCGCATCGTTTTGCTGTTCGCAACCATGGCGTTCCACGCGTTCTTTGGTGTGTCGCTCGCGGCGTCTGAGGTGTTGCTTGCGCCCACCTGGTTTGGGTTGATGGGCCGCACTTGGGGGCCCGATGCGATCACAGACCAGCAGTACGGCGGCAACATTGCGTGGGGGATTGGTGAGCTCCCGGTGCTGGCGCTCGCGATCGGCGTGATCATTGCGTGGCGGCTGTCAGACGAGAAGGAAGCACGGCGCAAGGACCGGCAGGCCGAGCGCGACGAAGACGCCGAACTCAAGGCTTACAACGCCATGTTGGCGCAGGTGGCCGAACGCGACCGCAGGTCGGAGCAGTAGTTCTTTCCACAGATTTTGTCCACAGGGTTGTGAACAGGACGTGAACATGGGGGAACGGCTGTGGAAAAACCTGCGGAGAAACTCGGGTTGAAAATCTCACCCCGAACTGGGTTGCGCCCACGCCCCGACGCGAGTGCGACTAGTTCCATCGGGTAGCACAGTCCATCGTGGGGCAGGCCTCAGAAGGGCCGGTGCGTGAACACCCGGGCACTGGCGTGCGCAAGGATTGCGGGCGTCATGCCTGGTAAAAGCGTGTGTGCAGACGTTGATGGGGTGGCTATCCGGGCGAACAGGAGAACGGGAGTCCACCGGACGCCGAGGCACTGGATTACCAGGCCAAAGCAACCACTGCGGGTGACGGCGCAGGGACTCGCGGCACCGTTCGTCGGCCGAGAGGTCGTTGTCCACATGGGCATCGAAGCCGCATCGTCAATCGCGGCCATCGCGCCGGGTTATCCCCAGGCTGCGAGAACTCTCGAGCCTAGGCAAGGCCCCCCGGGCCCGAACTCCGGGGGGCCTTCGCCTTGCTCACACCCACTCGCTCGGAGCGGTGCTGCACCCAAGGTAAAGCCCACCTGTGACAACGCCACGGTGCGACACGCATCGGCCCGTCTGCACCGCCGCTTCCCGTCACTGCCGACGCTTTCGGGGATGTCCCAGATGTCCTATCTGCGTGACTAGCCGTCCACCCTCCTGCATGCCTGCCTGGGCTCGGGGTACGTTGGCAGCGTTAAGGGTTCGCGTTGAAGGAGCATCATGATGGACACCCCACCGAGCGCCCAGTCGCCCGACCGCGACCCCTCGCTCCCCACCCGGAGAGAAGTGCGCGAAGCCAACGAAGCCGCAGTGCGCGACGATCTTGGACTCGATGCCGCACCCACGCCCGTGGCGCCTGGAATGCTGACCCCCGGCACTGCCGAATCCGACCCCGAACTGCTCGAGGCCAACGCCGCAGCCAACGCGGCAGCCGGGTCCGCTGACGCGGACGCTGCTAGCCCCCAGGCCGTCCGCACTGAGACTGCCGGCGCCGAAGCCCACACCGTGGTGCTCGACCCGGTGGACGGCACCCAGCCCACCGCCGTCATGGAATCCGTGCCGCCCGTGGTCATCCCCACCGAACGCGACGATGCTCCGGACGCGGCTGTGGAAAACGGACCCGAACCTTCCGGAGTCGCGCACATCAACGACCCCGCCGACGGCCCCGCACCCGATTCCGCCAACTGGATGGGCCTGAGCGCGTTCGTCGCCGGAATCCTGGCACTGTCTCCCATTGCGATCATCCTGGGCCATCTGGGTCTCAGCGCCGCCAAGAAGGGCCGCGCCACCAATGGGTCCTTCGCGCTCGCGGGCGCCGTGCTCGGATGGATCGGGTTGGTGGCCACGGGGATTGGCGTGTGGCTGTACCTGCAGGGCCCGTCGGCCGAGCAGATCGACATCCACGCCAAGCAAGACATCCATGCCGTGGGTGCGGAGGTCGCAACTCAGGTGGTCGCCACCAACGAGTTGCCGCTGCTTGCGGACACGGGTGATGCGTACACCGTGGGCGACGTCACGTTGGAGCAGCACCTCGAGACTTCCCACGACATGTCCCTCACCGGAACCGCACCCGTGGACTGGTGCCTCCAACTCACGTTCGACGACGGCACCGTGCCGGCGTACAGCTATCTCCCCACTGAGGGCGTGGTCGAAGGGACCTGCGCAGGCTAGCCCTGAGGCGTGTGTGCCGGCTTCCATGCGTCCGCATGTGTGCCGGCCCATGTGGTGAAGTCCGTGGGCGCCTCACCCGTGACCGTCATGACGTCTTGGGTTGTCCCCGCGGCTTTCCCCGCGCGGGCGATCGAGTAGATCGCGGTAGTGACGAGCACCATGCCCCACGGCATCGACAGGGTGCGGCGCGCGTGGCGGGCGTACGCGAACACCCCGGGCCGGGTGTAGTGAATGGGCCGGTCCATCACCCGTGTCAGGGTGGCGCACACCTGGGAGTAGGTCAGCGCTTCAGGGCCGGTAGCGGTCCAGGCTTTGCCTGCGTGCGCCTCCGGGTCAAGAAGTGCGGCCGATGCGACGGCGGCAACGTCACTAGCCGCCACAAAACTGGTGGCTCCGGTACCGGCAGGGACGATGAGGCAGTCGCGATCCCGGATGTCACTCACATGGGTGGTGGTGAGGTTCTCCATGAAGAACGACGGGCGGACAAAGGTCCAGTGGAGTCCTGAGTTTCGCAGCCATTGTTCGACCTTGGCGTGCGGGACTACGCGGTTGGATTCTGCGCCTTGGAGGGACAGGAACACGATGTGCGTGACTCCCGCGGCCTTTGCCGCTTCCAGTGCGGGGAACATGTCGCGCTTCATGTTCGACAGGTGGGGTGGGCGCATGAGGAACACGGTGGTGATGCCGGCGAAGGCTTGTGGCCAGGTGGAGGCGTCGGTGAAATCGAGCGACACGGCGCTGACGCGGTCGCCCCAGAGGCGGGACACATCGTGTCCGTCCCGCGATGCGGCGCGGACTGGCGCTCCTGCGGCGAGCAGGTTCTCAGTCACAGCGCGGCCGATGTTTCCGGTGGCTCCGGTCACCAGGACGGTGGGGGTCATGCAGTCTCCAGACACAGGGGTGAGGCAACACGTGGATACTTGTATGATACAAACAATATGACGCAGCCGAATGGGACCACCGACCCCCACCAAGCCCAGGACACCCTGGTCCAGATCGACACCGCGCTCCTGCGCCTGCGACGGTTCCTCTCCAAGCCGGTCGAACGCTCCCACGAACCCGCCGCCGAGCGTGCCGAGCTTCAGGTGGACCTCTCCACCGTCCTCGTCGTCGACGCCGTATCCCGCGCCAACAGTGACGACACCGCCCCCACGGTCACTGCCATCGGCGCCCAGATGGCCGTCACGGCCTCAACCGCGACCCGGCTGATCGACCGTGCCGCCCACGCCGGCATGGTGACCCGCCAGCCCAGCCCCACAGACGCGCGCGCCACCCACATCGTCCTCACCGCGCAAGGCCACCAACTCGACGCCCAAGCACTCCAGTTCCGGCTGGGCCACCTCGCAGCCATCCTCGACGACTGGACCCCGGACGACATCGCGCGGTTCGCCACCGACCTCACCAGGTTCGCCCACCACGCGTCCAGCGACACCCCACCCCGCACCGCACCCACGCCTCACGGAGACCCCACATGAGCATCGCCCTATGGACTGCCCAGATTCTGCTCGCACTCGCCATCGGCGCCGCCGGCTTCACCAAACTCAAAGACTCCCGCGAGGTGTACGCCAACGCGCGGCCACCCATGACCACCTTTGCCGCACACATGCCAACATGGCTGTTCAAAGCGCTCGGCGTGGTGGAGATCGCGGCCGCGATCGGCCTCATCCTGCCCTGGGCAACCGGAATCGCATCCATCCTCACGCCGATCGCCGCCACGGGCGTACTCGTCATCATGGTCCTCGCGTTCGCCGACCATGCCCGGCGCAAAGAAACCCAGGCCTACCCCGTCAACGTCATCCTGGGCGCGATCGCGCTCTTCGTGGCGCTGGGTCGATTCCTCGGTTGGTGAACCGCAGGCGTGTGCCGCTAGGCCAGGTGCGTCCCGTCGGCCACATGCCCGCTACCGGTGAGTGTGACGTCCCCGGTGACCACAACATCGGCCCCAAAGGACCAATCTCCATGCACCGTAAGAGACGCGGCATTGCGTAGCGACGGTGCACCATGCGGGAAGCGCGCATCAAAGTCGGAGATGGTCTTGAAGAACTCAGGGTCCAGGTCGACGATCGGGGCCGCCGCCACGTCCAGGCGTAGCGCCCCGTCCGCATCCAACCGGTAGGCATCCGAGCGAAGTACCAGCAGATCGTTCGTGGTCTTCACCGGCAAGAACCGTTCGCGGCTCACCGCAATCGCGGTCGCACCCTCAAACACCTCGATCGCGGCACCCATCGCAGACTCAATCTGGAACACCTCAGGCGAGGATGCATCCGTGGGGTCCACAGTCTTGCGGTTGCGAATGAGGGGCAGGCCCAGGACGGCACCACGCTCCGTGAGCGCCTTCTTGAGCGCCGCCAAGTCAAACCACAAGTTGTTGGTGTGGAAGTAAGGGTGGCGGTATTCGTCGGTGAAGAAGTGCATCTGATCAGGCGGCGTCTGCGCCGTGTCGCGCAAAATCAGCTGGTTGTCCGCAGAGCGGATCGCGAGGTGCCCGCCCTTCCGGTCCGCGGCCGTCCGCGTACATAGTTCTGCCGCGTATGGCGCACCAGAGGCCGCAAACCACCCGGCGATTCGCGCATCTGGAATGGCGCCCAAGTTGTCCGAGTTCGACGCACTCGCATACCGGAAGCCCGCCTCGAGCAACGCATCCAGCACGCCCGACGCCAGCAGCGCGGTGTAGATGTCGCCGTGGCCCGGAGGGCACCACTCCAGGTCCGGATCCGTGGGCCACTGCACAGGCGTCAGGTCATCCACGCGGAGTTTGGGCTCTTTGTTTTGCAAGAAGTCCAGGGGCAGCCCGTCGACCTCGATGCCGTCGTGGGCGCTGAGGGCCGCGAGGGAGTCGTCGCGGGTGCGAAACGAGTTCATCAGCACCAACGGCAGGGGGGCGCCGGTGGTGGCGCGTGCCCGCTGGACCTGTGCCGCGATGATGTCCAGGAACGACTGGCCGTCCCGCACCGGCAGCAACGACTTGGCCCGGTCCATGCCCATGGACGTGCCAAGGCCGCCATTGAGTTTGATGACCGCGGTCGCGGCGAGCGCGTCATTCGCATCCGTGTCAGGGATGTCGATGTCAGCGAGCTGCGTGGGGTCCAGCAGGGGAGTGATGGTCTCTTCCGGGATCAGGCCGGTCGCGCCCGCCTCAAGCTCGCCGTAGTAGTGGGAGAACACGTCGATCGCGGCTGGGCTCACACCCGCATTGCGCATCTTGTTCTGGGCCTGCCGTAGTCCCTCAGCACTCATGATGACCAGCCTACGGTGCATGCCGGGCCCTGCGCGCTGGCAGTCATCTGGTGCCACATCTAGCCCAAAAGTGACACCAGATGACTGCCAGGATGCAGTTGGTCTGGAGTCGCAACCGAGGCCCGTGCCGTCCCTGACATCTGGCGGCGGGCGGCACGGCGCGCCATGCGTAACTCGCCGGTCCTCGCACCCGGCACGTGTCAGGCACGGCACACGGCACCGATGGCCGGCGGGGGTGCCTTGTGTGAAGGAAACCGTGGGGGCTAGACCGGAGCGCATGCTGGTGTGTTGCGTGCTTCAGGGGGCCTCGGGGCGGCTGTGCCGCGCCTCACCGAATGGAGCGGGTGACGGGAATCGAACCCGCGCTATCAGCTTGGGAAGCTGAAGTTCTACCATTGAACTACACCCGCGCGGCCGCTCAGGAAGCGACGCTCAGCCCATACTAGCGGCCCTGCGCAACGGCGCACTCACGTGAGGTCTGTGGCCGTCATCGCGAACGACGCGGTGCGGGTTTCTCCTGGTTGCAGGAGGAACAGGCCGGTGCCGGGCACGCCGTCTTCGTCGAGGTTGAAGGCGTCGTTGGCGTTGGAGACGGGTTCGAGGGCGAAGAAGTCGCGGCCTGGCGGGATGTACAGCACGGCGTGTTCAAGGAGTGCGTCGGCGGTGATGTCGATGCGTACGGCGCCCGGCCATTCCACGGTGGCGAGGTGGTCGCCGGTGCGCCCGGTGAAGCAGTCGTCGACAAACTCGGTGCCCAGTTCCCGTGCGGTGCGGAAGTCTGCGGCGGCCCGGATGGGGCCTGCTTCGCCTGTGGCCATGCAGTCCACCAGGTCGTAGGCGCGTTCCACGTCCAACTGGAGGTGCGCATCGGCTGATCCAGCGACTGACCGCAGGAAGTACGGGTGGTGACCGAAGCCGGCGGGGAAGGTTTCGTGGGAGGTGTTGGTGAGTGCGTAGGTCCAGCGGAAGGTGTCGCCGTCGAGCGCGTAGGTGAACGCAGCGGTGAATGACCAGGGCCAGTTCACGCCGTAGACGTCGTGGGACATGAACTCGAGTGTGGCGGCGGAGTCGCTGTGGGCCGTGACGTTCCAGGGGTAATCCCAGCCTGCGCCGTGGATGGCGGTGCCGTCGGGCCAGTTGCGGCGCAGTTGGTACTCGCGTCCGTTGAAGCGCAGCAGGCCGTCGCGAATGCGGTTGGACCAGGGCACGAGCGGGTAGGACGCCGTGCGGTTGGGGATCACCGCGTCTGCCGGCGTGGGGCGCAGAAGGTGCTGCCGTTGCCCGCCGATGGTGACCTCTCCGGTGGCGACGGCGCCGCCCAGGCCGGGAAGCAGTCCGATGCGCCAGCGGTCGTTCTCAATAGTCACGGTGGAGGTCATGGTGTCCATTGTGTCGTATCGATTCGATTCGAGTCGGCTGACACGTCGTTAACGTTCACAGAGGCGCGATAGGGGAGCCCCGGTCGCACGCGCGAACCGGGGCTCCGAAGCGGGGGACAGCGGCGACAGGGCCTAGCGGTCCTGAAGCGAGTCCAGTGCGACCATGAGCGACAACACCACACGCTCGTCATAGCGGGTGTCGTACACGGCCACGCGGTACAAGTCCCGCACGCCACCCTTGCGCTTGATGGTCATGGCATCCGACCCGTCCGGGGCGTGGATGGAGAAGTTGTACGGAATGAGGTTGATGAAGCGCCGCGCAATGGCCTTGCCCGTGGAGTCTTCGTTTGCGGTGAGCTGCGGCAGTCCTGGGATTTCGAGGTACCACGTGGAGTTCAGCAGGGACTTGGCAAAGTCCTTGGAAAACGTGCCGATGGGCTGGTGGTTCTCGTCGAACACGTCCACCACGGACTTCACATCCATGACGTTGCGTGCCTTGAAGGAGAACACCCGTTCCGCTTTGGTGTCGTCCTTGTAGAAGACAATCTCTTCCTTGAGCTTCATGCGCTTCTGCTGCGCGAAAGCAATCTGCTCGCCGCCCTCAAAATCCTCGCCAGTGCGGCGGATTTCGTAGCGGTTGACTCCCAGCGTGTAACGCTGCTTGATCGTGTAGAACTCCGGCGTTGCGTTCATAGGGTCACAGTAGCGAGGCAGGGGCGTCCTGGGAATATCTGAGAGCCACGAGCGTGTTAACCCACTCGCAGACGCTATCCAGGGGAACGTCCCCGACCGCTGAGACAGTGACTGAGAAGTTGCGGCCAGTGGCCAGATAGCGCCGTCCCTTTGGGAGGAGCAAGAGCAATGGCAATCGGTTCCGGCATTTTTCTTATCGCAGTCGGTGCGATCCTGACTTTCGCCCTCAACGAGTCAGTCGAAGCAATCAATCTGGGCCTGGTGGGCTGGATCCTGATGGGCGCGGGTGCGCTCGGGATCATCATTTCGCTCGTCGTCAACGGTCAGCGCCGCAACACGACCCACACGGAGGTCAAGGAGCAGCACGTGGACTCGCGCGAGCACATCGACTCGCAGCAGAATCCCCCGGCAGCGCGCTAGCGCTCCGCGCACACTGCACGCGCGAAAGGGCCGGAACTCGCCAGGGTTCCGGCCCTTTCGCGCGCTCAGCGGGAGTAGCCGCGCGCTACGGCTGGCTGGAGATGTCCTCGTCCTGCTGGGCGCGCAGCCTCAGCAGCGCATCGTCCCTGGTGTTCACCTGGCGAGGGTAGGTGACGTCCAGCAAGGGCCGATGCCGGTGATAGGTCACCTCAAGGTTCCAGTACCGCACTACCCACAGGGCTGCGCCGACAGCCACGATGATCGCGGCGATCGCGCCCACCCAGATTGACCAGCGTGGGCCCACCTCTTCGCCGATCCAGCCCACAATCGGTGAACCAATGGGGGTGGACCCCATGAGGACCATGGAGTACAACGCCATGACACGGCCGCGCATGGCAGGGGCGGTGGTGGTTTGAATGAGTGCGTTCGCACTGGTCAGCATGGTCAGTGCGGAGAAGCCCACGGCGACGGATACCACCATGTACAGCTCGTAGGTGGGCATGGCTGCCATGACGGCGCTCGACACACCGAACAGGAACGCCGCGCCCAGGGGCAGCCGCAAGCGGATATGGGTGCGCCGTGCCGCAACCAACGCTCCCGCCAATGAGCCGATCGCTACGACTGAACCCATCAGGCCGTATGCCTCCGGGCCTTTATCGAATGCGACCCGGGCCATCAGCGCGCTGGTCATTTGGAAGTTCAACCCAAAGGCCGCCACCACTGACACCACGATCATCACGACGATCAGCTCTGGCCTGCGCTTGATGTACCGCACGCCCTCCATGACCTGACCGGGCTGGCGTGGCGCCCGCTCCATCACCCACAACTCGCGCACCCGCATCGCGAGCAGCGCCACCACGGTCGCAATGAACGTGAAGCCGTTGATGATGAACACCCAGCCGATGCCGACCCACGCCACCGTCAAGCCCGCCACCGCGGGACCCACCAGGCGTGCGCCATTGAAGGCCGCCGCGTTGAGCCCCACCGCGTTGGCCAGTCCGTCTGGTGGCACCAGGGCTGCCACATAGGTTTGGCGGGCGGGGGTGTCGACCGCACCCACGAGTCCCAACGCGAAAGCGAACCCGTATACGTGCCACAGTTCCGCATTGCCGGTCAGCACCAGGGCTCCCAGGCTTAGGCCCAGCCCGGCTGCGATGACCTGGGTGGTGATGAGGAGTTTGCGTTGATCCACGCGGTCCGCCAGCAGGCCCGCCCACGGCCCCAGGAGCAGGAACGGCAGGAACTGCAGCGCCGTCGTGATGCCGACCGCGATCCCTGAGTCATCTGTCAGGTGGGTCAGTACCAGCCAGTCTTGGGCCACCCGCTGCATCCAGGTGCCCACGTTGGACACCAGTGCGCCAGCGAACCAGAGCCTGTAGTTGAAGTATCCGAGCGACGCGAAGGTCCGGCTCATGGCAGGCCAAAGCAGGACGAAGAGGGCATGCCACTAACTTACGTCGAAATTTCCTGACGAGGCGCAGGGCCGATGCTTGCTAGCCTCTGGCGTCATGACTGACCCCACGACTGGTGCGACGGCGGACGAGGAAGAGTTGAACCGCCGCGCGACGAACGCGCGCTATCGCGTCCACGGTGCGTTGGCGCTGTTCATCTTTGCGATTGGTGGGTGGATCGGCGCGTTCTTCACGGCGATCTTTTACTTCTTCCCCATCGATGACCACTGGCCCGTGTGGCTGGCGATCGTCACGGGCGTGTTGTCCATCGCGTGCCCTCTGGGGGCGTGGTGGGTCATGCGAGGTGCGGTGAGGGACCTCCTCGCGGTGCAACAGGCACGGGAGCTGCCGGGGCTGCGCTCGGTAACGGGCGACCTGCCGCTGTGGGACGTGGCCGCACCGGTGGACGACCTCGTCGAGCACCTGGAGTCGTTAAGCGAAAACGACGTGCCGTACGTGGTCTACGCGGAGAGGTCTGGTCGGGCTGTGAGAATAACGGCGCAGTGGTTGTCCGAGGAGCTGCGGTGGCGGACATTCATGCAGCGAGGCCGTGCGGTGCGGCGGTGGCGCATGGTGGTCACGTTGAATGTCGACCGCGGCACATACACCTTCACGGAGTATCAGGCATCGTCCCAGATCGTCGGAGACCTGGCGCGTGGCACGCTCAGTGGAGTGAAGTCGTGGAGTCGCGGCAAGACCATGGGCGCCGGTCACGTTACGCAGGTGTGGGCTGCCGGTCAGGTGACGTCACCTGAGGGACGTGGCATGCACGGAAGGATTGCGTTGACTCCGGCCGATGCGAAAGTCCCGGTGTTCACGATCTTGCGTGCCTACGGTTGGCGACCTAAGCGAGACACCACGTTTGCTCGTGCCTGGGAGTTCTGACGATAGACCGTGCGCGATCCTTGGCAGCCGTGGGGGTATGTTGTGGGGGCCAAGGCCCGGGGGCCCGCGGCACAGGAAACGCCATCATCGATAGAGGGGGACCAATCATGACTTCTGTACGGACATCGCTCGTAGCGTGCGCGGCGCTCGCCGTGGGGCTCGCGGGCTGCAGCGCGAACGTTACCGTCGCCCCGGAGGACGTCGAGACGACCGTCGAGGACAGTCTCGAGGCGCAGTTCGGCATCCGCCCAGTGATCGATTGCGGTGATGACAACATCGATCTCGTCGTTGACGAGCAGGTGACGTGCCTGTTGAGCACGGAGGATGACCCGACTGAGTTCGATGTCGACGTCGTGTTCACCGAGGTCGACGGTACGGAGTTCTCGCTCGACTACCAGGTTGCCGAAGAGCCCAACTAGATGGCGCCGGTCACGTGGGTGAGACGCTCAACACTAGCTTTCCGCCCACGTGACCTTCTTCGAGGCGAGTGAACGCTTCCCGAGCATCGCCCCACGGATACACCCGTTCAATGACTGGGGTCAACGTGCCGTCCTCGGTCCACGCCATCACCCGCGCCAGGTCCGGACCACAACCGCGCAGCCGAGCGGACACGGGGGCGGTTCGGACGTGTGCGAGTGGCTTTTGCAGCTGAGTGCGAGCCATCGCCCACGCCGGACCCAGCAGTTTCCCGCCGCCCACAGCCCCGGCCGGCGCGTACACGCCATCGTCGTTCAGCAGGTGACGCAACCGCAGCAAAGACTCCGTCGCCACCGTGTCGTAAATCACGTCGAACTTCTCGCCACAATCCCGGACCGATGCCGTGCGATAGTCGATCACACGGTCGGCGCCCAGCCCTTCAAGCATCGGCTGACGCGCACCCGACGCCACGGCCACCACGCGTGCCGCACCCAAGGCCCGGGCTATCTGCACCGCCATGTGGCCTACGCCTCCGGACGCGCCGATCACCAGGACCGATGCGCCCTCCTGGAGCCGTGCGCCCTCAAGGCCGTGCAACGCGGTTAGGGACGTCATGGGCAACGCTGCCGCCTGCGCGGCCGTGAGGGATACCGGGACCTGAGCCGCAGCATCGGCCCTCACCACGGCCTGCTCCGCTAACGCGCCCGCACGCACCATGCCCGCGATCCGGTCGCCCACGGACACGCCGGACACGTTCGCGCCCACCGCGTTCACCACGCCGGTGACGTCCGCGCCCACGACCAGGCCGCCAGGGGAGCGCCACCCGAACGACGGTCGCACAATCCACGGGTCGGCCCGGTAGATGTGCCAGTCATACGGGTTGATGCTGACTGCTTGAACCCAGACACGAACCTCGTCGGGACCTGGCTCCGGCACTGGGGCGTCACCCCATCTCAGCGCGTCCGGCGGGCCATACTGGTCCGCAATCCAGGCCTTCACGGCAGGACCACCACCTTCCCGCGTGCGTGCCCGTCGGCAACGCTTTGCACAGCGGCCGATGCTTCACTCAAGGGCCGTACTGCACCGATCAGTGGGGTCAGGTCGCCGGCGGCGAGGAGCGCACCCAACAGGTCCAAATCCGCGGCCTTGGGTGCGGAGTAGAAACTGCTGATGGGACGGCGCCGCACCTGCCCATGCCACGTGGCCTTCGCCACCCGCATCAGGCCTCCGCCGTCAGCTCCGTCCGTGCCGGCATTCGGCAACAGCATGCCTCCGGGCGCCACCAGCGTCACAAGGTCCGCCATGCGATTGGCGCCCACATTGTCGAAGATCAGGTCGAAGCCCGGTTCGAGCTCCAGCACATCCTCCTGGGCATAGTCGACCGTGCGGTCAGCACCCAAGGCGCGTACAGCATCGGCCGCACCTCCAGACGCCACTCCCGTCACCGTCGCACCCGCGTGTGCTGCCATCTGCACCACAAACGAGCCGATGCCACCGCCAGCCCCAATGACAAGGACACGCTTCCCGGCCAGGGCAGCGGGGTCGTGACGCCCCTGCGGGTAGGGGTCCAGCCCGGCGTGACGCAGCCCGTGTAGTGCAGCAAGTGCAGCCATGACCGATGCTGCGCCAGCCCGGGCCTCCACACCCGCGGGAAGCGCCGCAATCCGGTCCTCCTTCGCCACAGTGAACTCAGCCAACGACCCGCGAGTCTCACCAAAGACCCGGTCGCCCACCTGCCACCGCGTCACCTTGCCGCCCACCGCGACCACGGTGCCCGCAGCATCGGTCCCGCGCACCGGCTGGCGTGGCCGGAACAGGCCTCCCATCAGGCGCAACATTGCCGGTGAGCCCGTCATCATGAAGATGTCAGCAGGGTTCAACGCTGCCGCATCCACGCGCATCAGCACCTCATGCGCGCCCGGCACCGGAACGGGACACTGCGTCACCCGGATCTCATCCGCGGTGCCGTAACGGTGCTGCACCGCCGCTGTCATCTCTGCAGGGATGGTGGTCATTGTGCGCTCCTGACTGCAACCTCCACGCTACGTCCACGGATGCCCACTGTCAGCAGATAGCCGATCATCCACAACTCGCCCACGGTCGCAGGCATCGCAGCCGCCTCGGCCAACCACGACGGTGCCGCAGCCACACCCCAGGCCAACAGGCCAGACACCACGTAGCCCACGCCACCCACGACCAAAATCCAGCCCATCACCACCGGGAAGCGCGCCGTCGTGATCGCCGCCCACCCCATCGGGATCAGCCACAACCCAAAGAACAAGTTCCCCATGCCCCACGACGCCTCGCTGAGCTGAGTGAGCGTGCCCACCACACCCGCAGCATCGGCCCCCGCCACGATCGACGGATCCTGACCCACCGCCGCGGCCGCCCCCATGAACGCCCCCGACGCCATGATCGCCGCCGCATTCATCAACCCGAACGTCGCCACCGCAAACGCCGCCACCGGACGGACCTCCCGCAACAGGCGGTAGAAGCCAATCGCCACCAACGCCTGCGACAGCACCACGCCCATTTCCAGCAGCACCACGGTCGACGCCAACTCCGGACGTTCACTCAAGTTCGCCAGCGTCTCAGCGGCATCGTCGGTAAAGATCTGCGGCCGCAGCACCAGGAAACCCAGCATCCCGGTCACGGCCAGCGACAGATAGGCCAGGCCCGTCCATCGGCCCGCCCGCACCGTATCCGTGGGCGGGCGAGTGTCCGCGGCATGTGCCCTGCTTGTGGTGGCGTTGGTTGTCATGATGTCTCCTTGAATGTTGGTACGGCAGCACCCGTTTTTGGGTGCACTGTTTTTGGGTGCACTGAGTAGAGCCCACCTGCGGTGAGCGTGATTGCAGGGAGAGGAGTCGGCCTAGACCTGTGCTTCCTCGGGATAGTGGAAAACGTCATCGAGCGAGACGCCAAGCGCACGCGCGATCTGGAACGCCATCTCCAGCGAAGGCGAATACTTGCCTTGCTCGATGGCAATGACCGTCTGCCGGGTCACGCCCACACGGCGTGCCAGCTCGGCCTGAGTCATCTCGTCACGCGCAAAACGCAGTTGACGAATGGAGTTCGTGACCAGGGTTGACTTGCCCATCAGAACCCCCGGCGGTAGGCGCGAATCTTCACCACGGCCTCAACAACGCCACTGACCACACCGAAGGCGAAAATGGCGTTCCCAATCCAGAACGCGTCCGCATCGAGCATGGCCAAGGCCAATGCGACCGCCGTGCCGACACCCAAGATGCCCTGGCTCTTGCGGGAGCCGTAGCGTTCAATCTCCTTGTCGCGCTCATCCGAACCCATCTCCACCTGGGGGTCTCGGCCACGTGCCGCAAGCCCCACCGCAGAACCGATCGCCGCGACAATCGAACCCACAATGGTGCCCACGATCTGCGCGCCAATGGCCCACAGCATCGGCACTACCCAGGACACTTCCTCGATGGGTCCTTCGAATGCGCGGGGAACCACCACGGCGGCATAGGTCGTCGCTGCGGCAATGTTGCACACCAAGAACACCCACACGCCGCGCTCTTCCATGGTCATGGTGAGCTTCTCGTCGTCTGCGGGTCCGGTGAAGTCACCGTGACCGTGTGTGGGGGCGTTCATGCCAGTCCCTTTCGGTAGCCGCTCATCACCACGCCTGCTTGGGCGAGTGTGCCCAGCCAGGTGGTGAGGAGCAGAACATTTGCAACCCAGAACACTGGCACATCGAGCGCCAGCATGACCAATGTGGCCAGGACGGCGAGGCCCACGATTGAGGAGTTCGCCTGTTCACCTGCGGCACGGATGCGGTCGTCGCGTTCGTCGGTGACGGTGTGGCCGCGGCTGCGCACACGCAGCGCGATGAAGGTCACGGTGTAGAGGAAACCGCCAGCGCCGATGCAGAGGAGCAGCGGACCCTGCCACGCGACCTCCGCGAGGGGGGCGTCGTCGGTGAGGGCACGCACGGTCACGACGACCAGGTAGGCGGTCATTGCGGCCAGGCCGAGTGCGAGTGCGGCTGCAGTGTGGCGTTCCTCGTAGCTGGCCTCGTAGGTGGCGTCTTTCGCCATGGCGGTTCTCCTGTGACGAGTCTGATGTCAAACTTCTTTGACATCACGAAGGTAAGCCCTGTTTGACTCCGTGTCAAGAGTTCTTTACATCTCTCCTCGTGTCCTCCCGCCCGCTCCTCCCGCCCCTCCCCGTCAAATGGAGCCATCTTCCTGTTTTAGAGCGCCAAAACAACCAAATGGAGCCATTTGGCGGGGAAGAAGGGCCGCCGGACGGGGAAGAAGGGCCGCCGGGCCCAGGGGGGAGCGGGGGTCCAGGCCGGTCATGAACCGATGCGCGTAACAGGGGGGATACCTGAGCGCTCTAGGCTGGGTCGTATGACAGGGGAGGTCAACCTCGCAACGTGGGCGGGGGCGGTGATGCCAGCCGGTGCATGGCCGTCGTCAGAGAACGACGACGTCGTGCGCCGTCTACGTATGGTGCTCGAACACGATCACCCCCAATGGGAAGAACGCCTGGCCGCGCTCGCGAACCGCATGGCACCCCACGACCTGGTGCACCACGCCGACGACCGCGACGTGCGCTGGTTCGCTGGACTCGTGGGCCAAGTAGCCGTCACCCACAAGAGTTCGTGGCGTGCCCTGGGCTGGACCCCGTCCGTGGAGCACATGCCCGAAGGCACCGATATCCCCGATGAGGTCGTGGCCGCAGTCGTGGACCGCCGCGGGCTCCTGGGACGGTACGACGCGATCGTGATCGGCTCCGGCGCAGGCGGCGGTGTTGCCGCCCAAGAGCTGTCCGAAGCAGGCCGCACCGTCCTGGTCGTGGAACGCGGAGGCGCCCCACCCACAGGCGAACTCGCCCGCGATCACCTGCGCTCACCCACCGCACACAGCCGCGTGGGCACCCCTGACCCTGACCTCGTAGGCCCCAGCGATCCCCGGTGGGGAGCGAGCGCCTTTGGCCTGGGAGGTGGAACCCGCGTCTACGGGGCCCAGGCGTGGCGTTTTGCCCCGCAAGACTTCGCGATGGCCAGCACGTACGGCGAGGTGGCGGACTCGGGCCTCGCGGACTGGCCCGTCAGTTACGACGAGATGGAGCCTTACTACGCGCTCGCGGAGTTCGAGTGGGGAGTGAGCGGTGCCCCCGGCCCGCCCGGAACTGAAGGCCACCGGTCCGTGCCGTTCCCGCTGCCGCCTTTGCCGCGAACCAAGCCGGCATCGGCCCTCCTGGCGGGGGCGGAGAAGCTGGGCTGGCGCACGCTCCCTACGCCCATGCTGATCAACTCTGAGCCGTATCGAGGCCGCGCAGCGTGTGTCCGATGCTCGCAGTGCTTGGGTTTCGCCTGCCCGGTGGGCGCGAAGGCCGGGTCGCAGAACACGGCGTTGTGGAGGGCGTCCCGAACGGGGCGGACCAGTTTTGTGTTGAGTGCGCGGGTGGTGGAGTTGGTGACCACCAAGGACGGCACCGTGACGGGCGCGCTAATCCGTGGCGTTGACGATCAGGGGCCGTGGGAGCGGCGCATTGATGCCGACGAGATCGTCATTGCGGCTGGTGCGGTGGAGAGTGCGCGGCTGCTGTTGTCCTCGCGGTCTGCGGCACATCCCCATGGCCTGGGCAATGGTCGCGACCAGGTGGGCCGCTACCTGCAAGGGCAGGCGCAGGTGGGCGCCATCGGGATTTTTGAAGATGCGGTCACGGACCTCTTGGGACCGGGCGCGGGTATCGCCACCGCGGACTTCCGGCACGGAAACGCGGGCCTCACGGGTGGCGGAATCCTCACCAACGACTATGTCCCCACGCCAGCGTCGGCGTTGCGTCAACTCCAGGGTGCGGGACTGCTGCCGTTCGCTGGGCCCGATCTGATGCCACGTTTTGCTCGGCTTCTGCCGCGTCTGCAGCGCATCATGGCTACCGCTCATGAAGTTCCTATGGCCGATGCCAGGGTCACTTTGGACATTCGGGTGAAGGACGAGTGGGGGATTCCCATTCCGCGGTTGCATGGCGATCTGCATGCGGAAGATGTGAAGACTCGTAACTTCCTCTCGGGCAAGGCGGCGCGATGGCTGCATGAGGCGGGCGCGTCTCAGGTGGTGCGCATTGATCCGCGCAGTGGTGCGGGCGGTCCGGTGGTGAGCCGGTTCCAGGCGGGCACTGCACGTATGGGAACGGATGAGGGTTCATCAGTGGTGGACCCGTGGGGCCGGTTGTGGGGGCACGCCAATGTGCGCGTGGTGGACGCTGCCACTCACGTGTCTAATGGTGGTGCAACGCCGGTGTTGACGACGGTCGCGAACGCATACCGAGTGATGGCGGACATGGTGGGTGCGTCCAAGGATGAAGATGGGTTCGACTCCAGCATCTTTTGACGGGTGACATTCGCCACGCCTGAACAGATCAGGAATGGTTGACGTCTCCACTGTGTTGCGTGGGGCGTGACTTCAGAGAGCCTCCCCGCCCAGACCACCGCACCCGCTCCCGTGACCGTTGACGTGTGGGCGGACATCGTGTGCCCGTTTTGCTACATCGGGGAAGCACGCCTTCGCAAGGCAGCTGATCCTGCCGTGGTGATTCACCCCCGAGCCTTCCAACTCAACCCGGACGGTGGCGAACGCGAGTCCGTCATGAGCTACCTGGCACGCAAGTTTGGTTCCACGGAGGAGCAGGTGCGGGAATCTCAGCAGCGCATCGTGGACTTGGCGCGGGCTGAAGGTCTGCCGTTCACGAACGACCGTGTGGTGGGTGACACGATGAACTCGCACCGGCTGGTGTTGGCCGCGCTCGGTGAGGGCGGGCCGGCGCTAGCGCTGGACGTGCGTGAAGCGATCCAGCGCGGCCACTTTGGTGGCACGCTCGACATCACTGACGCCGATGCGCTCGTTGACACCGCCGTGAAGGTGGGCTTGGACGTGGACCTGGCTCGCGCGGCGATCGACAACGACGACCTTGCCCAGTTGGTGCGGGCGGAACACCAGCAGGCCTCGCAAATGGGTGCCACAGGGGTGCCGTTCACTGTGGTGGGAGAGCGCTTTGGCATCCCCGGCATGGTGGAGACGGATCAGTATGCGGAGGTCATTGCGCGCGTGCGTGAAGCCCACTAGCCCTGGCCGTAGATACTCGGCGGTGTTCAGTGCGCGTGATGCGCCTGGCCGTCGATCATTGTCACAACCCGGGAGAACCGTTCCACATGGCGCTGCTCATGCGTCACCAACACGGTGGCGCATGAGCGGTCCGCTGTTTGCTGGGCAATCACATCGATCACCGCATCCCCACGTTGCATATCGAGAGCACTGGTGGGTTCATCCACCAGGAGCACCTGCGGCGCTGCCGCAAGAGCGCGAGCAAGACTGACACGTTGACGTTGGCCCCCAGATAGCGCCTGAGGAAGCCGATGCGCCAAGGCCGCGACACCCACTGCGTCCAGGAGTTCCATGGCATAGGCCACGGGAACCACCGGGCCACCGCTCATCCGGGACACAATGCGTACCTGTTCCACGACGGTGAGAGTGGGGATGAGTTGGGGCTGCTGAAACATGATTCCCACCTGGGTACGGCGAATCCTGTCCACCTCATCGTGAGGGAGGGCTGCCAGATCATCAGAGCCGATGCGCACCGTTCCAGAGTCCGGCTGCGTCAGCCCAGCAGCAACAGATAGCAGGCTGGATTTTCCGGAGCCCGATGCCCCTGTCACTACCGTGACCTGCCCCGGCTCCGCGGTAAAGGACACACGGTCCAGTGCGGTGACCTGCGAGGTGCCGTCGGGATACGTCAGGGTGACGTCGGTCAGTGTGATCATGACAAAGCTCCAAGTGCGTTCAGCGGGTTGACCCTGGTGACAGAGCGGGTGGCAAGTGCCGATCCGGCAAGGGCGAGTAGCGCGACAATGACGGCAGGCAGGGCGATGGTCCACGGGGAGACCACCACCGGAAGGGCGGCGCCAGCCAGCGCAATCCCACCCACTGCCAGCGCAACTCCACCCACAGTGCCGATGGTGACAACGATGGCCGCCTGGCTCATGGCATCTCGCTTGAGCCGCTGCCGCGGGACACCCAGGGCCCGCAAAATAGTGAGTGCGGGAGTTCGCTGCGTGGTCCACACCATGAAGAAGGCTCCGGTGACCACTGCGCTGATGACGACCAACATGCCAATGATGAGTGTCAAGGAGCCCACCTCGCCCTTGAACGACGGCACCGCAAGCATCGACTCCACTGTCGATAGCGCCGCCGTGTCACTGAGATCGCCGATGGTGTTCCACTCGGGAGCGCCCCAGACCAGCAGTGCAGACGGCTCTGCATGCAACATTCCAGAGCTTGCAGCTGCGTCCCGTGGAACGAACACCACAGGCATATGGCCATGGGATGCGTGACCCGCAGGCTCACCCACAGTCCACTCGTGTCCCGCAATCATGACGCGATCGCCTTGGTCCACGCCCAGGTCCTCCATCGCTGCATCGGACAAGCTCACTGTGCCGTCGGTGGGAGTAGCACCCACCCCTGCGGGCAGCGCAAAGACAGCGACCGACTGAGCAGTGCCGCCAGCTGAGGCGGGTACAACCACCACATCGAGTGCCGCAGTGTCCGTCACCCCGTCAGCATTAGCCCAGGTATCGACCTGGGCAGCGGTCAATGCTGACTCGTTGAAGGTGACCTCAACCGATGCGGGACCACTGAGGACCACTCGGTCCCCAGGCAAGTTCGCCACAGCAGATACCGACTCGGCCCCCAGGCCAGCGGTCAGCGCCGAGAGGAACGACACCAGCATCGATACGAGCGCCACAATCCCTGCGAGCAACGCAAATCGCAGTGGTGCCCTGCGGATTTCTGACCAGGCGAGCGCCATGAATGCCTCCAAAGTTTCGGTGACTTCCATGCTGGCAACGGTCCAGAACTGAGGCATCGGCCATGCGGCCACATTTTGCCTCCAAGAGGAGTGACGTTGACGTCCAACTTTCGGTTGATGCGTCACACCGGTAGGCACGTCACAATGACAAGGTGGACACCACATTGCGGCCTGTCGCGGCAACCCTGCGGATAGGGCTGCATGGCATCGTCGCTGCCCTCTGTGGTGTGGTGATCGCCCGCGCGTGGATATCTACACCTCACGTTCCGTGGCCGGCCATCCTTGGGGTGGCACTTGTCGCAGCGATCTATGCGGGTGGAGGCTGGGCGCTGCGGCGCGGCTGGGTGACACAGTGGGCGATAGTGCTCGCGCTCGCATGGCTTGCTGTGCTGGCGGTCAGTGTCGATGCGGCCTATCTCGCGTTCCCCTTTGCTTTGTTGCTCGGAGCCCTGGGCGGATGGGCGCGGCTAGCGATTGGCGCAACAGTGCTCACCACAGGCTCCGTCGCCGCACTGTCGTATGAGTTGGGCTGGAGTGTTCCTGGGGTGGTGGGGCCGCTCACGGGCATTGCCGTGGGGGTTGGGGTGGGCCTGGGGTATCGCACCTTGGTGAATGCCATTGCCGAACGTGATGACCTGGTGGACGATCTCAAAGCAGCCCGTGACGAGACCCAGCGGCATGCTCACGCCTTGGGTGTGATGTCAGAACGAGCGCGCCTTTCGCGTGAACTCCATGACACAGTCTCACAGTCCCTATCGAGTATCCAGATGCTGATCCATGCTGCCCGCCAGGCTGCGAATGAGGGCGACCGGGACCGGTACCTCGACACGGCCCAGGCGGCCGCAGCCGAGTCGGTGAAGGAGACCCGGCGCATTATTGCCGCCTTGGCGCCGGAGGATCTTGAGGACGGGACGCTACGGTCAGCGCTTGAGCGGGTGGCGCATCGGCTAGCAACGTCCACGGGAGCCGATGTCGCTGTCACGGTCTCGGATCAGGTGCAACTCCCGGTGGAAGGGGAAGCGACCCTCTTGCGTATCGCCCAAAGTGCCAGCGCCAACATCGAACAACACGCTCAAGCCAGCCACGTGTGGATTGAGGTGGTGGCTGACGGTGGTGCCGCGGTGTTGACTGTGGCTGATGATGGCATCGGCTTTGATACGGGGTCTGTGCGTAGCGTCGGACGTCAATCCTTCGGGCTCACTGCGATGAGGGAACGGGTCGAGGTGTCGGGTGGGAGTTTGACGGTCTCGAGTGCACCAGGCCAGGGGTCCACCGTGGTGGCACGAGTGGAGTACGGCTCATGATCCGCGTGCTGATCGCTGACGATCATCCCGTGGTGCGTGCCGGTCTAGCGGCAATGGTGGACTCCGTCCCTGACCTTGTGGTGGCCGGTCAGGTGGCGACACCGGGCCACGTGGTGACGGCTGTTGATGAGTTTCGGGTCGATGTGGTGCTGTTGGACTTGTCTTTTGGCAAGGATGGCTCGGGTGTCGAGGCGCTTCACGACCTCAGGAACCACGGCAGCACTGTTCCGGTGTTGATTGTGACGAGTTTCGAATCAGAGCGAGACATCCTTGCGGCCATTGAGGCCGGAGCTGCAGGCTACCTGTTGAAGGATGCGGAACCAGACGCTCTTGTGGCGGGCATCCGGGCTGCCGCTGCAGGCGAAATGGCGTTGGCGCCACGGGTGGCGCAACGGATGGCACAACGGCTGCGATCCCCGCATGAGGCTTTGACCTCGCGAGAGCTTGAGGTGCTGCATTTGGTGGCGAGCGGTGCCTCGAACTCTCAGATCGCGAACACGCTGGTCGTAAGCGAAGCAACCGTAAAATCCCATCTCACCCACGTGTTCACCAAACTTGATGTGAGTTCACGCACGGAGGCGGTGCACCAGGCACGCCAGCGTGGCCTCATGCCATAACGCTTGGTCCTCCGTTAGGCCGTCAGATACGTGATGACGGCTAGCACTCGGCGGTGGTCGTCGGCGGCTGGGGTGAGGCCTAGTTTGGCGAAGATGGAACTCACATGCTTCTCGACGGCTCCCGCACTGACCACGAGCGCGTCCTGGATTCCTGCGTTGGAACGTCCCTCCGCCATGAGCGCCAGCACGTCACGCTCCCGTGGCGTTAACGCACCCAACGGGTCGGGAGCACGCGTCACCAGCCGCGCCGCAAGCTCCGGGTCCAACACCGTGCCGCCGGCAGCAACCGTCACGATGGCACGTTCAAATGCGTCAATGTCCGTGACACGGTCCTTCAGCAGGTAGCCCACGCCACCCGTTCCGCTCGCCAACAACTCTTCCGCATACGCCCGCTCGGTGTGCTGCGACAACAATATGCACGGCAAGCCAGGATGCTGCGCACGCAATGCGACGCATGCGCGCAGACCATCATCGGTGCCATCCGGAGGCATCCGAATGTCAGAAATCACCACATCCACATCCACGGCATCGCGCACCGCGGTCACCAACTCTGTGGCCGTGGGCACGGCGGCGAGGACCTCGTGGCCCAACTCAACGAGCAGGCGCACCAGGCCCTCGCGCAACAACGCCGAGTCTTCAGCGAGGATTACTCGCACGGCACCTCCGCAGTCAGGACGGTCCCACCCTGAGGTCCGTTCGTCACGGTGAGGCTACCGCCAGCACCCGCCAGCCGCTCCTCAAGCCCACGCAACCCCGTACCCTTCGCCAGACTTGCGCCCCCGATCCCGTTGTCCGTCACGGTCAAGGTGACGGCGGCATCGTCCCTAGTAAAGACGGCCGATGCGCGGGTCGCTTGCGAATGCTTCGCGACATTCGCGAGGGCTTCCGAGGCCGCAAAATACAGTGCCGTTTCCGCGTGCGGGTTGATGCGGGTGGTGAGGCCGTAGGTGACGTCGACCGCGACGGGAGAACGTTCGGCCAGCGACCGCACCGCCGCCTCCAGGCCACGCTCGCTCAGCAGCGGGGGAGCGAAACCACGCGTGAGAGCACGCAGCTCCGCAAGGGCCTCAGCGGACTGCTGACGCAGCGTCGCCAACGCAGCACGTGCCGCCTCCGGATCGTTGTCGAGTGCGCGTTCCGCAGCGGCCGCATCCATCTGCAGGCGAATCAAACGCTGCTGCGGGCCATCATGCAAGTCCCGCTCAATGCGCTGAAGGGACGTGGACTCGGCGTGGGCTGCCGCCTGGGAAGCATCCTTCAGTCGCTGCACCTCCGCCCGCAGTGCACGCTTCTGGTTGGTGCCCAGCAACGCCTGCCCAATCATCAGGTGAAGACGCGCCAGACCGGTGAGCACCCAAGGCGCCGTCACCAGGAAAACCAGCCCCACCACACTCATGCCTTGAACAGTGTTGAGCCACTCAAGAATGGCCACATTCGTGGACTCGTTTTCAGGGAGGAAGCGCGCCCAAAGACTGCTCGTGGTGCCACCCACCGCACCCGCAATCCAGGTGATCGTCACCGACCAACTCACCACCGCCAGCGGAAACGTCACGACCCCATGCAACAGATCGCGCCACATCTGCCCGTCACGGAAGTCACTCAAAGCACGCGTCAGCCACGGAGCCGATGCGGGGCGCTCGCGGTAGGTGCCCACCACCTCTCCCTCACCCAAACCGGTGAGGCGGGACCGCTCAAGATTGGCGAAGCCACGCGCCGTCCACAACGTCGCAACACCAAGGGGAAGGCCTACCCAAATGATGAGCGTGCCCGCGGATGTTGCGGCCAGCGTCACCAACACGGTGAACGCAGCAGTGGAGAGGAAAAGCAGGGGAAGCAGATAGCCCAAGTCACGGCTCAGGCGTTGCAGAAGGAACACCCAGTAGGGCCCTTCATGACGGAGATGCGCCACCGGCGCGGCTGAAGTGTTCATGGTTGCAGTAGTCATGCTTCCATCTCAGCCGCGCCGGAGCGCCATCACAGCGGTGTGTTCCTCCGTGTTGAGGTAGGGAAAACCCCCGTGTTTACGTGGCAGGCCAGGCAGCGTTGCCGTCGTCGTCCTCCCGGTAACCACCCGCGCCACCCCAGCCGGCAGCTTCCATCTCGCGGTCCAGGTCACGCACGATCGTCTCGATCGGTCCGCGCTCCTGCCACGGGTGAGGGCCATCGAGCGGGCGGAACTCAATGCCCGCCGCTTCCAACGTGGGCAGGTGACGGCGCAAACGCTCCATGAACTCCGCCGACGCGTCCGTGCCAGGCGCACGGTCCATCGCGGGAGACCACATCACCTCAGCGAACGCCGCAAGGCGTGGCCACGTGGCGTAGTCAATACGGCGCGGGTTGTCCAAGTGCTCCGTCCATACCTGAGCTTGCGCACCCAGGAGGGCACCCTGCTCACCTTCCGCGCTAGGGGCGCGGTCGCCCGGGAACGGGACCACGACATCGGCTTTCGCAATGCTGTCGAGCTCTGGGTGGGCGGCCAGTACCTCCGGCGGAAGCGGGTCAAAGCCCAACACGTCCTCCACGGTGCGCACGAACCCCACGGGGATGGGTTCACGCGGGTCGTCCGAGGCGCGGTGGTCCAGGTACACCACCTGCTCCGGCGCCATGATGGCGTCGTGGCCACTCTTCAAGGCGATCGCACCAGCTTCGATGCCACGCCATGACGTGACAGCGGCGTTGCGGGGAAGGAACTCGGTGAGACCTTCATCCCACACCACGGCACGGCGGCCGTTGCTCTCCAAGTAGTCGGCGAGCTGGCCCAGGAACCACCCGTGCAGGTCGGACACCTTCGCCAGGCCCATGTCCTGTGCGCGCTGCACGATCTCCGGGTTCTCGCGCCAGGCGGTGGTCGGAACTTCATCACCGCCGATGCCGATGAACGTCGAGTCGAAGACCTCCAGCACCTCGTCGAGCACTTTGCGGAAGAACTCCAGGCTTGCCTCCGACGGGTTCAGCACGTCCGCACTGATGCCCCAGGTCGTGCGCACTTCGCCACGCTCGCCCGTGGAGCTGAGCTCCGGGTACGCGGTGATCGCGGCCTGCACGTGCCCGGGGACGTCGATTTCCGGCATCACGGTGATGCCGCGGCTGCGGGCGTGCGCCACAATCTCGCGCAGATCGTCCTTGGTGTAGAAACCGCCGTGGGGACGTTCGTCCAACGTGGGTTCAATCCAGCCGTTGCCCAACTGCGAGCGGTGCCGCCACGCGCCATCCTGGGTGAGGTTGGGGTAGCGGTCGATCTGCATCCGCCAGCCCTGGTCGTCCGTGAGGTGGAAGTGGAACAGGTTGAGGTGGTGGGCGGCCGCGTTGTCGATGAACCGCAGCACCTCATGCTTGGTCACGAAGTGGCGGGACACATCAAGGTGGATGCCACGCCAGCCAAAGCGGGGGTGGTCCTCGATCTCACATGGACCTACCTCGAGGGGCTTGCCGTCGATGGGGTTGCTGCGGAACGCCTGCGGGCCAGCGAGTTGGCGCAGGGTTTGCGCCGCGCTGTGGGCTCCGGCGAGGTCCGCGACGGTGATGGTCACACCGTCAGTCGTGACGGCGAGGCGGTAGCCGCCTGGACGGATCGCGGCATCAAAGTCGAAGGTCACATCGGCGGCGGAAGGCTGTTCATTGGTGACGACCAGCCGGGCGTCGAGTGCGAACGCGCCGGTGAGGTCCCGGGCGAGGGTGCGGGCTGCCGGAGCCAGCGGTTCGGGGGCGGAAACGGTGAGCGCATGGGTGGGTGCCCAGGTGCCATCGTGGGACATTGCCTGCACCGGTGCAGGGATCACATTCACAGTGGATTCAGTCACGTTTCGACTGTACGTCGTGCCTGCTACCAGAATCTATTTTGTTGGGTCTGGGAGCATTTCGGTTTGGTAGCAAGTGGCCGTTTCGAGTCCGGTTCGACGGGCTTCTGGCGGGCCGTGTTGCATCCACTGCACGCGGGCTACGTGCCGCCGCCCCCGCGCCCAGCCGTGCATGCCCGCCGGCGTGCCCGGCCTGCCCGGACCGTTCTATGGCTGGCGCTGTGCCATCCCTGACATCCGTTGCCTCCGGCGCCCGGCGTGTCCGCGGCGACATGCCGCCTGCCGCCGTCCGGTTGTGTCAGGGACGGCTCGCTTCCGCTTGACAGCGCCCCCGCCCCGGCGTAACGTACAACCAAATGGTTGTAGAAATGGAACTCTCCGACAGCGAGGTCGACCGCATCTTCCGGGCCCTCGCCGATTCCACACGCCGCGACATCGTCAGGCGCACGCTCGCAGAAGAAGCGTCCGTCTCCGACCTCGCGGCCGCGTACGACATGTCCTTCGCGGCAGTGCAAAAGCACGTCGCAGTCCTCGAGGGAGCTGGTTTGGTGACCAAGCGGCCCCACGGTCGCGAACGGTACGTCCGCGGCAACCCCCACACCATTCGTCGCGCCCAGCAACTCCTGGACGCTTATGAGCAGATCTGGCGTGCCCGCATTGGCCGCCTTGATGACCTGCTCGCTGAAGACCCCCGTCCATCCTGACCGCGACCGACCCGGCCGCCCAGCCACGCTAAGAGAGAAGGTCCTTGCCATGCCTGTGACTTCTGTAGAGAAAGACCTTGATGCATTGACCATGACGGTCATTGCCGACTTTGCCGCCCCACGTGAACGCGTGTGGGAGGCGTACACCGACCCCCGCCAGATCGAGAAGTTCTGGGGTCCGGTGGAGTGGCCCGCCACCTTCACACGACACGATGTCTATGTGGGCGGCCGGAGTCACTATGTGATGACTAGTCCTGAAGGGGAGCAGTCGGGGGGAGTGTGGGAGTTCCTGGCGGTGGATCCGGGGCGCTCCTTTGAGGTGCGCGATGCGTTCGCCGATGCGGACGGCAACGAGAATGCGCAGATGCCATCCATGCGGATGACGTTCCAGTTTGAGGACACGGAGTCCGGTTCGCGCTTGGTGAGCACCACATACTTTGGTTCGCTTGAGCAGTTGGAGCAGCTCATCGAGATGGGTATGGAGCAGGGCATGCAGTCCGCGATGGGCCAGATCGACGATGTTCTTGCAGACTTGGCGAGCTTCGCTTCCGGTGAGGCACAACTGACGTTGCTGTCCGACACTCAGGTGCGGGTGTCCCGTCTGATCCGGGGAACTGTTCAGCAGGTGTGGGACGCCCACCATAAGAAGGATCTGCTGCAGAAGTGGCTGCTGGGTCCTGATGGGTGGAGCATGCCGGTGTGCGAGATCGCCACGGCGCAGGGGCAAACGTATCGCTACGAGTGGGAGCCTTCGGCTGACCTGCTTGCGGATGCTGCACAGGAGGGGGCCGATGCTGCCTTGCCTCAGCGGTTCGGTTTCACGGGGGAGGTGCTGGAGTTTGAGGCGCCGTACCGTGCGGTGAACACGGAGTCGATGATTGGCATGGATGCGCCGTCGACGCTCAATGAGATGACGCTGACGCCCCGTGGTGATCAGACTCTTCTCACGATTGTGATCACGTATCCGGATCAGCAGATGCGCGACATCATCCTGGAGACGGGCATGGTGGACGGCATGGAGGACTCCTACGCACGTTTGGAGCGTGAGGTGTTGAGCTAGGTTCTCACCCGCAACGCTCACGCACTGAGGCCCCCGGTTGGAGCAAACCGGGGGCCTCAGTGTTTCTTCCCCTGAATGTGGAGGTGCCGACGGCAAGTCAGGGTGGAGCGCACCCCTGGGGCACCTCCCAGGTGCGCGCTTTAGTCGTCGTCTTCTTCGAAGTCGTCAACGTCCGTCAGGATGGTGCGGTCGTTGAGTGGCTGTGCCTCGCGGGTGTTGCCTTCGGGGAACAGTTCTTGGAATGCGGCGATCTGTGAGCGCGACATTTCGATGGGCTCGTCGAGCACGATCCAGTTGACGGGTTCGCTGTAGGGCGAAGTGGTGAGGGAGCCGCTGTAGCGGTAGGACTCGAGGTCGTCGGGGAGGATGTCGTCGATGCGGAGGTTCTCGATGTCGACGCTTTCGTGTGAGGCGGGCAACTGGGAGAACAGTGGGCGTAGTGCACGGTTGCGGTCGTCTTCCTCAACGAACACTCCAATGACGAGCAGGTCGCCGTCGTCTTGCTGGTGGACGAAGTGTCCTTCCATGACGTAGGGCTCGCCGTTGCGGAGGTGTTCGGATTCGGTGTGCCAGTGGAACTGTGCGAGTGGCCACTTTTCGCCGCCCACGGTGACGTAGAGGTCTTCTGCCGGGGTCGCTTTCACGCTTGCTTCGTGGTCGGGTGACCCGTTGTTGTGGACGTGGACGTCTGAGGTGTCGTAGTGGACGCGCAGCCGTGGGAGGTTCTCGACATAGGTGAGGTCTTCATCGCGGATGTCGATGGGGGATTGGCTGTCGCCTGTGGTGGCTTCTTCGCTGGCGGTGGCGGGTGTCGCTGTCAGGGCTGCTGCGGTGAGAAGTGCGGCGGCTCCGGCGACTCCGGTGAAGCGGATGGTGCGTGGGGTCATGATGACTCCTTCAGGTCCAGGCCCGTGTGGGGCTCGGCGAGAGCGGGGCGGCTGCCTCGCTGAGGCCATTGGGCCTCAAGGGGGCTCTCATGGTCAAGAAACTTACGCATATGCCCTTATCCGGACATACGGGTTGCGGTACGCGGTGGCGTGTGTCGTACCCTGATGTGAGACACAGGGCCGAGTCGCTTGGAGCACTCCGTTGAAGATCTAGGTTCGCCAGACGCGTGAAGTCTGGCCATACGCATCTGAGCCGTTGGCAGTCATGCCCCAGACGTTTGCGAGAACCTTGTGTCTTTTCTTTCCTTTTCTTCTTTGACCTTTTCCTGGCCTGATGGTGCCCGTGTCCTAGATGGGGTGTCCGGGTCTGTGGATGGTGGACTGCGTGCGTTGGTGGGTGCCAACGGTGCAGGTAAGTCCACGTTATTGCGGATCCTCGCGGGTGACTTGACCCCCGACTCGGGCACCGTTCATCGGCCGCTGCGCGTCGCGTACGTCCGTCAGGACGTTGCGCTGGATCCCTTGGCGAGGGCCGATGCCGCGATGGGCCTGGCATCTAAGCGTGCGGCTGTGCGCGCGATCGAGTCCGGAGATGTGGACCCGGCGCACTTCGACACGGTGGGCCATGACTGGGATGTCGAGGAGCGCGCGGTGGCGACATTGGCGTCGTTGGGTTTGCCCGACGGCACGCTTGACCGGACTGTTGGCGAGCTGTCCGGCGGTGAGATCACCCGGCTCGCGCTCGCGGCGGCTTTGTGGGAGCGGCCGGAGGTGTTGCTGCTGGACGAGCCCACGAACAACTTGGACGCGGATGCCACGGCATTTGTGTTGGAGGCGTTGGAACGGCGTTCGGGTGCCACGTTGGTGGTGAGCCATGACCGGCGTGTGTTGCGCCGCGTGGCGGCGGTTGGTGAACTGCGGCGGGGCAGCCTGCGCTGGTTCGGCGGAAACATCGAGGCCTACGAAGCAGCGATCGCGTCAGAACGTGAGCGAGCTGAGGCTGAACTTGCGAATGCCAAGACCCAGGTAGCTAAGCAGCATCGCGAACTCCGTGCACATGTGGAGGGTGCGGGGAAGCGGCAGCGCGACGGCGAGCGTCAGGCGCGGCAAGCGGGGGTGCCGAAGATCATGATGGGTGCCATGAAACGCAAGGCGCAGGCCACGCAGGCACGGGTGACGGCGGTCCACGAGGACAGGCTGGGCGAGGCTCAAGGACGGCTCGACGCGGCACGGGCCGCGGCGCGCCAGGCCAAGGAGATCCGGGTGGACCTGCCTCAGACGGCTGTGCCCGCCCGGCGTGACGTCGCCAGTCTTGACTGCCGGATCGCGACGGGCACTCACGTCAGCGCTCTCATCCAAGGTCCCGAGCGCATCGTCCTTAGTGGGCCCAACGGGTCCGGGAAGACCACGCTGCTGCGCACGTTGCTGGGCGAGTGGGAGCCACTGGACGGAAACGTGACCGTGTCCGTTCCCTGCGGGTACTTGCCGCAGCGGTTGGATGTGTTGGATCCGGACCGCAGTGTGGTGGACAACGTGATGGCGCGTGCCGTGGGTGCAGCACCGCATGAGGTGCGTGAGGGGCTGGCGAAGTTCCTGTTCAGGGGCGATGCCGGTCAGGCGATGGCTCGTCAGCTTTCGGGAGGCGAACGGCTCAGGGCGGCGCTCGCGGCGGTGCTGCTCGCGCGTCCCGCGCCTCAACTGCTGATCCTCGACGAGCCCACGAACAACCTTGATTTCGCGTCTCGCACGCACCTTTTGGAGGCGTTGGCTGGGTTTCAGGGTGCGGTCATCGTGGTCAGTCATGATGCGGAGTTCGTGGAGCAACTGCGCCCTACGCGGCGGTGGGTGGTGTCGGGTGAAGGGTTCACTGACCGTGCGTGGGGTTGAAGCGATGGCAGCCGCGGATGGGTCACCGTTGAACGCGACGTGTGACGCGGGAGCGAGCATGATGGAAGGAACCTGCCAGTCACAGCGGAAGGGGAGTGGCCATGCGGTTTCTGATGTTGGTGATGACGGAGCCCATCGACGATCCGTTGCCCGGGGAAGACGACGTGGAACCCTGGGTTCAGCGGCACGATGCTTCGGGGGCGCGCGTGTTTGGGGACCGGTTGGCGCCTGCTCGCCAAGCGAAAACGGTGCGGTTGCGCCAGGCAGGCACGCTCGTAACGGATGGTCCGTTCTCGCAGAAGCATGAGCAGATCGCTGGCCTGGACGTTCTGGAGTGCGACAGCATCGATCAGGCGGTGGAGATTGCGCGCGACCATCCGATGGCGCGGCTAGGGGTCATTGAGGTGCGGCCGTTCTACAACTGGCAGGCGGAACCGAGCTTCTAGCCGTGACCTTGAGTAGGGTCGAACCCACTGGAGTCAACGACATAGGGGGAATAGTGCTGACAGACGATGCCATGCGTGAGGTGTTGAGAAGCCAGCGAATGCTGGTGGGTTTCCTCAGAAATCCCAAGATGCGTGACGTCCTGGTGGATGCACTGAACGGTGGCTCTGACGGCACTGATGCGCGGCTTGCTCCCCTGGGGTGGTGGCGCGAGGACGGCCCTGATCCAGACCGGCTCTCCCACCACTTCGCGGCGCTCACCACCCTGGCCTCCGAGCACGGTCTGTTGGCCTACGGTCCCATCAGTGCCTGGCCTGACAACGACTCGGAGAGGCCGGAACTGGTCCGGACGGTCATTGACAGAGTGTTCGTGGGCGTGAGTCGTGGGTGGCTCACGGAGAGTGAACTGACGGCGCGGATTGGTGTGCTCTTCTTTGACGAGGCTGGGCTGCGTCGATACGCGGTGGATACCGGCTTGCTGGAGCGGGAGACTGACGGTTCGCGCTACTGGCAGGCGGAACCGAGCTCCTAGGTCGCAGGGGTGGCGTGAGGCACCGTGATCGTGATGGTGGTGCCGTCGTCCGCAGTGGACTCCACTGTGAGTGTCCCGTGGTGCGCATCGACAATGGCCGCCGTGATCGCGAGCCCCAGTCCCGCCCCGCCGGTGGCACGGTGACGTGAGGAGTCTCCGCGTACGAACCGTTCCGTAGCTCGGGCGGCGACCTCGGGCGTCATGCCTGCACCGTTGTCGTGCACGATGACCCGAGCGTCGGCGTCGTCGCTGGTGACGGTCACCGTGACGGTGTCGCCGCCGTGGACGGCGGCGTTCGCCACCACGTTCAGCAGGGCTTGGCGGAGCCTGTCGCCGTCGGCGTTCACGGTGGCGGTGCCGCCGCCGAACTCGAAGGTGGTGTCGGGGTAAGCCACGGTCGCATCGGCAACAACGGAGGTGGCGAGGTCGCCCAGGTGGATGTCGCGTTGTTCCAGGTCGGGTTCGGCGTCGTACTTGGCGAGGGTGAGCATGTCTTCGACGAGTCGTCGCATGCGGGCGGCTTCGGCTTCGGTCCGGGCCCACGCATCGTTTTGGGCGTCGCTGTCGGCGAGCGCGCCGCGCTTGTGAAGCTCGGAGTACCCCAGGACTGTGGTGAGGGGGGTGCGCAACTCGTGGGAAGCATCGGCGACAAACTCTCGGAGACGTGTTTCCGACTTTTCGCGTTCGCGTAGCGAGTCGGTGAGGGTGCCGATCATGGCGTTGAGCGACTCGGCCAGCTCGTTTGTTTCGGTGCCGCCTTGGTCCGTGTTGAGGCGTACGTCAAGGTCGCCGTGGGCGATCTGGGTGGAGGCGTCCACCATGCGGCGCATCGGCGTGATTCCTAGCCGGTTCACCCACCACGCCACCAGGCCCAGGGTGCCGATCAGGAGCACAATGCCGATGCCTTCGATGAGGATGAGCCGCTGGGTGGCAGCGGTGACGTCGTCCAAGGGGAGAGCGGTGATGTCCCAACCGCTGCCCGCGGGGCGTGCCAGGACACGGAACTTGGTGCTGCCGTCGGTGGAGTGGGCAGTGAAGTGGGCGGATTCGTCGGTCAGTTTGTGCAGCGGGATGGCGGGGACTTCATCGACGGCACCGTCCACGTTGGGCGCCACCAACACATAGAGGTTGCCGTCGGCGTCGACGTAGCCGCGGGTCGCTTCGGAGAGGCGTTCGTCGTCTTGGAACTGTTGGAAACGGTCAGGCAACTGTTGGATGGGTTGGTCGTAGAAGCTCGGTCCCGCGTAGGAGTCCAACCGGTCGTCCATTTGCGACAGGAGGAACTGTTGCGTGGTGAGGGACACGATGATCGCGACCACGATGGAGATGGCGCCCACTGCGGCCAGGCCGAGTCCGAGCCTGTCGCGAAGTGACAACGTGCGCCGATGCGCGGTGGGGGGTGCCGCATCGGGCTGGGGGGACGTGTCGGTCACGGTGCCCTCAAGGTGTAGCCGGCGCCACGGACAGTGTGAATGAGTTTGGGGTCGGTGGCGTCGATTTTGCGGCGCAGATAGCCGATGTATGTTTCCACGACGGAGGCGTCGTCGTCAGCGGCGTATCCCCACACGTTTTCGAGCAGCTGGCCGCGTGACAGGACGCGGCCCACGTTGCGCATCAGGTACATGAGCAGCCGGTACTCGGTGGGGGACAGGGCGATCTCGTTGCCGCCACGCGTCACCCGGTGGGACACGTCGTCGAGCATGAGGTCCGCAACTTCGTAGGCGGACGCGGAGGACGGTTCACGTTCAAAGCGGCGGGACACCGCTTCGACGCGGGCCACCAGTTCGTCCAGGTTGAAAGGCTTGTCGAGGTAGTCGTCGCCGCCAATGCGCAGGCCCTCGACCTTGTCTTCCGAACTGTCGCGGGCCGTCAGGAAGATGACGGGGGTCCGGTCACCCGAGTCCCGCAGGCGCCGGCACATCGCGAAGCCGTCAACGTTCGGCATCATCACGTCGAGCACGATGAGGTCGGGCCGGTGCTCCTTGACCGCGCGCAAGCCTTCAGCGCCGTCGACAGCCTGCACCACGTCGTAGCCCTCGTACTTCAAGGCGGCGACAAGCATGGTGCGGAGGTTGTCCTCGTCGTCCACTACCAGGATGCGTCGTTCGGTCATGCCCTTAAGTCTTGCACTCGACCCTGGGAGAACGCTGGGACTACGCCGCAAGCCCCACAGCAATCCCAGGAGGTTGTGTCTGCGTTCCCAGCCCATTCCCAGGTAGCGCCGGTGTGATGGAGTCATGCCCCGGCCCACTGGAGCAGCATCCGCACATCCTCGGGCCCTGACTCAAAGGTGACAACGTGTCCATCTACACCCTCATTGCTGCTGACCTCCTCGCCATTACGTTCCTGGTGTTCGGCTTGTACTTTCCGCGTCACCGTCGCCGCGACATGATCGTGGCGTTCCTCGCGATCAACGTGGGCGTCATGGGAGTGACGTACGCGATGGCTACCGCGGACGTCTCCTTGGGCTTTGGTCTGGGAATCTTCGCGGTCCTGTCGATCATCCGCTTGCGGTCCACGGAGATGGATCACTCGGAGATCGCGTATTACTTCACCGCGATCGCCTTGGGTTTGCTGGGCGGCTTCCCAGGAATCAACGGCACCGTCGGTCTCACCCTGATGGTGATCCTGCTGTTGGCCATGACCATCGGAGACAGCCCCCGACTCCTGGGCCGTGCCCGCACCCAGCAGGTGGTCCTGGACCGCGCCGTCAGCACGGAAGCTGAAGCGGCGGAACTCTTGGATGACCTCTTGAACGCAGACATTCAGCGCGTCGTGATTCGCAAGACGGACCTGGTGCAGCAGACCACCGTGTGCGACGTTCGCTACAACGTCCGCGCCACCGCGGACCTGCCCACTGCCGCCAGCACCACTGCCCCCGAGCGTATGCCCGCTACTGCCGGACGTGCCTCATGACTACCGCTGTCAGCCCGGTCGTAGCATCGGCCCTTCCATGGGCAGAGGACCTGGACCCGGTCACCCTCGACGAACTCAACGCCACCGCCGCACTTCAGCAGCGCGTGGACCGCAAGTACATCGTGGATCTGGATCTGTGGGAGACGGTGCTCGCCTCGCTCGATGCCGCTCCACGCGTCCTGGAGATTGGTGGCAAGCGCATCTTCTCCTATGTGTCGACGTACTACGACACCCCGGACTGGGACACGTACCGCGATGCAGCCCACCGCCGTCCCAGCCGCTACAAGGTCCGCACCCGCACCTACGTTGACACTGCCACCGCCGCTATTGAGGTGAAGCTGCGCTCCCGTACGGGAGACACCGTGAAGCATCGTGAGTTCTTGACCACGCCCATGCCCGGCGCGGACAACCTCACGGATCAAGCGCTCGCTTTTGTGCAGGGCTTCCCCAGCATCGGCGCACACGCAGGGTCGTTGTCCGCAGCGCTCACCACCCGCTACCAGCGCACCACGCTCTTGACGGCCGATGCTCGCGTCACCGTGGACTCCGCGGTCCAGGGGGTTGCAGCGGACGGGCGTGTGGCGAGCTTTGGTGACCGTCTGATTGTGGAGACCAAGTCCACTTCTCGTGCAGGAGTCGTGGACCGGGCCTTGTGGCACCACCACGTGAGGCCCGCGAAGGTCTCGAAGTACTGCACCACGTTGGCAGCGCTCCACCCGGACCTGCCTCATAACCGTTGGTCTCGCACCCTCCGCGGCCACGTCTCTGTTGTTCCGCCAGTGCCTGCCTCCGCGGCAGTCCCCGCTGGTCAGTAGATAAGGATCCCCGCCATGAAACACCATGTTTTCGCCAAGACCTCCGCCGTCGTTGCCGGCACCGCGCTGCTCCTGACGGGCTGCTCGCTGTCCAGCGGCGACGTCGAAACCACCACGGAAGCAACCGCGACCACTGGTGGCTCCGCGGATGACTCCACGTCCACCGACACCGCCACGACGACCGCTTCGGACACCACGGACGAGGCCATCGCGATTGGTGACCGTGTCGAAGCTACCTATGCGGACCTGGAGATTGAGGAAGTCGACCTCGACTACTCGACTGCTGGCGCGACCACCATCACGCTGGCCGATGGCGCCTCGACCGTGGACGGTTCGGGCGCCACGGTTGACGGCGACACCGTCACCATCACGGAGTCCGGCACCTACGTCCTGTCTGGTGAACTGTCCGCGGGCCAAGTCGTGGTGAACGGCGACAAGGCGGACGTGGTGTTGGTCCTCGATGGGGTCGACATCACTGCGGCCGACGTCAGCGGTATCAACGTTGTTGACGCTGACTGGGTGGTCCTGGCGCTCGCGGCTGGCTCGACGAATGTGGTGTCAGATGCGGCCGATGCCGTGGATGCGGATGACGCGGAAACGAATGCCGCGATCTATTCCACAGCGGACCTGTGGATCACCGGTGAGGGGTCGCTGCAGGTGAACGGCGTGGCTGCGGATGGCATCACCTCGAAGGACACCCTGGTGGTGAACTCGGGAGATCTCACCGTGACCGCTACGGACGATGGCCTTCGCGGCAAGGACCACCTGGTGGTGCTGGGAGGCGTTATCGAGGTTGACGCAGGCGGCGACGGTCTCAAGGCCGACAACGTGAGCGACTCCGATGACACGAGCTATCCCGTGGGTGTCGTCTGGATCTCCGATGGCACGTTGAATGTGACGTCTGGTGTGGACGCGATTGACGCAGAGAACCAGGTGACGATCGAGAACGGCACGTTGAGCCTCGCGGCAGGTGATGACGGCATCACCACCAACGGCATCATGCGGGTCACCGACGGCACCATCGACGTCACGACCTCTGTTGAAGGCTTCGAGGCCGCGATCATGTACCTCGACGGCGGCACCGGCAGCATCGTGTCCAGCGACGACGGCTTCAACGCCACTGATGGCTCAACGAGCAGCGGCAACGACATGGGCGGCGGCATGGGTGGGGACACCGGCGGTCCCGGCGGTGAGCGCGGCGAGCGTTCCAGCCGGCCCGGGGAAGACACCACTGACGGTGCGTCCGCTTCCACCACGCCCGATGCGGCGGACACCAGCACAACGGTGACCACCGCCGCGTACTCCTCATCGGACGCGTCCGAAGCGACCGTGGAGCAGACCGCAGGCGGTATGGGAGGCATGGACGCGGCTACCGAGGGTGTCATCATCGAAATCTCGGGAGGAACCTGGAGCATCGATGCCGCAGGTGACGGCGTGGACTCCAACGGCGATGTGCTGATGACCGATGGCGTGGTGGTGGTCGCTGGTCCCACTAACTCTGGCAATGGGGCGGTGGACTACAACGGTTCGTTCCAGATGGATGGCGGCACGTTCGTGGCATCCGGTTCCGCGGGTATGGCGCAGGCGCCTGACTCTGGTTCCCAGGCAGTGATCGGGGTGTCGTTTGGCCAGACCATCACCGCCGGAACCCCCATCGCCGTGCTCGACGAGGACGGCACCTTGGTCGCGGCATACACCTCGACGAAGGACTCCCAAACTCTGGTGATTTCGAGCCCGGACCTGACCTCCGGCGACTCGTACACCGTGACCTTTGGCGGCACCGTGACGGGTACTGCCACCGCCGGTCTCGTGACCGACGGTTCCATTTCCGGCAGTGAGACTGCTGGAACTGTAACGGCGAGCTAGGACTCTCACCTTTCTCGCGTCGAACTCGCCCCCATCCGGCACCGCCTCTCGCCGGATGGGGGCGTTCGTCGTGGTGCGGTGGGTGAGTGCAGGTTAGGGGGCGAGCAGGTCGGCGAAGGTTTGTGCGGCGGCCGAGGCTTCCCGGGGGAGCGCGAGGAAGGCTTTGCGGTAGGACGAGGGCGATGTGGGAATGGTGACGATTCCCGGGACATCGGGGGAGGCGGCAAGCGCCATGCGGGGCAGGATCGAGACGCCAAGCCCTTCGGCGACGAGGCGCTGCACCGTGACGTAGTCCTCGGTCTGGAACGCGATCGACGGCGTGAACCCACCCATGGCCGCCAATGCTTGCAAATGGGCGCGGCATCGTTGGCATCCGGAGATCCACGTGTCCTGTGCGAGCGAGCCGATGTCCACCGTGGTTCGCCGTGCCTGGTCGTGTGTGACCGGTAAGACAGCCAGGTACTCGTCGTGATCGAGCCACCGCACCGGAACATCGTCAGGCTCGGGAGTGGCGTCGTCGGCAAAACCAATGACCAAGTCCACCGTGCCGGCCTGCAACATCGCCAGGGCATCGTCCGTTTCCGTCTCCACGAGGCCCACTTCCACGCCGGGATAGCGGCGCGCAAACTGTGCCAGGGGAGACGGCAAAGCGACCGCACAGAATGATGTGAAAGCTGCGATGCGTAGACGCCCGCCGGACAAGTCGGCATGTTGGGCGAGCGCCCGTTCCGCACTCGCCAGCGACTCCGCGATCGAGTCCGCATGGAGCAGCAGTGACTCGCCCGCAGGTGTGAGCCGAGTGACGCGGCCCACGCGGGTCGTCAACGCGACGCCTGCGCGACGTTCGAGCGCCTTGAGGTGATGGGCCACGGTGGGTTCGGACAGCTGGAGTTCGCGGGCCGCCGCAGCCTTCGACCCATGGCGCGCCACTTCACGAAGAATGAGAAGTCGCTCCACATCGATCATTCAGCCATCATGGCACTGGCACGCGACATCAAGGAGGAACGTCCATGGCAACAGTGATCTTGCTGCATTCTGCACTCGGAAAGACCCGTCACGTGCAGGACTGGGCAGACATCCTCACCCAAGACGACCATGACGTACGAGCGCCAGACCTCTACGGCGGCGTGACCTTCACCGACCTCGACCAGGGCGTGGCGCACGCAGACTCCCTCGGTGGCCCGCTGGCACTCGCTGAGCGCGCCCGTGCCGCAGCTGCGGACGTCGAAGAGCCTCTCGTGTATGCCGGCTTCTCCTTGGGTGCCGCTGTCGCTCAGGCGTGTGCGCTCGCGGACGAACGCGCCGTAGGGCTGGTGATGATGCATGGCGGCCTCAACCCTGCGTGGCTCAACGTGGAAGTTTGGCCGGCGCGGCTCGCAGCCCAACTGCATTGGTCAGACCGTGAGCCGTGGGCCGAGCCGGAAGAGAATGCTGCGCTGATGGCGCTGGCAGGGGAGGCGTGCGAGGAGTTCCGCTACGAGGCCACGGGCCACTTGTTTGGCTTCCAGGGCTGGCCGGATTATGACTCGGAAGAATCCCACCGCATGTACGAGCGGGTCGCGGACTTCATGGGCGCCTGCGACATCTGAGCCTCCTTCAAGACCTCAATAATGTCGAGGTCTACATGCCAACAGTCCGGTCTTGTGGGGGTCCGTGTTCCTACGGACCATAGAGGCATGCTCAACGCACGCATCGCCTCCGCCTTTGAGAACTCCCGCGGATACCTCGACACCGCCAGTTACGGCCTGCCCTCCCGAGCCACCGCGGCCGCTCTTGTGAACGCAGCAACTCAATGGCACCGTGCCGATCTGGACCCCGCAAGCATCGACGCACCCGTGGACCGCATGCGTGCCGCCTACGCCGCCATCGTGGGCTCCGAGTCCTCACACGTCACGATCGCCGGCTCCACCTCACAAGTCATGGGCATGGTCGCAGCCTCCCTCCCGGAAGGCGCCCACGTCCTTGTCGCCCACGAGGACTTCACGTCCGTGGTGTGGCCCTTCGCGACGGACCCGCGCCTCACTGTCCACCCCGTCCCCCTGGCACAACTCATTGACCACCTGCGCCCCGGCATCGACCTGGTGGCCGTCTCCGCCGCACAGTCCCGCAACGGCGCCGTCGTCGATCTCGACGCGTTGGCCACCCAAGCATCGGCGCTCGGTATCAAGACCGTGGTGGACGCTAGCCAAGCTGCAGGATGGCTCCCGCTGGACGCACACCGTTTCGACGTGGTGGTCGCCTCCGGCTACAAGTGGCTCACCACACCACGCGGTCTCACCTTTGCCGCCGTACGCCCGGAAGCCACCTGGGTGCGTCCCGTGTACGCCTCCTGGTACGGAGCCGATGCGCCGTGGGACCACCTCTACGGCGTTGAGCCCGCGCTGAGTGCCCACGCCCGCAGGCTGGACTCGTCCCCGCCCTGGTTGCTCGCCGAGGCAGGCGCGACAGCCCTCGAACTCATGGCGTCGCACCCCATCCACGACGCATACGCCCACACCACTGGGCTTGCCGACGAGTTCCGTGCGCGCCTCGGACTCGCGCCCGCAGGTAGCGCGATCGTCTCGATCGCCGCAGAACCCGCTGACCTGGCCGCCGCCGGCATCCGTGCCTCACACCGTGCCGGCCGGGTCAGAGTCGGGTTCCACATCTACAACTCCGCGGCGGACATGGAACGGGCCGCAGCCGTGCTGTCGCCACTACAACTCGTAGCCGCGTAGGCTTACCTGCTATCCACAGCACGGCCAGGCGCACCACCGCCCCGTGATGCCTCCCGCATTACACTGTGGACTCACTAGACCCGACACATCGGAGCAACTGTGATCTCCCTACTCCTGCTCAACGGAGGCATTGGCGCCCGCGCCAAGACTGCCGGTCCCAAGCAGTTCGTCAAGATCAATGGCGTCCCCATCCTCGTGTACTCGCTCAAGGAAGCGGACGAGGTTGAGGCCATCACGGAAATCGTGGTGAATTACCCCGCTGGCCACCTCGACACCGTGGAACAGCTGGTGCGCGACTACGCGATCGCCACCCCCGTGAAGTTCGTCGAAGCCGGCACGACCCGCCAGGAGTCCGTCGCCAAGCTGCTCGACGCCGCGGACAACGACACCGTGATGATTCACGAGTCGGCACGTCCCTTGGTCACTGCCCAGGACTTCGCTGCACTTGCCAACTCGGAGCACGCCAACGTGGGCTTCATGCGTGAAATCTCGTTCACCGTCGCCCCCGTGGACCCCGACACCCAGCGCGTCACCGGTTCGCTCGAGCGTGCCCGCCTGCGTAATGTTCAGCTCCCGCAGAAGTTTGCTGCCGCGGACCTGCGCAAGGGCCACGAGTTCGCGATCGCGGAAGGCCGCACCTTTACCGAAGACGCCACCATGTGTGCGGACGCCGGTATCGACGTGTTCTTCATCGAAGGCGACGAAAGCAACCTGAAGGTCACCACGCCCGGTGACGTGCGTCTCGCGACGCACCTGTTCCGCACGCGAGGTGAAGACGATGAGTAAAACTGCACTGGTGACCGGTGCCTCCAAGGGCATCGGCCTCGAGACGGTGCGCCGTCTCGCTACTTCCGACCTGAACATCACGACCATCGTGCTGATGGCACGTGCATCGCAGGACTACGACGACAACTTCGCTGAACTGCAAAAAGACATCCCCGAAGGTGTCACGCTGGTCCGCGAAACAGTGGACGTGGGCGACCGCGACGTGCTGATCGAAGCCATCCACCGCGTGTATGCGCAGGTGGGTCGCATCCACTACCTGATCAACAACGCTGGCTACACCAACCCGGTCGCGATCCACCAGGTCGAGTTCGACGACTTCGAACGCACCATGGCCGTCAACGTGTACGCGCCGTTCACCCTGGTGCAGGAGCTGCTGCACCTGGGCAACAAGTTCAAGGTCATCGTCAACATCGCCTCCACCGCCGGCATCAACGGCCGCGCCGGATGGTTGACCTACAGCGCCTCCAAGGCCGCTGTGATCAACATGTCCGAGGTCATGCGCGACGAACTCAAGATCTACGGCACCCGCGTGGTCTGCTTGTCACCGGGACGCACCGCCACCGCGTTGCGCCGCGTGCTTGCGCCCGAAGAGGACCCCACGACGATCATGCAGCCGCAGCACGTGGCCAAGGTCATCGAGACGATGCTCGGGTCCACCGGCCAGTACATCGACCAGCAGAACGTCATCGTTCGCCAGTAGATGCGACGGCTCTCTGCATTCCAGGGCTTGGTGAAGCCCTGGCGTTTGGTTGCGCTCGCACTCGCGATCCTCACGGTCGCTGCGGCGGCGGCCGATGTGTCCTGGACCTGGGCGGCAGCACTCGCCCTGTGTGCAGCGCTCATTGGTATGCCGCTGACGCGACCCGTGGGGCCGCGCATGCGGTCGCGTCTGTCGTCTGACAGTCCGCTTGCCCGTTTGGCTGCCGCGTCCCACCTGGGAGCGGCCGCTACCTGGCTGGTCCTTGGTGCCTTGGGTGTTGCTGCGATTCGCGATGGCGAGCGTGACCTGTTGGCCGGCGCGGTCGTGATCGTGGGCGCACTCGCTACTGCAGCGACATCTGTGGCGACCCGTCCGGCAACGCGTGGAGACCTCCGTCTCAGCACCACCGCGAAGGCTTCAGCGAAGTCTCTGCCGTGGGCGTTGGCTTCACTGTCACTGTCCAAGACTGCCGCGATTGCAGCACTTGCGCTGTGGCCGGGCGTGCTGGCAAGGAGCCTTGCTGCAGCATCGGCCCTCCTGCTGATCGTGGGGGGAGTGCTGGTGGCTCAACGGCTCGCGGGCCGGGCCTCCCAGCGCGACCGTGTCTTGGCTGACATTGGCACGCTCGACATCGACTTCTGCATCTATCAGTCCGGTCCGGCGGGTTCGTCGTACCAGCTCAAGATGTGGTTGCCGTGGCTCGAGGCAAGCGGACTGAACTACGTGGTGATCGCACGCGAGGAACCGCTGTTCACGGAACTGTCGGAGATCGTCGACAAGCCCGTGATCTATGCAGGCTCGCTCCGGGCGGTTGACGACGTCCTTGCCCACAGCGGCGGCACGGTCGTCTACGTCAACAACGCGGCCACGAACACCCACGCGGTGCGCCGGTACCAGCTCAACCACATTCAGATCCTGCACGGAGACTCGGAGAAGGCTTCGAGCCGTAACCCCATGTCCGCCATGTATGACGAACTGTGGGTGGCCGGCCAGGCTGCGGTTGACCGGTACGCCGACTTTGGGGTGATGATCCCGGAGGAGAAGTTCCGCATTGTGGGACGGCCTCAGGTGGCTGGCATTGAAGGGCCCCGCGACGGTAGCGAACCGTTCACGGCGCTCTACGCACCCACGTGGAATGGGTTCTTTGGCGACGCGGACTATTCGTCCTTGCGGTTCGGGACGCAGATTGTGCAGGCGTTGCTGGATGAGGGCTGCACGGTGTTGTTCCGTGAGCACCCGTATTCGGCGAAGTCGGCGGAACTGCGCGAGTACATCGCCCAGATCCAGGCGTTGCTGGAAGCGGACCGTGCGAGCACTGGTCGCCAGCATCGTTGGGGTCCGGAACTGTTCGCGGAACTCGACTTGGTGGGCTCATTCAATGCCTCTGACGTGGCCGTGACGGATATCTCCGCCGTGCCGAACGACTACCTCTTCAGTGGGAAGCCGTTGGCGATGATGGAGATGCAGCCGGACATCATGATCGAGATGGAGGGCCGTCCCTCGCTCGCGTCTGCGGTGTATCGCGCCAACCCAGAAACCGACATTCCTTCGTGGATTGCGGAGTTGGTGGCGGATCGCACGCTGGCGGAGGCCCGTGTGGAGGCTCGGAAGTACTACTTGGGCGATCTGCCCCGTGACGGCTATGACGGTGTCTTTGTGACGGCGTTGCAGGAGTCGGTCCGGGAGCATGCCTTCAAGGGTGAACTCGACACCGAGGTGTAACGAGTCCCTGACGTGAAGGACCCCTGGACGGTAGCCATGTGGCTACCGTCCAGGGGTCCTTTGCTGTGCAGCGAGCTATCCGACTAGGGCGCCCGCGGGGGACGGAGTGCGCGGCGCCGATGCGTCACCCGGCTGGGGCGAGCGAGGTGTGCGCTCGTGCGCGGGCAGTAGCGCTCCGATGGCGGTGGCGCCCACCAGCACTGCGGCGCCCACGAACACGGCGATGCGGGCAGAGTCCGTGTAGCCGTCGGGAGTGAAGTCGCCGCCGGTGCCGGTAAACACGGCGGTGAGGACTGCGATTCCGAGTGCCACACCAATCTCACGGACCGTGGAGTTCGTGCCGGAGGCCTTGGCGTGGTCAGCCTCGCGCATGTGGGCGAGCACCGCCGTCGCTGACGGCGCGAACACCATTCCCATGCCAACGCCACACAGAACGAATGCAGGGACGAAGGTGCCGTACGCGACGGCGGGGTCCATGACGGCGGCGATCCAGGCGAGTCCGAGTGCTTGGGCCGCGAGTCCGACCACGATGAACGCGCGGGTGCCGATGCGTGGGGTCAGGATGCCGGTGATAGGAGCCACGATCAGGGGAGCCATGGTCCACGGCATGGTCATGAGACCGGCTTCCAGGGGCGAGTGGCCTTGGACTACCTGCAGGAACTGGATCAGGATGAAGATCGCGCCGAACATGCCCAGACTGAAGGTGAGTCCCACGGCGTTGGCGACGGAGAAGGAGCGGTCGCGGAACAGTCCGAGGGGGAGCAGGGGTGCCGATGTGCGGGCCTCCCACGCGAGGAAGGCCAGCAGCAGGAGGGTGCCGCCAATGAGGCCGGCGAGGACTTGGGTGCTGGTCCAGCCAGCTTCGTTTCCGCGAATGATTCCAAAGACCAGGGCGAAGACGCCGGCCATGCCCAGGATGAGTCCGGGGATGTCGAGGCGGACGCGGTCTCCGCGGGACTCACGCAACGCGTAGCGGACGAGCGGGATCGCGACGAGTCCGACGGGGACGTTGAGCCAGAAGATGGCGTGCCAGGTCAGGCCCTCGACGACTGCGCCGCCGATGATGGGGCCGAGCGCCACTCCGAGCCCGGAGATTCCTCCCCACACGCCAATCGCGAGGGGGCGTTTCGCGGCCGGGACGTTGGACGCGAGGATGGCAAGTGAGAGCGGCAGCAGTGCTGCTGCGCCGACGCCCTGGATGGCGCGTGCGGCAATGAGTTGCGCGGGGGTGTCGGCGAGCGCGCACGCGATGGATGCGAGTGTGAAGAGGGCGATGCCACTCATGAACACGCGGCGGCGTCCCAGGCGGTCGCCCAGGGCCACGGCCATGAGGATGAACGACGCGAAGCTGAGCGAGTACGCGTTGATGAACCACTGAAGCTCTTCGATGGAGGCGTTGAGGTCTTGCGCAAGCGCTGGAAGGGCGTTGGTGACGACGAGGTTGTCGAGCATTGCCATGAACATAGGCAGGGATGCTGCAGCGATGACGAGGGCGAGGGGTGCCCTGCGGTCCGGGATGGCCATAAGTTGTCCTCTCTCGATGTAATCAACTGATTACTACATATGAGGAACTTAGTTATCGGTTGATAACATGTCAACATGTCCGCCGAAGAAACTAGCCGCCTCAGCGCCCCCGAGCGCCGCGAACAAATCCTCGCGGCAGCCGCCATCGTGTTCGGCGAACGCGGCTACGCAGGAGGCACCACCGACGCCATCGCCCGCCAAGCCGGCGTATCCCAGGCCTACGTGGTGCGCATGTTTGGCAGCAAAGAAAAACTCTTCCGAGCATCGGCCCTACGCGCCGCAGACAAAGTCGGCCACGCCTTCCGCGACACCATCGCCACCTTCAACGGAGATGAAGACGCAGAGCAGAAGACCCTAGCCCTCGCCGCCGCCTACACCTCGCTCGTCGCCGACCGCGGCATCCTGCTGACGCTGCTTCACCTGTTCGCACTCGGCCACGACGACACCCTCGGCCCACTCGCCCGCGAATGCTTCCTCGACACCTACCGCATCGCCCGCGACGAGGCCGGCCTCACCCCAGAAGAAGCCAACGCCTTCTTTGCCCGCGGCATGCTCACCACCGTCATGCTCGCCATGCGTCTACCGGACGACGCCGCAAACCCCTACGCCTCCGAACTCATGTCCTGCACCTTCGGAGAACTCACCACCGACCTCATCACGCTGTCACAAGGGCAAGTCCCCATCGACACCAGCGGTCGTTAGCGTCTGCGGCGCGCACCGCCGGCAGCTGCCCTAGGCAGCCGTGAGCGCGTCGTACAAGTCCAGGAACTGCTGCGCCTGGCGAGCCCACGTAAAGATCTCGTTCAGCTCCGGATGAGCGGCCAAGTGTGCGCGCGCCTCATCGGCATGCGCGATCAGCTCGGATGCTTCGCGGGCGAACGACTCCCGATCCCCTGCGACATGCACAGCACCGATGCCGTACTGGGTCACCAGGTCAGCTTGAGCAGGCGTATCGCTCGTCAGAATCGGCAGGCGTGCGTGGATGTACTCACAGAACTTGTTCGTGATCGCCACGTCATGATTGGGAGTGCGTTGCAGCGGGCTCACGCCAATAGTGGCATCGCTCAAGAAAGGGCTCACATGCCGCGCATTGACGAACGGCAACTGATGAACCCTGTCCTCCACACCCAGGTCGCGAGCGAGCGCCAGGTAGCGGGGCATCGTCCTGTTGGTGGGCTGTGTCAAGACTGCGAGATGTACGCCGGGCATCTCCGGAAGCGCCTCAATGGCGGTATCGACGCCCCTCATCAGGTTGACGTTCCCTGAGTACGCCATGATCGGAGCATCGCCGACATCCAGGGTCTCGCGCACGGTCACAAATCCGGCAGGAGGCTCTTCAGGCTCCGTCACATTCATCACGACCTGCGGACGCTCGGCCAACCCAAAGTCCGCCACAAGGTAGTCCGCGAGCCGCTCAGAAACAGTGATCACCTTGTCGACATCGCCCATGAGCGCGTTCTCCATCGCGATCAAACCAGCGCGATACCGGGCAGGGAGATGCGTCTGTCCCTTGACGTACTCGTGCGCGTCGTAGACCAACGTCACCTTGCGCCCCTGAGCCCGTGCCCGTTGAGCAGCCCGCACCGCCACACCCAGGAGGTGCACGTCATGAGCGTGGATGATGTCGGGCTCAAATGCGTCAATACGTGGCCCCAGGTACTCCTCGGCCCCGTCGTACACGGTGAACTCACTCTCGCCGTCGAAGTTCGGGTCAGCGACGAAAGGCATCACCTCGGCCATCTTCAGGCCTGGGTCATCAATGCCGGCATTGTCTGCCCGCAGCCACGGCTTCGACCACGCGCCTGCGACCCGAACCCAGGCGCCCGCGAGGCGCACGTGGGCTGTGCGCACGAGTTTCTGAGCACCGCTGGCACGGCGAGCCCGCCGCTGCCAGCTGTGGAGTTGCGTCGAGGCCGATTCCAACTGCCACGGGTAGGAGTAGCGCCACCTCAGCACTACCCGGTGCGGCGCCTCGTCCCACTTGGGGATCCGGGGAGACACGTCTGCGTCACGTCCGTGGATGTCGAGGTCCACACCGTTGTAGTGCTCGACGCGTGCTGGCTTCGTAGTGTCCGAGCCGAAGCCCCGCACTTCGTGGCCGGCCCCCACAGCCGAATCGATGTACTTCAGCACACGAGCATCAACGAGAATGTTGTTCCCCGCAATGTAGGCAATACGCGCCAACGTTCCGTCTCCGCATCCAAATCGTGAAGGGTCACTGTCACGGCACCAACCGCCGCACAAGGTGAGGCCAACGTACCGGAGTGAAGGAACTAGAGTAGGCGCTAACACTTGCAATGTCCCAGATGTCCGCATACGGACCGGGAACCCATAGGAGGGCACAGAGTTTTCATGACTGTTCGGATTGTTGACTCTGCAGATGTTTCTGACCGCGCCACTATCGGCGACGGCTCATCGGTCTGGCACCTCGCCCAAGTACGTGAAGACGTCGTGATGGGCGACAACTGCATCGTGGGCCGCGGCGCCTACATCGGTACCGGTGTCACCATGGGAAACGGCTGCAAAGTCCAGAACTATGCGCTCGTCTATGAGCCCGCGAAGCTCGGCGACGGGGTGTTTATTGGCCCCGCCGTCGTCCTGACCAACGACCACTTCCCGCGGGCTGTTAACGCAGACCTCACCCCCAAATCTGCTCACGACTGGGAGCCAGTCGGTGTCACGATTGAGGAAGGGGCCTCAATCGGGGCCCGGGCAGTGTGCGTGGCACCCGTCACGATTGGCGCGTGGGCAACAGTCGCCGCAGGAGCAGTCGTCACCAAAGACGTGCCTCCCTATGCACTTGTGGCAGGCGTTCCCGCCCGACGCATCCGGTGGGTAGGCCGCGCAGGTGTGCCCCTCGAATCTGTGGGGGATAGCCTGTGGAAATGCCCCCACACTGGTGACACATACGTGGAGTCCGGAGATAAACTTTCACCACAAGCGTCCCCCCACGACAACTAGGAGCGCGGTGCGCCCGCGCCGGAGGACCCCCTATGACACAAACGAACATTCCAGCGGCTAAGCCCATCGTCGGTGACGAAGAGCGCGAGGCCGTTGATCGCGTCATGCGCTCCGGCATGATTGCCCAAGGCCCAGAGGTCGCGACATTCGAAGCAGAGTTCGCGCAGGAGCTCGTGGGCGGGCGCCAGTGTGTGGCCGTTTCCTCAGGAACAGCAGGCCTCCACCTTGGCCTCATTGCTGCAGGCGTGGGACCAGGCGACGAAGTGATCGTCCCGTCGTTCACGTTTGCCGCGACCGCTAACTCTGTTGCTCTGACCGGCGCTACTCCCGTCTTCGCTGACATTGAGCCGGACTTCTTCTGCTTGGACCCTGTCGCTGTCGAAGCCGCGATTACCGAGCGCACCAAAGCGATCATGCCCGTACACCTGTACGGTCACCCCGCGAACATGACGGCACTTCGGGCCATCGCCGACAAGCACGGCATCGCACTGTACGAAGACGCCGCCCAGGCGCACGGCGCCACCTGGGATGGCGCGCCGGTGGGATCGTTCGGCGACTTTGCCATGTTCAGCCTGTACCCCACCAAGAACATGACCTCCGGCGAGGGCGGCATGGTGTCGTGCGCCACCGACGAGATCGCGCGCATGGTGAAGCTGCTGCGCAACCAGGGCATGGAACGCCGGTATGAGAACGAAGTCGTGGGATTCAACTCCCGCATGACGGACATCCACGCCGCCATTGGTCGCGTGCAGTTGACCAAGCTGCCTGGATGGACAGCAGACCGTCAGCGCAACGCCGCCTTCCTCAGCGCCAACATCGAGGGTGTGACCGTGCCCAAGGTTGCGGACAACGCGACGCACGTCTACCACCAGTACACGATTCGCGTCGAAGGCGACCGCGATGGGTTTGCGAAGGCACTCCTCGACGACCACGGCGTCGGATCCGGCGTGTACTACCCGATTCCGAACCACGAACTCCCGTCCTTTGGCCTCGAACTCGACTTGCCTCAGACCCGCAGCGCTTGCAATGAGGCGCTGTCGTTGCCCGTTCACCCTTCTCTCGATCAGGAAGACCTGGACCGCATCGTCGAAGCAGTCAACACCGTCGCAAAGGCAGGTGCGTAATGGCGAACTTGCGTGTAGGACTTGCCGGAGTCGGCATGATGGGCCGTCACCACGCGCGTGTGCTGCGTGGCCTCGACGGCATTGACCTGGTCGGTATCGCCGATGCGGCCGGAGACGCCCACGGGGTCGCCGCTGGTTTGCCCGTCCACGAGTCCTTCGACGGACTCCTCGAGATGGGTCTCGACTATGTCATGATCGCGGTCCCCACTCACCTTCACGAGGACTTTGCGCTGAAGGCTGCCGCGGCAGGCGTTCACGCCATGGTGGAGAAGCCCCTCGCTCCCTCGCCGGAGTCAGCAGAGCGCGTCACGGCCGCATTCAAGGACGCCGGACTCGTCGGCGCCGTGGGTCACATCGAGCGCTACAACCCCGCCCTGCAGCAGTTGCGTGCACGTCTCGCTCAGGGTGACCTGGGTGAGATGTACCAGGTCGTCACCCGTCGCCAGGGCCCGTTCCCTGCTCGAATCGCGGACGTGGGCGTCGTGAAGGACCTCGCTACCCACGACATCGATCTGACCGCGTGGGTCACCCAGTCCGAGTTTGCCACCGTAGCCGCCCAAGCGGGATTCCGTTCCGGTCGCGAGCACGAAGACCTGATCGCCATCACGGGGCGCCTCGCCAACGACGCTGTGACCAGTCACCTGGTGAACTGGTTGTCGCCCATCAAGGAACGCCTGTCCGTGGTGACTGGTGAACGGGGCGCGTTCGTCGCGGACACCCTCACGGCAGACCTGTACTTCTACGCCAACGGCACCGTGCAGACCGAATGGGATGCCCTCGCTGGATTCCGCGGCGTGTCCGAGGGTGACATGGTGCGTTTCTCCTTCGCCAAGCCGGAGCCGCTCAAGACTGAGCACGAGGCCTTCCGCGACGCAGTGCTGGGCAAGGATGCAGACATCGTCACGATGGAACAGGGTCTCGCGACCGTCCGTGTGGCCGATGCTGTGCTTGAGTCCGCGCGCTCCCGCCAGACCGTAACTCTTTGACATTCCAACTGACACACGTGGACGCATGCTGCGCCACGATGGTGAGGAGCCATTCATGAAGATTGCCGTCATTGCGATGGGCAAGATTGGACTGCCGTTGGCAGTGCAGTTCGCATCGAAGGGCCACGAGGTCATCGGTGTCGACGTCAACGAGGCCGTCGTTGACTCCGTCAACAAGGGCATCGAGCCCTTCCCCGGCGAGGCAGAACTGCAAGACCGCCTCAGCGAACTCGTCCCCGCGGGCAAGCTCCGTGCCACGACCGACTACTCCGACGCCGTGCCCGGCGCGGATGCCGTCGTCATCGTGGTGCCGTTGTTCGTCAACGACGAGACCTGGCAGCCCGACTTTGGCTGGATGGACGCCGCCACCCGCTCTCTGGCGGAGAACCTCACCCCCGGCACGCTCGTCTCGTACGAGACCACGCTGCCGGTGGGGACCACGCGTAACCGCTGGGTGCCGCTCATTGAGGAAGTGTCCGGACTCAAGGAAGGCGTGGACTTCCACGCCGTGTTCTCCCCTGAGCGAGTGCTCACGGGCCGGGTTTTCCGCGACCTGCGGGCCTACCCCAAGCTCATCGGTGGACTGTCCGAAGCCGGTGCCGCGCAGGCCCGTGAGTTCTACGAGGCCGTGCTGGACTTCGACGAGCGTCCCGACCTAGACCAGCCGAACGGTGTCTGGGATCTGGGCTCCGCGGAAGCGTCAGAACTGGCGAAGCTCGCGGAAACCACCTATCGCGATGTCAACATTGGCCTCGCCAACCAGTTCGCGCGCTTCGCCGACCGCAACGGCATCGACGTGTACAAGGTCATTGACGCGTCAAACTCGCAGCCATACAGCCACATTCACCGCCCCGGTATCGCGGTGGGCGGGCACTGCATTCCCGTGTACCCCCGCCTGTACCTGTTTAACGACCCGGACGCGACCGTCGTGCGCTCGGCGCGCGAAGCGAATGCCGCTATGCCGAGCTACGCCGTTGACCTCGCTGCCGCCGCCCTGGGCGGATCTGTTGCCAACAAGACCGTTGCAGTCCTGGGCGCTTCCTACCGTGGCGGCGTCAAGGAGACCGCATTCTCCGGCGTGTTCGCGACCGTTGCTGCGCTGCAAGAGCGCGGTGCCACCGTGGTCGTTCACGATCCGATGTACACCGATGACGAACTCGCAGGGTTCGGTTGGACGCCGTACACCATCGGCGAACCGGTGGATGCTGCCGTGATCCAGGCAGACCACGCCGAGTACGCGGACCTGACGCCAGCACAGCTCCCTGGAATTGTGGCCCTTGTCGATGGCCGCAATGTCACTGACGCTGGCGCGTGGACCTCGATCACCCGGATCGTGATCGGCGCGTAACGCTACGCCCACAAGGGCACACAAGAGGCGGGGGGGGGGGGGGGGGAGGGCGGGGTCCCGGAGCATAGGCTCCGGGGCCGCCTCTTTCTCGTGCAGGAGGGGAAGTGACTAGCAGGTCACGATCTCCCACGGACCCCACGGCTCCGCAGCCGAAGGAGCCTGGTTCTGGTTCCACCAGCGGGCCTTCCACAGCTGGTTGTCATACGTCACCAGGTCGCCGCCGATGTACACCTCACCCGCAACGTAGGCAGGCGCATCGCACACCGGAGTGGTGGTCGACGTAGGAGTAGGGCTGGGGGTCGACGTGGCCGTTGCCGTCGGGGTAGGCGTTGATGTCGCCGTTCCCGTAGGCGTGGGCGTCGGTGACGACGAACCGCATGCTCCCTGGTCTACCCAGGGACCCCACTGCTCGCCAGGCGTTTCGCCCTGAGTCCACCACTTGGCTGACCACTCAGTGCCGTTGTACGACACCACATCGCCACCGTTGTACTGCGTGTCCGCGTTCCAAGCCGCTGCACACTCGCCGGGGGTGGTGGGAGTGGGCGTCGGAGTTGGTGTGGACGTGTCGGTGGGGGTCGGGGTGGGCGTCGAGGTCGAGCCCCCGACCGTGATGTCAACACAGTTGTAGAACGCCATGGGCGTATCAGCAACATTCCAGCGAGCCAGAATGGTGTGATCGCCCTGCGGCAGCCCGGTCAGCGTGTGCTGAATGTTGGACGGTGGCTGCTGGCCACCCTGGTCATATGTGGCCCACAGTTGGCCGTCAACGAAGTACTCCCACGTGCTGGTGGCGTGCGCGGCAGTGAGCTTCCACTGCAACGTGACGGAGTTGCTGACGTTGGTGCGGGGCCATGGCAGCGACTCGTCGTCAAGGACGTCGAAGCCAGAGCCGCCCGAGCACAGCATGGAGCCCTTGGGGGCTTCCACGGACTGTGGCTCGTAGGAGATTCCGCCACAGCTGAAGGACGTGGTGCCATCGGCACAGTGATCCTGTCGGCTCGGTGGGTTGGTGATCCAGCCATGCGCAGAGGCAGGCGTGGAGGTCAGGGCAGGGACGGCAAGGACGGCCAAGAAAGCCGCAATGATTGCTGATACCGCAATCCTTGCTCCGCGCCCGTGCAGCCGACCGGAAATGGTCGTTGTGTGCATCGAACACTCCATGGTTGAGGGGACGGCATGCACACCCCCTAGGGGGCTACTGCTGACACTGGCGCCAGCGTGCATCCCACCTTGAGGCTAGGAAGTCTTCGCAAACCGCACAATTGTGGCTTTCACCTACGTGATCCCCGCCACTACCTGGAGAGTTCTCAGAAACCGAAGTTTTCGTAGAAAGTCTCCACCGCATCGGCCGGTCCCGACAAGACGAACACCGCGGTGCCGTTGCGCCACACCTTGCCCGGGTTGTCGCCTGCGATGGTGACGCTGTCGCCGACCGTGGCGCCGCCGACCTCCACGGGCTGCGGGTCGGTGCCGCCCTCGCTCAACGCGGTGAACTGCTCGGTTGCGGCTTCGGCGTTGTAATGCTGGATGGCGCGGACCGTGATGTCGTTCGTGCCGTCCGAGTAGACCAGGTCGTTGACCTCAGCCGCGCGCACGTCCAGGCCAGCATCCGTGGTGGGCACCGGCGTGGCTGCAGTCATGGCGTATGTCCCCACGATCGCTGGCATCGCGGCAAGGAAGTCGCTGGGCTCCTCCAGGGTGATGGGATCCACGGTCGCTTGCGCCGGCGCCTCCACCAGAACCTCCGGCGCCAGTTCCACGTCGTCCTGGGCGAAGAACAGGACATAGGCGCCGTACCCGATCCCACCGAGGCACAACAACCCCACCACGATCAAGAACGCTGCACTCGTGTACCAGGGCGACTTATCGTCACCCGCGGTGTCACGTGGCTCCTCAGGGGAACCGCCGTCGGTGCTGTCGCCCGGCAGTACCGGCGGGACATATGCGGGGGTGCCATCAGAGAAATCTGGAATCCCCGCATCGGCTGCACTATCTGCCGAAGGAACGCTAGGGGATGACGGCTGGCTCGCCGGTGACTCCACACTCGCCGCGCTCGGGGCCGATGCGGGCGACGCCATCGACGCGGGGGTGCCGGGTGAACTCGGCGTGCCCGTTGACACGGGGGAGTAGGGGACTGCGCCCGGCTCCGCAGAAGGGGCCGATGCTGGCGTGGATCCGCTTGCGGCCTCTGGTGGCGTGCGGTTGGACCATTGCGACGCCGAGTCAGGCGCGTCGATGCGAGGGTCGCCTGCGACCCAGGCTGGAGCGACTGAGCTGGGGCCGTCTTCCGGCTCAAAAGTGGTCTGCTGCGCCCCCGTCACGACCGGAACACCGGCCAACGGTGTGGGCGCCCCCGATGCCGACAACGAGGCCGAGCGCACGGCGGAATCGCCCAACTCTTGGATGGCGTCGGCGGAGCCCGCATAAGGAGATGAATCTCGGGGCTGCCACGGGTTGGTGCCGGCTTCGGGCATGATCTCTGCGCCGTCGGGTTGTGGCACGGGAGCGATGATTTCCCCGTCCTCGCCCTCAATCGACTGCGGAACAATCGGCACGGAGCCGGTGACCGGCATCGACGGCTTCGACGGTGCCACCGCCTCGCGTGCATCGTTCGCGGGGTCCCACGGTGATGCTGCCGACGGGCTCTTACGGTCCTGCTCGTGCTCCTGCGCCATGACGCCCAGACTACGACTCTCACTGCCGCCAGGCCCGGTAGACCGCCCCGAATGGGGACAACCCGCGACCAAAACGGGACAAAACGGGGCGATGTCACAGCCCACCGCTAGCGTGGTGGCCATGCCAGCCGCGAAGAACGCCACCAAACCTGCCTACCGGTGCACCGAGTGTGGATGGACCGCCGTCAAGTGGGTGGGACGCTGCGGCGAATGCCAGTCCTGGGGGACAGTGGAAGAAGTGGGCGTCGCGCCGGCGGGGCCCGCCACCAAGGCCACGATCGCCACCACGCCCGCCACCCCCATCAACGAGGTTTCGGCGACCGCATCCGCACGCCGCGGGACCGGGGTGCCAGAGTTTGACCGCGTCCTGGGCGGTGGGCTCGTTCCTGGTGCCGTGATCCTGCTCGCAGGAGAGCCCGGCGTCGGCAAGTCCACCCTGCTGCTGGACGTAGCCGCGCGCGCCGCGCGGGAGCAGCAACGCGTGCTTTACGCCACCGGGGAAGAGTCCGCCGGGCAAGTGCGCTTGCGCGCCGAACGGATCGACGCGCTCGAACCCGGCTTGATGCTCGCCGCGGAAACCGACCTCGGCGCAGTCCTGGCACACATCGACCAGGTCGAACCCCAGCTGCTGATCGTGGACTCCATCCAGACCATCGCCTCCGCCCAAGTCGACGGAGCCCCCGGCGGTGTCAGCCAAGTGCGGGAAGTTGCCTCCGCCCTCATCCAAGCCGCCAAGACCCGTGGATTCGCGATGGTCATCGTGGGCCACGTGACCAAGGATGGCTCGGTCGCGGGACCACGCATTGTGGAACACCTCGTGGACGTCGTCTGCCAGTTCGAAGGCGAACAGCATTCGCAGCTGCGGCTCCTGCGCGCGATCAAAAACCGCTTCGGCTCTGTTGACGAGGTGGGGTGCTTCCAACTCCACGACACCGGCATCGAAGGCGTGGCTGACCCCTCCGGACTATTCCTGTCCCGTGAAGGAACCCAAGTCCCAGGCACCTGCGCCACCATCACCATCGACGGCAAACGACCCCTTCCAGCCGAAATCCAAGCCCTCGTCGCCCCCAGCGCACTGAGCAACCCACGGCGCGCCACCTCCGGCATTGACTCCGCCCGGGTGTCGATGATCCTGGCCGTGCTGCATCGCCGCGTAGGACTCGCGGTGGCCGCAGACGACGTCTACGTCTCCACGATTGGCGGCGCCCGCGTGACCGAACCCGGAGCAGACGTCGCACTCGCACTAGCGCTCGCATCGGCCCGCGCCGACGCTCCCGTGAAACCCGGCTTCGCGGCGGTGGGGGAAGTCGCGCTGTCAGGAGCCGTCCGCCCCGTGAACGCCATGGCGCAACGCGTTGCGGAAGCAGCCCGCCTGGGCTTCACCGACGTGATCGTTCCAGAAAGCGCCGGGAAAACGGATAACCCGCCAGGCGTGCGCGTCCACCGCGTGACTAGCCTGCGAGAGGCCGTTCACGTGGCCCTGCCACGAGACTGACACGACGCGAACTGTGGCGACGCGAGACGACTCGACACGAACTGACGCGACGCGGCTGAAGCGGCGCGGCTGAAGCGGCGCGGCTTACTCCACCATGGAGAAGGACACGACTTCAGCGGGGATTCCGCCAATGGAAACCGCAGCCTGATAGGTGCCCGGTTTCACCTCGCCGCGTTCCTCCGAGCAGTCCTCTGTCCGCCACGTCCCAGGCCAGGTCACTTGCAGCGCCTCTTTGCCCTCGGGCTGCAACACCCACGTCTTGGACTCAAAGCCCGGATCCTGAGGACACCACACCGTCGAGTAGTACTGGTCCGCACCGGAACTAATCGCAAGTTCCGTGCCTTCCGAGTCCGTCGACAACGTGCACGCCGTAATCCCTGTGTGCTCGATCGAGAGGTCGAACGCCGGCATCGTCCCAATGGTGGGGGATGCAGGAGATGCCACTGCCGTAATTGTGACGTCGTCTGCCGTACACGGCTGAGACGGATCGTTCAGCGCAGCCGCGTCCGCCGAACTCGTGGCATCAGGCGACACCGACTCCTCAGGCTCCGCACCGGTCCCCGCGCCGTCCTCAGAACTCAATGCCGAGGACACAATGAACCACAACGCCGCGATGACGACGGCCGCCGCGACAAGGACAAGCACGCGGCGAACCCAATACACCTGAGGCGGCTGGTCGCCAACCGGGTGTCTGAGGGATCCCATTTGTCCTCCTTGATCGTTCTCAGCAAAACCGTAACCCCGGCACCTCCTGGGACAATGAAGCCATGCCGCCCACGTCCCCAACCCGCGAAACGGCACACACGCCAGACCACCGCGTCACCACCGTGATCGACTGGTTCCACCGGGAGGCACGCGACCTGCCCTGGCGCGAGGCCGACCGCACGCCCTGGGGAGTCCTGGTCTCCGAAGTGATGCTCCAGCAAACCCCGGTAGTGCGGGTCTTGCCGGTGTGGCGCGAGTGGATGGAACGGTGGCCCACCCCGCGCGACCTCGCACACGCCACACAGGCCGATGCGGTGCGAGCCTGGGGGCGACTTGGCTACCCTCGCCGAGCCAAACGCCTATGGGAGTGCGCGCTGGTTCTCGTCGAACGGCACAACGGCCATGTCCCCTCAAGCCGCGAAGACCTGCTCGCCCTCCCCGGCATCGGCGACTACACCGCAGGTGCCGTCCGTGCCTTCGCATTCGGGGAGCGCGACATCGTGCTCGACACCAACATCCGCCGTGTCATCGGCCGTGCCTGGCGTGCCGAACCCCTGCCCGCCGCTCACCAAACCCGTGCGGAACGGGAACTCGCCGACTCGCTGGTGCCGGCATCGGCCCCCGCGTCTGTTGCGTGGAACGCAGGCTCCATGGAACTTGGAGCCCTGGTGTGCACTGCACGCGCGCCCAAGTGTGCCGAGTGCCCGCTGCGCCACGACTGCGCTTGGATAGCAGCAGGGTCGCCAGGGCTTGATGATGCGCCCCGTCGGACTCAAGCGTGGCACGGCACAGATCGGCAAGTCCGGGGCCGCATCATGGCGCTCCTGCGGGAGTCCCGCGGCCCACTTGCGCTCGACGAGCACTGCGCGCTCGACGATGTCGATGCGGACCAGCGCCACCGCGCTCTCACTGGGCTGGTCGCGGACGGTCTCATCACGAAGGCCGCCGACGGCTACTCCCTCTAGCCGGAGAACCCCTGCCCCCTATCCGCCAAATGGCTCCATTTGGTTGTTTTAGCGAGCTGTAGCAGCCATTTTGTGCCACTAGGAGCGCAGAAGTTCGGTTGGCAAGGGCCGATGCTGTGGCTGGCTGGCGCTGTTTAAGCGTGTTGCGTACCGTGCACTGCGAACGGTTCAACCGCCTCAATCTCAGTGGCGGTGAGCGCAGGGAAGTCGAGCGACGCCACCGTGTCCCGCAGCTGCTTCGCCGAGGAGGCTCCTACGAGCGCGGACGTCACGCGGTCGCCGCGCAGCACCCACTGAACCGCCAGTTGCGCCAACGTCTGACCGCGCTCCTGCGCGATCGCGTTCAACGCTTGCGCACGCTCCACATACGTGGGGGAAAGCTGCTTGGACTGCAAAAAGTGCGAGTGCGTGACGCGGGAACCCTCCGGAATGCCATTCAGGTAGCGGTCCGTCAGCAAGCCCTGCGCAAGCGGGGAGAACACGATCGACCCCAGACCCTCGGCCTCCAATGTGTCCAGCAGCCCCTTCTCGGGTGTGCGCTCAAACATCGAGTACGGGAACTGGTTGATGAGGATGGGCGTGCCGAGCTCGCGGGCAATGCGGGCCGCCTCACGGGTCTGTTCAGGACCGTAGTTGGAGATTCCGGCGTACAGTGCACGCCCGGAGCGGATCGCAGTGTCGAGCGCCCCGATGGTTTCCTCGAGGGGCGTCTCCGGGTCGAAGCGGTGGGAGTAGAAGATGTCGACGTAGTCCACCTGCATGCGCTTCAACGACTGGTCGAGAGACGCGAGCATGTACTTGCGCGAACCCCACTCGCCATACGGGCCGGGCCACATGTCGTAGCCGGCTTTCGTGGAGATCAGAATCTCGTCGCGATATGGCGCAAGGTCCTGCTGGAAGATGCGGCCAAAGTTCTCCTCCGCGGAGCCAGGCGGGGGACCGTAGTTGTTCGCAAGGTCGTAGTGGGTGACGCCCAGGTCGAACGCGGTGCGGATGGTCTCCCGCATGGTGTCAGCATTGTTGGCCCCGCCAAAGTTGTGCCACAACCCCAAGCTCACCCCAGGGAGCTTGAGACCGGACTTGCCGGTACGGCGGTACTGCATGGTGGCGTAGCGGTCGTCGGCGGCGACGTGGGGCGTGTGCGTCATGTAGATGAGCCTACGTCGGGACGATGCGTCCGGTCGAATCGTTTTGGTTGGGTGCTTGACCTGCGCGTGAGGGCCTTTGTCCCGTGCAAGTGGACGCTCCTGCAATAGTGTGGCGTCAGTACTGGTTGATCTGAGGAGGACCACCATGGATGCAGCGCTGTGGGTCGCTGTCATTGCTCTCGCCGCGGTCTTTGTGCCGTCTGGTGCGGTGCACGCGTTCAAGGGAAAGAAGGGCACCTTGGCCGCGGGCCAGGAATGGGCCGAGGACTTCGAAGACAAGCATGTGCGCCTCATCGGCGCAGCGGAGATTGTGGGCTCGCTCGCGGTCTTGGTGTTCCCGATGGTGAGTTTCATCCCGTGGATTGTCCCGGTGGCTGCCGCGGGACTGATGGTGATTGGTGGAGGCGCTGCTTTCATTCACATTCGTCGTGGCGACCCGCTCGCGAATGTCACGGTTCCTGCGCTGCTCATGGTGATCGCGCTGATTGTGTTCGTGGGACGGATCGGCGAGTTCTCGTTCGGCGGCAACTAGGGGGCACTCCGCCCGGCCCCGCCGCCTAACCCTGCCCTCCGGCCCCGCCGGCCCCGCGTCAAATGGCTCCATTTCGCTGTTTTAGCTAGCCAAAACAACCAAATGGAGCCATTTGACGGGGAAGGGGTGAGCAAGAAGGCGGGGACGGGGTGGGGGAGCGCGTGAGGTGCGGCGCTGCCGGGGAAAGTGAGCGGGATGCAGAAAGGCCCGGCCCCCTGACGGGGACCGGGCCTTTCTTTGCGTCTAGCGGGGTTTACTCCTTGGCTGCTGCCTGTGCGTCGCCGCCGTTGTCGGAGGAGCCGCCCTCGCGAGGAACATCGGCCCCTTCAGCGTCGCCGCCACCTACGCGAACTTCACGCTCTTCCGCGGGAATGACAGGCTCGCCCAAGAGGTCGTCACGGTCGATGCCTTCGAACGTGAACTCACCCAGGATGCCTTCGCCCTGAGCGTCAACACGCACCAACTGGCCCGAGGTGACCTCGCCGAACAAGATCTTCTCCGACAGCGGGTCCTCGATCTCACGCTGCAACGCGCGGCGCAACGGACGCGCACCCAGGACCGGGTCGTAACCCTTCTCCGCCAGCAGGTTCTTGGCGGCATCGGTCAGTTCGATAGCCATGTCCTTGTCGCGCATACGCTCGTCCAGTCGCGCGACCATCAGGTCCACGATCTCCACGATCTCGTCCTGCGTGAGCTGCGGGAAGACCACAACGTTGTCGACACGGTTCAGGAACTCAGGCTTGAAGTGTTCCTTCAGCTTGCCGTTGACCAGCTTCACCATCTCGTCGTAGGTGTGGCCGGTTTCCTGCATCACCGAGAAGCCCGTGGCCTGGCGGCGCGAGATCGCGTCTGCACCCAGGTTGGTGGTCATGATGATGATGGTGTTCTTGAAGTTGACTTCGCGGCCCTGGGCATCGGTCAGCTTGCCGTCTTCCAGAATCTGGAGCAGCGAGTTGAAGATGTCCGGGTGAGCCTTCTCGACCTCATCGAACAGCACGACGGAGAACGGCTTGCGGCGCACCTTCTCGGTGAGCTGGCCGCCCTCTTCGAAGCCCACGTAGCCGGGAGGGGCACCGAACAGGCGAGCAACGGTGTGCTTCTCGCCGTATTCGGACATGTCGAGCGAGATCAGTGCGTCTTCATCACCGAACAGGAACTCGGCGAGGGTCTTGGCGAGCTCTGTCTTACCCACACCGGTGGGTCCGGCGAAGATGAACGAGCCACCAGGACGCTTGGGGTCCTTCAGGCCTGCACGGGTACGGCGGATCGACTGGGCGAGGACCTTGATGGCCTGTTCCTGACCGATGACGCGCTTGTGCAGTTCGGATTCCATCTGCAGCAGACGCGAGGACTCGTCGGAGGACACGCGGGTCACCGGCACGCCGGTGGACATCGCGAGAACTTCAGCGATCAGTTCCTCATCGACCACGGCGGCAACGTCGAGGTCGCCTGACTTCCAGGCCTCTTCCTTCTGCGTGCGCTCCTCCGACAGTCGGCGTTCCACGTCGCGGAGGTTCGCGGCCTTCTCGAACTGCTGTTCGTCGATGGCCGATTCCTTCTCGCGGCGGACCTCGGCGATCTTCTCGTCCAGGTCGCGCAGCTCCGGGGGCGACGTCATGCGGCGAATGCGCAGGCGAGCACCGGCCTCATCGATCAGGTCGATGGCCTTGTCTGGGAGGAAGCGGTCGGAGATGTAGCGGTCTGCCATCTGTGCGGCAGCCACGATCGCTTCATCCGTGATGGTGACGCGGTGGAAGGCTTCGTAGCGGTCGCGCAGACCCTTGAGGATCTCGATGGCGTGGCTGAGTTCGGGCTCGGGAACCTGGATGGGCTGGAAGCGGCGTTCCAGCGCGGGGTCCTTCTCGACGTGCTTGCGGTACTCGTCAAGGGTGGTGGCACCGATGGTCTGCAGTTCGCCGCGGGCCAGCATGGGCTTCAGGATCGATGCTGCGTCGATGGCACCTTCTGCGGCACCGGCACCCACAAGGGTGTGGATTTCGTCGATGAACAGGATGATGTCGCCGCGGGTGCGGATCTCCTTGAGGACCTTCTTGAGGCGCTCTTCGAAGTCACCGCGGTAGCGCGAACCTGCCACCAGCGAACCCAAGTCAAGCGTGTAGAGGTGCTTGTCCTTGAGGGTTTCGGGCACGTCGCCGCGGACGATCGCCTGGGCGAGGCCTTCCACAACGGCGGTCTTACCGACGCCGGGTTCACCGATGAGGACGGGGTTGTTCTTGGTGCGGCGGCTCAGGACCTGCATGACGCGTTCCTGAATCATTTCGCGTCCCACGACGGGGTCAAGCTTGCCTTCGCGTGCGGCCTGCGTGTAGTTGCGGCCGAACTGGTCGAGCACGGTGGAGCCGGCGGGGGTGCCTTCTGCGGGGCCGCCACCAGCGGTCGCGGGCTCTTTGCCTTCGTAGCCGCTGAGCAGCTGGATGACCTGCTGGCGGACGGAGCCGAGGTCCGCGCCGAGCTTGTCGAGCACCTTGGCGGCCACGCCTTCACCTTCGCGGATGAGGCCCAGCAGGATGTGCTCGGTGCCGATGTAGTTGTGGCCCAGCTGCAGCGCTTCGCGCAGCGATAGTTCCAGAACCTTCTTGGCGCGCGGCGTGAAGGGGATGTGGCCGGAGGGAGCGTGCGAGCCCTCGCCGATGATCTCCTGGACCTGCTCGCGCACGCCGTTGAGGGAGATGTCCATGGACTCCAGTGCCTTGGCAGCTACCCCCTCGCCTTCGCGCACCAGGCCGAGCAGGATGTGCTCCGTGCCAATGTAGTTGTGGTTGAGCATGCGCGCTTCTTCTTGCGCGAGCACCACGACGCGACGGGCTCGATCGGTGAACCGTTCGAACATGGCTTCCTCCTTACAACGGGCCGGCCGATGCGCGGGGTCGCCACATCTGACCGGGTTCTGCTGTCCAGGCTAACCAGGGGGAGGGTGGGTTTATTGCCGTGTTCGCCAGGGGCGTGAACGCATCCCCAGCAAGCACAGTCGGGCCGATGCGTGGGTGGAGGGTGCCGACGGGGCGTCAGTTGTCGCGGGTGAGGCCTGCGCGTTCCACGAGAACGGCGATCTCTTCACGGCTACGGCGCAGTGTTTTGGTCTTGATGGATTCCACTTGGCTTTTGATGGTGGATTCGGAGACGTAGAGCTGGTGGGCGATGGCTGCCCGGGGTGCGCCGGTGGCGATGAGGACGGCCACTTCGCGTTCTCGGGGTGAGAGGGTGGCGACCAGCTCTTGGGCTTCGCGCTGGGCGGCAGTTTCTTGGGTGTGGGTGAGTTTGGCGAAGAGGGCGGGCTGGCAGTGGGGTGAGACAAAACCGGCGCCGATGGTGACGTGGCGGATGGCGCGTTCGAGGTCTTCGCCTGCGTACTCCTTGGGAACGAACCCGACGGCTCCTGCGCCCAACATGTCGAACAGCACTTCGTCGTGGTCCATGGCGGTGAGGGCGATGACGCGGGCGGGATTGCCTCGCTCTTTCAGGGCCCTGGTGGCGTCGATCCCGGTCATGACAGGCATGCTGACGTCCATCAGCACAATGTGGGGCTTCATGGACGTGGCGAGGTCCACGGCGGCTGCGCCGTCAGCAGCTTCGCCCACGATGCTGACGTGTGGTGCGCCGTCGAGAACGAGCCGCACTTGTTGGCGGACCATGGGGTCGTCGTCAACGATGATGACGGTGGTGAGTTCCGGGCCGCTGGCGTCCTGGGTCATGCGCCCACCGTAGAGGAGGGGCCGGACATTCCTTCGCTGGTGGTGTCCGCGGTGGACCAGGGCAGGGTGACGTCCACGATGAACTCGCCTTCGTGGCGCCCGATCCAGGCTTCACCGGACAGGGCTTTGACGCGTTCCCTAATCCCGACAACGCCGGCGCCTGCGCCTTCCGCGTCTGTGATGGCAGGGCCGAGCGCGTTGGTGACCCGGAGTCGCACGCCAAACTGTGGGGACGCTTCGAGGTAGAGCGAGATAGGTGAGGCGGGGGCGTGCTTGACGGCGTTGGTGAGTGCTTCTTGTGTGAGCCGGAACACCGCAGCGTCGAGCACTGCTGGTGCGGTCTCCATGCCTTCCAACATGACCACGGCGTCGATGGATGTTCCCGCCGTGCGTGTGGAGGAGATGAGTTCGTTGACTCCGCGCATGGATTGGCGGGGTGCTGGGGGAGTGGTGGGGCTGGTGCGGAGGTCTTGGACGAGTCCGCGCAGATCGGTCAATGCGGCGCGGGATTGTGATTGGAGTTGCCGGGCAAGTTCTTGTGCTTGCGGGTCCCCGCGGTCAACGGCGCGTTCGACGTTTCCGCCCATCATGGACAGCAGGGCGAGCCGGTTGGTGAGGCCGTCGTGAATCTCGCGGGCGATCTCATTGCGTTCGGCCTGGCGTGCCAGTTCGTCGCCCAACTGTGCGGCGAGGTTGTGCCCTTCTGCGGCCTGCTGGGATGCGGCCGATGCTGCCTTGCGTGAGGACACGATCGCGACGGTGCCGAAGCACACTCCTAGCGACACCAGCGCGGTGATCCCTGAAACGGTGATGGCTGGCGCCGGTTCCAGTTCGAACAAGCCGGAACCATAGTCGGTGAGTGCTTCGCGAACCCAGAACAGGGTCACGACGCCGGTGGCACCTCCGCCAATCCACCACAGGGCTGGACGCCGTGCGTGGAGGAGTAGCTGGTAGACGCCAAAGAGGAACAGCAGGTATTCGATGCCGAAGAGCGCGAGGACGAAGCCAGCGATGGTGGTGACCCAGGGGACCTGGCGGCGGAAGAACACGGTGACCCATGCGCCTAACGCGAGAAGCCACAGCAGCGCCCCCGCATCACTGACGCTGTCGCCATCTTGTGCGGCAGGAACGTTCGTCAGTGCCACCGCTGTGAAAAAGACCGCGCCTACATACAGGGCCGTGTCCCGGAGCCGTTGCGGCGCACGGCTGGGAGGCCTCACGCTCTCAGGGTTCCCGCTCATGAAGCCACCTTAGAGGCGTGGGGTGACACCGGCATCGGCCTTCCTGGGACACGTTCACGTCCATATGGCCACCCGACCTTGACCACAAGGCCGATGCGCCCACCCCGCCGCCGTCGAGAAAGTGAGTCATGCCCGTTCGGGCCGCACCTTCCCACCGGGTTGGTACGCACCATCATTGGAGAAAAGCATGACTCAGAACGACACCCCACCCGTCCCGCCCGCCGGAGCCCCGCAACCCGCGGCGACACCCCCGGCGGAGGCGGCAGGCGAGCAGAAGAACACCGTGGGCCTTGTGGCGCTCATCCTGTCGATCGTGGGCTTCATCTTTGCCTGCGTCCCAGGTGCGCTCATCGTGGGCTGGTTGTTGCTTCCGGCCGGATTCATCACCGGAATCGTCGCTATCACCCGTAAGGGTCAGAAGAAAGGCACCGGCATTGCTGCGATCGCCGTGTCGGTGGTCGGCACGATTGTGGGCGCGATCGTGTTCATGACGGTCGTCGCGGGAGCCGTCTCTGACGCCTTCGACGAGGCCGCCGACGAACTTACCGGTGGTGAGGTGACCGTCGCGGAGCCCACCACTGACGCGCAGGACGCCGATGCTGAGGACACCGCCGCAGACGCCGCAGACACAGACGACACCGCGGCAGACGCCAGCACAAGTGACGACGATGTGGCCGCTGACGAGGACGCTGCTGTCGAAGCAGACACCCCCACCGGCACCCGCGACAACCCACTGGCCTTCGGTGCCGTGATCGAGAACAACGACTGGAGCATCAGCTTCACCGGGTTCAACGCGGACGCCAACGCTGAGGTCGCGGCAGGAAACATGTTCAACGACGAGCCCGAGCCGGGCACGCAGTGGATCATCGTCGAAGCGACCGCCACGTACACCGGCTCTGACTCGTCGAGCACGCTGGGCCTGGGCTTCGACTACGTGGGCGCTGACGGCGCGGTCGCAGACTTCGCGTTCGCCTCGGGCCTCGAACCCGACTTTGACCGGTTCGCTGAGCTGTACGAGGGCGGCACTGAGGAAGGCAAGATCGCGTTCATGGTGCCTGACACGCTCGACGGTCTCTTGCGCATCACGCCCGGCTTGTTCGCCGACGACGTGTTCTTCGAGCTCCCGGCCGAGTAACGCGGGCGTGGCTTCCGCCGCACCTCGTCCCGCTGGGGGCGCGGTGCGGCGAGCCTATGCCTCGACCAGGATGGTGATGGGGCCGTCGTTCACGAGCTCCACATCCATATGCGCACCGAACACCCCGGTACCGACCTCGAGGCCGCGTTCACGCAATGCAGCAACGACAGCCTCAACCAACGGCTCCGCCACAGGCCCAGGCGCGGCACCGTTCCACGATGGGCGGCGGCCTTTGCGGACGTCGGCATACAGAGTGAACTGGGACACCACAATGACGGGGGCGTTCACATCCGTGACAGATTTTTCGTCGTCAAGGATGCGCAGTTCGGCAATCTTCCGTGCCACAGTCGCGACCTGGTCCGGACCGTCCTCATGGGTGACGCCCACCAGGGCCACGATCCCTTGACGATCAAACGCCGCCGTGACCGCGCCGTCAACGGTGACGGACGCACGCGATGCGCGCTGGAGAACCGCCCGCACGCGTGTTACCAGCCGCCCTGCGAACGGTTGCCGTGGCCACCAATGTTGCGGCCGCCAAACTGCTGCAACTTGGGGCGGACGTCCACGAAGTACACGATCACCGCAACAATCGCCGCGATCCCCATGATTCCGCCAATGCCGCCCCCGGTGCCCAGCGGCCACGGCAGCGCCAGGAACGCCACCACCGACGCGGCACCCAGGATCAGGAGCCACAGGGTCTTGTTCAGTTTGCCCGCGGCCTGGAACGTGGAATCGGGGTACTTGATGGCATCAATGAGCCCCCACAGTGCGCCCGCAAAGGCTGCGACGGAGAGGGCAAAGACGATGAGATGCTGCAGCGTGCCGAACATGATTCCCTTGGCGTGACTGGTGGGGTGAAGGACTCAGGCCAGTGTAGGGGGCAGGACCGTGAGCCCTTCGGCACGTGCTGCGGCGGCCACTGAACGGTCCCACGCGGCGACCACGGGGGCCACCTCCGCGAACATCAGCGCGCTCGCCAGATGGATAGCGTCTCCTGCACGGAGCGGGCGACGGTCGGTGAGGTCTCCCGCCAGATCCGCGATCTGTGCGGTCACTTCCACCTTGGTGAGGGAGGGCCACAACTCATCCCAGCGGGCACGAGCCTGCGCGGCGGGTGCCGCATCAAGCCGGCCAATGCGTTCCGCCGCGCCCAACACGGATCGCACCTCGGCGTCCGCGATGCGCGAGGTGACCACAGCATCGGCCCGGCTCCAGAGCCCCACAGCAAGGGGCGAGCCGGTTTCCAGGACACACAGCTTGACGAGGGCTGAGGTGTCGAAATAGACGAGCGCCACGCGTTACCTCCGGAGCCGGCTGAGCAGGCTGGAGAGGGCGTCTTTGGCGGCTTCCGCTTCCGGCAGGCGGGGCACCGCGCGCGATTCAGCGGGCGGGGTGATGAGGCCGTCTGCTTCGAGCTTGTCGAGCAGCGAAGCGGACTCCACTGCACACAGACGTGCGACCGGCACCCCACGTTCGGTGATGATGACGTCTTCACCCGCCTTGGCGGCGTCGAGGGCTTTGCTCAGTTCCTTACGCAGTTGCGTCACGGTGAGTTCCACGTTGTCCACGTTAACCCCCGCGTCATCTCAGATGTCTGCAGGCGCGCTGGTAGTCCTGCTCCTAGGAGGGAAGGTCGCCGCCGTCTGCTGCGCAGCCCTTGCCCATCAGCAGGCCTTTCATCGTGGGGCCAGGCTTGGGGGGACGGTCTGCGGAGAAGCCGTCCGCGTTCACGATGAGTTCCTGGGAGGCACTCAGGGGGCCGCCGTCGGAGGGGACGGTCAGCACTGCTGACGGATCCACGGAGCGCTTCAAGACGGCGAGCGCAATAGGGCCGTACTCGTGGTGGCGGGCCACCGACGTGATGCGTCCCGCGGGTTTGTCGTCTTCTCCGATAGTGACGACCGCGCCCAGGTCTGGCACCGCATGCGCGGAACCGTCGAGGTGCAGCATGGTGAGCCTGCGCGGAGGCCGCCCCACGTTGTGGACCTTCGCCACCGTTTCCTGACCGCGGTAGCAGCCCTTGTGAAGGTGGACGCTGGTGCGTAGCCAGTCCAGTTCGTGAGGAAGGGTCGTGTCGTCGACTTCGGTGATGGCTCGCGGCCTGTGTGCGGCGATGCGTTCCGCCTCTGACGCCCAGGTTCCGGCGAGGGTCCAGCCGGAGGCAAGACGGGCGTCGACCTCAGCTTCCAGAGTCGTGCGCGGCACCAGCACGAGTCGCCATGCACGGTCAGCGCCAGCGTGAGCGGCGGATGGGTCGGCCGCATAGGTAGTGCCACCCACCGAGATGCCGGGCCAGGGATCCACCCAGGTCACGGGCTCTCCGTCCGTTGCCGGGTTGGCGACCGCTTCGCCCAGCGCGGCCCACTGCTCAGTGACGTCCGCGACTTCCACACGCAGCATGAACCGCATGCGGTCCAAGAATGTCGCCAGCGCGGGTGCGGTCTCGGAAATGAGCCACGCGGTCTCGCCGTCGTCCACAATGCCGGCGACGTGCTCGATCCGCCCCTGAGGCGACAAGATCATCAGTTCACTGGACTCGCCTGGGGCAAGGCCAGCAACCTGTTGGGTGGTGAGCGAGTCAAGCCAGCTCAGGCGGTCCGGACCCGTCACCGAGATGATTCCCAGATGCGACTGGTCCACGACCGCACGGCCTGCTTCGAGCGCTCGCTGTTCAGCGGTGGGGTCGCCGTAATGCCACGCCACACCGGCATCGGGCCCTGCGGCTTCGACGGCTCCGTGGCGGGAAAGCAAGGGGGAAGTCATAGCGGGGGAACGCCTCCAGGGGGTCAGAGATTCCACTGCAGCGCCGATGCACGGGCCAGAAGCGACGTGAGGTCAGCGGGGGGAGGGGGTTAGTCTTCGACGCGGGCGAGGCGTGCGCTCATGTAGGACTGGAGGTCGTGGCCGAATGCGGCGAGGTCCCAGGCCCACATCAGTTCACCTTCAACCAGGCCGTACATGCGAGTGCCGCCGCGGACCTCGGGTCCGGACTCGGTGGCGGCCGCGAACCGGGTGGCCATGTCGATACGGCCGTTCCCGACTGCTCCCATGTAGCAGGTCAGGACGCCGGAGGCTTCGGTGAGGACGATTTCGAGCGGGTGCTGGAAGTCCTGGAGTTCGATGCCTTCGGGGGTTTGCGGGGCCACTCGCCAGAAGCCGGACTCGACGGACCAGACCTGGCCTGCTCCGCCATCGTCATTCTTCAGCGACGTGGTGCAGGTGTACGTCAGGTAGGGGCCGCCATCGTGATCGAACACGATGTCCTGGACGATCTCCGCTTGGGGGATGCCGGGATAGTCAATCTCGCCGAACCCACGCCAACGACCGACCAGCCATGCCAGCGGGTAGATCTCTGGGGCAAGGTCGTCAGGAATGACAAAACTCAACGGCGTGGACTCCTCAATAGACGCCAACCCACGATGGCGGTAACCCAGGCGGCTCCGCCAAAGGCCAGCACAGCGAGGGCCGTGAAGACAGCTTCCAATGCAGTCATAGTGCGTCCGACTCTACTACGCCCGGGACTCATGTCCTAAGGCACGCGGAAGTGGGGCGCGGAAGGTTACGCGGCCCGGGTGGTGGCGCGCTTGAAGGCCAGGTAAAGCTCGCATCCCATGCAGAAGTTGAACACTGCGTTGAGGAACGATGCGATGACCACCATGGCAATGAAGAAGTAGAAGCCGCCCCCTCCACCGATGAGTCCCAGGATGAGCGCAGCGGCGGACATGCCGAGCCCCATCTGCTGGGCAAAGCGCGGCGGGCGGAACGACTCGGTCTCGGTGGGTGCGTCCAGACGTGGGCGCACAAGTCGCGTGAACAGGAATGACTGCACCGTTGCTTGCGGACCGATGAAGGCACCAGGCAGGAACAGCACCACCAGAACTGCGGTGGCAATCAGACCCACGGCGGTGTTGCCTGCGAGCACAGCGATCAGCGCGAACAGCAAGGTGACGGCGGCACCGAAGCGCACGCCACGAGGATCAACCTGGCGGTCCTGGGCTGTGGGGGGAACAGATGCGGTCATGGGGAACTCCTGAAGCAGGGGCTAGATGGTGTACTCGGTGCCTTCGCTGTGCACTTGGGCGAGCGCTTCGCGGGCTTGTTCGTGGGTGGGTGCGCCGTCCATACGGGCCACGATGACCCCGTCTCCGTCGAGCACCACGGTGGTGGGGGTTCGCATGACGGACAGTTCACGGGCCAGGTCGAGTTTCACTGAGGCGTCGACTTCGACGTGCGTGACGTGCGGCTGTTCCGCTGCGACGGTTTGGAGTACTCGCGCCGTGCCTGGGCACTTGGCGCACATGGGGGTGGAGAACTGGACGAACGTCGCGTAGTAGCCGCGCTGGCCGCCAATCTGCTCACTGGTGAGGGCATCGGCCCGCTGTGGTGCCTTGACGGCGCCTTGGCGACGTTGCCACCACCAGTAGCCCAGGCTCGACAACGCGAGCAGCGCTACTACGGCAATGATCCTGATCGTCATGACACCCTCTTTGCGTCCTTCATGCCTGCAGGTTTATGCACCCACGAGCAAGACGCCGCCCACGTAGACCAAGACGCCTGACGCTAGAACAGGGGTAACACCCGAAGCTATTCCCGCCCACGCATCGGCCGGGCGCGGTTCACGGCGCGACAACTCGTTCATCACGACCACCGAGGCGCCAGCGACCAGGCCCACCAGCGTGCCGGCGTACCAGGGAAGGGAGGTGAAAACAAAGGCCAGCCCAGAACCCGTAGCGCCGCCCATGATGAGGGCCAGGATTCCGTTGACATTGCCGTTGCTGGTGAGGACCGATGCGACGGCCGCGACAGCGAGGGAGGCGGCGGCAGCGACAACGAGGTCCTCTGCGCCGGCCGTGCGGTTGGCGGCCACCCACGCGGCGCCGGTCGCGGCGATGGCGCCACCCGCGGCGGTCGCGGCAACACCCGTCACTGCGCGCCCACGCGGGCTGGCGAAGAACACCTCGGTGAGCAAAGCGGCGATCGCAATCGCAGCCAGGGCGACGGCCATGTATCGCAGGAACGGTTCAGTGCGACCGATGACGACAGCGCCCAAAGCGCCCAAAGCACCACCAAAGATGACGAGGCTACTCACTCGATGGTTCGCCACGCGCAACAAACGCGGCCAACCGACCGCCATGAAGGCCATGATGAGAGCGACTCCAAGCGCGAGCCAGCGAGTGCCGTACAAGCCGGCCCCAGCCACGACGGCTGCGGCGACAGCGGTGATCGACGCACGTGTCGTGGGATTCATGAACGTTAGTGTCTCATCTGTTCCTGCCGGTACAGTGATGGCGAACGGAGGGCGCGCATGGCAGACCTACTGGTGCTCACCCCGTCACCGGACGGGGCGACTGATGTCTTGCCTGCGCTCGCGCTCCTGCCGCATCGCGTGAGAGCGCTCCCACCGGACCCGAGTGCCATGCTCGATGCGTTCGACGCAGACGTGCTGATCGTTGACGGTCGCCACGACCTGGCTCAGGCACGTTCCAACTGCAAACTGGTGCAAGTCACCGGTGTCACCGCGCCCATGTTGCTGGTGTTGCGCGAAGGTGGACTGTCCATCGTGAACGCTGACTGGGGCGCCGATGACGTCGTGCTGGCCGATGCCGTCCCCGCCGAGGTGGAAGCCCGCATTCGCCTCCTGATGGGCCGCGCCAACCAAGAGGATCCGCTGGAAAAGGCCGTCGAGTTCTCCTCCGGAGACCTCACCGTGGACGTGGGCGGCTACACCGCGCGCCTCAAAGGCAAGCCACTGGACCTCACCTACAAAGAGTTCGAGCTGCTGAAATATCTGATGCAGCATCCTGGCCGTGTGTACACCCGCGACCAACTCCTCCAAGAAGTGTGGGGATTCGACTACTACGGCGGTACCAGGACAGTTGACGTCCACGTCCGCCGCCTGCGCGCCAAGCTGGGCGCAGAACACGAGCAACTCATCGGCACGGTGCGCAACGTCGGCTACCGCTTTGACCCTCCGCAACCCAAAACTTCTCAGTCCTCCGATTCCCCGGCTGACCGCAGCGCTCGATAGACTTTCCCCCGTTCCCCGACCCCACGAGTGAACGGACGGCTTCATGGCCTCTAGCGGAAATGCCCGCCTCTTCTCCCGGCTGACCCCCTCCACAGAACGCACCCTTGCCGATGTCCTGCGCACGGAACGTGCCGGTGGAATCCTGCTGTTGATCGGCACGGTCGTCGCTCTGGTGTGGGCCAACTCCGCTTGGGCAGACTCCTACGCAGCACTGCGTGACTTCGAGTTCGGCCCTGAGTCGCTGCACCTCCACCTGTCGATGGGGGACTGGGCCAAGGATGGCCTCCTTGCGATCTTCTTCTTCGTCGTGGGACTTGAACTCAAGCGCGAGATCGTCGTAGGAGAACTACGCAAGCCCTCCACCGCGATCGTTCCCATCGTTGCCGCGGTGGGCGGCATGGTGGTTCCCGCCGTGCTGTACGTCATCGTCAACCTGCAGGCCAATGGCTCCATGGACGGCTGGGCCGTGCCCACCGCCACGGACATTGCGTTCGCTGTGGCAGTACTCGCCGTGGTGGGCCGATGGCTTCCCAACGCACTGCGCGCCTTCCTCCTGACGCTCGCCGTCGTCGACGACCTGCTCGCCATCATCATCATCGCGGTGTTCTTCACCGACGAAGTCCACTTCCAGTGGCTGCTGGCCTCCGCAGCGTGTGTCGCCGTGTTCGGCTACCTGGCACGCAAGGGCATCACCAAGTGGTGGATCCTCATCCCGCTCGGCGTTGCCGCCTGGGCCTTCATGCACGCCTCTGGCGTCCACGCCACCATCGCAGGTGTGGCGCTCGGCCTCGTGGTCCCCGCCATCGCTCGCAAGGGAGAGTCCCACAGCTACGCCGAACACTGGGAGCACTTGTGGCGGCCCGTCTCTGCCGGTGTGGCAGTGCCGATCTTCGCCCTGTTCGCGGCCGGTGTGGCCATCAACAGCGACACCATCTCCACCGCCATCAGCGACCCCGTCGCACAGGGCGTGGTCGCCGGTCTGGTGATCGGAAAGCCGCTCGGCATCTTCCTCGCCACATTCTTGGTCGCCACCTTCACGAAAGCCAGCCTGGATCGCGGATTGTCCTGGTGGGACGTCCTCGGGATGGGCTTCCTGGCCGGAATCGGCTTCACCGTGTCGCTCCTGATCGGCGAACTCGCCTTCGCCGGCGAGCGCGTCGAAGAGGTGAAGATGTCCGTGCTGTTTGCCTCGCTGATGTCTGCCCTGCTGGGCGTCATCCTGCTGGTGTGGCGTGACCGCTACTACAAGAAGCTGTACGACCTTCGCTCCACGCCGCTCACCTCCGAGCAAGCGCAAGCCATCGCCAAGAAGCACGGCGTCAAGGCCGCAGCGTTGGACGAGGCCGAACGCACCCGCCGACTCACCGAGTACAGCGAAGGAAAAGCCGACCTCGAAGCCGAGGCCGCCGACTCCGCCGGAACCTCAGAAGGCGACGCCACTTCAGGCGAGGCGCACCCCACCAAGTAGTCGCCGCATCGGCCCTAGGACGCAGGCTTGACCTTCGCTCCTGGGGCCGATGCGCACATCGGCGCAATCTCGCATGCGCCGCATTCAGGCTTGCGAGCTTTGCAGCGGCGTCGCCCGTGGAAAATCACCCGGTGCGACCACAGCGTCCACTCACGGCGCTCGATCAGCGCCATCAGTTCGCGCTCCACCACCACTGGGTCCTCATTCACCGTCAGCCCCAAGCGGCGTGCCAGCCGGCCCATATGCGTGTCGACAGTGATGCCCGGAACACCAAACGCGTTTCCCAGCACCACATTCGCGGTCTTGCGCCCCACGCCCCGGAGCGTCACCAGGTCCTTCAACTTTCCGGGCACCTCACCGCCGTAGTGCTCGACCAAGTCACGGGACAAACCCAGCAGCGACTCCGCCTTCGCACGGTAGAAACCCGTGGGCTTAATGAGTGCCTCCAGACGGTCACGGTCAGCACCAGCCATCGCCGGCGCATCCGGAAACGCTGCGAACAACCCAGGGGTCACCTGATTTACACGCACGTCTGTGCACTGCGCGCTCAACACTGTCGCGACCAGCAACTGGAACGGCGTCTCGTAGTCGAGTTCGCAGTGCGCGTCGGGGTATACCTCGGCTAATGCACGGTTCACGGCGCGTGCACGGCGCACCAGCGCCACCGGGGGTGTCTCCATTGCGGCAGTAGCAACGGTGAGCGGGGTCCGAGAAGCCATGGCAGACACCCTAAGCGACCCTCAAGAACTGTGGGCAGAGGACCGATAAGTTCTACGTCGGAGCGTGCGGCTCCGACAGTCCAACCATGGAGGTGCAAGTGACAGCGTCCGACGCCGTGATCGCTCAACTGCGCCACAGTCGCCAAGAGATGCGGCGAGAACTGGCTCGAGTGCGCTGGTGGCGTCGCCTCGTCACGGCGCGCAAAGAGCTCGAGATCGCGCTCCTGGCCGATGCCGAGGAGATGGGCTGCCTGGGGCTCGCCGACGCGTGGGAAGCGCTCGCGGCTGACGCTCCCACCACATCGGAGCTCTCTCAAGCGGTCTGGCCCCAACCACAAGGTGCGACACCCTCCAGCGTGGAGGCCCTCACATCACTCGATACGAGGCTAGAGTCATATGAAACACGAGTGGCAGAGAACCTGGAGACGGTGACAGCACAAATGGTCAAGGCACTAGGAGAGCAGCACCGCGAAGGTGCTCAGGGCCCGCACGCCCGGGGATATCTCCATGGCTGACGCATCGCGTGAAGAGCAGCTGCTGCGTTCGTCACCCCTGTTGGGTGGCATGGACGTGGCAAGCGCCCGAGCACTGATTGAACGGATGTCCCGCCAGGAACTCACCCGTGGGGAAGTGCTGTTCAACGAAGCCGACGAAGGCGCCGCGATGTTCATCGTCGTGAAGGGCAAGGTCAAACTTGCACGCACGGCGCGTGACGGTCGCGAGAACCTTCTGGGTCTCCTGGGTGTAGGCGACATGCTCGGCGAACTTTCCGTGTTCGACCCCGGTCCGCGAGTGTCGCGTGCGCACGCCGTTGAAGACACCGTCGTGTACGAACTTGCGAAGGTCGACCTCGACGAGTGGCTCGCTGAGCACCTCGCGATGTCGCCGCATCTGCTCAGGGCGTTGGCGCAACGCATTCGTCGCCTGTCGAACTCCATGGCAGACCTGGTCTTCTCCGACGTCCCCGGCCGAGTCGCGAAGGCAATCCTGGACTTGGGACACCGCTTTGGACGCATGGAGCGCGGACACGTGACGGTCCGTCACGGACTGACGCAGGAAGAACTCGCGCAGCTGGTGGGCGCCTCCCGCGAGACGGTCAACAAGGCCCTCGCCGACTTTGCGTCCCGCGGGTGGATCGACGTCCACATTGGTGCCGTCGACGTGTACGAGCCCGAGAGGTTGCGGGCCCGGTCCCGCTAAGCGGAGCGCAACTGCGCCACGAGTTCAATCTCGACAGGAGCTCCCAGCGGCAACGACGCGACACCGACAGCGGACCGAGCGTGACGGCCCTGCTCACCAAACACATCGGCCAAAATCCCACTGGCACCGTTAATCACGGCAGGCTGCGCGGTAAATCCGGGTGCGGAAGCCACGAAACCGGTGATCTTGAGGATGCCGCTGATGGAGTCCAGCCCGCCGGCGGCCTGCGCCGCAGCCGCCAACGCGTTCAGCACGGAAGCGCGCGCACACTCGAGCGCACGCTCCGGACTGACATCGCCGGAGCGTTGGCCCACCACGCCCACGGCAAGCAGTTCGCCGTCGACCAGCGGCAGTTGGCCCGAGGTGTACACCAGATCACCGTGGATCTTGGCGGGTACATAAGTGCCAACCGGAGTCGCCACCTCGGGAAGAGTTATCCCCAGTTGGGCAAGGCGGGCCGATGCGCTCACGGCTTGGGTCGCTTAAGGTAGGCCACGAGACCACCGGTGGGGCCGGTGACAACCTGGACAAGTTCCCAACCGTCATCACCCCACTGATCGAGGATCTGCTTGGTTACGTGGTCGATGAGCGGCACTGTCGCGTATTCCCACTTTGTCATAGGACGAGGGTAACGTGGAGCGCCGGAAACGTTCAGGGACTCCAGTGCGTTAAGTGGGTCAACGTAAGGTTGGTGTATGGGTTTCTTCACTTCTGATCACGCGCGCCGTGATGGCCGTGTGACCGCGGTGCAGCTTGTTAGCGCCCTGATGATGTTCATTGCTTTCTCCATCATCGGCGGATTCCTCCTGGCAGGTGTGGCACTTCCTGCCGCAACGGTGGTCAACTCCGCAGCTCAAGGCACCTCAGAACTGTTCGAAGAACTCCCCACGGAACTGCAGGACGTCAGCCTTCCCCAGCAGTCCAACATCTACGCACGTGATGGCAAGACCCTGCTCGCCACGTTCTACGACCAGAACCGTGTCGTGGTTCCGCTTGAAGAGATTTCCCCGTGGATGCAGATGGCGATCGTGGCCGTCGAGGACAAGCGTTTCTGGGAACACCACGGCGTCGACGGTGAAGGTCTCCTGGCGGCAGTGAAGACCAACCTGACCAGCGACTCCTCGCCCGGCGCGTCCACGTTGACCCAGCAGTTGGTGAAGAACACCCTGCGAACCGCTGCAGAGAACGCTGACGATGAAGAAGCGATGGACGCGGCGACTGAAGTGTCGATGTCGCGCAAGATCCGCGAATGGCGTCTGGCTCTCGCGCTTGAAGAGAACCTCAACACCTCACTTGGATCCACCTGTGACGCTACCGACCCCGCAGTGAACTGTGGGAAGGAAGAGATCCTCCAGCAGTACCTCAACATTGCGCAGTTTGGCCCCAACATCTACGGCGTTGAAGCGGCCGCGCAGTACTACTTCTCCAAGCCCGCGGCGGAACTCAACGCCGTCGAGGCCGCGACCATCGCGGGTATCACCCAGAACCCCAGCAAGTGGGACCCCACCCGCACCTTCATCTCTGACGAAGGCGAAGAGGTCGACAACTACGAGAACTCAGAAGTCCGCCGCGACACCGTGCTGGGCGTGATGCTTGAACAGGAAATGATCACGCAGGCCGAGTTCGACGAGTACGAAGCCGTACCTGTCGGTGAAACGCTCGACGTGAAGCGTCCCCTGCTGTCCTGCGCGGCATCGCAGGATGCGCCCTTCTTCTGCGACTACGTCACCAAGGTGATTTCGAAGGACGAGGTCTTCAACTCTGACGGCCTCAACGGCCGCGACCTGCTCCTCAAGGGTGGACTCGACATCGTCACCACCTTGGACATCACCAAGCAGAAGATCGCGAACGAAGAACTCTTGAACTCGCTGCCCATGGACGATGAGCACGGCCTCGCCATGGCCATGGTCGCGCTCGACCCCTCCACGGGACAGATTCTGTCGATGGCGCAAAACCGCATCTTCGACCCCACAGCGGAGTCAGAGAACTCGACATCCATCAACTACGCGGCCGACCGCGAAATGGGTGGCTCCAAGGGATTCTCCCCAGGTTCGACCTTTAAGACCGTGATCCTCGCCAACTGGCTTGAGACTGGGCACTCGCTTAAGCAGTACGTGTCCGGTAGCCAGCAGGAGTGGACCAGTGAAAACTGGGCAACCACCTGTGAAGGACCCGTTCTGGTGGGTCAGAAGTGGAAGCCAGGCAACGTGGGTTCCGACAACCAAGGTCAGATGACCGTGTTGAAGGCAACCGCAGACTCCATTAACACCGCCTACGCCGCGATGGCCAGCCAACTGGACCTGTGCGATGTCCGCGACACCGCGGAGGCGCTTGGCTTCGAGCGTGCTGACGGCGCGGACTTCGAGCTTGTGCCGTCGTCCGTGCTGGGTGTGCAGAACGCTTCTCCGCTCACCATGGCCGAGGTCTACCAGACCTTCGCCAACGACGGCATCCACTGCGAACCGCTCGCGATCCTGTCCATCACGGATGCCGAAGGCAACGACATTGCCGTTCCGCAGGAAGACTGCCGTCAGGCAATCTCCAAGGAAGTCGCGGACGGCGTCACCTACGCCATGGAAGGCGTGATGACGGAGAGCTCGGGCCAGTACTTCCCGCTGGACGGAGGGCGACCCTCCGCCGGCAAGACCGGAACTGCAAACGACAACACCCACACATGGTTCGCCGGCTTCACGCCGCAGCTCGTGTCGGTGTTCTGGCTCGGAAACCCGGACGAAGACGTCAAGCAGCAGTTCATGACGATCAACGGCCGCTGGCACAACTTTGTCTACGGCTCCACGATCGCCGGACCCACCTGGTCCAACTACATGAGCCGTGCTTTGGAAGGCGAGGAGTTCCTCGACTTCGACGAGCCCACAGACGAGATCCTCAACGGTGTTCCCGTGCGAGTCCCGACCGTCACCGGATCCACCGAGTGGTGGGCACGTCAGCAGGCCAGCAAGGATGGCTTCCTGCTGAAGGTCAGTGACTCTGTGGTCTACGCCCCTGGAGTCGAAGCAGGCACGGTCATGACTCAGACCCCGGCTGCGGGAACGATGATGACGCCTGGCACCACCATCACCATTCAGCTCGCCACGGACTCGCTACCTGGCTGGTGGACCAACTGGCCTGACGGCTGGAACAAGAACCAGGCACCTGACGACTACTGGGGCACCACCTGGCCGCCCGCTGAGTTCGAGTCGAACCCGCCGAATGGCTGGGTTGACGAGGAAGACCTCGAAGAACAGTGTCAGGACCCGTCCGACTGGTGGAACGAAGCCACGAACGAGCCCTGCCCACTCCCCACTGACGGCGACGGCAATGGTGGCGGCAACGGCGGTGGTCGAGGCAACAACGACGACTAACGCCACGGCAGTGATCGTCACACCCCTCAGAACAGGAGCTCAGTCGTCGTGAATCGTGTTGTTGGTGCGGTAGGCCTCGTTGCCGCCGCAGGCCTGGCTTGGGGCTTGGCGGAAGCCCAGTCCTTCGTGGTGCGGCAGGTTTCTGCACCCGTGTTGGCCCCAGGGTCGCGCCCGGTACGGATCCTGCATGTGTCCGACCTTCACCTCACTCCGGGGCAACGCCGCAAGGTGGAGTGGGTGCGGTCACTCGCATCGTTCAAGCCGGACCTCGTCATCAACACCGGAGACAACCTGGCACACCTGGACGCGGTCCCCACGGCGCTCGATGCACTGGAGCCGCTGCTGGACTTCCCGGGAGTGTTCGTCCACGGTTCGAACGACTACTACGCGCCACGCCCCAAGAACCCCTTCACCTACTTCGCTTCGCCTACGAAGGTGCGCGGAGACGAAGCCGAGCACGATGTTGACGCACTCACCGCTGGCATGGCTGACCGCGGCTGGCTCAACCTCAACAACTCGCGCGGCACGCTGACGGTGATGGGCACAGAAATCTCCTTCGTGGGCCTGGACGATCCACACCTGGAGCGAGACGCGCTCCCCACTCCCGGTGGTGCGCGGGGCGACCTACGCATCGGCGTGGTTCATGCTCCTTACCTGCGTGCCCTGGGTGCGCTGCACGGCGATGGTGCGGAAGTCCTGATTGCTGGACACACCCACGGCGGCCAGGTGTGCGTGCCGTTCATGGGGGCACTGGTCACGAACTGTGACCTCGACACGTCCCGCGCGTCCGGCCTCCACGGATGGCCCGGCCCGCGTCCGGATGCTGCTGGCGGTGAAGACTCGGCTTGGCTGCATGTCTCGGCCGGCGTGGGGACCTCGCCCTACGCGCCTGTGCGTTTCGCGTGCCGCCCTGAGGCCACCGTGTTGACGTTGCTGCCACGCGACGGTTAGGAGCCACGCCGCGCATCGGGTATTCTGGCACGGCTTGATTTCGGGGTGTGGCGCAGCTTGGTAGCGCGCGTCGTTCGGGACGACGAGGTCGCAGGTTCAAATCCTGTCACCCCGACCACAAGTACGAAGGGCCTGTCCATCTGGACAGGCCCTTCGTCGTTCCCGGGGTGCTGCGCCCCGGCAGACACTGAGGGTCACTTCCGGCAAGAATGTGACACCAGGTGCCTGCTACCGCGCGGTGGAGCTGTACTGGGCGCGGATGTGGGGCCGGGTGTCGATAGGCGGCGATGCGGCGACGCGAACCGTCCAGGCAGGTCGTTGCCCGGTGAGAGCCCATGCGGCCTGGACGGCGGCGCCAAGGGCCACGTACTCGGCTGGTGCGGGGACATGCACCGCGGTGTCGAAGACTTGTGCGGCGATCGTTTGAACAGCCGGGTTTTGTGCGGCGCCGCCAATGAGTAGGAGCCGGTGCGGGGTGAGGCCTTGCGCACGGATCCGGTCCAAGCCGTCGGCAAGTCCGCACAGCATGCCTTCGATTGCGGCGCGAGCCACGTTCTCACGAGTGGTGGAGGCGAGGGTGAGTCCGGCGAGCGTGGCGGTGGCGTGGGGAAGGTTGGGCGTGCGTTCACCCTCGAAGTACGGCACTAGGACGGCGCCACCGGCTCCGGGGTCGGCCTTGAGTGCGAGTTCTCCAAGGTCGTCGTGGCTGACGCCGAGCAGACGTGCGAATGAGTCCAGCACACGTGCCGCGTTGAGGGTTGCTACCAAGGGCAGGAATGCACCTGAGGCATCCGCAAACCCGGCGACGGCTCCGCTCGCGTCGCGTGCCGGTTCGCCCGACACACCAAACACCGTTCCGGACGTACCGATCGACACCACCACATCACCGTGGTCGGCGCCCAAGCCCAGCGCAGCACCCGCGTTATCGCCGGCGCCAGGCCCCACCAGCACATCGGCCGCCTGCGCGTCGAGTCCGGCCGCTCCCTGTCCTGCCGCCTCTCCGGGTTGCAGGACACGCGGGAGGATCACATCGTGCCCGAGCGCCGCGACCAGGAGGTCCCGGTCGTACTCACCGGTGGCGGGGTTCCAATACCCCGTGCCGGAGGCGTCGGACCGGTCAGTGGTGAGCGCCGTCAGGTCGGCGCCCAACGGAGACTCGTCTTGCGGCCCGTAGCCCCGCAACCGCCACGTCAACCAATCGTGGGGGAGGGCAACCGCCGCCACACGCCCTGCATTGTCGGGCTCGTGGTCTCTCAGCCAGCGCAGTTTGGTGGACGTGAACGATGCGACAGGGACCAGCCCGGTGCGGTTCACCAGGTCGGTGGCACCGAACTCGGCGATGAGCGCCTCGGCTGCGCCCGCGGACCGGGTGTCGTTCCACAGCAGCGCGTCACGCACCACCCGGCCCTGGGCGTCCAAAGCGACCATGCCGTGCTGCTGACCAGCAACTGACACAGCGGCCACGTCCCGCAGCCCGCCGGCATCGGCCATTGCCTCCTTCAGGGCGAGCCACCATGCGGTGGGATCGACTGAGGTACCGTCCGGGTGGGCGGCGCGGCCCTCCCGGACGACGGCTCCGGTCTCGAGGTTGCGCACGACCACCTTGCAACTTTGCGTCGAGGAATCGACGCCTGCGACCAGGGTCATGTGACTAGCCTCGCGCACCCATCAGGTGTTCGGAGGCCAGTTGCTGCAGTCGGACGAACCCAAAGCCCTTGCCGCCAAAGTAGGCGTCGGGGTTGAAGTCTTCGTATGCGGTGCGGTCAGCGAGCAAGTCGTCGTAAGTCTCGCCTGTTGCGAGGGTGGGCTTGCCGAGTTCGTACACACGGGCCGCTTCAAGAGCCTCTTGCACTTCTGGGTCCGCCCGGAACGCGGCGGCGCGCTCCTTGAGGAGCAGGTACATGCGCATGTTGGCGCGAACCGACTCCCACACGCCCGTGCTGTCCTCCGTACGGGAAGGCTTGTAGTCGAAGTGGCGGGGGCCGTCGTAGGTGGGGCCGCCGTTGGGGCCTCCGTGCTCCAGGAGGTCCACCAGAGAGAACGCGTTGTGGAGGTCGCCGTGGCCGAACACCAGGTCCTGGTCGTACTTGATGCCGCGCTGGCCGTTGAGGTCGATGTGGAAAAGCTTGTCGTGATAGAGCGCCTGGGCGATGCCGGCGGTGAAGTTCAGTCCGGCCATCTGCTCGTGGCCAGTCTCCGGGTTGAGTCCCACCAGTTCGGGGCGCTCAAGGGAGTTGATGAAGGCGAGCGCGTGGCCCACGGTGGGCAGCAGAATGTCCCCGCGGGGCTCGTTGGGCTTGGGTTCAATCGCGAACTTGATGTCGTAGCCCTTGTCGGTCACGTAGTCGCCTAGCAGGTTGACTGCTTCGCGGTAGCGCTCGAGCGCGGCGTTGACGTCCTTCGCGGAGTCATACTCTGCGCCTTCGCGTCCGCCCCACATGACGAAGGTGGTGGCACCTAGCTCTGCGGCGAGGTCGATGTTGCGCAGGACCTTCCGCAGCGCGAAACGGCGCACGTCGCGGTCGTTGGAGGTGAAACCGCCGTCCTTGAAGACGGGGTGCGTGAAGAGGTTGGTCGTCACCATCTCCACCACGATTCCGGTGTCGTCACAGGCTCCCTTGAGGTCGGAGATGGCGCGGTCACGGACCGCGTCGGTGGCGCCGAACGGGAAGATGTCGTCGTCGTGGAAGGTGATGCCCCACGCGCCTTCTTCGGCGAGGCCGTGGATGACTTCGACGGTGTCGAGACGGGGCCGGGTGGGGCCGCCGAAGGGGTCTTGCGCTTCCCAGCCGAGGGTCCACAGTCCGAAGGAGAACTTGTCGGCGGGGGTGGGGGTGAGTGTCATGGTGCTCCTCGCATCATCTTCGATAACGTTATCGAAAGTATGCCGTGACTTGGTTGTGAATCGCAACTTTTGTAGGTTAGGCGATACTTCTATGGGAGTGGAGGGGTGCACACCCCACAACAAGGAGGCTCGATGGACTCGCGAGACTACGGACGACCGCTGACCCCAGGTCGCGGCAGCCGCAATGAATCTACGCGTCAACACAACCTTTCGTTGTTGCTGTCGTTGGTTCACCACCATCCGCAAATCTCACGCGCAGAACTCACCCGCATGACGGGACTGAACCGTTCCACCATCGGCGCGCTCGTGGCAGACCTGGTGGACGCACGCCTCGTCGTCGAGGTCGCAGCCCTCTCCGGCAACGTGGGCCGCCCCAGCCCCCGCGTCACCGCGCACCCCGGCATCGCAGCGGTCGCGGTCAACCCCGATGTCGACGCGATCATCGTCGGTCTCGTGGGCATGGGAGGTGTGGTGCTCGACCGCAAGCGCATCCCGCTCCCCGAGCTACCCAGCCCCGAACAGACCGTCCAAATCGCAGCAGACGCCACCCGCGACCTCCTGGCAGCCCATCCCGAGATCATCCGTATCGCAGGCGCTGGCGCGGCCGTCCCGGGACTCGCACGGCCCCTCGACGGCGTGATCACCCGGTCGCCGCACCTGAACTGGTACGAAATCCCCTACGCAGAGATGCTGGAGGACGCCCTCCAAACCCCCGCGTACATCGACAACGACGCCAACGTCGGCCTCCTTGCGGAAGCGGTGTTCGGTGCAGGACGCAACCTGTCCACGTACTTCTACATGAACGGCTCCGCATCCGGCATCGGCGGCGCGATCATCGCTGGCGGCACGGTGCTGCGTGGCGCTGACGGCTACGCAGGTGAGCTCGGCCACACCGTCGTGGACTCCAACGGCCCCCTGTGCCACTGCGGACGCCACGGCTGCCTCGAAACGGAAGTCCAATACGCCCGGCTCAAGGACGCCGCAGCACCACACGAACTCGTGTTCGGTGACCTCGCCAACTCGCTGGCAGACATTGACAACGGCGCGGTAGCGGAAGAGATCGACCGCCAGGTCGAACTACTTGCCGGCGCAATCGCCTCTCACATGTCCGTGTTCAACCCCGAGGCCGTCATTCTGGGTGGCTTCCTGGGTGGCCTGTTCGAACGCCGCGGCGAAGAACTCCGTCAGCGCGTCAAGGACTTGGCCTTTGCGCCGCTCGCGGACGAACTAGTCCTCGAGCGCGACTCCATCGGAGAAGACCTGCTGCTCGTCGGCGCCGCTGAGTTGGCGTTCGCGCCCCTGCTGGACAACCCGCTGGGCGGCTAGTTGCGGTCAGGTTGGTGCGGTTCCGGCCAGTCGCGTCACGAGTGAAAGTTCGTAGTCCCTACAATCGTGGCCATGGCTCGCCGATCCCGCCCGCAGCTGGCCGCACCGGTGCTCCGTGCCGCATTGGGGATTGCGCTCGTGGCTACGATCGCGTGGTCCGCTATGTGGCTGGCTCCTACCGATGCGACCTACCCGCCGCGGTACAAGGCGATGGGGCGTGCAGACACGGCAGACATCCTTGACGCTGCCGTGAAGTCGGGAGCGCAACTGTACGAGGCGTATTCCTTGTCGCAAGCGGTAGGCCAGGTGGCGCCGGACGCCACCCTCGTCTTCCCGGACGGTGGCCGCTACGAGCGCACGTGGACTGGGATGAGACTGAGCGGATACGGAAAGGCTGCGGACGTCGCCAGTTCCACCGTCCCCGCTATCGAGCTCTGGGGCCGTGTCGCCTTCAACGGCGATGAAGAAACCTACTCCGCACCAGGTCTGTGGGACATTGTGCTCGACCCAGACGGAGATCACAGCGTGTTGGTACACGTCATGCCAGCCAACCTCGACGACCCGCAACTCGTCATCGAGGCCACGCTTATCGATGCTTCCCTGGACGGAGTTGCCGAGTGATCGCCGAGTTGGCAGTTGTCACCTTCCTCTTTGCCGCAGGTACCTGCGTGGCCCTGGGCTCTGGCACCCGTGGTGCCCTCCAAGGCGTCGTGGCACTCATCAGTCAGGCCGTGCTTCTGCCGGGTGTGGGATGGCTACTGGTCGTCGCTCACCTGCCTGTGACCGTTGTGACGCTGGGCCTAGCCGTGGGTGCGGTCGCTGTTGTCGCATGCGCCTGGCACTACCGGCGCCGCACTCACCGTGGCGGTCCGCGGCTCCCGCTCGCCTGGCCGTGGCTCGCGGCTGCGTATGTGCTCACCCTCGCGACGACCGTCGTGGTGCGCGAACTGCTGCTGTACAAGTGGTCGACGGACTCGCTCGCGTACCTCAACATCACCGCACTGTTCAACGGCGGCACCTACACGGACACGATCTATCCGTTGTTCCTTGAGGAACGCCTGGTGGGCGTGGCTTTGATGCACACGCCGGGAGCCCTCACGGGGGAGTGGTTCTTCCACGCGGCGACTCCGCTCACGTTCCTTGCCGTGGCCGCGATGGGGGCTTGGGGCTTGTGGCGCATCCTCGGTGCGCGGATACGTCCGGCGGTTGCCCTGGCCGCGGCGGCAGTGTTCGTTCTCGCGTTGGTGGCCACCAACCGGCTTATCTTCACGGCGTTCTACATCAACGGGCACGCCACGGTCGCCCTTGCTTTCATCGTCCTGTGCGCGGGTGCGTGGGTGCTTGCGGAAGGCCGTGCAGGCAGCGAACTTGTTCCCGTGATGGTCCTTGCCGGTGTCGCGGCTGTAGTGACCAGGCCAGACTCAATCGTCGCGCTCGCCGTGGTGCTGGCGGCCGTCGCGACCCAGGCGGAGATCCCCCGCCGCCTACGCGCTTTCCTTGCGGGAAGCATCGGCGTGAGTGCCGTGGTGTGGCAAACCTACGTGGTCGTGTTGTGGGCCGTTCACGGCCCAGAGATGTCGGTGCCCGCGGTGGTATCGCTGCTGCTCGCCGTGGGAGTTGTGGTGTTGGCAGGTGTTGCGCTGCTGCAATGGCCTTCCCGATATCAAGTCTGGCTGCTCGCTGTCGCGGAGGTGGCGTTGTGGGCGCTGTTGGCCGTCGCGGCAGCGAGGACGACCGGCATCGTGAAGGTCAGTGTGCTCGCGACCTGGGACAACATCATGCACAACGAGGGCGGCTGGTTCCCCATGCTTCCACTGCTTCCACTCATCGTGGGCTGTGCGGTGTTGTTGCTCCGCCGCACCACGACTCGGCCGCTGCGTTTCGCGGTCACGACCTTTGTGCCGGTGATGCTGATCCTGGCGGTCGCGCGTGACGGTGCATACCGTGTGGGTGCCGGCGACTCGCTGAATCGCGCGTGGGCCCACATCGTTCCCACGGCTGTTGTGCTGGCCATTGCGCTCATTGCGCTCGGTACTGCTCGGTTCGTGAGGACCTCGCGCCTCCTCCACGACATGGACGACGGAGCGCAGAAGCCTGGTGGTGCAGCTTCATCCCGCAACACACATACGTAAGCGGAGACGCGCATCGGCCCTCACCTCCCGCTCAACTGAGCAGGTAGTGAGGGCCGATGCGCGTGTGAAGTGAGTTTCTAGCCGGCGATCTTCGCGGCGACCAGTTCTGCGACCTGGATGGCGTTCAGCGCGGCACCCTTACGGAGGTTGTCGCCCACAATAAACAGTGCGAGGCCGCGGTCATCGTCGACGCCCTTGTCGGCCCGGATGCGGCCCACGAACGTGCCATCCTTGCCTGCGCCCTTGAGAGGGGTGGGAACCTCTTCAACGTCCACGCCAGCAGCCTCTGCGAGGATCTCGTATGCGCGGGCAGGAGTCAGCGGACGCGCGAACTCTGCGTTGACCGACAACGAGTGGCCGGAGAACACGGGGACACGGACGCACGTGCCGGAAACCCGCAGGTCGGGCAGGCCCAGAATCTTGCGGGACTCGTCGACGAGCTTGCGCTCCTCCACGGTCTCGTTTGAGTCGTCCTCGACGTAACCGCCGGCCAAGGGCAGGGCGTTGAAGGCGATGGGCTCGGTGTACACACCGGGCTCGGGGAAGTCCACGGCGTAACCGTCGCGAGCAAGCTCCTCGGCACCATCGATGACGGCGCGGGCCTGCGTGGCGAGTTCCTCGACGCCAGCAACACCGGAGCCGGACACTGCCTGGTAGGTCGACACGATGAGACGGACCAAGCCCGCTTCCTCGTGCAGCGCCTTCAAGGTAGGCATCGCGGCCATGGTGGTGCAGTTGGGGTTCGCGACAATGCCCTTGGGGATGTCGTTCAGCGCCTCAGGGTTGACCTCCGACACCACGAGCGGAACCTCGGGGTCCGAACGCCAGGCGCTCGAGTTGTCCACCACAATGGCGCCCGCGGCAGCGAACTGGGGGGCGTATTCCTTGGAAGGACCGCCACCAGCGGAGAAGATCGCAATGTCGATCCCGGCGTAGTCACCCGAGGCGATGTCCTCAACAGTGATCTCTTTGCCCAGGTGCTCCAACTGCTTTCCAGCGGAACGCGCGGACGCAAAGAAACGCACGTTCGCGTCGGGGAAACGCTGGCCCACGAGCTCGCGCATGACGGTGCCCACCATGCCGGTGGCGCCTACTACTGCAACGGTCAGAGTCATCGTCCGGAACCTCCGTACACCACGGCTTCGCCGTCGTTCGAGTCAAGGTCAAAGGCGCTGTGCACGGCACGCACGGCCTCGTCGAGCTTTTCGGCGCGAGTCACCACCGAGATACGGATATCAGAGGTGCTGATCATCTCGATGTTGATGCTCGCGTCACGCAGCGCGGAGAAGAACTTGGCGCTCACACCGGAGTTCGAACGCATCCCTGCGCCCACGAGCGAGATCTTGCCGATCGCATCGTCCGTGGTCAGTTCGGCGTAGCCGATCGCTTCACGGTCAGCTTCGATCGCCGCCATGGCGCGCGGCACCGAGTCAGCGGGGAGCGTGAAGGAGATGTCCGTCACGCCAGTGACCGTCGCGGATACGTTCTGAACGATCATGTCGATATTCACGTCCGAGGTCGCGACGGCCTCAAACAGGCGGGCTGCGGAACCGGGCACGTCCGGAACACCGATGACCGTGATCTTGGCCTCGGAGCGGTCGTGCGCGACGCCGGCAATGATCGGGTCTTCCATCTCTTCTCCTTCAGCAGTGTCGCCCACGACCCAGGTCCCTTCAAGACCGGAGAACGAGGAACGCACGTGGATCGGCACATCAAAGCGGCGTGCGTACTCGACGCAGCGCGGCATCAGGACCTTGGCGCCGGAAGCGGCAAGGTCAAGCATCTCCTCGTAGGAGACGCGGTCAAGCTTGCGGGCAGACGGGACGATGCGGGGGTCCGCACTGAAAACGCCGTCCACGTCCGTATAGATTTCGCAGACGTCCGCGTCCAACGCTGCGGCGAGCGCCACGGCAGTGGTGTCGGAACCGCCGCGGCCGAGCGTGGTGACGTCCTGGGTTTCTGGGTGGAGCCCCTGGAAACCTGCGACGATCGCCACGTCACCGTCGGAAACAGCCTTCTGCAGGCGTCCCGGTGCCACGTCGATGATGCGGGCGCGGCCGTGATGTTCGGTGGTGATGACACCCGCTTGGGGGCCGGTGAACGCCTGGGCGCCCACGCCGAGTTCACGGATGGCCATGGCCAGCAGAGCCATCGAGATGCGCTCGCCGGCAGTGAGAAGAATGTCCATCTCACGGGGTGCCGGGTCTGTTGTGACGGCGTTCGCCAGGTCAATGAGTTCGTCCGTTGTGTCGCCCATGGCAGACACAGCGACGACAACATCATTGCCGGCGCGCTTGGTCTCGACGATGCGACGGGCTACGCGCTGGATCGCTTCAGCGTCCGACACGGAGGACCCGCCGTACTTCTGCACCACGAGCGGCATGGTTAGGCTCCGTAAAGTTCAAGGATGATACGCCCGGCCTCGGACGCGCGCCCCATTCTAGTGAAAACGCGCGTGTGAGCCTATTCGGGTCCGTCGTGGTTGACGCGGGGGTGGCCGTTAGGGCTTGGCGTTCGCCACCCAGCGGGTCAGGTGGGCGACTTCCCGCTCCAAAGGAGTGGCCGTAGCGAGGGCCGATGCGAGGGCCGCGCCCCCTTCAACACCAGCGAGAAGGTGCTGGGCGCGGGCGGTCGCAGCCGACGAGGCGAACCCTAGGTCCTCAAACTGCTGTGCGATCCACTCCAGGGCTTGCTCGTGGGCGGAACTGAAGCCCACGCGAGCCGCTGTCGCGAGCACCGTGCCGTGGTCAAGGATCGCGTCGGACTCGTCCACATAGCTCGTGAGGAATGCGGTCAACGCTGCCCGCGCATCGGCGCTGGTGTCCGCGTGCTCCGCGGCCTGCGCCGCCAACGCCTCACGGATGCCATCAGCGATGCCAGCCGCGACATCGTCCTTGGTCTTGAAGTAGTAGTAGACGCTGCCCGAAGGCACCCCCGCCTCCGCAGCAATGTCCGCAATCGTGGTGGCATCGAGGCCCTGCGTGCGCGCCAACCGGATCGCTGCGGCGGTGAGACGTTCTCGCTTGTCAGAAGCGCTGCGTGGCATGAGATCTCCCTCGGCGGCCATCGTCGGCCCACTAGTCGGTTCACTCACTATGACACTCCGGTATGACACCCCCACCCCCGACACACCCAAAGATCAGGGAACCACCTCATATGCACCGCAAGCACACCCTGCCAGGGTGGACATGCTGGCACGCAGGGGGCGAGCCAGCATCACCAGACAAGGAGCACCATGACCGCAACAGCACAGGCCCCAGCGCCCGTGCGTGAGGCAATCGTCGCCAACGGAGTCGCACGAAGCTTCGGCTCAGTACGGGCCGTTCAGGACGCGACGCTCACCGTTCCCGCCGGATCCGTCACCGCCCTCATCGGGCCCAACGGCTGCGGGAAGACCACCCTCATGCTCATGCTGTCCGGCTTACTACGCCCGGACACCGGAACCATCACCGTGGCAGGCCACAACCCCAGCACCGACGCTGCAGCAGTGCGCGCCGCCATCGGCTGGATGCCAGACCAACTCGGATCCTGGGACAACCTCACCTGCCTCCAGACCCTCACCCTCATGGGAGAGGCCTACCGCATCCCGCGCGCCACCGCCCGCGAACGCGGCCTGGACCTCCTGGAACGCGTCCATCTCATCGAGTTCGCCAACCGTCCCGCACGCGTACTGTCGCGCGGCCAAAAGCAACGACTCTCACTGGCCCGCGCACTCGTCCACGACCCTCAAGTCCTGCTACTCGACGAACCCGCCAACGGACTGGACCCCCGCTCCCGCATCGAACTGCGCACCCTGGTCCGCGAGTTCGCCGCAGAAGGCCGCGCCGTCCTGGTCTCCAGCCACGTCCTCGCGGAACTCGACGAAATGGTCGACGACGCCATCTTCATGTCCCAAGGCCGCACCCTCGGCGACGACGCCGCCGCCATGGTGGCCGACGCCAAAACCCGGTACCTCGTCCACGCCCTCGACCCCGCCGCACTCCAGGCAGCGCTCACCGGCGCCGACGTACCGTTCGAAGCCGCCGGGGAAGGCGTCATCATGCGGTTCGTCGACGAACAACGCGCCGCAGAAGCACTCACCTGGCTCGTCCAACAAGGCGTCCGCATCCACCGGTTCGGACCAGCTGGCTCCGCACTGGAACAGACCTACATGGCGATGAACGAGGAGCGGCGATGACGACCCCCACCACCACCCACACCCCACCGCCGCCCGAAGCCTCCGCATCGGCCCCCACCGCCGTCACGCCGCCACCACAATCCGGCAACCCCTGGCGGCCCACCTTCCACGGGGTCAGCCTCATGACGCGCATCGAACTGCGCCGGCGCCGCCCCACCACCAAGGGCTACGTCTTCTACGGCATCCTGTTCGGCCTGGTGATCGCGATCTGTGTCGCGGCGGCCGTGTTCGCCCCAGCCCAGTTGTCCTCCACCAACTTCGAGATCGTCCTCATCATGGTGTTGGGCGTGGGCATGCTGATCGCACCATCGCTTTCGGCGACCTCGATCAACGGAGACTCCAGCGAAGGCGTGCTCGCGCCACTGCAGATGAGCCACCTCACCGCAGGAGACATCGCCGTCGGCAAGCTGCTGGCATCCTGGACCGTCTCCGTCATCGCGCTCGTTGCAGTGTCTCCGTTCCTGATCTACACGTTCGTGTCGTCGGGCTGGACTGTCCTCGAGATGCTGACCACCGTGGGCGCCATCCTGTTGGTCGTCATGGCCTTCACCGCGGTAGGCCTCGCCTGGTCCTCGATTGCAGCGCGCGCCGTCGCCTCCGTCGCCTTGGCACACCTCACCACCGGGTTCTTCCTCATCGGCACGCTCATCGTGTTCGGCGTCGCGGGCCTCCTGGTGACGGAAGAGTCGTCGCAGCGCGACCACTACATCGACTGGAACGCGCTCAGCCCCGAGGCGGAATCCGCACTCGACAACGCCTACATGACCGGCGACTACACCAACCTCAACATCGACGACTACAGCTGCCTCGAGTCCGAATGGGCCTATACCGTGACCCACACCGAACGCGTGTCATGGATTGTGCTGATGAACCCGGCCGTCATGATCATCGAGACCGCCCCCATCGTGGACCCCGAAACCTGGGAAGAAGACGGACGCGCCGCGCCAGGCGCATTCGCCATGCTGCACAGCGCGCTGTCCGAGGCCCGGATGGGGCCCGACAACGACATCAATCAGTACCAGGCCTACGACGAATGCGCCGAGCTCGCCACCATGATCGACAACAACGTCGCCTCGGACGAGGATTTGGAAGCACAGTGGGAGGCACAAAACTCCGCCTGGGAGCAGCGCCAACAGGAGCTCGCGAACCTTGAACGTGCACCCTGGATTGGACTGGGCGTCTCCGGAGCCCTCCTCGTGGGGTCCATGTGGATCGTGATCCGCAGGCTCCGCGTGCCGTACAAGACGCTACGCACGGGAACCCGAGTCGCGTAACGCGCTGCCCTCTCGCCTCGTATAGCGGGTGGGGTTGCGGCCCCGGGCTCCGTCGGTTTGACACATATGTGTGTCAGATGAGGAGCCTGGGGCCGATGCGACAGCCACATCCTGCGCGCAGGCCTCAACCGTCACATGGTTGTGTCAAAGCGACTGGGCTGGGGGAGCCTGGGGCCGATGCGTCTGGGGCGGGGATGGCCGGGTTAGGACACCTGGCGGCGGCCCTCAAACGCACGGCCCAACGTCACTTCATCCGCGTACTCCAGGTCGCCACCCACCGGCAGACCCGACGCGAGCCGCGATACGGTCACTCCCATCGGCACCAGCATCCGCGTCAGATAGGTCGCGGTCGCCTCACCCTCAATGTTCGGGTCCGTCGCGATAATCACTTCTTGGATGGTGCCGTCACCCAGGCGCGTCAACAGTTCACGAATCCGGAGGTCATCCGGGCCCACACCGGACATCGGATCGATTGCTCCGCCGAGCACGTGATAGCGGCCCCGGTACTCACGTGTGCGCTCAATGACCACCACGTCTTTGGGCTCTTCCACCACGCACAACACGTCGTCGAGGCGGCGGGGATCGGCGCAAATCCGGCACTGTTCCGACTCTGCGACATTGCCGCACGTGTCACAGAACCGGACCTTCTCTTTCACCGTGGTGATCGCATCGGCCAGACGCTTCACATCGGCAGCGTCCGCAGCAAGGAGGTGGAAAGCGATGCGTTGGGCGCTCTTGGGGCCTACACCGGGAAGGTAGCCAAGCTCGTCGATCAGGTCCTGCACTGCGCCGTCATACATGGGGACAAGCGTAGGCGTGAGGTGAGACAGTTGCGGCCAGACGCGCACAGTGGGGCGCCGTGAGAGGGGCCGATGCGTGGGGCTGGTGGGCGGTCTAGCGCGGTTCCAGGATGCGCACGTATGCGTCGAACAAGGCCGAGACGTCCGTGTCGTACAACCGGTATGCCAACCCAAAGCCGTCCGTGATGGACAGGATCTGCTGAGCAAGGATCTCCGGTGGCAGGTCCGTGCGGCACCATCCGCGTTCTTGCAGGGTGCGCGGCAGGATCGCGAGTTCATGAAGCCACTCGCCGTAGAGTTCCCGTAGGGGTTCCACGAACTCGGGCTTGTCGCTGTTCTCGTTCACAAACTCGGCGATGAGCAGTGTCCATACGCCGCCATTGGGGTCGGTTCGGTCGAACTCTTGTGACGTGGTGATGAGTGCGCTGGGCAGGTCCGTCACGGCATCGGAGTCCAGCACCTCCCACCAGCGGCCGCGGATCTCTTTGCGGTGGCGCAGGACCTCAAGGAAGAACTGTTCCTTGGAGTCGAAGTGAAAGTAGAAGGCGCCCCGCGTGTAGCCGGAGTCACGCACGATGTCTTCGATGGTGGTGCGCCCGTAGCCCCGAATGCGGAACCGTTCGAAGCCCAGCCCCAGCAGGTCGGAGCGGGTCTTGGCGCGGCGCAACTCGAACTTGGTGGGTGGTTTTTCGCCACCAGATTCATGTGCGCCAGACATGAACGCTAATTTACCAGCCGGTCAGAACGGGCCTTCTAGGCATCCTCGACGATGGTGCCGCCGAGCATCTTCGCGACCACGTCTGCGCCTGAGAGCTGCGCGTCGGGTGCGCGTTCGTCGTCCTCGGAGATGATTTCTTCTTCCGGGTATTCGGAGTCGTCGTAGGGCGGCTCCTCCGGCTCGGGGGCGGATCCGCCAAAGGAGCTCGCGCTCGGTGCGCTGGCGCTCGGCGCGGGCGTGGATGGAGCCGCGGCAACAGCCGCAGCAGCCGCGGCGTAGCCTGCCGACGGTGCTGCCGCGGGAGCGCTCGATGGTGTGGGGCGTGGAGTAGGGGCTGCGACCGGGCCGGTCGTGGCTTCCACACGCACCTGGAGGCCCAGGGTTTCGCGGACCGCGAGGGCAACGTTCTCAGCGTGCTGAGAGCCGCCGAACCGGCCCGCGAGCGCAGAGTTGTCGAAGGCGAGCATCAGTACGCCGTTGTCGACGGACGCTACTTGGGCGCTTTGCGACACCATCGACCAGGTCACGCGGCGGCGCTCAAGAGTTCCGAGCACTTCGCTCCACCTGCGGCGCAGCAGTTCGGCATCGTCGGCGCCACCGGCAACCGCGTTTGCTTGCTGGCCTGCCGCAGGTGCAGGAGCCGATGCAGGAGCCGATGCGGGTGCGGCAGGTGCTGCTGCCGCCGGTGCCGAGGGGGCTGCGGGTGCTGATGGGGCGGCCGACACGGGCGGCTCAACAGGCGGTGAAGCGGGCTGTGAAGGCGGCGGCGATGCGACCGGAGCGCTTGCGGGGGCGTCGTCCTCGGGGTCGTCCCAGGGTGCCGGGGGCCGGGTGTCTGCCGCGGGGGCTGATGCAGCAGCCGGTGCGGCTGGAGCCGGAGCCGGTGCTGGGCTTGAGGGCGCTGCGGTCGAGGGGGCAGCGCCTGACGGTGCTGTACCGGCTGGCGCGGCATCGGGCTTGGGCCGGGCTGCAGCGACCGCAGCCTTGGCGCGTTCGGCGGGGGACAGGCCGTCTTGCGGCGCAGCACTCGCGGCGCCACTCGCGTGAGTCGCGGGTGCGCTCGCGGATGTTGCTGCTGCAGGGGCGGCATACGCGGTGGAAGCGGGGGCCGCGTCCGCTGCCAAGAGGCGAGCGCACAGCAACTCAAGATGCAGGCGCGGAGACGTTGCTCCCACCATGGACGTCAAAGCCTCATTGATGAGGTCGCCCGCACGGGATCCGCGGGCCAAACCCAGACGACGGCTCTGGTCCTGCATGCGCTCCAGCTGGTCCTCAGGAACCTCCCCCAGCGCACCCGCGCCAGCGGAACCGGCCGCAGCCAACACCAGCAAGTCCCGGACTCGCTCCAGCAAGTCCTCAACAAATCGGCGAGGCTCATGACCCGTCGAGATGACACGGTTCACCACGTTGAACAGTGACCCGCCATCGCTTGCTGCCAACGCATCAATGGCGTCGTCGAGCAGCGTTGCATCCGTGAAGCCCAGCAAGGCGATCGCGCGCTCATACGTCACACCCGTGTCGTCAGAACCAGCGATCAACTGGTCCAAGACGGACAACGTGTCACGAACAGAACCGCTACCGGCGCGCACCACCAGCGGCAGCACACCCGCGGCGACCTTGACTCCCTCTGCCTGGCACAAGGTCTCCAAGTACTCGGTCAGCACACTGGGCGGAACCAGCCGGAACGGATAGTGGTGCGTACGGGACCGAATGGTGCCAATGACCTTGTCTGGCTCCGTGGTCGCAAAGATAAACCGCACGTGAGGCGGCGGCTCCTCCACCAGTTTCAGGAGGGCATTGAAGCCCTGAGTGGTGACCATGTGAGCCTCATCCAGGATGAAGATCTTGTAGCGGTCGCGTGCAGGAGCAAATGCCGCCCGCTCTCGCAGTTCACGAGCGTCGTCAACACCGTTGTGCGACGCCGCGTCAATCTCCACCACGTCGACCGAGCCCGAGCCGCCACGCGCCAACTCCACACACGACTCACACGTGCCGCACGGAGTGTCTGTAGGCCCCTCCGCGCAGTTGAGGCAGCGCGCCAAGATGCGTGCAGAGGTGGTCTTGCCACACCCGCGCGGCCCTGAGAACAAGTACGCATGGTTGACCTTGTCGGCGCGTAGCGCCTGCATCAGCGGGGTAGTGACATGCTCCTGGCCCACCACGTCAGCGAACGCGTCCGGGCGGTAGCGGCGGTACAAGGCTTGGCTCACGGGACTGAGCCTAACTGTCCCCGGTGACACACGCATCGGCCCTCCACATCCCCCAGTCCACCTGCACCCTGGGTCTACACGCACGAAGGCCGCGCCAGGAGGGAGAGCCTGGCGCGGCCTTCGTGAGAGAAAGCAGGATTTATGCCATGTCCATGACAATCCGGCCGTCGATCTTGCCAGCGTGCATGCGGGCAAAGATGTCGTTGATGTTGTCCAGTGGTTCCACCGCATAGGTCGGGGAGACCTTGCCGCGAGCGAAGAAGTCAATGGCCTCTTCCATGTCGCGGCGCGTACCCACGATCGATCCGCGTACGGTCCAGCCGTTCAACACCACAGAGAAAATGTCCAGCGGGAACTGCTCCGGAGGCAAGCCCACGAGCGACACGGTGCCACCGCGACGCAACGAGCTCACTGCCTGAGGGAATGCCTTGCCGTTGACGGCCGTGACCAGCGCACCGTGCACGCCGCCCCCGGTCGCTGCCTGGATCTCGGCAGCAGCATCGGCAGTCGTGGCAGCGTTGATCGCCACCTCCGCACCGTGCTTCTTAGCGAGAGCCAACTTGGCATCGTCCACATCCACTGCCACCACACGACGGCCCATCGCCACCGCGTACTGCACTGCAATGTGACCCAAACCGCCGATGCCGGAGATCAGGACCCAGTCGCCAGGCTTGGTGTCGGTCTGCTTGAGGCCCTTGTACACCGTGACGCCAGCGCACAGGATGGGTGCGGCCGCCGCAAGGTCCACGCCGTCAGGAAGGATGGGGCAGTAGCGCGCATCGACGAGCATGTACTGACCGAACGAGCCGTCCACGGCGTAGCCGCCGTTCTTCTGCTGCAGGCACAGGGTTTCCCAGCCCGACTCGCAGAACTCGCATTCGCCGCACGCGCTCCACAGCCAAGCGTTGCCGACGGTGTCGCCCACACTGACACGAGTAACGCGGTCGCCTACAGCGACAACTTCGCCCACACCTTCGTGGCCGGGAATGAATGGGGGAGTGGGCTTGACCGGCCAGTCGCCTTCAGCGGCGTGGAGGTCGGTGTGGCACACACCCGAGTACTTCACCTTGACGAGGGCCTCGAAGGGTCCGGGACTGGGAAGTTCCACCTCAGAGACGTCGAGCGGAGCGTCGAAGCTCCGTACTACTGCGGCACGGAAAGTGTCGACCATGATTTTTCCCTTCGTTTTTATGTCGTCTCCGGGGACAACAATTCCAACGTACGCCTGGGATTTGGGCTCTGCACGGGGAAGAACGTCCCTAGTGGGGTGAGACCTCCGTCACACTCCGGGCTGTAGTCGTCACTGGGGCGGCAGGTGGTCGCTTTTGGGTGGTTCTGGTCGGTTTGGCACACGGCTGGGACGGATGGGGCCGATGTGGCGGGTGGGGGGTCGTTTCGCGTCGGTTTGGCACACGGCTGGGACGGATGGGGCCGATGTTGCAGGTGGGGATGCACGTGAGCCACACGGTTCACAGCAGCAACAGGTGTGTGTCAAACCGACTGGGCGCAGGCGCGCGGGGCGCGGGGCGCAGGGCTGCGGCGGGACGATGCGCGAGGAGGGCTACAGATTCAGAGCGCGCGCGAGGGAATGCCAGTGGGCATAGAAGGACCCCCCACGCACCCGACAGAGCCCGCTTACCCTTGCTGCATTCCTGCCCTGGGGGAGTTGGGCGAGGTATCGCCACGTGGGGGGTCAGCGTCAAGTGTAGCGGCCTTGGCCACAGGGCAAAATCTGCCCGGTTAGGAGTTCTGCCAATGCTCGGGTAACATTTCTGCGCCTGGAGGATTCGCATAGTGGCCTAGTGCGCACGCTTGGAAAGCGTGTTGGGTGTTAAAGCCCTCAGGGGTTCGAATCCCCTATCCTCCGCCAAGACGTCCCAGACGCATCCTGCCCCAGGAGTGGAATACGTGACTGACGCACACCAGCCCCACGCGACAACGCGCGGCTCGGTGACGCGTCGCCGCCGCCGTGAACGCCAGCTCGTGGTCTTCGGTGTGCTGATCATTGTGCTGACAGCCCTGACCATTGCTTCGCTTGCGATCTACAACGGCAATGCCTCGGGCCCCTTCAAGGCCGCGATTCACACCCCTGCTGGCGAGTTCGAAGCCGACACCACTTTGGTGTGCCCGCCCAGCAACACCACGCCACTTCCCGCAGAGGAAGTCGTCGTGCGAGTCGACAATGCCACTGACGCCCAAGGCCTCGCGGGAACCACCGCAACAGCCTTGGAAAGCCGCGGATTCGTGGTCAGCGGCGCGCAGAACTGGTCGCGTTCGTACGACGGCAACGTGGAGATCCTGTTCGGCAGCCAGGGCGTTGTCCACGCGTACACGCTCGCGCTGCAGTTCGACAACGTGGAACTCACGCTGGACAGCCGCTCCGACATCACTCTGGATCTGATCCTGGGTGCTGAGTATGTCGAGACGCCTGGTCTGCGTTCCGCGCTGGCCCCTGAGCTTGACCCGGACGTTGCGCTTGCCGCAGGCGAGGCCTGCCTGCCCGTGGATGTCGTCGAACCCCAGCTTGCGCCCGGCGACTTGCCTGCGAACCCGCTGGCCACCGCAAGCCCCGAGCCTTCCGCCGAGCCCTCCGAAGGTGGCGACGAGTAACACGCTCGCTTCCCCCGGCTCCCGCACCTCCCATGCTGGCAGTACTTGAGTGCCACATGTGGGCCCAAAGTGACGCCAGATGACTGCCAGGACGCAGCGCCTCAAGAAACACGAAAGCCCGGCTCCTCTACAGGAGCCGGGCTTGTCGCTTCAGCGCGGTGACGGTGGGATTTGAACCCACGGTACGGGGTTACCGTACACAGCATTTCGAGTGCTGCACCTTCGGCCGCTCGGACACGTCACCGCGGAAAAGATTACCGGCTGTTCAGCCTGAAACCTAATCGGCGGAGTGAGGCGGTCCTAGTCGGTGAGTGTCGTCGGGGGCTGCTGCGGGATGGATGAGCGCGGTGGCGACTGCGAGGCTTGCGCCAAGGAAGGTGTCGACGAGTCGTTCGCTGGTGATGGCGGAGTCACCGAACGTTCCGGAGCCTGCGCTGACAATGACGAGTGCCATGGGAGTGACGGCGGTGACCGCGATGGCGTAGTGGCGGGTGATGGTGGCTTCGGTGATGAACTGGAGTGCGCCCAGCGTGAGGGCGAGTAGGACGGGTGCGGGGTCCAGGTGCACGATGCCCAAGTACACGCCCACTCCTAGGACGGTGCCGACGGTGCGGTGAAGTCCGCGCGTCACGGCTAGGCCGCGGCCGGGGACGACGCCCACCACCACGACTCCTGCGGCGACGGCCCAGTAGGCGCGGTCGGCGTCGAGCCACACCATGCTGACGACGGTCGCGACTACGGTGACGATGACGGTGCGGGTGAGGAGTTCTTTGGCGCCTGCGTCCCAGGTGGGCCGGGCGAGCAGGACGGAGAGGGGGCGGGGGGTGATCTGCCAGTGTTGGCGACGGATGAGCGGTGCGAGCGAGGCGAGCACGGCCCAGGCGCAGCCTGCGGCGACGGTGCCGATGAGGGTGGCCGGTGCCATGCCGCCTTCGACGGCGTGTCCGGACAGTCCGTAGACGAGGATGGGGAACAGCGGGCCGGGCGGGCCTAGGCGGTAGCCGTGGACTGCGACAGCGATGAGGACGGTGACGGCGATCAGTCCCGCGGCGAAGGCGGCGGGGTAGGGGCCGAGCAGTGCGCCGCAGGCGCTCGTAGCGACCAGCACGAGCCCCGCGATGGGGCGCAGTCGGAGGCGTTCCAAACGGGGCAATGCAGCAAAGTAGGGAACGGTGAAGGCGCCTGTGGCGGCGATCAGGCCCAGGTCCAGACGGTCGAATGCGATGCCCACCAGCACGGGGAGGGTCATGACGATGGCGGCTTGCAGCGCGATGGGCCAGCGTGGCTGTTGCGCGGGAGTCACGGTGCCCAGGCTGATGACGGCGCGTTTCACGCCTCCGCGCCAGGCTTTGCGCCGTGAAGGGTCCTCGGCCATTTAGCGTCGTGCCTCGAAGAAGTCGCGGAGGAGTTGCGCGGATTCGTCGGCGAGGACGCCGGACACCACTTCCACTTTGGAGCCGATGCGGGCGTCACGCACCACGTCCCATTGACTTCCAGTGGCGCCGGCTTTGTCATCCCATGCGCCCAGGACGATGCGGGGGATACGTGCAGCAAGTGCAGCTCCTGCACACATGAGGCAGGGTTCGAGGGTGACCACCAGGGTGCAGTCGTCGAGGCGCCAGCGACCTAGGGCCGATGCTGCGGCTTGGAGGGCGCGAACCTCGGCGTGGGCGGTGGGGTCACCGTGGGCTTCGCGTTCGTTGCGCCCTTCGCCCACGATGGTGCCGTCGGGTGCGACAACAACGGCGCCCACGGGCACGTCCCCTGTCGCTATCGCGCCGGCCGCAAGCGTTAGTGCTGCGCGCATCGGCCCTTCCCACACACTCACGTGACCAGGTTACCGGCGTGAAATGCTGCACACCTGGGACCGGCGTCGCCGCCCCTGGGGCGCTGGCAAAGGTACCGTGGTGCCATGGAACTGCACGTTGCTGATCACCCGCTCATTCGCCACAAAGTCACGGTGTTGCGGGACAAGCGCACCCCGTCCCCCACGTTCCGCCTGCTCGTTGATGAGCTGGTGACGCTGCTTGCGTATGAGGCGACGCGTCATGTGCGGGTGGATGCGCATGAGGTGGAGACGCCGTTGACCACGGCGACGGGCACGAAGATCGCGGACCCGGCGCCGATCATTGTGCCGATTCTGCGTGCAGGTCTGGGCATGCTCGACGGTATGCAGCGCCTGATCCCCAGCGCCGAGGTGGGCTTCTTGGGGTTGAAGCGTGACGAGGAAACCCTGGAGGCCGTCACGTATGCGAACCGTCTGCCGGACGACCTGACGGGCCGTCAGGTGTTCCTCATTGACCCGATGCTCGCGACGGGTGGTTCGCTCATCATGGCCATCGACTATGTGCTGCAGCGCGGCGCAACCGATGTGACGTGCGTGTGCCTGCTTGCCGCACCTGAGGGCATCCAGAACGTGCAGGACGCTGTGGGCGACCGTGCGGATGTCACCGTGGTGGTGGCGCAGGTGGACGAGAAGCTCAACGAGCAGGGATACATCGTTCCTGGCTTGGGTGACGCGGGTGACCGCCTGTACGGCGTGATTGGCGATTAGCCCACCAGCTGAGCGGCCCCCGGGCCGTCCAGGAGTTCTGCGCTGACGGGCCGGCCGGAGACGGCGAGGAACAGGTCGATGGCCGCTCCGGTGACCTCGATTCCTTCGCCCCATGCGGCGCCGGTCGCAGAGTCGATGAGTCGGTAGCCCGCGGCCCGCTCACGTCCGCCACCGAACCAGGTGGGGGTGCGGAGTTGGTAGGTCAGTGCGTCGTGCACGCCTTCCGCGGGGTAGGACCCGGTGATGCCTAGCGGCCTGCGGATGTCTTCGCCGTGGAGGTAGACCTCGACGAGTCGGGTGGCGCGGTGTGCGGTGGGGATGCGCCGGTAGTGCGCGATTGCTTGGTAGTCGGCGAGGGTGTCGTGGGGGTCGTCGCGTTTGCACCGTTGGATGCCGTCGATGTTGGTCTGGTCGAAGTCGCCCTTGGCTCGCATCATGCTCCAGATGAATGCCCACTTTCCGGTGGCGGCAGTGTCGAGTTGGTGGGCGAGGACGTCGTGGACTGTCCAGTTGCGGCACGCGGTGGGGGTTTCCCAGGCGTCGCGCGGGAGGTCGGTGAGGTCGTCGATCAGGTGGTGGCGTTCGGCGTGGACGAGTTCCCAGACCTCTGACTTGCGCAAGTACATCCTGTTTACCCCGTAACTTAACTTTTAGTAGTAATCGCTACGGTAAGCGGAGTTGCTACTGGGCGTCAAGAGCTGATCGGAGTACGATCGCCGCATGGCCTCCCGGCGTACCTACGGTTCCTACAACGACGGTTGCGCGTCCGCACACGCGCTGGACCTCATCGGTGAACGGTGGACCTTGCTGGTGGTGCGCGAGCTTCTGCTTGGCCCCAAACGGTTTGCGGAACTCGAGCGCGACATTCTGGGTCTGAGCCCTACGGTGTTGTCGCAGCGCCTCCGGGAACTGGAAGAACGCGGCATTGTTGAACGCCGCACCCTGCCGGCCCCCGCCCGTGTCGACGTCTACGGCCTCACGCCGTGGGGTGCACGGCTCGAGGCGGTCAATGCGGCGTTGTCGGCCTGGGCGGTGGAGTCACCGAACCTGCCGTGGGACGCGGACATGAGCCCAGACACGCTGGTGCTGGCCATGCGTGCGCATGCGCGACCGGTCGCGTCCGTTGACGGGCCTGTGCGGGTGGCGCTGACCCTCGAGGATTCCCGCCTCGTGGACGCCCCTGCCGTGACCTATCTCGCCACCGTCTCAGCGGAGGGAACGACGGTGGAGCGGGAAGCGGAACCCGGTCCCGTCGATGCGGAGATTCACGCGACAACTGCCGAGTGGAAAGCCTGCGTCATCGGCGGCGCACCTGTGGAGAGCCGGCCTGGCACCCGGGTCGTGGGGCGGGCCGATGCTGCGGAGACTGTGCTTCTCGGGACGCGTCTTGAGGTGGGCTCCGAGTAGTTCGTTGTGGCCGACCACCATCGATTGGCCAACACTTCACCAAGGTATTTTTACCGACTGGTAGGGAATACACTGGATCTACCTGCGTTGGTGTGAGAGTCCCCGACACGCGCCGCGACTCCGCCCGCGCACGCCATTGATGTCACCCCTCAAGCTCGAAAGAGTGTGCCTTTTTTGTCTGCCCGCACCGACGTCTCTCACGCGACGAACGTCCCCACCGACCCCACCACCGTCGTTGTGCCCCCGCACCCCGGCGGTGCTGAAGCGCCTGCCATCTCAGGCAAGCGCCGGCTGGCATACGTACTGATCCTCGGTGCGCTCATCGCGCTCGGCCCCTTCACCGTTGACCTGTACCTCCCGGCATTCCCCACCGTCGCCGCGGACCTCCAGGCTAGCGACGCCGCGATCCAGATGACCCTCACCGCGACCATGATCGGTTTTGGTCTGGGGCAGCTCATCGTGGGCCCACTGTCGGATGCCGTCGGACGCAAGAAGCCGCTACTGATCGCCACCACGGTGCACATCGTCGCCTCCCTCGCGATCGTCGTGGCCCCCACCGTCGAAGCCGTCATGGTCGCTCGCGTGTTCCAAGGCATCGGCGCTGCTGGTGGAGCCGTGGTCGCCATGGCGATGGTGCGCGACATGTTCCACGGCCAAGCCCTGATCCGCATGCTCGCCAACATGGCACTCGTCACGGGCGTTGCGCCGGTGATCGCGCCCGTCATCGGATCCCAGCTGCTGCGCGTCGTGGACTGGAGAGAAATCTTCGTCGTCCTGGCTTGCTACGGCGTCCTCATGCTCGCCATCTCCAAGTTTGTGCTGCACGAAACGCGCCCCAAGCATGTCCGCGGAAGACTCAGCCTGAGCGAGGTGGGCCGCCGCTACCGCCACCTGCTCACGGACGGCGTGTTCGTGGGAATCGCAGTCGTGGGCGCCATGGGGTTCACCGCGCTGTTCGCCTACCTGTCGTCGTCCTCGTTCGTCTTGCAGGACCAGTACGGACTCACCGCACAGCAGTACGGCTTCGTGTTCGGTCTCAACGCAGCCGGACAGATCGTGTGCGTCCAGGTGGGAAGCCGCCTCATGCGTCGGTTCGCGCCCCGGACCGTCGCCACCATCGGCGTCATCCTCATGTCCTCCGGAGCTGTCGCGCTTGCCGTGTGCTCGCTCCTGGGTGCCGGGCTCGTGGGCGTGATTGTTCCGCTGCTGTTCCTGGTGCCGCCACTGGGACTTGTGATGCCTGCCGTGCAAGTCATGGCGCTCAACGGCCACGGAGCAGAGGCAGGTACGGCCGCGTCGCTGATTGGCGCAAGCAACAACATCGTCGCCGGCGCAGTGACGCCGCTCATCGGTGTGCTCGGCATGTCCGCGATGTCCATGGCGATCGTGATGATTCTGGCGCTCGCGGTTGCTCACGTGGCGCTGTGGGTGGTGGTGCGTCCGCGCACCACGAACGCAGTCATCGTCTAACCACCGCCACCGTCTGACGCACCCGCTAGCGTGGGCTCATGTCCCTACGCATCGGAATCCTGGTCTTTGACACGTTTGATCTGATCGACGCCGGCGGTCCCTACGAGGTTTTCCTCACGGCGTCACGCCTACGCGAACGGGCTGGGTTGCCTGCGCCGTTTGAGGTGGTGTTGGTGAGCCCCGGCGGTCGCGACGCCACCGCATACGGCGGCATGACACTGACCGGGCTGGCCGATGCCGCCACGACCTCTGTCGACGCCGTCGTGGTCCCGGGCACCATTGACATTGAAGGCGCCATGAAGGACGTCGAACTCCGTGACACCGTCGCGGCGCTCGTGGGGGCCAGCGATCTCGCGTCGTCAGTGTGTACCGGATCGTTCCTGCTGGCCCGCGCGGGAGTCCTCGAAGGCCTGGCTGCGACCACCCATTGGGAGGACGTGCTGGCACTGGGAGAGGAGAACGTCTCCGAGTCCGTCGCGGGGGTGCGCTGGGTGGACGCCGGTGACGTCGTCACCAGCGGTGGGTTGACGTCCGGCATGCACATGGCGCTACACCTGGTGGCGCGGCTGGCCGATGCTGACTTGGCTCACGCGACGGCACGCCAACTCGATATGGACTGGAGCGAGGACCCGCAGCGCTAACGACGGCGCCACGCCCCTGAGCGGCTAGCCCTCAGGGGTGATGGTCACCGCGAAGGTGCCCACAAAGAAGTTGTCGCCGTTGGTCGACACCGTGATCTGGTGAACGCCCGCATCAACCGCCACCGGCTTGAACGGCTTCGCATCCGTTCCGAGCGAGTTTGCGAACATCGATCCGGTGGCGAACGAATCGCCAGCGTCGTCCACGGCACCTTCCGTGGAGCCACGGAGGGGGATCACGGGAGAACCGTCGATCGTGACCTGGTCTCCACGCGTGCCGTAGTCCGTCTCGAATGCCGTCCAGGACAACGCCACATCGGCGTCAGTTGCGGTCTCGAACGTGCGGGTGGCGGGTGCACTGCTGGAGACCCAGTGGGGGCCTTCCAACAGCTTCACGGACGATCCAGCCGGGATGTCCTCGTGCTCGTACACCACCGTCAGTGTGAAGCCCGCGTAATACGTGGGGTCATCGTCGCCGCGGCCAGCCGCGGTCGCGATGTCCGCGAGCGAGTAGGCGCCCGCTCCGGCGTCCTTCACCAAGTCCGTGACATCTGCACGGCTGAGGTAGTACTCGCGTCCGTCCTTAGAAAGGATGTGCAGTTCCGAGTTCAACACCGGCATGAAGTCTCCGCCAGGAACGCGTAGCAGTGCCGAACTGAGATTGCCGCTCCACGCATCGGTCATGCCGCCGCCGCCGTTGTCCCGGGTATGACGGTTGGCAGACCACTCGAGTGTCGCGTGCGTGACCACGGCTCCCGCAGGGATCTCGACCTGTGTAGTGGCGCCGTTACGCTGCCAGTCCTCTTCCGTGAGCTCGACCATGCGGTCGCCAAAGAAGTTGTTGTCCTTGCGCAGTGCGGAATCGGGCAGGAGGCCATTGCCCATGGCTCGCGAGCAGTCCGCGGCAGGGGCCGCCGCGGGAGCGCAACCCAGGAGCGGCGCGCCGAACTGCTTGACGCCCAGTCCGCCCTGGCCTTCATAGCCATCGCCCAAGTCATCGTCGGTCGCGACGACGCCGGTGCGCACCGTGTAGGTGTCCGTGATCTCTCCTGCGGAGACTGTGAAGGTCGTGGTCGCGTCGTCCGCGAGCGTGTCCACGGCGAGCGCAATACCCAAGTCCAGGGTTGCTTCCTGTCCGGCACCCACTTCGGCGGTTTCGCAGGTGAGGACCTGGGAGTCCGCGGACAGCGAGCACTGCCACGACTCCACATCGAAGCTAGTGCCGGCATTGGCCGAGACGTGGCGCGTCAACGCCTCCACGTTGCCCGCTTCAAGCCCACCAACACCGCCCGGAAGAGCGAACGTCAGCCCGGCCGGCAACGCGATGGTCGCCGTGACATCGGGCACCGCGGTAGCCGAGTCATTGGCCACGGCCATACTGATCTGCGGCTCCGACCGCGAGATCTCCAAGACGCCCAAGGCTGACCGGCCGATGCGCAAGGTCCCCGTCGGTTCCGAGGGGTCGCCCGGGTCTGTGGTGGGGTCCGGGTCAGGGCGAGGCTCGGGGTCGGTGGGAGTCGTGGGATCTGTCGGCGTCGTGGGGTCAGTGGTGCCAGTGCCGCCACCTGTGGATCCACCAGTGCTGCCCCCGGTTGAACCGCCTGAAGATCCGCCCGTGCTGCCATCGGCAGAAGAGTCACCGGCATCGGGAGTGGTGGGATCGGTGCTGACCTCGGACACGTCGCTGTCGGCATCCACTGCAGCCGCGCCGTCGCCAGTGGCGCCGCTCGCAGCCACCAGGGCAACATCGGAGCCGCCCACAGAAGCGGTACCGCCCTCACCTGCCGCAAGGACTGCCTCGTCTTCGGCGCCTGCGTTGCCCTCGTCCTCCGGTGCCGTCGGGTCCACAGAGGTGCCAGCATCGGCCCCTTCTGTGTCCTGGGTGCCGTCGGCAAGGTTCTTGCCGAACGCATCGACAGGTTCGCCTGCACGTTCCGCGATCGGTCCGGTGGGGTCGTCCGCGGTGCTCGTGGAGTTCGTCAGTAGCGTCACCCCACCCAACACCAAACTCGCAGCCCCCACGACGGCGGCAGCGGGCATCGCCAACTGCGTCAGGGTGCCGGTAATGCCCGCAACACTGAGCCCGCCAATGATGCCCGCAGCCCCGGAGGCTCCGCCCGCACCGGCCGCGCCAGCGCCCGCCGCGCCCGCACCTCCAGCACCACCCGCGGCCGCGAGACCCTCAGGACCAAACGCACCACCGATCGGCAACCCGCCCTCAAGCGCACCCACGCCCACAGCGCCCAAAAAGAGCGGCGCGATCACGGCGCGCATGCCGCGGTTCACATCTTCCAGTTCCACCACCAAGGCAGTGCAACGGCCACAGCTCTTGACGTGGGCGTCGATGCGAGTGTGCTCACGCTTCGACAGGCCACCCCGCACATAGGAACCCAGTTGCGAGTTGGCCTCCATGCAGTCCACCTCATCGGAGGTGGCAAGGTGCTGCTGCAAGTACGCCTGACGCAGAGCTTCACGCGCACGGTAGGCCAACGCGGCTACACCATTGGCGCTCAACCCCAGCAGGGGAGCGATCTCCTTAGGGGCCTTCTTTTCGACCTCGGTGTACCACAGCACTGCCTGCCACCGTTCAGGGAGGGAACGGAAAGCATCGGCCACCATGGACTTCTCGAAACCCTCGAGTGCCGGCTCATCTGAGGAAGCCTCGAAACCCAGCGCAGACTCGTATGGCGACATGTCGTCACGCGGCTTAGTCCGGATGCCCTTGTTGATGACATCCAAACCCGTGCGGCGCACGATCGTAAAGAGGTATGCGCGGAACGCCAGGTCTGGACCGTCACCCTGTTGCAATGCACGCAGCACGCGAGAGAACGACTCGGACACGACGTCGTCAACGTCGGAAGGGGAGTTCGTGTACTGGGCGGCAACCTTCCGCGCCGCACCCACGTGCCGTTCGTAGAGCACGCCAAAGGCAGCCGGATCGCCGGCGCGTACGCCTGCGATCAGCTCAGGATCGCTGGACGTTTCCTTCCACAGCGCGATCGCCTCGGAACTCATGGTGCTCTGGTCCTCCCACCGTGCACATAGTTTGAGGTCTATGCTTCCGGCCTGCACGCGCGAAAGCAAGGCGCTTGGTGCGCAATTGGTCACACTTCGTTCTAGACATACCGAACAAAAAATTCTGACAAAAGCGCGTCATAGCCAGGATGGACGCCACTCTCATCAGTCATGAACCAGGTCGGAGCCGCCGCCCCCACCGCAGCACTGCTGCGTGAATGGGAGCGTTCGAGCGTGCAATCGGTCTGGTTGCGGCCCGGAGACTGGTACACGCCGGCAGCAGAAGCGCTCGTCGAAGCACTTGAAGCTCGCCTCGACACCGCACCCGCGGCCTACCGTCTAGGGCAGGCCCGGTCCGCAGCAGGGGTCGGCATTACTGAAGCGATCGACGACATGGGAGTGCTCTTCCGCGCCGCCGGTTACGAGTCCGCTCCCATTCGTTCCGTCCGGTCGCTATGCCAAGGATGGACCGAGGGCACCCCGGACGCTTCCGCCGTACCGACCATGACCGATGCCGAATCCGGCCTGGGTACGCCCGAATACTTGGTGCAACGCCTCGCAGAGGCGTACGGGGCCGCTGCTCGTAGCGGAAGCGCCGTGGGCCACAGCCACGCGCTCGTGATGATCGACGTATCCGTCGAAGACTCCGACCCTTGGCAGCGCATGGCACGCAACGCCGCCATCGGCGAAGCGCTCCGCAGTGCTTACGGGCAAGGCCACCCCATGGCCCGCCTGGGTGAAGGTCTTTACGCCGTGCTCGTCACCCGCGACGATTCGCTGGGCTCCGGCATCGCCGCGCTTCGAGACCACGTGTCCGAGCGTGCCGTCGCCATGCGAGTCGACAACCTGATGCGTCAACCCCCGCGTGTGTGGATCGAATCCCTTCCCGGCACACACGCGTACGCCACCGAACTGGTGGAGTCATTGCAACGTTGAGGGGACTCACAGGGGGACGAGGGGTTGGTACCGAGCTGAGGGCGGTACCAACCCCTCAACTCTTGACCCCGGCGCAAGACATGGTCGCCGCCTAGGCCTGCGCCTACTGCTGCAGCCCGCGCCACACCACCAACGAGCGGCCTTCGTCGCGGCTGGCGCGCCTTCCGCGCTCCACAATCACCACGTGTCCGGTAGGGCCGGTAGTGAACACGCGGGAGCCAACATCGGCCTTGGGGCGCATCTTCTCCACCTCAGCCTCCAGCCGCTCCACCTTCTTCTGAAGAGTGAGGATGCGGGCAATGCCGGCGAGGTTGATGCCTTCGTCCTGGCTCATGCGCTGGATCTCGCGCAGCACCGCAACGTCCCGCAGCGAGTAACGGCGGCCGCCGCCAGCACGCCGGCGGGGGACAACCAAACCTAGGCGGTCGTATTGGCGCAACGTCTGCGCATGCATGCCAGCCAACTCTGCGGCGGCAGAGATCAGGAAGACCGGCTCGTCAACGTCGGGCTGCTCCATCGTTGGCCTCCTTCCCTTAAGGCGAGATTACGGCTACTTAGCTGCGTCGTCGTACAGGCGCGAGCGGGGTTCGTGTTTGGCCGATGCCAGGGCGAACGCCTGCAGCGCTTCCTTCGCTTTGCGGGTGAGCTTCTTTGGCACATCCACCTGGACCGTCACCAGAAGATCACCGGGACCAGACTTGGGTTGCAGGCCGCGGCCCTTGACGCGCAGCGTGGTGCCGGACGTCGTGCCCTCGGGAACCTTGACCTTGACGCGGTCGCCTTCCAACGTGGGCACCTCAACGGTCGCGCCCAGCGCGGCCTCGTCAAACGTGACCGGCAGCGAGATGCGCAGGTTCTTGCCGTCCATGGTGAACACCGGATGCTTCGCGACATGCACGGTCAGAATCAGGTCGCCAGCGGGACCGCCGTTCATTCCCGCACGGCCCTTGCCGGCAATGCGGATCTTCTTACCGCTAGCCACTCCCACGGGAAGGCGTGTCTTCACGGTGCCCGTGGACGTACGCAACGAGATGGTGTCGCCCAGCGCAGCCTGACGGAACGTCACCTCAGTGGCGGCCGCAACATCGGCTCCCTTTTGAGGTCCGCGCTGGAAGCCGCCACCGCCGAACATGTTGGCCAAGACATCCTCAAAGCCCTGTGCGCGGTATTGCTGACCGCTGCCGGGACCACCGGAGAACATGCTGGAGAACACGTCTTCAAAGCCCGCGCCGCCAGCGCCGCCCGCCTGGAATCGAGGACCGCCACCACCCATCGCGCGGATGGCGTCGTACTGCTTGCGCTGCTCAGCATCGGACAAGACCCCGTACGCCTCGCCCACTTCCTTGAAGCGCTGCTCTGCGGCAGCGTCCCCCGGGTTGCGGTCCGGGTGCAGGTCGCGGGCAAGCCGACGGTAAGACTTCTTCACCTCATCGGCTGAGGCGTCCTTGGAGACGCCCAAAGTGGAGTAGAAGTCCTTGGTGAACCAATCCTGACTAGACATGAGCGCCTCCTTTCGGTGCTGCCTGGGTGTTATTCGGGTTGCGCAACGATGACGCGAGCAGGACGCACTACGCGGTCGCCGATGCGGTGGCCCGGCTGCGCTACCAGCTGCACGGTGGGAACGGAGACGTCTGCGGAGGCCTGCGAGGTCAGGGCCTCGTGGACGTTGGGGTCGAACTCGTCGCCTTCGGCGCCAAAGCTCGACCAGCCCAAACGGCCCAGCGCGTCTTCAAGCTTGACTGCGATGGACGCGAACGGACCGTCTTCGAGGTCACCGTGTTCGCGGGCCTTCAGAACGTCGTCCAAGACGGGGATCAGTGACTCGATGACCTTGGCGGTGGCTTGTTCGCCCATCGCCTCGCGGTCACGGTCCACGCGCTTGCGGTAGTTCACAAACTCGGCTTGCAGGCGCTGCAGGTCCGCGAAGTGCTCTGCGGCCTTGGCTTCTGCCGCGGCGAGGTCGCTGTCGAACGCATCGGCTTCGCTTTGGGTTTCCGCCTGCGCGCGGGCCGCTTCCTCGTTGAGGATCGCTTCGGCTTCAGACAAGGCGTCCTGGTTGTCGCCGTTGTCGTCGGGGGTGGGGGTGGTGTCAGTCATGTCACGCCTTCCGTGAGCGACCGCAGCGGGCGGCAGGAGCATCGTCCCGCCGCCCGCGTGAGCGGTATCGCTACTTCTTGTCGTTCTCGTCGTCGACGATCTCAGCGTCCACCACGTCGTCGTCCTGCGACGCGGTGTCGTCTGCGGGGGCGCCCTCGGCACCATCAGCGGCCTCGGCCTGCTGTGCTGCGTAGACGGCCTCGCCGATCTTCTGAGCCTTCTCGACCAGAGTGTCGTGAGCGGTCTTCACTGCTTCGGTGTCGTCACCTTCCAGTGCGGTCTTCACCTCAGCGATAGCGGCCTTGACGTCCTCAGCAACCTCGGCAGGAACCTTGTCCTCGTTTTCGGACAGGATCTTCTCCGTCGAGTATGCGAAGGTCTCCGCATTGTTGCGGGTCTCCTGCTCCTCACGGCGAGCCTTGTCCTCAGCCTCGTGCTCCTCGGCGTCCTTGACCATGCGCTCGATGTCGTCCTTGCTCAGCGCCGAACCACCGGTGACAGTGATGGACTGCTCCTTGCCGGTTCCACGGTCCTTCGCGTTGACGTGCACGATGCCGTTGGCGTCGATGTCGAACGTGACCTCAATCTGGGGCACACCGCGAGGCGCGGGGGCAATGCCACCGAGCTCGAAGGTGCCGAGCAGCTTGTTGTCACGAGCGAACTGGCGCTCACCCTGGTACACCTGCACCAGCACAGAAGGCTGGTTGTCTTCAGCGGTCGAGAAGACCTCCGAGGACTTGGTGGGGATCGCAGTGTTGCGCTCGATCAGCGACGTCATCACGCCACCCTTGGTCTCGATGCCGAGGCTCAAGGGGGTTACGTCGATGAGCAGGACGTCCTTGCGCTCACCGGAGATCACACCGGCCTGCAGGGCGGCGCCCACAGCCACGACCTCGTCAGGGTTGACGCCCTTGTTGGGCTCCTGGCCGCCGGTCAGTTCCTTCACCACTTCGGTGACGGCAGGCATGCGGGTCGAACCGCCCACGAGAACCACGTGGTCGATCTCCGACAGCTTGATGCCCGCGTCCTTGATGACCTGGTGGAAGGGAGCCTTGGTGCGCTCGATGAGGTCCTGCGTCATCTGCTGGAACTGTGCGCGGGTGAGGCGGGTGTCCAGGTGGACAGGGCCGTTCTCGCCGATGCTCAGGTACTGCAGCGAAATGTTGGTGCTGGTCGCGGAGGACAGTTCCTTCTTGGCCTGCTCCGAAGCTTCACGCAGACGCTGAACGGCAGCCTTGTCCTTGGACAGGTCCACGCCTTCAGTGTTCTTGACTTCCTTGATGAGGTGGTCAACGATGCGCTGGTCCCAGTCGTCGCCGCCCAGGCGGTTGTCACCGGCGGTGGCGCGCACCTGAATGGTGGAGAAGTCGTCTTCATCCTTGCCGACTTCCAGCAGCGAGACGTCGAACGTACCGCCACCGAGGTCGAACACCAGGATGAGTTCGTCTTCCTTGCCCTTGTCCAGACCGTAGGCGAGGGCCGCGGCGGTGGGCTCGTTGACGATGCGCTGGACCTTGAGGCCAGCGATCTCACCGGCGTCCTTGGTGGACTGGCGCTCAGCGTCGTTGAAGTAGGCGGGGACGGTGATGACGGCTTCCGTCACCTTCTCACCCAGGTACTCCTCGGCGTCACGCTTGAGCTTGCCCAGGATGCGCGCGGAGATTTCCTGCGCGGTGTACTTCTTGTCGTCGATTTCCTGCGACCAGTCGGTGCCCATGTGGCGCTTCACCGAGGTGATGGTGCGGTCCACGTTGGTGACTGCCTGGCGCTTGGCGATCTCGCCCACCAGAACTTCACCGGTCTTCGAGAATGCGACCACGGACGGGGTGGTGCGTGCACCCTCAGCGTTCGCGATGACGGTGGGCTCGCCACCCTCAAGAACGGTCACCACGGAGTTCGTGGTTCCCAAGTCAATTCCAACTGCACGCGTCATGCGTTCCTCCTTCAGAGATGGGGCGCTCCTGTGCGGGTTGCGCCTCGAGTTCTTGCCGGCTCTCACGGAGTTGAGCCGCCTACACTCAAGTATGCGCGCGCTTGGGTGGATGTCAAGCCGAGATTGCCAAAGTTGAGTGAACTCTGCTCAACTTTCTCTCGCCGCCCCTGCCTCCCCTCTTCGCGGAATGGCTCTATCTCGTTGTTTTGGGGCTGCTAGACAGCGGAATGGAGCCACTTCGCGGGGGAGTGGCTGTAGCGCGCGTCACACCCTGAGTTCTACGTTGATCTCATGACTACGGTTCCCACGCCCTCCATCGCCGATGCTGCGGCCCACTTCCGCGCCAAGCTCGCCTTCGAGACCGATCCCTCGGATGTTGCGGCGGCGCTCGCGGACGGCAGTGCGGACTTCGTGTTGGTCGATACTCGTGACGACCGTGCGTGGCGTCAGGGTCACGCCCGCGGCGCGGTGCATATCCCCAAGCCGGACATGCCTGCCCGCATTCCTGAGTACCCCGCAGGGACTCGATTCGTGGTCTATTGCTGGGGGCCGGGCTGCAACGGCGCTACCCGCGCGGGGCTGATCATCTCGGAACTGGGCTACGAGGTGAAGGAGATGATCGGGGGCTTCGAGTATTGGGCGCGGGAGGGCATGCCGGCCGATGCTGTGGCGGCGGACGCCCACGGGCACGACGTGACGGAGGACATGACGCGGGAGCCGGACCCGTTGACCGCGCCTGTCGCCGTGGCTGGAGTGCGCATCGCCTGCGACTGCTAGCACGCTGGCGTGCGGTGGGGTTTGCCGGCGGTCGCGACTGCGGGCGCTTGGCATGTCGGGAGCCTTATTCTCGCCAAAGCAAGAACAGCCCACACGCCGGTGCCCCCCCCGGCCGCTGACCCCTAGGGCACCAGTTCCCCGTCGCGCATGCGCAGCACGCGGGAGGCCATGACCTCGGCCTCGGCCGGGTCGTGGGTCACTACCAGCGCGGTGGTGCCTGATGCGGTGAGGATGTCGCGCACGTCAACGGCGAGGCGGCCGCGTAGTTCTGCGTCGAGCGCAGACAGGGGTTCGTCGAGAGCAAGCAGACGTGGGCGCGGAGCAAGGGAGCGGGCTAGTGCCACACGTTGGCGTTGACCGCCTGACAACTCCGTGACCGGCCGCTCACCCAGACCTTCAAGCCCCACCAACTCCAGCAGCTCCGCAACGCGCTCAGCACGTGCACCACGGTCCAGGCCCGCCATCTCCAACCCAAAGCCAACATTCCGGGCAACCGTCCGGTGTGGGAACAGTTGGCCGTCCTGGAACACCATGCCAAAGCCGCGCTTGTGTACGGGCGTGTGAGTGACATCGGCCCCCTCCCACAACACCCGACCGCCAGCCGGTGAAATGATGCCCACCACAGCGCTTAGCAGCGATGACTTGCCACAGCCGGAAGGCCCCAGCAGGGCAACGGTCTCCCCGGCTGCAACCTCCAACGACACTGAGCGCACCGCCTCCACGGGCCGGCGTCCGCCATAGGTGACGGAAAGATCCTCAACACTGAGGCCGGTCATAGGTCGCCTCCCACGGTGGTGCGCATACGTTCTGACGTCATCATGATTCCTGCGGTCAGGAATGCCAACAGCACGGCGGCCGCAAATGCCATGCCCATGTTCTCAAGGCCAGGCCGGCCCAAAAGGCGGAAGATCGCGGTGGGAAGCGTGGGCCTGTCGGGCCTAGCCAAGAATGAGGTGGCACCAAACTCGCCCAACGAGATCGCGAACGCGAAACCCAACGCCAAACCAAACGGCCGGCGCAGCAGCGGCCAATCCACGCTGGCCCACACCCGCCACGGACGCGCGCCCAGCGTGGATGCGGCAGACCGCATGCGCGGATCAATCGCCCGCGCCTGCGGAATCAGCGTCCTCACCACCAGCGGCAACGCCACCACCGCTTGAGCGAACGCCACCAGCCACCACGAACCGCGCAAATCAAAACCCACCACGGACCTGTTGAGGGTGAGCAACATGCCCAAACCCACCACCACAGAACTGACCCCCAACGGCATCATGACGAGCGCATCCAAGGTGGCGGCGCGCCGGCCGCGGGCAGCGTTCAACGCCGCCACGATCAGCCCCAACGCCGTCGCAATCCCCGCCGCGATCACCGCAGTGACCAGGGAGTTCATGGTGGCCTGCCACACGCTCACCGGCAGCACAGAGCGCGGCGGGTCAGTGAACAGCGCCACATAGTGGTCGATGCCGTGCCCGCCCGGAATGCGCAGTGAGCGCTCCACCAACGAAAACAGCGGTGCCGCCATCAGCAGTCCCAGCACCGTCAGCACCGGCACCATCACCCGCAAGTCCCGCACCGTCGCCGGACGCGTGCCGTCCACCGTGCGAGTCCCCAACACCCGTTCGCGCCGCCGCCGCGCCCACGCGGAAACCGCCAAGATCCCCACCACAAACGCCAGCTGGATGACCGACAGCACCGCCGCAGCGCGCATATCCAAGTACTGGTTGACTTGCAGCCAGATCTCCGTCTCGATGGTGTTGATCCGCGTGCCACCCATCACCAACACCACCCCAAAGGAGGTGGCGCAAAACAAGAACACGACGGAAGCGGCCGATGCCACGGCAGGCATCAGCGCAGGCACCGTCACGTGCCACCAGGCTTGGCGACGGTTGGCTCCCAGGGTGCGGGCAGCATCGGCCGTCCGGGGGTCAAGCGACGCCCACGTCCCACCCACGATGCGCATCACCACAGCCGTGTTGTAGAACACCATGGCGAGCGCAATAGCCCACACGGACTGATCCCAACCCAAGAATGCCAGCGGGCCCGACCGCCCCAACAGAGCCGTGAACGCCGTCGCCACCACAATGGTGGGCAGCACAAACGGGACCGCAGCGATACCCCGCACAGTGGCCTGACCGCGCCAACGCAAGCGATACAAGACGTAAGCGCCAGGGATGCCCAACGCCAAGGACCCGGCCGTACCCAACGACGCCAGAAGTGCGGTGGTGACCAGGGCATCGGCCGTCCGCGAGTCGACGACCACAGCCCACGTGCCAGCCCAGTCAAACCCGCCGTCCCACAGGCCACGAATCAGCACAGTCAGGAGCGGCCACACAAAGAAAACGCCGAGGAACACCAACGGCACCGCAGCCAAACCCCACCAAGTGAGGTGGCGTGTGAGGCGGCGACCGACTGGCATTCCCCGGCGTCCTAACGCGCTAACGAGCGAACGTTAGCCGAGCAAGATCGACGTCCAGGTGTCGATCCACTCGTCGCGGTTGTCTGAGATTTCCTGCGGGTCCAGCGTCAGCGGGGCGTCCGACAGGGGTGCGTACTCGGCCCACTCGGCGGGAATCTCCACCTGCTGGGACACGGGGTAGACGTACATGTTTTCGGGGATGGCGGCCTGGAACTCGTCCGACAGCATCCAGTCGATCACGGCCTGCGCGGCCTCGGGGTTCTCGGCGCCTTCCAACACGCCTGCGTACTCGACCTGACGGAAGCAGGTGTTCAGCATGGCGGCCGTGGTGGGCTCGCTGTCCACGACCTCAAACGGAGGGGACGATGCGTAGGACAGCACGATCGGGTAGTCGCCACCGTAGTTGGGGGCCGCGAAGTCCGTGTAGTACGTGTCCGACCAGGAAGCCGTTACGCGCAGACCGTTGTCCGCGAGGTCCTGCCAGTAGGTTTCCCACTCGTCGCCAAACTCGGCGATGGTGGCCAGCAGGAAGGCCAGGCCGGGGGAGGATGTCGCGGGGTTCGACACGGACAGCATGTCCGCGTAATCGGCACCGGTGAGGGCGCCCAGGTCTGACGGCAGTGCAGGGTCGTCGCCTGCGAACGTGGCGAGGTCGTAGTTGAGGCAGACGTCCGAGTAGTCGATTGCCGTCAGGCCTTCTGAGCCGGGCACCGCGTACTGGTCGGCATCCGCAGCTGCGGGCACGCTCGAGGTGTAGTCCGCGAACACGCCCTCTGCCACGGCGCGCGACGCGAACGTGTTGTCCACGCCAAACACCACGTCACCCAGCGGGGCGTCCTTGGTGAGGATGAGCTGGTTGACCAAGCTGCCCGCATCTCCCGGGGCAGCGAACTCGACCGTCAGGCCGGTCTCTTCTTCAAACGACGCCAGGACCTCTTCGGGAACGTTGAAGGAATCGTGGGTCACGAGCGTCACCGACTGGCCGGCAAAGCCCTGCGCGGAGGTGGTGGGGCTGGTCGTGGGTGTCGCCGAGTTCGTGGGCTCTGCGTCTGCGTCGCTCGTGCACGCAGCGAGGGTCACGGTGGCGATGGTGGCGGCTGCAAAAGCCGCGGTGCGCATGATGCGCATGGGTGCCTCCCAATGAAAGGAGGGGACGAGACTCGACTCCCTACGCCGGAATCACCCGGATCAGGTTCGAGGGTCTGCGGCGGTTCCGCACTCTCAGCGCTCTTACTTGCGGCCCGTGCTCACTGGCATCCGGCACGCAAAGCGCTCCCCTGTCGTGTCCGGTCAGCATAGCGCCCATGCGTGGCGTGGTCTGACAGGGCTTGGTGGTGCCGTGCGGGGTGGGGACTCACGGTGCGCTGAAGCGAGCGGGAATGGCGATCCGGGGTTGGTCGGGCCTGCCTCCACGCACCGTGAGCGGGGTGCGGCATGGCAGCGGTGCGCCCCTCAGCGTCGGCGCTGCCATGCCACGACTGTGGCCTAGAAGTTGATGATCTGGCGGCCTTCGTTGGCGAGTTCGCGGATGCTGACCTCACCTGCTGCTTCGGCGCGCAGGTCCCAGCCTGCCTGGGCGATCTCTTCCTTGACGTTGTGGCTGCCGGCGCAGAAGGAGCACGCGCCACGGACGTTGTCGCGCAGGGACTCGAGGAGGCCGTTGAGCATGTGGTCGTTCGCGCTGACGGCGGCGAGGGACTCGACGCCTGATCCGTCGAACACGACGGCTACGTCGTCTCCGGCTCCCTTGAACTCGGCGGCGACTTTGAGGCCGCGGTAGACGCGGGACAGGTCTCCGGAGACGGGTTCGTAGATGACGACGGCGATCTTGTTGGTGGCCATGATGGTCCTCTCGTTGGTAAACATACCGGTCGGTATAGTGGCAGGGTAACTAGACCGGTCGGTATAATCAAGTTCATGGTTGAGACAGCGCCCACCGCCAAGCGCGGAACTGCCCGCGAACGCCTCCTGCGCGCCGCCGAAGAGTTGTTCTACTGCGAGGGCATCAACACCACCGGAGTCGAAGCCATCGCAGCCCGCGCGGGCGTCACCAAAGCCACGCTCTACAACAACTTCCGTTCCAAAGACCAACTAGTCGCCGAGTACTTACGCGGCAAGCTCGAAAAGTCCCGCGCCGCGGCACACGAGTATGACGACCCGCACGCCCCGGCATCGGCCCGGGTAGCGGCGCTGTTTGAAGACGTGGAGCGCACGATCGAGCAGGGCGATTTTCATGGCTGCCCGTTCACGAAAGCAGCAGTGGAGGTGCCCGGTAACGCCGATGCCATGGCGGTGGTGCGCGAACACTATGCGGACATTGTGGGTCACCTCACGGCGGTCACCGGGGATGCGGCGAGCGCCGACACGATCGCGATGATCTACGACGGCGCCATGATTGCCGCAAAGGCGTCAGGGGATGCGGCGCCCATCGCTCGCGCAAAGACGGCGGCCGTGGGCTTGCTTGACCCGCGCTAGCGCGGCCGTGCGCCTTACACGTCCGTGCGGTGGAAGTTCAGGTAGCTCTTGGACGCCGTGGGGCCGCGCTGGCCGCGGTAGCGGGAGCCGTAGCGGTCAGAACCGTAGGGGTGCTCGGCGGATGAGGACAGCCGGAAGAAGCACAACTGGCCGATCTTCATTCCGGGCCACAGGTTGATGGGCAGTGTCGCCATGTTCGACAGCTCGAGTGTGACGTTGCCTTCGAATCCGGGGTCGATGAAGCCCGCGGTCGAGTGGGTCAGCAGTCCCAGGCGCCCGAGTGACGACTTGCCTTCGAGGCGGGCTGCGATGTCGTCGGGAAGGGTCACGGATTCGTAGGTGGAGCCCAGGACGAACTCGCCGGGGTGCAACACAAAGGGTCCGTCGCCTTCGACCTCAACGAGCCGGGTGAGTTCGGACTGCTCCGCTGACGGGTCGATGGCCGCGTACTTGTGGTTGTCGAAGACGCGGAAGAACTTGTCGAGCCGGACGTCGATGGAGGACGGCTGGATCATGGTGGCGTCGTAGGGCGACAGTGCCACGCGGCCATCGGTGATTTCGGCTCGGATATCGCGGTCGGAGAGCAACATAATCGCATCCTAGCCGGGTGGTTCGCGTGGGAGACCGCATGTGGTGGGGGAGGGGGCCGATGCGCGGGCTGAGTTGTGGCGGACAGCGTGCTCCGGATTGACGCTCTACAGTAGTTGCCCATGAAGGTCATCAGCGTGGTGGGCGCCCGCCCCCAGTTCGTCAAGCTTGCACCGGTCGCTCAGGCGCTTTCCGCCGCAGGGATTGACCACGTCATTGTCCACACAGGTCAGCACTATGACGCGGATATGTCGGACGTGTTCTTTGAGGGGCTGTCCATCCCTGCGCCCGATGTTCACCTGGGCGTGGGTTCGGGGTCTCACGGTGCACAGACGGGTGCAATGCTGGCAGCGCTGGAGCCCGTGTTCTTGGAGCACAACCCGGACTGGGTGTTGGTGTACGGCGACACGAACTCGACGCTTGCAGCAGCACTTGCCGCGGTGAAGATCCATATCCCGGTCGCTCACCTCGAGGCAGGGCTGCGCAGCTTCAACAAGCGCATGCCAGAGGAACACAACCGTGTGATGACCGATCACTGCGCGGACCTGTTGCTCGCTCCCACTGACGTGGCTCAGGGCCATCTTGCGAACGAGGGGCTTGCTGGGATCACCCGAGTCGTCGGAGACGTGATGGTGGACGTTTGCTTCACTGTCCGTGACGCAGTCCTTGCCGCCGGCGGTGGCACCAGTGAGTCGCCCTATCTTCTGTCAACGATCCACCGGGCAGAAAACACCGACGACCCGGACCGTTTGCGCGCGATCATCGATGCGCTGGCATCGGCACCGCTGCCCGTACGCCTGCTGGCGCACCCCCGCCTACGAGCAAAGGCTGAGCAGTTCGGAATCGAGCTAGCGCAGGGTTCCATCGAACTTCACAGCCCTGTGCCGTACGCGGAGATGGTTGCCTCGGTGCTGGGTTCCGCGGGCGTGGTGACGGACTCTGGTGGTCTCCAGAAGGAGGCCTACCTGCTTGACCGTCCGTGCACCACGTTGCGCACGGAGACGGAGTGGGTGGAGACGCTGCACGACGGCTGGAACGTCCTAGTAGCGGATCCTGCCGATCTTGCAGAGGCGCTCAAGCGCGACCGTCCGACCGCTGCACGCAAGGCTCCCTACGGTGACGGGCACGCTGCGGAAGCTGTGGCGTCCGCACTGATCTTGGGTTAGGCGCTGTCAGCGATCTGTCCGATCAAGTATGTGGCGCGCGCAGGAGATGTGACATACGGCGTCGTGGGTGTACGTCGCGACGCGAGCCATGCAGTGGGGACTGCAGCCACCTGATCGACGTAAACAAGGTCAGCTGTTGCGAGTAGTTGCCGCGCGGGCTTGTTCCTCGCCAAGCCCCACCACATTCTCAACCGTTTGGTGCGGTTTGCGAGCGGCATGATCACGCGGCGTGAGACTCTGTCGCGTCTCTGAACTCTGACGACGGCCCGCGTGTCGAGCACGTAGGGAACCGGATCTGTCGGGCGCCACTTCGAGAGTTGGCCAAGCGTGATGATCGACACCTGGGTCGCACCAACGCCACGAAACTGGTCAACATAGCTCTGCATGGCGGAAGACCGTCTAAGCTCTTGCGCGCTGAGGATAACGACGTGAGTCACGGTGTGACCTCCTGGGTGAGGGAGCCGATGCGTGGCGTGAGCTGTGCGTCGCGGCGCAGCTTCTCACCTGCGGCGTGGGCCCGGGCGTAGTCGGCGGTGGTGGCGGAGTGGAGCAGCTTCACGGTGTCGCCCAGGGTGGTGGCGATCGCTTCTGGCGTGACGTCGGGTACTGCTGTCCAGAGCGGGTAGTCGCGGAGCACGTTGGAGGAGTCGTTGGTGGGGGCGTGGACGGACACGATGGGTTTGCCTGTGGCCACGTATTCGAACACTTTGCCGGAGGTGACGTACCGGCCTTCGCCGAGCGCCAGGACCAGGGCGTCTTGGCGCGCGTAGAACTCGGCGACTTGGCCTTTGTGTACTTGGCCGATGAACGTGACACCGGCGTCGCGAGCGTCGTCGAGCAGGGTGGCGAGGTCGCCGCGTGGGGTGGCGAAGTAGCCTAGGTATCCGCCCACCTCCAGGGTCGATGCCGCGGGGATGTGGCCTTGTGCCTTGGCGAGTGTCCAGCCCTTCATGAGCGGTTCGAGGGGGACTTTGGGGGTGATGGTGCCCAGGTAGCCAAACCGCGGCGCGTCAGGATTGGCGACGGGAAGCGCAACGTTGCGTTCTCCGAAGAGCGCGGGGTCCCAGCCGTTCATGACGACCTGCATTTTGTCTGCGGCGAAGGGGTACTCCTTGCGGTGCCACTCACGGATGGCGTCGTTGACGAACCACACCTCGTGTGCGGCCTGCAGGTACTTCTTTTCTAGCCGTCCCACGCGTGACTTCTCGGGGAAGAGGTAGCCGCCGTCGAACACGTCGAGTCGCCAGCCGTCGCGGTAGTCCATCACGAAGGGCACGCCTGCCTTCTTGTGTAGGTGGTAGGCGCCTTGAAAGTCGACGTTGGGGTTGGCGGTGGCGACCACCAGATCTGCGGGGTCACGGTCGTGGATGCGCTCGAGTGCGTCTTCGAGGGCGCCGCGCCATTGTCCGTAGTTGCTTTCGGGGAAAGCGAGACCGTCTAGCCGCGATCGGATGCGATTGTAGGTTTTACCGAAGGTTAGTCCTTGCACTAGAGGCATCCGAGAAAGATCTGTCTCACGAGCAGCCCACGTGAAGGGCACGCGTTCGACGGTGACGCGGGGGTCGACGGCGTCGTTCATGGAGGTGTCGACGCCGACGTACCGTGCGTAGGCATCGCTTTCGGCCGCGACAACGGTCACTTTCCAACCCGCCCCTGCGAACGCGTTCGCAGTAGCGACGGCGCGGTAGACCCCGCCTGTACGGGCAGGGGCGAAGCCCCACGCGATGTAGATGAGGTGAGGTGTTGAAGCGGTCACGGTTGCTCATTGTTCCACGGTGGTGCAATCACGCCAATTTCGAAACGTTACGAGAAACAGTCGCAACGTTTCGATTTCCTCGCTAGCATGGGTCGCGATCACCCTCAATGGAAGGCTCTCCAATGAAGTACGGCCACTTCGACGACGCAGCGCGCGAGTACGTCATCACGACGCCCCACACTCCCTACCCCTGGATCAACTACCTGGGGACGCAGGAGTTCTTCTCGCTCGTGTCGCACACCGGTGGTGGCTACGCCTTCTACCGCGACGCGAAACTCCGTCGCCTCACCCGCTACCGCTACAACAACACCCCCGTTGACGACGGCGGCCGTATCTTCACCATCAACGATGGCGGCGATGTCTGGAGCCCCTCGTACCGCCCCTACAAGACGGAACTGGACCACTTCGAAACCCGCCACGGCCTGGGCTACACCCAGATCACCGGCACACGCAACGGACTCGAAGCATCGGTCCTCATGTTTGTGCCCGTGGACACCAATGCGGAGATTCACCACGTCACCCTGACCAACACCACGGACGCGGCCAAGCAGGTGTCGCTGTTCTCCTTCGTGGAGTTCTGCCTCTGGAACGCGGAAGACGACCAAACCAACTACCAGCGCAACCTGTCCATCGGCGAGGTCCAGGTGGACGGCAGTGCGATCTATCACCTCACCGAGTACCGCGAGCGCCGCAACCACTACGCCGCCTATGGCGTCAACGCCCCGGTGGCGGGCTTCGACACCGACCGCGACACCTTCTTGGGGCTGGGCAACGGCTTCCACGAAGCGGCCGTCCCTCACGCCGGCGTCAGCGGAAACTCGGTGGCGTCCGGGTGGTATCCCATTGGCTCCCACCATCTGAGCGTGGAGCTCGCTCCCGGAGAGTCCAAGCGCTACGTGTTCACATTGGGCTACTTGGAGAACGATCCGGAGGACAAGTGGGAGGCGCCCGGTGTCGCGAACACGGCAGGCGCCCGCGCACTGTTGGAACGCTTTGCGACGTCCGATGCTGCCGATGCGGAGTTCTCCCGGCTCCAGGAGTACTGGGACGACCTCCTGGGGTCCTACACGGTGTCCTCTCCAGACGACCGTCTGGACCGTTCCGTCAACATCTGGAACCAGTACCAGTGCATGGTGACGTACAACATGTCCCGCTCGGCGTCCTACTTTGAGACCGGGATGGGGCGTGGCATGGGCTTCCGGGACTCGTCTCAGGACCTGCTGGGATTTGTGCACTTGGTGCCGGAGCGGGCCCGCGAACGCATCCTCGACATTGCGGCCACGCAGTTCCCCGACGGCAGCGCGTACCACCAGTACCAGCCGCTTACCAAGCGCGGAAACCATGCCCTGGGCTCAGGTTTCAACGACGACCCGCTATGGCTGATCTTGGGTGTTGCGGCGTACATCAAGGAGACCGGCGACGAGGCAATCCTCGATGAGATGGTGCCGTTCGACAACGACGACACTCAAGCCGACACCCTCATGGAGCACCTGCGCCGTTCCTTCAACCACCCGCTCGACAAGGCCGGTCCGCATGGCTTGCCGCTGATTGGCCGCGCGGACTGGAATGACTGCCTCAACCTCAACTGCTTCTCCACGGAACCAGGGGAGTCGTTCCAGACCACCGGCAACCGTACGGGCGGTGTGGCCGAATCGATCATGATTGCCGCGATGTTCTGCGCGATCGGTCCCGAGTATGCGGAGCTGGCACGCCGTAGGGGAGACACGGCTGAAGCGGAACGCGCCGATGCCGCCGTCGCCCAGATGCGTGAGGTCACCGCGGAGCACGGCTGGGACGGGCAATGGTTCCTGCGTGCCTACGACTACTTTGGTGACAAGGTGGGCTCGGCGCAGAACGCCGAGGGCCAGATCTGGATCGAACCTCAAGGCTGGGCCGTCATGGGTGGCGTGGGGCTCGATGACGGCAAAGCCGTGGCCGCCCTGGACTCGGTCCACGAACGCCTCAACACTGATCACGGCATCGTCCTGCTGAACCCCGCCTACACGGAGTATCACGTCGAGCTGGGAGAGGTCACCAGCTACCCGCCCGGCTACAAGGAGAACGCGGGAATCTTCTGCCACAACAACCCATGGATCATCATTGGTGAAGCGCTCCTGGGCCGCTCCGAGCAGGCCTGGCAGTACTGGAAGCAGATCGCTCCGGCCTACCGCGAGGAGCAGTCTGAGGTTCACCGGCTGGAGCCGTATGTGTACGCGCAGATGATCGCCGGCAAGGATGCGGTGCGTCACGGTGAAGCGAAGAACTCGTGGCTCACCGGAACAGCCTCGTGGAACTTTGTGGCTGTCTCGCAGTACCTGCTTGGTGTGCGGCCGGGCTACGACGGCTTGATTGTGGAGCCGCGCATCGGCGCCGACATCGGTGTGTACACCGTCACCCGCGTGATCCGGGGTGCCACGTACGTGATCACCGTCACGAACTCGGGTGGGGCCGATGCCGTGGTCACCGTGGACGGAGAGACGATCGCGGGCACGGTGGTGCCGTACGCCCCGGCTGGGTCGACGGTGCAAGTGGAAGTCACGGTCTAACCCCGCCCCATCTTCTTTCCCGTCAAATGGCTCCATTTGGTGGTTTTAGTTAACTGAAACAGGAAGATGGCTCCAATTGACGGGAAAGAAGGGGCGTGACCCCGGGCCCCGGGGCGCTGGGGTTACGGGGCTTCGGTGGGCGTGGGCGTGGGCGTGGCCGTGGCGCGGGTGCGGCGACGCTTGCGCACGATCACGACCACGACCGTGCCCAGAATGGCCAGCACTCCAAGCCACGGCAGCAGCACGCCGGTCACGACCAGGCTTCCGGACACGAAGGCCACGAGCGACTCCCATCCTGACTGGAGGCCGCCCCAGAAGGAGTCGGGGTTGTCGTCGACGGGGACGGCGGGCTCGGTGGTCAGCGACAGTTCCAGAGTGGACATCGACACCTGGTCGTCGAGTCCACGCTGGCGTGCTTCCAGGCTTTCGAGTTCGGAGCGGCGGCTGTCTAGCTCGTTTTCGAGGGCGATGATGTCCTCGATCTTTTCGGCCTGGTCCAGGAGCCCCTGAATCCGTTCGGTGGAGGCGCGCAGCGTGGAGATTTGGGCTTCCAGGTCCGTCACTTCGACGGTGACGTCGCGGGCGCTGGTGTTGAGTTCGTCGACCGTTCCCAACTCGCGCAGGTCGTCGATCACTGTGTCGAGCGCATCGGCCGGGATGCGCAGTGTCAGCCAGGCGGCGCCGCCGTCGTAGTCGCTGGGAGCGGTTTCGCTGCGGCCGTCGATCCGCCCGCCGGCGCCGGTCACGATCGATGCGGCACGTGCGGTGGCTTCTGTGGGGTTGTCGACGGTCATGAACATGGACCCGGTCACGATGACGGAACGGTCGCCGCCAGTTTCTTGGGTGGTCCGGTCTGCGGAGTACGTCGTGGCCTCGTCCACCACGCCTTCGACGGCCATGTCTTCCATGGCGGCGGAGGGGTCGTACATGCGGGAGTCCGCAGACTCACCTGCGGAGTCACCGCTGGAGGAGCATGCGGCGAGCAGCCATGCCGCGACAAGGATGGCCGCCACGAGAGCAACCCAACGGAGGTACGGCGTTGACGTACCGGTGTGCGTGTCCATGGCGTGCGTACCAATGGAGTGCCTGCTCGTGGCCTGCTTGCGAGTGCTCATACAAGTGAGACGGCCTGTGCGCGCAAAACGTTGGGTGCCTGGGTGGACCGCCGCCGTGCCGTACTCATGCCCGGTGGCGCCTCTTTCGCCTGGAAGTGGCCCTTTTGTGTGGACGTGCGTAAGATGCTCCGAATTACCTCCTGCCAGGTGGGCTGGGGTACGAACAGAAGGACCGATGCCCCATGGCCACGGACGTGGTGTGGATGACTGCCGCCGCGCACGAGCGTTTGCTCGCCGAGCAGGCAACCCTGGAGATCGACGGACGAGAGCTGACGGCCACGGAACGTGCGCGGCTTGCGGAGCTGCGCGACTTGTTGGCCAAGGCGCAGGTGTCGACCATGCCGGATGACGGTTTGGTGGAGCCAGGGATGCGGGTCACGGTCCGTTTTGATGACAACGGTGACACCACCGAGTTCGTCTTGGGTGACCGCGCCATGCTGGCGTTGGATCCCACGATTGACCTGCCTGTGTACTCGCCCACGTCTCCGTTGGGCGCTGCTATCAATGGCCTGTTCCCGGGTGACCAGGCCACCATTGACGCTCCCCGCGGTCCCCGCACCCTGACCATCGTTCAGGCGCACCCCGTCACCTGATCCCCGCACATCTGCCGGGATCGCATCCCGGCACCACCGCCTGGGACACGGAACCGGCCTTCTTTGGAAGAGGTTCCTCCGTATGTCCGCATTGCATTCCAAGCTTGTTCCCGTCTTTGACGAGGTCGTGAAGCGCAACCCCGCTGAGGCGGAGTTTCATCAGGCTGTGCGTGAGGTGTTCGAGACCCTCAGCCCGGTGGTGGTGAAGCATCCGGAGTATGCCGATGCGCAGGTGCTGCAGCGTCTGTGTGAGCCGGAGCGGCAGATCATTTTCCGGGTGCCGTGGGTGGACGATGCTGGGCGCGTCCAGGTCAATCGTGGTTTCCGGGTCGAGTACTCCTCAGTTCTGGGTCCGTACAAGGGTGGGTTGCGTTTCCATCCGAGCGTGTACTTGGGGATTGTGAAGTTCTTGGGGTTTGAGCAGATTTTCAAGAACTCGTTGACGGGGATGCCGTTGGGTGGCGGCAAGGGCGGTTCTGACTTTGATCCCAAGGGCCGTAGTGATGGCGAGGTGATGCGGTTTTGTCAGTCGTTCATGACGGAGCTGCACCGGCATGTGGGTGAGTACACCGATGTGCCTGCGGGGGACACGGGCGTGGGTGCACGTGAGTTGGGCTACCTGTTTGGCCAGTACAAGCGTTTGACGAACCGTTACGAGTCGGGGGTGTTGACGGGTAAGGGTTTGACGTGGGGCGGGTCTCAGGTGCGCACGGAGGCGACGGGCTTTGGTGCCGTCTACTTTGTGCAGAGCATGTTGGCGACAGCCGGCCGTGATGTGGACGGTCAGCGGGTGGTGGTGTCGGGCTCGGGCAATGTGGCGATTCATGCCGCGCAGAAGGCGCAGGAGTTGGGGGCGGTGGTGGTGGCGTGTTCTGACTCCGGCGGCTATGTCGTGGATGAGGCGGGCTTGGACATTGACCTGTTGAAGGACGTGAAGTTGGCGCGGCGTGGCCGCGTTGCTGACTATGCCCGTGAGCGGGGTGCGCGCTTTGTTGAGGGCGGCTCGGTGTGGGAGGTGCCGTGTGACGTGGCGATTCCTTGTGCGACGCAGAACGAGGTGGGTTCCCGTGAAGCCGCTCACTTGATTGGTGGGGGAGTGAAGGTGGTCGCTGAGGGCGCGAACATGCCGTGTACGCCCGATGCTGTGCGGATGTTCCGTGAGGCGGGTGTGGCCTTTGCGCCGGGCAAGGCGGCGAATGCGGGCGGGGTGGTGACGAGCTCGTTGGAGATGCAGCAGAACGCGTCGCGGGATTCGTGGACGTTTGCGCATACCGATGAGCGTCTGCGGGCCACGATGACGGAGATTCATGACCGGTGTGTGACGACGGCGGATGACTATGACGCGCCCGGTGACTATGTGGCGGGGGCGAATATTGCTGGGTTTACCAGGGTTGCTGATGCGATGTTGGCGTTTGGGGTGATCTGAGCGAACTGTCTCCCCAACATCGGCCCCTGTTCACTGTGAGCATAATTTGAGGTGGTGTGCATCCAAACCGCATCTCCCGCCAGAAGTGGTCAGTAACGAGGTCGCACCCCGGCGGCCACGTGACCACCAGAGGTAAGGAGAGCATGATGCGCACTTCGATCTTCGCCGGCGCTGCAGCCGGCACCCTGCTCGCAGCAGGACTTGCTGGACCCGCCTTCGCCGTCGAGGACGGGATGGCAGAACTGTCCGTCCTCCACGGCATTCCGGACACTCCCGTCGACGTCTACGTCAACGGTGAGAACACCATCGACGACTTCCAGCCCGGTGACCTTGCCGGACCCTTGGACCTGGAGCCCGGCACCTACACCGTGGCGCTGACCGCCACGGACGCTGCCGACGACTCCGACCCCGTGCTGGGCCCCATCGACCTCACCCTTGAGGCCGACATGAGCTACACCGCAGTCGCCCACCTGGACGCCGACGGTGCTGCCACCGCCAACCTGTTCACCAACGACATCTCTGAGACCGCTGCTGGTGAGGGCCGCCTGACGGTGCGTCACACGGCTGCTGCTCCCGCGGTGGACGTGTGGGCCGACGGCAACGTCCTGTTCGAGAACCTTGCCAACCCGGACGAGGTCATGGGTGATGTCCCCGCCGCTACCTATGAAGCAGCCGTGTCACTGACGGGTGAGACGGACCCCGTGCTGGGGCCCACAGATGTTGAGGTTGCCGATGGTGTGAACACCATCGTCTACGCGTGGGGTTCGGCCGCTGACGACACTCTTGCTGTCGCTGTTCAGACCGTTGATGTTCACGCCGCTGCTCCGATGGGCGTGGAGGCCGGTCAGTACGGCTACGCAGATGAGGGCTCTATCCCGATGGCCGTCACCATCGGCGGTGTCCTCGCGATGCTGGGCCTTGCCGGCCTGGGCGTCCGTCTGTCGCGTCGCTAACCCACACCAGGGGAGGGTGCGTTCCCCGGCGCACCCTCCCCGCTCCTTTTCCGCTTGGCACTCACCATAAGGAGGGACGATGCTTCGGTCACCAGGAACACCAGCAGTGGTGGCGATGGTTGTTGCGGTCGCTCTGGCGGGGTGTGCTGCGGGAGGTCAGGAGGCCGATGCCCCGGCCGCGGCGACCTCCAGTGCCAGCCCCCTTCCCGCAGTGAGCGCAGGGACGCTCGCTGGAGAAGGGACAGCTGGAGAGGCGACGTCACAAGCGTTCGGCGACATCCCCATCCAGTCCTCGGACCCGCAGGACCAACCCCAGGCCGCACCGGTCGATGAGCCAGCATCCGTGACCGTGCCGTCTTTGGACATTGCGATGACGGTGGACGCTGTGGGGGTTGAACGCGACGGAACCATGGAGATCCCCCAGGATGCTGACGTGGCGGGCTGGTACAAGTTCGGGCCCGCTCCGCTCGAACCTGGCAACACGGTCATGGCAGCCCATGTGGACGACCCCGACGGGCTCGGTCCGTTTGGCAGGCTCCCGCAGATCGCGGTAGGTGCCGGCGTTACGGTGACCACGGCATCGGGCCTCACCATCACGTATGAAGTGACCGAGGTGGAGCAAACCGACAAGCGCGACGTTGACCTCGCTGCCGTGTTCGCAAACTCCGGCGATTCTCAGGTAGTGCTCGTCACCTGTGGAGGCCGCTGGGATGCGGGCCGTGGCCACTACGACGACAACGTCATCGTCACTGCCGTCCGCACCGGCACTGATGGTGCATCTGCGGGTGAGGATGCCGTACCGTGAGCGTGACAACGGTTCGGCGCCCCACGCCGGCCCCCACCCCGGAAGGCTCGTTGATGGAGTTGCCCTCGTCCACGGCAGGCGGAGCCGCGCTGGCACACGCCTTTGCTGCAGGGGATGACTCCGCACTTGAGGAGCTTTATCGGGATGTGTCATCCCTGGTGTACACGCTCGCAGTCCGGGCACTCGGCTCCGCTGCCGACGCAGAAGACGTCACCCAACAGACCTTCGTCTCCGCCTGGAAAGCACGCGAAACCTTCGACCCCGATCGCGGCGATCTCCGCGGCTGGACCGTGGGAATCGCCAAGCGTCGCATCGCCGATGCGCTCGCCGCTCGCGCCCGCGAGGCACGCCGCGCACAAGCCGCCCAAGAACACGTCCCCACCGTGGGTGCCGACCACGTCGACGCAGTGCTGCTGGCCTGCGAGGTTGAAGCGCTCGGCGACCCGCGGAACCGGATCGTGGCGCTCGCCTACTTTGAAGGCGCCACACATCAACAAATCGCCACCCGGCTCGACATGCCGCTCGGTACTGTCAAGAGTCACCTACGCCGCAGTCTGACCGAACTACGCCACCGATGGGAGGTGTCCGATGTCGCATCTTGATGATGATGCGCTTGCCGCGATCGTGCTCGGTGACGGCACCGACGCTGACGTGGCTCACGCCACCTCATGCCCGCAATGCGCGGAGGCGCTCGCGGACTTTGAACGAGTCACGGGCTCGCTGTCTGCGCTGGGGGCCGATGCTCCACGCGGCCCGCTTGAGGCACCGCCGGCTCACGTCTGGGACGCCATCGCGGCACAGACGGGTACAGCCCAGGCCGGGAACGCACAGACTGGTACAGTTCAGCCCGGCGCGGCGCCAGCAGGCGCGACAGATGAACTGGCAGCCCGGCGAGCTCAACGGAACACGTCGTGGTGGGCACTCACTGCCGCTGCCGCGGTGGGCGTGGTCGTGGGTGGGTTTGGAGTGTCCCTCGCTACAGGCCCCACGCAGGAAGCGTCGGAACTGGTCGCTAGTGCGCCGCTCGCGCAACTGCAAACCGAGTCCTCCGCCGGAACCGCTGATGTGGAAGTGCGGGAAGACGGCACCCGTGTCCTTGTGGTCGAAACCGACTATGAGGACCTCACGGACGCCTACCTGGAAGTGTGGCTGATCGACCAGAACATTGAAGGCATGGTCAGCCTGGGACACCTCACGGGGGAGCGCACGGAGTTTGTGCTGCCCGAGGGCTTCGACATCACGCTCTATCCGATCGTGGACATCTCGATCGAGCCCGTGGATGGAAACCCGGCGCACTCTGGCGACTCCGTCACGCGAGGGGTCTTGGACTTGTAGCCACTCGACTAGCATTCATCCATGCTTGGTCTTGCTGTCGTTACACCGTGGTTCGCGACTCCCGATGCCCCGTTCGCTGGCGCGTTCGTCGCGGAATGGACGCGTTCTTTGGGGCTCCCCCCCAATGAGGTTCTAATCGTTCACCTGCGGTCCGTGCCACTAGGCTCCCCGACTTCACCCGTGACTCGGGAGCATGAGCTGGCGAGAGTGCTGGAGATCCCTGTCGCTGTGTCCCCTGAATGGCATAGAGCGCGGATCGCGCGCCTTCATGCGGAGGCCCTTGCTAAGCACGCGCCTGACGAGTACTGGCATGCAAAGGTTGTCCATGCTCACGTCGGGTTACCAACCGGCTACGCCGTTGCGCAGAACAAGCCCCGCGGTGCCCGACTGATTTCGATCGAGCATGCCACGTTCATGCGCAAGAAGATTCGTGATGACGAAGGCCGTGCCGCGTATCGCACATTGTTGGAAGCGAGTGACCTCCTACTCTGCGCGGGAGACTCGGAGGCCCGTATCTTGCGTGCCGTTTTTCCCTCCGAGCGTACAAAGATCCGTGCGGTAGGGAATCCCATCGACACCACAGTGTTCGCGCCCAACGATGACCATAGCCGGAGGCCCTTGGATCGTTGGTTGTACGTTGGCTACTTCGTGCCGGTCAAGGGAGTAGACCGGCTGATCAACTTGTATTCGCAGTGGCGCGCCGCGAACGGGAGAAGCTTCGGGGAACTCGTGCTCGCCGGTATGGGTCCGCTGGAAGAGGAACTCCGCGGCATCGCTGCTTCAAGTCCCTACGCTGATGAGATCAAGTTCGTCGGGCCGCTTCAACGTGTTGCAGTGGCGCGTGCGATGCGGGAAGCTGACGTACTCGTGCACTTGTCACAACACGAGACCTTTGGCGTGACGGTGGTCGAGGCCGCGATAACGGGGTTACCTGTGATCTCGACGCGATGCGGTGGGCCGGAGGAGACCATGGCGGTCGCTGTCGAGTCCGGAGACGCGCTGCTACTTGCCCCTGAGGCGCAGCACGGTGACATCGATCGCATTCTAGATTTCGAGAGGAATCTTCCGGAGTCAATGGACTCTATGGTGCTGAATGGCCTTTGTGTCAAATATGGCGCCAGTAGTTTCGGCGAACAACTGTCACGCATGAGTTTCGGTCAGCCCGAAGGCGAGGGTGCCGGGAGCGTCGATCGCGTCGCAGTCGTAGGAACACGGCCAGGCGATGCAGAGAGGGGGTATGGTCTTGTTCGGCTCGCGCTTGACTCGGCCGGCTTCGGTACTTTGGCCGTGCGGTCCGCCCTGGCAGTCGGTGGTCCCGATGCCAGAATCGACATTGTCGATACGTCGCCAAAGTGGGCTCTTAGTCATCTGCGCAGTGTGCGCCAGTGGATGCGCTTGCTTGTGCATGGTCCGGTAGCGCGGATTCGGTTCTCGCATGCCCAGCGTCTTGCGGCGGATGATCGACGCGGAGGGCCAGAAGCTCGTCGGCGTAGGCGCGAGGCTGGGCGCAAGTTGGACTCCGTAAGGAACTCCTTTCAAGCACAAGTTTCTGTACATCGTGACTCCAGGGCACTAGGACCTCTCGCATGTTTGGCCCTTGCCATGAAGCTGGCTCGCAATGAGAGTCTGCGAAACGCAAGCCGGGTCACATGGGTCGTTCTCGACCGCCGGGCGAGGGCCGTTGTGGCAGTCGCGCTGGTGCTCTCGTTGAAGCGCCCGACGCTACTTCGACAGTCGGAGCGCACAGGGACTCCGGACCGGGGGCACGCCTTGGTAGAAGCGGTAGCGGGCCAGGTATCTCAGGCGGCCCTCGTGTTGACGAAGCGACCGGCGTCATGACTCGTCGATTTGCGGTCGTTACACCGTGGTTCGCGACTCCCGATGCCCCGTTCGCTGGCGCGTTCGTCAGTCAATGGACACGGTCGCTCCAGGCAGAGCCGTCCACCGTCACCGTCATCCACCTTCACGTGGTGGCACCCGGCACTGAGACCGCTCCCGAACGGCGCACTGAACCGTGGGGCACCGTGGTAAGGATTCCCATCGAGCTCGAACCGAACGCCCCCCGCATCGATGTTGCGCGTGCCCAAGCACAGGCGCTCACCGACCATGCACCACAGGAGTATTGGGATGCGGACGTGGTGCACGCCCACGTGGGTCTACCCACGGCGTGGGCTGTCACGCAGGTCCCCCCGCCGCATGCCCGCATCGTCACCATTGAGCACGCCTCCTACCTGACGACGTTGTTGAAACAGGACGACACTCGGCCCGCGTATGGGGAGCTGCTGGAGTCGAGCCTCATGCACCTCATGGCGGGTGAGCGTGAAGCGCGGATGGTCCGGGGATCGTTCCCGGAACAGCGCGACAAGATTGTCGCGGTTGGTAACCCCGTCGACGACGACTGTTTCTTCCCCCGCGAGAGCGCGCCCACGCACCTTCAGCACTGGTTGTACGCCGGCAACATCACGGAGGCCAAGGGTGTGGCGCGCGCCGTCACTCTGTACATCGCGTGGCGGGACCGGCATCCAGATCAGCCCGGCTCGTTCACCTTCGCAGGCCAGGGGTCGGCATCCGCTGAGGTGCGAGCCATCGCGGATGCCTCGCCGTGGGGACACGAGGTCCACTTGGTGGGATCCAAAACCGCCGCGGAGCTGGGCGACATGATGCGTCAGGCCGATGTCCTGGTCCACCTCAGCCACAAAGAGACCTTTGGGCTCACGGTGGTCGAGGCGGCGATGTGTGGCGCGGCCGTGGTGACGACGCGGTGCGGGGGGCCGCAAGACACCCTGGCGGAAGCCTTCGACGCGGGACAGGCGCTGCTGCTTCATGTGGACGCTAGGCCTGAGGACCTAGACCTGCTAGACGATTTCGCGGCACGGCTGCCTGACGCACGGTTTACCGCAGCGGACCACCTGCGAACCCGGTACGGCGCCCACGCGTTCGGTGACCATCTGCGTGAAGTGTCCGCAGGTGGCAACCCATTCACGGCACCCGTAGGCGCCCCCAAGGTGGGTGTGTTGGCAACATCCAGGCAGGGATTGAGACTCGCCCAACACCTCGCTGCCGTGGTGGTGGGGGCAGGGGCAGTGCCCGTGGTGGCGTCATCTCCTGCGCGGGAACTGAGCGTCCTGGACCCGCGCGCCATCGGTGTTGACCTGAGCGGTGTGGGTACCGCGCCAGGCGCGTTCCTCTATCTGCGGGTGCTGTACATCTGGCCGGTGCTGGTGGTGGGTATTCCTGCCCGATGGATTGCTGCGCGTCTAGGGCGCCTGGGCGGGTCCGTGGGAAAGTACGGGCGCTCGCTGCGCAAGGCCATTAGCCGCCGTATCGACGCCGCCCGTCAGAAGAAGCGGGCCGTGACGATGCAACCGCGAGGGATCGCCGGACCCTTTGGGAAGGTCGCGGCACCTGTGAGTGCAGCCATCCGTGCGGCTGATGACCGCTTGCTGCATGACGGCGCGCCATGGATTGTGTGTGACGGTCAAGCAAAGGCGCTCTTGTCAGCGCTGGAGAAAGAGTGCGAGTTCAGTTCGCAACGTGTCGATGCAAGCGCTGCGGGAATCGCGGAAGTAGTGGCGGACCACATTGCTCGCACCGCGCAGGTGCGCTGACTATTCCGTGAAGATTTGCTTATCCCTCGCCGAGGTGCGTCAAACGTTGCCGTGCGATTGAGTATTGTCGAACCAGCGTGAGGAAAGTGGGTGATTGAGCTGCGTCAGTCGACGGGCACAAGCCGGGCTGGTAGCAGTGCAGCCCAGCCGGATGTGAGCATCGTGACCTCCGGGCATGACATTGCGGACGCACGCTTGCACCGTCACGTAGCCGCGCTCACCGCGGCCGGCATGGCCGTCGAGGTCCTCGCTCTGGGAGACGCCGCAGACGCCCCCAGCGGATCCGTTCACACCGTGGTGAGTCCCCGCCCGCCGTTGTGGAAGCGACTTGCGCTTGCGCAACGGTATGCCCGTGACGCCCAAGGGCGGGTGTTGATCTCGCTGGACCCCGAAAGCGCGTACGCGTGTAGCCAGGTGGCCAAGCGAAGCGCACAGGTTTTTGTGGCCGATGTTCACGAGGACTATCAGGCCGTCCTACAAGACCGCTCCTGGTCACGCGGCTTGGTCAAGATTGGTGGCGCCGCCTTGGCCCGGATGGGGTCCACAGCCGCCCGGTCCGCAGACATCACGGTCGTGGCGGACTCGCACCTCATGCGTGACGTCACGGACCGCATCGTGGTGCGCAACGTGCCCGACGGAGTGGGAGCATCTCCGCGCGATGCCACTCCCCGCGCCGTCTATGTGGGCGACCTGCGCCGCACCCGTGGACTGTTCGACATGCTTGAGGTTCTTGAGCGGTGCCCCGACTGGACTCTCGATTTGGTGGGTCCCATCGCTCCGCACGACGTTGAGGAAGCCCATGCGAGGGCCGCCGCGCTGCGAGGCCGGGTCCGCATTCATGGCCGTATGCGGCCCGACGACTCGTGGGCTTTGGCGGATGGCGCGTGGGTAGGTTTCTGCATGCTCCACGACACCCCTGCCTTCCGGGAAGCGGCGCCGTCGAAGGTGTACGAGTACATGGCGCATGGCATCCCCGTGGTGGCGACCGATCTTCCGGTGCAGGCTCGCCTGGTCGAGGAATCCGGCGGGGGACAGGTGGTGTCCGGCGTAGATGAAGCTGTCCACATGCTGGAAGCGTGGCAAGCCGACCCCGACGGCCATGCGGATGTCGCTCACCGCGCCGCAGCGTGGGCCAGCGGTGCCGAACAGTACCTGCAGGGCAGTCGCAGGCTCGCAGTGGCGATCCAGGAACACTTGGGGAGGGACTGATGCGGGTCGCGGTGGTGACGCCGTGGTTCCCCAGCGCGGTCAGCCCCTACTCGGGAACGTTTGTCCGTGAATGGGTACGGGCGATGGTGCTCGACCCCGATCACGTGACTGTGGTTCATTGCCTTGACGTGCCCGCGAACGAGCACTTCCCCGTGGAACGCGAAACGTACGGCTGGGGAAACTTGATCCGTATCCCCGTGGCGCACGATCCGATGCTGTCACGGGCGGATACCGCGATCCGTCACCGTGAAGAGTTGCGAGCGCATGCCAGTGAAGCGCTCGACGCTGCCGATGTGATTCATGCGCACGTGGGGATGCCATCGGGAGTTGCGGTGGCGGCGCTCCTGCAGGACCGCCAGCGCCTGGTCACGATCGAACACGCGACCTACCTGCCCACATTGCTGGCACACCCTGTTGCGAACGCCGCATACCGGGACGTGGTGGACCGCACCACGGCACACCTCGTGGTCGGCGAAGACACTGCCCGCATGGTTCGCTTGGCGTTCCCGGAACTGCGCGACCGAGTGGTCACCGCCGGCAACCCCGTCGACGTCTCCGTGTTCGCCCCCGCCACTGGACCGAGTTCACTGGAAACGGAGCCGGAGGTCACCAAGAATCGGTGGCTGTTCGTGGGCAACTTCATTGAACGCAAGGGTGTGCTGACCTTGCTGGAGTCGTTCGCACTGGCCTGCCAGCGCCATCCCGACTCCGGCCTGACCTTGACCATGGTGGGTGGTGGCCCACTGGAGGAACGGCTGCGTGCGGCGGTCGCGGAGTATGGGCTTCAGCACCGGGTGGAGTTCGTGGGGCCGCGTAGTGGTGACGAAGTGGCGGCGCTGATGCGTAGCCACGGCACGCTGGTGCATCTGTCCCAGTTCGAGACCTTCGGCCTCACGGTGGTGGAAGCAATCGCGGCGGGATCACGAGTCATCGCGACCGCATGTGCGGGCCCGGAGGAAACGCTGCGTGGAGCTGTCGCCGCGAACCGTGCCGCCCTGGTGCCCTTGACTGCCACCGCCGCCGATGTTGTCGACGCCTGGACGTCCCTCGTGGCCCAACCAGGTGACGCTGCGGCTGCCCGCCAGAGCATCGTCGATGCTTACGGCGCCACCGGGTTCGGCGAACGACTCGTGCGAGTGTCGCGTGGTGAGGACTGGCATGTGGAGGGGCCGTCGCGCGCACGAATCCTGATCACCGCCGCCACCGGCGCGGGCGAACACGCAGTTCGGTACGCCGTTCCGGAACTCATCGGCCGTGACTGTGACGTCACCGTGGTCGTGGGCGGCAGGGCAGAGGAAGTCATGACAGACCCGCGCGCCACGGTCGTCAACGTGCAATCACAGGTGGGGGGCACGCTCACGGCACGGGCGGAGACGTGGTTCCTGGACGCGGCGCCCGCCTGGACGGTGGGCGTGACCGCCCGCACCTTCGCAGGGGTCGGCGCAGCCTTTCCCGCCGCACAACGGGTGTCGAGCGCAGCGCATCGGCTCGTCACCCGGTTCGGAAAAGGGTGGGAAAGGCGCCGCACTCCGCGGCGCGCACAGATGCGCGCACGGACACTCGCCAGTCCCGCACTACGCGACGGTGTGGTCGCCCATGTGTCACAAACCGTGCATGGACACGGCATCGACCTTGTGGTGTGGGCCGACCGCGACAACCGCGTCCTCGCGGAGCACCTGGGAGAGAAGATCAGCGCGCCCGTCATTGGCCTGAGCGACGTTGACCACTGGACGCCAGAGCACTAGTCGTCGAGCCCCCAGGCTTCTACGAGGCGTTCTGCAGTCTGGGTCCCGGTATGCCATCGTGCCGCAAACTCCCGGCCTCGCTCCGCAAGTTCACGCGCTTGTGAGCCATCCGCTTGCCACTGTGTGATCAACTCTGGGACCTGCGACGCTTCGCATGCCGCCACCGGAAGGTCCTCTCCCGTGAAGCGCTGTACCGCGTCCCGCAGGGGTGCGCCCGCCAAGCTCACCACGGCACGGCCCGCATGCATCGCCTCCACGGCCGCAACGCCATACAGGTGCAATCCGAACTGATCCGCGACCACATCGGCACCCTCCACTGCAGCAGGTACCTCGGCAGACGGCATCCGCGCGGCAAAGTTCCACGCCACATCCGGTGCCGCAGCAGCAGCGGCTCGCAACGGAGCAGAGTTCTTGATCCACGGATTGGACGGCAGGTGCAGCACCCGCAAAGGCGCCACCCATGGCGGGGCATCAAGTTCTCGCCATGGCGACTGCGGGACCACCACCGGGACCCACGTGCCGTGCGGGACATGCTCCGCTAGATCAGGCGTGGTGAAGAACTGCGGACCATCCCAAGCTGCGGCAATGTGCCCGTTGCGTTGAGCGCGCGCCTCCAGCGCACGAATATGGCCCTTCTTGTGCGCATCCCAGAACGGTGATGCTGGGTTGTGTTCGCGTTCCACTAAAGGGCGGCGGATGTCCGTGCCGTGCCACAGCATGGAGACGTTCACCCCGCGCTCACGCAACGCCTCCGCCTCGGCGAGCACCTCGAAGCCAAAGAGCCTGCCAAACAACGGCCTGCCGGACTCCAGCATCACGTGCGTGAAGTGGCGGCTCACATCGTCAAACACTTCACGCTGCCACGCCCGTGACAACCCTGCGCTTTCCCGTGGGGTCCGGTGCGTGGACGGAAAATCAAAACCTGCAGTCCCCGTATGAGTCCACGTCTGAGCAACAATGTCGGGGCGCGCGCTCGTCAGCGCACTAGCCCACGCATGCGCCTGCCCCGCGAAGTTCGCTGGCGCAATGAGTACCCGCACGGGAGCCTGCGCTGGGGCGGTGCCGCTCCATGGCGAGCGCGCATCGGCCGCCCGGCGGGCACTCGGGACCCACCGCATCGTCTCGATCCATGCGTGAGCCCGTGGCCCAGCGCTGTACTGTGCGGCGCGGATCGAGCCCTTGAGGTTCGCGAGGTTCACGGCCGCTGCGCGAACCGTTCCACTAGGTCACCGTCGCCACCAATGACCAGCAGGTCGTCGGCGTGAATAACCGTTTCCTTGGAGCCGTACTCGAAGTCCTCACCCGGGCTCATCACACCGATCACCTGGATGCCGTACTTCTCCCGCAAGTTCAGCTCACGCAACGTGAAGTTGTGCGTCTCCTTGGGTGGGCTCATCTTGACGATCGTGAAGCCCTCGTCGATCTCGATGTAGTCCAGCATGCGGCCACCCACCGAGTGCGCCACGCGGACACCGGCATCGGACTCGGGCAACACAATGTGGTGGGCACCAATACGGCGCAAGATGCGGGCGTGCTCATCGGAGATGGCCTTCGCCCAAATCTCCGGCATCCCAATGTCGACCAGGTTTCCGGTGATCAGCACGGACGCCTCAAGCGACGTTCCCACCCCCACGACGGCGGCGCTGAAGTCCTTGGCGCCCAACTGTTCAAGCGCACGGGGGTCCGCGGCATCGGCCTCCACCACGGGGATGCGCTTAGACCAGCGCTCCACGAGCGCAGGATCACGTTCGACGGCGAGAACCTCAACGTCCATAGCGTCCAAGTTGTCGGCAAGCGCGGAGCCAAACCGGCCCAGGCCTACGACCAGGACGCCCGATGCGGTGGAGTCGTTGCTAGCCAATGATCGGCCTTTCTGACGGGTAGCGGATAACGCGGCGCTGCTTGTTCAACGCTAGCGCGGCGGCGATGGTCATGGACCCCACACGGCCCACGTACATCAGGATGATGAGGGTGGTCTTCGCTTCGGTGGGCAGGTCTGCGGTGATACCGGTCGACAAACCACAGGTCGCGTATGCGGAAATCACTTCGTAGAGCGCGCGGTCCAACGGGATGTCCGTTTGTGCCATGAACACGCCTGTGCCGATGGTGACGATCGCGATACCGATCATGGTGATCGCGACCGCGCCACGCAGCACTTCAGTGCCGATGCGCTTGCCGAACGCTTCCATGTCGCGGCGGCCTCGAGCTTCTGCCCAAATGGCGAGCAGCAGTACGGCGACCGTGGTGACGCGGATTCCACCCGCGGTGGAGCCCGATCCTCCACCGATGAACATCAGGACGTCTTCCAACAGCCACGTCTGTTCGCGGGCCTGGCCAATGTCGAAGGACGCGAACCCTCCGGAGCGTTGGTTGATGGACTGGAAGAAGAGGTTACCGGCGGTGTCTGCTGCGCTGTGGTCGCCCAGGGTGTCGGGGTTGGACCATTCGAAGATGGCGAGCAGGCCGGCAGAGATCACGGCGAGCGCGCTCACCATCACGAGCGTCAGCTTGGTGTGGAGCGACCACCGCCGCGGGTGCCGCCAGTTGCGGATCAGGTTCAGGTAGACCGGATAGCCCAGGCCGCCAATGAACACACCCAGGCCGATGGGGATGAGGACCCAGAAGTCATGCGAGAACCCGTAGAGCCCGGCTGGGTCCGGGGTGAAGCCTGCGTTGTTGAACGCGGAGATGCCGTAGAACACGGAGTAGCCGATGGACTTCCAGAACCCGTAGTCCAACGTGATGAAGCGCGGGATGAGAATGGCGGCGATCACGAGCTCGACGCTGGTCGACACGATGAGCACGGTGCGCAGCAGCGAGCGCAGGTCGCCTAGCCCGGTGGCGCGTGCCTCGCCGGCGGCGAGCAGGCGCTGAGTGAGGCCCAATCGTCGGGACACTGCCAAGCCGATGAGCGAGGCGAGCGTCATTATCCCCAGGCCACCCACCTTGATGCCGGTGGCGATGATGGTGAGGCCAATGGGGGACCAGTAGGTGCCGGTATCGACGGTCACCAGGCCTGTCACGCAGACGGCCGATGTGGCGGTAAACAGCGCGTCGATGAACGGTGCTCGCTGCCCCGACGTGGTGGCAGCGGGCAGTGACAGCAGTGCGGTGAACAGCAGGATTACCAGTGCGAATGCCGCCAAAGCGAGTCGCGAAGGGGAGCGCAGGGCTACGTGGCCGAACCACTCACCCACGCGGGCGCGCACGTCGCGCAGCGTGTCCATGCGTCTCCTCACATGCACCGTTATGCGCGGTGCTCGGCGGACCTATCCGGGCGGTGAAAAAGCCGCCACTCCCATCATCGGCAACTTTCACACTCTTCACAACTGTCACTTCAGCCCCTACAGTAGAGGGAGGGTTCGGCCGATACACCTGCCGGATAGTGTTCACTGAGGGAGAATGACTTCATGGCAGACAATGGCGGGTCCCGGACAACGTTCCTCACGGTAGCTGAGGTTGCGCAACTTCTGCGCGTGTCCCGCATGACGGTGTATCGCTGGGTTCACGCAGGGGAGATCCCCGCAGTCCAGTTCGGACGGTCCTACCGCGTACCCCGCGCGGCAGTCGACCAGTTCATGGAACAAGCAGGCTTTCAGGGTGGCTTTGCCGCCGAAGATGACGAGCGCCGCTCCGGCACGGTAGGCTAGGCCCTTGTCTGTCGCGTCCAGCGCGTACTGGACGCCGAAAGCACCCTGATCGATTCGAGGTAGGTTCCGTGGGATCCGTCATCAAGAAGCGCCGCAAGCGTATGTCGAAGAAGAAGCACCGTAAGCTGCTTCGCAAGACTCGCCACCAGCGCCGCAACAAGAAGTAGCGTGACGCCGGGCATGTCCCGGCCTTCGCGCACGCAACGCCCGTTCCACCCTGCGGTGGGGCGGGCGTTTTTGCTTGGCCCGCGCACCGTCCCCCGCCTGGCTAGGCCTGATGCGTGCGCCGGTACGCCGACGGTGTCACGTTGAACCTGGCACGGAAGTGGCTGCGCAGCGAGGACGAGTCCGCGAACCCGTGCCGGTGTGCAATGTCCTCAAGCGTCGCATCGGACTGTTCAAGCGCCACCCGCGCGGAGTCGAGGCGCTGGTTCAGCAGCCATGCGGCGGGGGAGAGGCCCGATTCGGCGCGGAACCGCCGGGTGAAGGTGCGCCGCGACATGTTCACTGCTGCAGCCCACTCATCCAGCGTCAGTGCAGTGCCAAGCCGCTCAAGCGCGTACGTCATGGCGCGGGAAATGTCATGCGGCGCAGTGGGGGTCGCGGTGAGGGGGCGTGCGTGTTGAGCCTGGTTCCCGTCCCGGTGCGGGGGCAGAACCAGGCGGGACGCGGCGGTCGCGGCAACTGCCGCGCCATAGTGACGGCGCACCAGGTGCAGGCAACAGTCATAGCCGGCAGTCGCGCCAGCAGAGGTGATGACGTCGCCATGGTCAATCCACAGCGGGCTTGGGTCAACATTGACTCTCCAGCGCGTGGCGACGTCCGCGGCGAACGCCCAGTGGGTGGCCATGGGCCGGCCATCCAAGAGGCCCGATGCCGCGACTGCCACAGCTCCCAAGCACAAGCCCACGATGGTGGCGCCGCGCGAGTGGGCGGCGCGCAGGGCGTCCAGGAAAGCCTGGGGCGGGTCGATGCTGAGGTTCCATGTGGGGATCACGACCACGTCGGCGGTGTCGAGCGCTTCGAGGCCGTGCTGAACGGTGATGTCGAGACCATCTGCGGTGGGCAGAGTCCCTGGGTGTGTCGTGCACCAGCGGACGTCGTAACGGTCCACGTCGCGGGACGCGGCCCGGAACACCGCGTGTGCCGTGGGCAGAAGGTGAGACTCTGTGCCGGGGCAGGCATACACCGCAACCGAGATCATGGCCCTAATCTACCGGTACATGCCCATTGGGCCATCGCCATCGTGGGAGTCACGCAGCCACGATGAAGTCATGACACACATCATCACAGCAACACTCATCGGCGGTCCCACAGCAGTCCTGCAGTATGCAGGCCTCACCATCGTGACGGACCCCACCTTTGACCAGCCGGGCCCGCATGCGTACCTGGTGAAGACCCACGGGCCCGCGCTCACCGCGGACCAGGTGGGAGTCGCGGATGTCGTGCTGATCTCTCACGATCAGCATCCCGACAACCTTGACGACGCAGGCCGCGAGTACGCCCAGCGCAGCACCGTTGCGATCACCACAGTCGCGGGCGCAGAGCGCAACCCCGGCTTCGTGGGAGTCGCACCAGGAGACACCCACACAGTCCAGGGGGATGTCGAGGTCACCATCACCGCAGTTCCCGCCCAGCACGGACCCTTCGAACTGGTGGAGGTCGCCGGACCCGTGGTGGGTTTTGTGATGGAAGCGGAAGGCTGGCCCACCGTGTACTTCTCTGGCGACAACGCGTCCGTGGAGGTTGCGGGCACCATCGCGGACCGGTTCCCTTACGTTGACGTCGCTCTGTTGTGCGTAGGTGCCGCCCAGTTGGCGATGCGCGGGCCTGCCTTGCTGACGTTGAACGCGGACCGCGCCGCTCAGGTCATGCAGCGGTGGCCCTCAGCGACCGTGGTTCCTGTGCATGCGGACGGGTGGGAACACTTCTCCGAGCAGCGGGCTCAGGCAGTCGCGCGGCTCCGTGAACTGGGCCTGGCCGGCCGGCTGGTGGACCTGGAGCCCGGGGTGCCAACCGTGGTGTGACGCACCTTCGGTGCTGGGAGGCATCGGCGCTTGCCGCCCGCTTAGGTGGGCGGCAAGTGTGGTTTTACAGCCCGTGCGACCGTTCGTCGTCCTTCACGGCGATAGGCCGGCGCGTCACCCGGTTCACGGTCGCCTTCCCTGCGCTCTTCACGCCCCGCGCCACCGCAACGGTCGCCCACACGGCCCCCGCCGCGGACGCCCGAACGATCCCGCGGCGTCCGTTCTTGCGGCGCTTGCGGAACTCCTTGACTTCCCAACCACGCTCGGCGGCCCGGCGCCGCAACTTGTTGTCAGGGTTAATGGCACACGGGTTGCCCACTGACTCGAGCATCGGCCCGTCATTGATGGAGTCGCCGTATGCGTAGCTGTTGCTCAGGTCCAGTCCGCGTTCCTGTGCGAGCGCTGCGACCGCGATAGCTTTCGCTTCGCGGTGGAGGAGCTGGCCGTCGAGCCTGCCGGTGTAGTGGCCGTCGACGTGTTCGGCGCGGCTACCCAAAGCGCCGGTGGCGCCCAGCCGCTGCGCGATCACGGAGCCCACCTCTTGCGGAGTGGTGGTCACGAACCACACTTCGCGGCCTGCAGCCAAGTGTTCGTCGATGAGTGCGCGAGTGCCAGGGAAGATGCGCAGCGCGAGGATCTCGTCGTACACCTCTTCGCCCACCGCGATCATTTCCGCCACGGACCAGCCTTTGATGATCGACAGGCCCTCATCCCGCAGCCCTTCGATCTGCTCGCGGTTCTCACCCATCACGGTGTACTTCAACTGTTCCCAGAAGAATCGGAACACGTCGCGCTTGCGGAAGAACCCGTGCTGTTGAAGCCCGCGCGCAATGTGATACGCGGATGCGCCACGAATGACCGTGTTGTCGACATCAAAGAACGCAGCCACGGTGGCGTTGGTCTGGGGACGGTCGGACATCACCGTCTCACTCTAGCGAGGCCAGAGCTCAGGTCCGCCCTATCCTGTGAAACATGTCCGCTCGCGTCACCATGTATTCACGTCCCGGATGCCACTTGTGCGATGAAGCGCGGGAGGTCGTGGCCGCCGTGTGTGCCAAGCGCAAGGTGGCGTGGGAAGAGGTGGACATTTCGGCCGATGCCGCACTGACCTCCGAATATGGCGAACAGATTCCAGTGGTCCTCATTGATGGTGAGGTGCACGGCTTCTGGCGTGTGGACCCGGCCCGCCTGGACCGGGAGTTGAAGCGCAAGCGTTGAGCGCGCATCGGCCCGGCTGTGCTGTACCCAGCAGCGGTTCTCCGTCGGTTTGGCACAACCCTGTTGCTCCTGGGGCCGGTGTGAACCCAGTGACTGTCGCACGTGCCTCATCAGGCGCAGCAGTCACAGGTCTGTGTTAAACCGACTGAGCGGGGGCTGCCCGGGACAGCCGCAGACAGCCACCTGGCCGGCGTGACCTAGGTCCCGCGCGCGTGAGCGACAATAGTGGCCATGCCTGTCGTTCATTTGCTTCGCCACGGCCATGTTCACAACCCGGACAAGATTCTGTATGGCCGTTTGCCTCAGTTCCGGCTGTCTGACACCGGTCAGGCGATGGCGCGCGCTGTTGCCGAGGATTTGCAGGCACGCGAGGTGAACGTGGGCCGGGTGGTGGCGTCGCCGTTGTTGCGTGCGCAGCAGACTGCGGCGCCCACGGCGGAGGCGTTTGGTCTGGAGATCCACACGGATGAACGCCTGATTGAGGCGGGCAACGACTTTGCTGGCCGCGTCCTCACCAGGGGCGCTCGCGACTTCATGAACCCGCGCGACTGGTGGAAGTTGCGTAACCCGTGGACGCCGTCATGGGGCGAGCCGTACAAGGAGCAGCGCGCCCGCATGTGGGCTGCGGTGAGGGATGCGGCGGAGGCGAACCCGGATTCGGACACGGTGATGGTGAGTCACCAGTTGCCGATCTGGGTGACGCGCTGCGATTTTGAGAACCGGTCCATGCTGCATGACCCGCGTTCGCGCCAGTGTGCGTTGGCGAGCCTGACCTCGTTCACGATCGAGGATGGTGAGCCGGTGGCGATGTCGTATGCGGAGCCGGCGGCCCATATCGAGGTGCCCACGTGAGGCGACATGCGCGGCTGGTGATTCTTGCCGCGGTGGTGATCGCGGCGGTGTTGTGGTTGGCTGCGTGTGCTCCGGGTGAGGTGGCGAACTCGCCTGGTTACGTCAGTGGTGATGGCACGGTGACGGAGTGGGCTGAGGACAGTCGTAGCGAGCCGTTGGAGTTGACGGGCACAGACTTTGAGGGCAACACGGTGGATGTTGCGGAGTATCGCGGCCAGGTGGTGTTGGTGAACACCTGGTACGCGTCGTGCCCGCCGTGCCGTGCGGAGGCACCGGACTTGGTGGCGCTTGATGCGATGGAGGATGTCCAGCTCATTGGTGTGAACAGTCGGGACGATGCGGCGACGGCGCAGGCGTTTGAACGCACCTTTGAGGTGGAGTACCCGAGCATCGATGACGCTGACGGCCAGGCCATTGCACATATGCAGGGTTTGGTGTCGATCAATGCGGTGCCGACCACGCTGATCTTGGACCCGGAGGGCCGTGTTGCGGCACGCGCGGTGGGCCGGGTGGAGCCGTCCACGCTTGAGGCGTTGGTTGAGGGTGCCCGTTCGTGAACCTTGCTGCGGTGTCTTTCTCTGAGACGGTCCTGACGGGCTCGTTGTTGCTTGCTATCCCGATCGCGATGTTGGCGGGGTTGGTGAGCTTTGCGTCGCCGTGTGTGGTGCCGCTCGTTCCCGGATACCTGGGGTACGTGTCAGGCATGGCGGGGGCCGATGCTGGGGGTAAGAAGTCGCGGCCGCGCCTGGTGTTGGGCGTGCTGTTGTTTGTGTTGGGTTTTTCTGCGGTGTTTGTGTTGCTGGCGATTGTGGTGTCCGCTGCGGGTGCTGCGTTCCAAACTCGGCTGGACATCATTACGCGCGTGTTGGGTGTGCTGGTCATTTTGATGGGTTTGGCGTTCATGGGTGCCATGCCGTTCTTGCAAAATGAGCGCCGTCTCCACATCAATCCCAAGGCGGGCCTTGCTGGTGCGCCGTTGCTGGGTGTGGTGTTTGGGCTTGGCTGGGCGCCGTGCATCGGCCCTACGTTGTCCGCGGTGATTGCGCTGGGTTTGACTGAGGGGTCGGTGGGCCGCGGGGCGTTGTTGGGGGTGGCGTACTGCCTGGGGTTGGGTTTGCCGTTTTTGGGGATTGCGTTGTGGTTCGAGCGCTCGGGCAAGATGCTGAAGTGGTTGCGCAAGCATCGTCGTGGTTTGCAGATCTTCGGCGGCTCGATGCTGGTGATTTTGGGTGTGATGTTGGTGACTGGCCTGTGGGGGACGTTGACGGGTCAGATGCAGGGTTGGATTGATTCGTTCTGGGTGGCGATCTGATGAGTGCCCGGCTGAAGCTCGACAACTATGCGTACCGCGATGTGCCGCGTTTGGGGGTGCGCGGGTGGTTGCGGTGGATGTGGCGTCAGGTGACGTCGATGCGTGTGGCCGTGATTTTGCTGATTCTGTTGGCGTTGGCGTCGATTCCGGGGTCGGTGTTGCCGCAGTGGCCGCAGAATGCGGGGGATACGCAGGCGTTTATTGATGCGAACCCGTTCTGGGGTCCGTTGTTGGATGCGACTGGCTTCCTTGATGTGTTTGGGTCCGCCTGGTTTACGGCGATCTATCTGTTGCTGTTTGCGTCGCTGATTGGCTGCATTGTGCCCCGGGTGGGCGTGTATTGGCGTGAGTTGCGTGAGCCGGTTCCGGCGGCGCCTAGCCGGTTGGACCGTTACGAGCCGGTGGAGGTTGAGGCGGACTCCAGCGCTGAGTCCGTGGTGGACGCGGCGCGCCGGGAGCTTGAGGGCTCGGGGCCGTTCCGGTGGTTGACGCATTACCGTGTGCGCGTCGATGAGCGGGAGCGTAAGGCGCCCGATGCTGGCCGTGAGCTGGCGTTGTCCGCACACAAGGGGCATGTGCGTGAGTTGGGCAATCTGGTGTTCCATTTGTCGCTCATTGGGATTCTGTTGGCGGTTGCTGCGGGGTCGTTGCTGACGTATCGGGGGCAGGCGCTGATTGTGGAGGGGGACACGTTCACGAATGCTGTGGTGGCGTATGACTCGTATGAGTCGGGGGCGTTGTTCAGCGAGGACGATTTGGATCCGTGGACGTTGACGCTGGAGAGCTTTGAGGCGGAGTTTGGGCTGGATGGGAATCCGCTGGAGTTCACCGCGCATGCGGTGTTGACGGAGCCGGGGCAGGAGCCGCGGACTGTGGAGGCTCAGGTGAACCGGCCTATCCAGGTGGATGGCGCCAAGATCTACTTGCAGGGCAATGGGTATGCGCCGCGGTTCACGGTCGCTGATGGTGACGGCAATGTGGCGTTCCAGGGGGCGGTGCCGTTCTTGCCGCAGGACAGCGTGTATACGTCGACCGGCGTGATCAAGGTTCCGGATGTCACCAGTGGCGAGCAGTTGGGTTTCAAGGCGACTTTGTTGCCCACGGAGGGATCCTCGGAGGCGGGCCCAGTGTCGTTGCACCCGGCGCCGGGTAACCCGGTGATCTATCTGCAGGCCTACACCGGTGATTTGGGCCTTGATGCGGGGGTGCCGCAGAACGTGTACCAGCTCGATGAGTCGCAGCTGAGTCCGGTTCGTGGCGATGACGGCAATCCGTTGTTGGTGCGGATGGAACTGGGGGAGACCATCTCGTTGCCGGATGGCTTGGGCACGGTGACGTGGGAGGAGATGCCGCGGTTTGCGGCGTTCGATCTGCGCCGTGACCCTACGTTGCCGTGGCTGTTGGTGGCGTCTATTGGCGCGCTGGTGGGTTTGGCGATGAGCTTGTTTGGTTCGCGCCGGCGCTTGTGGCTGGTGGCGGCGGTGGCGCCGCCTGCGGGCCGGAAGACTACAGTGGTCACCGCTGCCGCGTGGGCTCCCGCGCATGACACTGCCGTGCATGAGGACCTTGAGGCTCTCGTGGCACAGGCAACCGGAACTCTCATCTTGGTCAAGACACCCCCGGAGGACTCATGACCGCCCAGGAACTGAGCTGGCTTGCGTTGTGGGGTGCCACAGCGTTGTATGCGATCGCGATGGTCGCGTCATCGATTCATCTGGCGCGCGTGGCAGATGCCAAGACCCAGGCGAAGGCGCTGGCCGCCACGGCCACGAGTAGCGCCGATGCTGATGTGAGTGGCGCACAGGGCCTCACCGGGGATAGCGCCGCCGGTAGTGCGTCGGGCACGGCTGGCGCGTCCAGTGCTGTGCGGGTGCGGAGTAAGGCCTCGGGCATTGCTGCGTCGACGACTCTTGTGGGTGCGGTGCTGAACGGTGTGGGTGTCATTGCGCGCGGGTTTGAGTCCGGGCATGTCCCGTGGTCCACGATGTACGAGTACACGATCACTGGCACGTGGGTTGCGGTGGTGGTGTTCCTGATCGTGCAACGCAAGCGTGACGTGTCGTACTTGGCGCCTGGTGTTACTGGTTTTGGCACGATCGCCCTGGGTTTGGGTATGACGGTGCTGTACGCGCAGTCGACGGGTTTGCAGCCTGCGTTGCAGAGTTTCTGGCTGGTCATTCACGTGTCGATCGCAATTATCGCGACGGGCATTTTTGTAGTGGGTGCGGTCGCGACGGTGCTGCAGTTGTGGCGCGATTACCGCGACTCGGGTAGCGCGTTCTTGCAGAAGTGGACGTGGCTGGAAGCGGTGCCCACGCCCGCCAAGTTGGAGGCGCTTGCGTTCCGCCTACATGCTGTGGGTTTTGTGTTGTGGACCTTCACTGTGATGGCGGGCGCCGTGTGGGCGGAGCACGCGTGGGGCCGCTATTGGGGTTGGGACCCCAAGGAAGTGTGGTCCTTTGTCATTTGGGTGATTTACGCTGCCTACTTGCACGCCCGCACCACGCAGGGGTGGGCTGGACGGCGTAGCGCCTACTTGGCTTTGATCGGTTTTGTGGCACTCATCATGAACTTCACTGTGGTCAACCTGGTGTTCCAGGGGCTGCACAGCTATGCGGGGGTCTGATTCACGTATGAAGATTGCGTTCGTTCTGGACGATTCCATTGACCGGCCGGACGGGGTTCAACAGTATGTGTTGACTCTGGGGGCGTTCATGGAGCGTGCGGGCCATGAGGTGCACTATGTGTGCTCGGAGGCCACCCGGACGGACGTGACGGTGCATTCGTTGGCGCGCAATGTGGGGGTGACGTTTAACGGCAATGGTTTGCGGATTCCGTTGCCGACGTCTCGCAAGGATTTGCGTGCGTTCCTTGATGAGCAGCGTTATGACGTGATCCACGTGCAGATCCCGCATTCGCCGCTGTTTGCGTCCCGAGTCGTGGATGAGGCGCGTGCGGTTCAGGGCCGCACGGTCCGGATCGTGGGCACGTTCCACATCCTTCCTGACGGCCGTGTTTCCGAGTATGGGACGCGACTGTTGGGCCGTATTCAGCGCCGCAACTTGGCGCGGTTTGATGCGTTCTGCGCGGTGTCGCCGCCGGCGGTGGAGTTTGCGCGCCGTGCCTTCGGCATTGAGGCGCAGGTGATTCCCTGCTCTATCGATACGTCCGCGTTTGCGGGCGCTGAGGCGGCGCCGCGGGACGGTGACCGTGTGCGCATCGTCTTCTTGGGCAGGCTCGTGGAACGTAAGGGTGCTGCGGAACTGATCGCGGCCCTGGCCACGTTGCCCCCTGAGGTGCGGGACCGGCTTGAGGTGCGCATCGGCGGTAAAGGGCCGATGCTGGACCTCCTCACCACAGCCGTCGCCCACGCGGGGCTAGAGAACGTGGTGCACCTTGACGGGTTTGTGTCGGAAGAGGACAAGCCTGGCTATTACGCCAGCGCAGACCTTGCCGTGTTCCCGGCTACCGGTGGCGAGAGCTTTGGCATTGTGCTTATTGAGGCGATGGCCTCCGGGGCGGGCGTAGTGTTTGGCGGGGCGAACCCGGGGTATCTGTCGGTGCTTGGCGACCGGCCGGAGGTGTCCGTTGACGCCACGGACACTGCAGCATTCGCGGCGGCGCTGACCCGGCTCATTGAGGACGATGCTCTGCGCGCGGAACTCCACGCGGAACAAGCCGAGCGGGTGCAACGCTTTGACGTGCAGACCGTGGGCGCACAAATCCTGGACCTTTACGGCGCTTAGCGCGCCGGCGTGTCCGTAGAGTGGACGTATGCCTGACACCTCCGCCGACGCCGTATCCGCTAGCCCGCTGAACCCGGAAGGCGCGGGTGCGCGCTATCTGGCTGCCGTGACCTCCATGCTGGAGGAGGCCGCCGTTGCAGAGTCTGCTGCCATGTCCGCGGCGGCGGAAGCCATCGCATCGGCCCTCCTTCAGGGCGGAACGTTGCACGCGTTTGGCTCCGGCCACTCCACCATCATCAGCGAAGAGGTCTTCTACCGCGCGGGTGGGCTCAAAGCGGTGCGGCCATTGTTTTTTGAAGGTCTCATGCTGCATGGTTCCAACCGGCTCGCCACCCAGTTAGAACGGATCTCCGGGCTTGCGGAGAAACTGCTCGATGACCACGGCGTGGAGGCGGGCGACGTGCTGATCGTCGCGTCGAACTCAGGCGGCAACGCGGTGTCCGTGGAAGCGGTTCAGGAGGCACGCAAGCGCGGTCTCACCACGATTGCGGTGACGTCTGTGGGCCACGCCACCTCGCCCGCAGCACGTCCCACGCCCCACCCCAAACTCCACGAAGTCGCTGACATTGTGCTCGACAACCACGGCGTCGTAGGCGATGCCGCGGTGCCGGTGGAAGTCGCTGGCACTCGTGTGGGGCCCACCTCGACCGTGGTGGGGGCGGCGTTGGTGAACGCGGTCGTGGCAGAAGCCATTGAGCGGGCGGCGTCCCGCGGCTGGACCCCGGACCTGTGGGTGTCGAGCGCGCTCGCGATTGGTGACGCCGCAAACGCGTCTTAGCCCGCGGAGTTGTTGCAGGCGGGAGGCCTAGTCGTCGTTTTTGCGACGTTCCTGTTGGCGTAGCCACCGCAGGTAGTCGGGGTCGTCGTCCGGGGCCTTCTGGCGGGGTTCGGAGGTGCCGCCGCGGCCGCGCATCTGCAACCCAATCCAGATCAGCGCACCCAAGTAGGGGGCCAAGATGATGATCGCGATCCAGGCCGTCCGGTGGAGGCCAAAGTACTCCTGCTTGCCGCGGTTGAGGACGTCCGTGACCGCATAGGCCGCGAGCACGATGTACAGACCAAACAGCAGGAGGTAACGCATCAACTCATTCTAGTCGTTGCCCAGCTTGCGGCGGCGCTCCTGCTCGTTGAGCCAAATGAGGTACTGGGGGTCGTCGTCCGGTGCCATGGGGCGGGGCTGGGGGCGGCTACGGCCAGTGCCGCGGGTGAACTTCAGAATGATCCACACTAGTGCGCCGATGTACGGGAATAGCAGGATGATCACAATCCACGCCCACTTGGGGACACCGTGGGGTGAGGGCTCGGGATGCTGCACTGCGTCCGCGACACAGTAGGCAGTAATCACTACGTACAGGATGAACGGAAGCGCGCGCACAGGCACACTGTAGCCCCACGTACCCTTATACGCATGAGGATTCTTGCCTATTGGGCTGCACGCACGGGTATTTTCTTTGCCGTGGTGGGTGTGCTGTACCTGGTCGGCTGGTTCGACATCATCTCTGTGATTGCCGCGTTTTTCATCGCCTGGATGATTTCTTACCTGGCCTTGGATGGTTTGCGCCGTCAGGCCGGGCAGCAGATGGAAGGCGTCATTGACCGCTCGCAGCGGGGGATCCGCACACTTGATGCGGAAGAGGACGCGGAGATCGGCGACGGGCAGGACAAGCGCTAAAGCGCGAGCGCCACTCCCAGCAGCAGCCCATAGGCGAGTCCCACGCCAGAGATCGCGCTGAAGATCACCTTCATCGACACTTTCTCTGCGCCAATCCGCATGCCGCCCGCGATCAGCAGGCTGGGTAGTGCCACCACGGTCGCAATGAGTGCCCACGGGTGTGCGAACGCGACCACCACGGCACACACCACAGGCAGCAGGACCGATGCCACAAAGAGCCGGCGTGCCCGGGGCACGCCCCACTTCACGGCCAGGGTGAGTTTGCCGGTGACGGCATCCGTGTCAGCGTCGCGGATGTTGTTCACCAGGAGCAGTGCCACGGCGTACAGGCCCACACCGGTCGAGGCGATCACGGCCCACCACGTGATGGAGGCGTCGCCTGAGAATGCAGTCTGGGTGAGCATGGTGCCCAGCACAGCCACGGGACCAAAGAAAATGAAGACGCTGACTTCACCCCAGCCGGCATACCCATAGGGCCGCGTAGTGCCGGTGTACGTCCAGGCCGCAACAATCGCGACCGCACCCACGAGCAGCAGCCACCACGTTCCGGTGATCGCGACCAGGGTCAGACCCAACACGCCAGCCACCCCAAACGACACGAACGCAGCACGCTTCACCGCCGTGGGAGTGGCGCGGCCCGTGGCGACCAGACGGTCCGGGCCAATGCGGTCCATGTCAGTGCCACGGATACCGTCCGAGTAGTCGTTGCCGTAGTTCGAGGCCACTTGGAGTGCCACGGCAACGCCCAGAGCAAGCAACGCTGGGATGAACGCAAAACCGTCGACCGCAGCGGCAGCACCGCTACCGACCGCCACGGCAGAGATCGACGTCCACAGGGTGCGGGGACGGGCTCCGTCGATCCAGTCTTGGGTGGTCGTCATGCGGGCTCCTTGGGGTCTGCTGCTGCGGCGATCTGGCGCGCGGCACTGCGATCGATTTTGCCAGCCTCAGTACGAGGCACGGAATCCATGGGGACAATGAGGCGCGGCAGCGCATGCCTGGGCAGGTCCACCGACTCCCGAATGTGCGTCACCGTAGGAGCAGGGGGAACGCACGCCACCACCGCAGCGACCCGCTCTCCCCATTCCGGATCAGGAACTCCCACCACGATGGCGTCCTTCACCCCTGGTAAGGCCAGCAGGGCACGCTCCACAGTCGCGGGATGCACGTTGTGGCCACCGGTAATGATCACGTCGTCGGCCCGCCCGTGAACGTCCAACCGTCCATCCCAGTCGCCCAGGTCGCCAGTCACGAACCAGCGCCGGCCATGCCTCACCTCAAAAGCTGAGTTGTCCCCATCCTCATAGCCGTCCGCCAGGACCGGGCCTGCCAAGGCGATCCGGGCATCGTCCCTCACCCGCACGTTCACCCCCGGCAGCGGCACCCCGTCATACACACAACCGCCGCACGTTTCCGTCATGCCGTACGTCTCCACAGCGTTGGCGGGCAACTCCATTCCGGGCGCGGCACCTCCCACGAGAACCGCGTCGAAACTTGCGAGCGCGCTAGCCCCCGCCGCATCGGCCAAGAGCCTGCGGACCTGCGTAGGCACCAAGGACACATACCGCCGGCCAGCAGGCATCGATGCCACGGCCTGCGCGAAGCCCTGCGCCGTGAACGGGCCGGCCGGCATGCGCGTCACGTGGGCATCCGCCATCTCCGCACGCGCCAACACCATCGCACCCGCGATCCTGTCCTGAGGCACAGCAAGCAACCAATGCGCAGGCCCACCCAGCCGGTTCAACGTGGCACGGGCCGATGCCCGGACGGCCTCCGCACTCAACAACACTTCACGCGGCTCACCAGTAGAACCGGAGGTACGGGCAGCAATGCCAGCAGCCTGTCCATGGACCACAGCGTGAATGGCGGCGGGCGCATCTCGGGCAATCCGGGCGTACGTCATGTGGACAAGCGTAAGCGGCCCCTAGAATGGCGGCCATGAAGACCCGTCGCGTCGTCCCGCTGACAGCCTTCGCTGCCGCAGCGTTGCTCCTGACCGCCTGCTCGTCCAATGTTGCGGAAGGCACGGCCACCACGGCATCGCCCTCAGCGTCCGCAGTGGAACGCACCGTTGTCCCTTCGCCGCCCGCAGACCCCCAACCAGAAGTGATCTGGCCGCTGACGGGTGTGGACGCCACCGAGGCCAACGAGGACCTGCTGGCCCGTCCCGCGCTGTCCATCAAGATCGAGAACTCTGCGGCCGCCCGCCCACAGCAGAACCTCGTCAACGCGGACGTCGTGTTCGAGGAGTACGTGGAGTCCGGCATCTCCCGCCTGGTGGCCGTGTACCACTCGGACGTTCCCGAAACCCTGGGGCCCATCCGCTCCATGCGTCCCATGGACAAGAACATCATGGGTTCGTTTGAAGGACCGCTGATCTTCTCCGGTGCCCAGGGACGGTTCATCAACCAGACGGCATCCACCGGCCAGGAGATGATCGCTCAAGACACCGGCGGCTACGGCTTCTACCGCACCTCCAACCGTGCGGCACCGCACAACCTCTATGGCACGCCAGAGGACTTCTTCGCTCAGACTGACGCCACCACCCCACCGCAGCAGTTCGAGTACGCCTACCCCGCCGAAGAGTCCAACGTCGTCACCGGCGGCACCACGGCCTCCGCGATCGACATCCACATGTCGCAGTACTCCAACCCGTCATGGGACTTCGACGGTGAGGTGTGGCAGCGTTCCGAGGGCGGCTCGCCCCACGTCCAGGACGACGGCACCCAGCTGTACGCCGACAACGTGATCGTGCTGCGCGTCGACGTCGAGTACACGGGCCGCAGCGGAGGATCATCTGTTCCGGAAACCATGCTTGCAGGACGTGACGGCACCGGATTCGCTGTGGTCGGCGACGCGTACCAGGAGATCACTTGGTCCAAGGCCGGACAGTTTGATCCCTACGTGTTGAAGAACACCGACGGCGAAGTGGTGCAGCTCATCCCCGGTAAGACCTGGGTGGAGCTGGTGCCGCAGTCCGGAGTGTCCGACAACCCCACGGTCAACATTTCCTAACCCGCAGCCCCCTTCCCCTGGCCGTATAAACTCGGCGGGGGTCAGGGGGCTTTGTGGTCCTGGCCGTAGTTCTTGGTTGGTCGGATCGTTAGAACGCGTACGGGAACTGCGTCCAATCCGGGTCCCGTCGCTGGAGGAACGCATCGCGACCCTCTTGCGCCTCATCCGTCATATACGCCATTCGGGTCGCCTCACCGGCGAACACCTGCTGGCCAGCAAGCCCGTCGTCTGCAAGGTTGAACGCGAACTTCAGCATCCGGATCGCTTGCGGCGACTTGGTGGCGATGGTCTTCGCGTACTCCAGAGCCGTGCTCTCCAGCTCCGCGTGCGGCACTGCCTCGTTGACGACGCCCCAGGCTGCGGCATCGGCCCCTGAGTATTCGCGGGCCAGGAAGAAAATCTCGCGGGCCTTCTTGTCGCCCACCTGCCGGGCCAGCAACGCAGATCCGTAGCCGGCGTCGAACGACCCCACATTCGCATCCGTCTGCTTGAACCGTGCGTGTTCGAGCGACGCGATCGAAAGGTCAGCGACCACGTTGAGGCTGTGCCCGCCACCGGCCGCCCACCCGTTGACGGCCGCGATGGTGACCTTGGGCATGGTGCGCATGAGGCGCTGGACTTCCAGAATGTGAAGGCGGCCGCCGTGCGCGGGGGCGTCTTCGGCGGAGCCTTCGTACAGGTAGCCGTCACGCCCGCGAATGCGCTGGTCGCCCCCGGAGCAGAACGCCCACACGCCGTCCTTGGGTGCGGGGCCGTTGCCGGTCAGGATCACGGCAGCAACGTCCGAGGTCATGCGGGCGTGGTCCAGGGCGCGGTACAGCTCGTCGACCGTTTGGGGGCGGAACGCGTTGCGCACCTCCGGCCGGTTGAACGCGATGCGCACGGCGGGCAGGTCGCGCGTGGTGTCTCCGTCGCGCTGCACCCAGCGGTGGTACGTGATGTCGCCGTCGGGGAACCCGTCGATGGAACGCCACTGCTGCGGGTCGAACGTGTCCGAAACCTGGGAGGGAATGCTCATGTGGCCAGGGTAGTCGGCCACTGCTGCCTTCGGTTTGGCACACCACTGTGGCGCATGGGGCCGATGCGCCGCTTTAGACAGTCACAACTGCCGCACTCGACACTTCAGCCCCAGGCTTGTGTCAAACCGATGTGGGGGAGCGCGGGCCGAACCGATGTGGGGGAGCGCGGGCCGATGTGGCGGGCCGCCGTAGTCTTGAGCCATGGAGTTTCGTCCGTTCACTGTTGAGCTCCTGACGCGTTTTCGTGCGACCACGCGGCGCAGCGGGGTGCTGATCAGCAGCGCGGATGCACACGGCAACCGGCATTGGGGCGAGTACAGCCCGTTCCCTGACTATGACGCGGAGCGTGCGGGCCGCTGGTGGCGTGCCGCCATGGAGGCCGCCCGGGGGGAGTGGCCGGATCCGGTGCGCGCGAGTGTGGCTGTCAACAGCATCGTCCCTCTTGTGGGGCCGGACCAGGCGCGCGACTATGCGACGCGCAATGGCTGCACCACGGCCAAGGTGAAGGTGGGGGGAGGCTCGGACCTCGCGCAGGACATTGCGCGTGTGGAGGCGGTGGCGGATGCGCTCGGCCCAGCAGGTGCGATCCGGGTCGATGTCAATGGTGGCTGGGATGTTGATGAGGCCGTCCGTTCCTTGCGCGCTTTGGATGCGGCTGCACGCAGCGCTGGTGGCCCGGGCTTGCAGTATGCGGAGCAGCCCGTGGAGTCCGTGGGTGACCTGGCGCTCCTGCGGCGCCGCGTCGACGTGCCGATCGCTGCCGACGAGTCCATCAGGATTCCCGGCACCGCGGACCACGTGGTGAGAGCCGATGCCGCGGACGTCTTTATCCTCAAGGCACAGCCGTTGGGTGGGGTGCGGCGGGCGCTGGAGATTGTTGACAGCATCGGCGACCGTCCTGTGGTGGTGTCGAGTGCGATGGAGTCGTCGGTGGGGTTGGCGGCTGGCGTGGCGTTAGCGAGAGCGTTGCCGCGTGAACCGTTAGCGTGTGGGTTGGGGACCGGGGCGTTGTTGGCAACGGATACGGTGGCGCGGACGTGGCTGCCGGTGGGTGGCGTGATGGCCGCTGGTGAGCTTGAGGTGATCGTGTGAGTAACCCGTCGGCCCCGTTTGCGCGGGAGTTGGTGGCCACGCTGGCTGAGCGTGGGGTGCGGGACTTTGTGTTGTGTCCGGGGTCGCGTTCGGGTCCGTTGGCGCATGCGTTGGCGGAGGCGGGTGCGGACAATCCGCCGTTGGGTGCGCCGCGAGTGAATCTGCATGTGCGGATTGATGAACGGTCGGCGGCGTTTGTGGCGTTGGGTTTGGCGCGTGGCGCGCAGGCTTTGGGGCAGCCGCGTGCGGTGGCGGTGGTGACGACGTCTGGCACTGCGGTGGGGAACTTGCTTCCGGCGGTGATGGAGGCGCACCACACGGGTGTGCCGTTGATTTTGTTGACGGCTGACCGTCCTGGTGAGTTGCGTGGTGTGGGGGCGAACCAGACTACGGATCAGTCGGGGATTTTTGGCACGTTTGTGCGGTGGGATGCGACGGCTGCTGCACCGGCAGAGGGGGATGAGCCGGGGCGTGCTGCCCGGTTGGCGACTCGTGCGGTGGCGGTGGCGTTGGGTGATCCTGCCCGCGATGACATGACGGGCACGCCGGGTGCAGTGCATCTGGATCTCGCGTTCCGGGATCCCTTGGGGCCTGACAATGGTGTGTGGGATGACCCGCCGTTGGTGGATCCGGTGCCGTCGCAGGGCACGTATGGCGTGCCGGTGGTGGCGGAGCCGGAGCCGTTGCCCGTGGTGGAGCGTGGCGTGGTGATCGCGGGCGATGGTGCGGGTGAGGTGGCCCGTCAGGTCGCTGAGGCGCATGGGTGGCCGCTGTTGGCGGAGCCCACGTCGGGTGCGCGTGGGGGTGAGGCGTGCATCGGCCCGTATCTGGAGTTGTTGGGGACGCGTGCGGGGCAGGATCTTGCGGACCGGGTCCATCAGGTAGTCGTGATCGGGCGGCCTACGTTGTCGCGTGCAGTGCAGGCGTTGATCGCGCGTGCACCGGCGTTGATGGTGGCGGCTCATGGGGCGCGCTGGCGGGAGGCTCCGCGGCATGCGCAGCGGGTGTTGCATAGGGTTCCTGCGGCGTGGCTGACGAGCGATGGTGGTCAGCTGAACTTGGGGGATTCGGCATGGTTGCGGCAGTGGCGTGATGCTGCGGCGGCGTTGCAGGTGGAGGTTCCGGTGTGGGGCCGGCGTGCGGTGGCGCGAGCGTTCATGGAGTCGTTGGCGCCGGGTGACGTGGCGTTGATTGGCTCGTCAGGGTCGATCCGTGCGCTTGACCGGTTGGGTCCGCTTCAGGACGCCGATGCTGGGGTGACGTTGATCGCGAACCGTGGCCTGGCGGGCATTGATGGCACGGTGTCGACGGCTGTGGGAGTGGCGCTGGCAGTGGGGAAGCCCACGCAGGCACTCATGGGTGATGTGACGTTTGTGCACGATGTGGGGGGACTGCTCATTGGTCCGCGCGAGCAGCGGCCCCGGCTACGGATCGTGGTGGTCAACGATGGTGGCGGCACCATTTTTGGTGGTTTGGAGCATGCTGCTGCGCCCGCCGCGAATGTGGAGCGGGTGTTCACCACGCCGCATGGTGCGGACTTGGCGAGCCTGTGTGCGGGCTATGGCGTGGGGTACCGGCTGGTGAAGAACGCCGATGCCTTGGCGAAGGCCCTCGCTGCTCCACCGGTGGCGATGGAAGTGGTGGAGGCGCGCCTCAAGTCACACTGACAGGACGATCTTGCGCTGACCCGGCTTGGGGTGGCAGGCGGCGTGGAAAGCGTCGCCCACGTTCTCGATGGGCACCACGTCGGTGACGATGCGTTCCGCGAACCACGGGTTGTCGATCAGGTAGTCCTGCGCGCGTTCCAGGGTGTCGCGGTGGTGGGTGGTGACGCCTGTGATGAGGGTGCCGTTGCGGCGGAAGAAGCTGCGCATGGGCAGGGCGTACCAGTCGTCGTCCGGCACACCGAATGCGAGGACGGTGCCTCCCTTAGCGACGGCGTTCATACCGTCGGCGACGGTGGAGGGCTGGTGGCCCACCATTTCGATCACAATGTCGGGACGGTCCGCGTCAGTGATGTCTTCTGCCCACACGCGGGAGTTGAGACGCAGCAGTCCGTCGAAGGGGAGGCCTTCGGCGTCGGCACGGCGGTCGAGCGGGTCCACGCCCGTGATGCGGCCTGCCCCAAAGTGCTTGGCGAGGATGGACGTCATCAGACCGAACGGGCCCACGCCAATGATGCCAACCGAGCGGCCGTCCAACGGACCCAAGCGGTCGAACACCGTCATCAGGCACGCCACCGACTGAGCGACGGTGGCGAGTGGCGCAGTAGTGCTGGTGCGCACCTTCGCCACCTGCGACCCGTGAGTCACAAAAAAGCCACGCAGTGCATCCCAGTTGGAAGCCCATCCGACCACCTCATCGCCAGGCGCAAAGTCGCTGTGCTCACTGGCACGCACAATGCCCACGACCTCGTGCATCGGCCGTCCTGGCTGTCCGGCACCGCCGGCAGGTACCAGCGCTCCGCGAGCGAACGGAAGGTCGGAGCCGCACACTGCACCAGCGGTGAGTTCCACCAGCAGCTCGCCGGGCCCGGCCGTGGACGGCACGGGGACCTCAACACGCTCGAACTGGAAGGGAGCGGTGAGGCGGTACGCCCAGGTGGTGTCGGTCATGGTCGGGACGGTAGCAACGCCTCGCACGGCGCACCTGGGACCTTTGGCGCTGGTCAGGGGTGGAACATTTCGCACACCGTGACCGGCGGTTAGCCGTGGCGGCGGGCCACCAACACCGAGTCACGCCACAGGCGCTCGCGGCCGTCCGCTTCATAGGAGGTGCGTTCGCGTAGCGTCGCGGACACTTCCCAGGCGTCCCGCGACAGGACGTCGGCGACGTCTTCTGCACTGAAAGCGGCCCGTTGCAGGTCGGGGTGTTCGGCGGCGTGGGGGTCGGTGGGGTGGTGGCCCACGATCAGCAGCATTCCACCGGGAGCGACGGCTTCCGCAAGGGTGGACACAAGCCACCGGCTGCCTTGTTCCGGATGGGTGTACTGGCTGGACACCAGATTCCACGGGCCGCGGTTCGCGATCACCTGGTCGAGGTCCGCGTCAGTGAACTCAATATGGGCGTCCACTCCCGCGGCGGTGGCGTGTGCGGTGGCGCGTTCGATCGCGGTGGCAGACAGGTCCACCGCCGTGACCTGCCACCCGTTCTGGGCCAGCCACACGGCATCGGCCCCCTCACCGCATCCCACGTCCAGCGCATGTGCAGGCTCCACGGTTTCCAGTTCCGTCACGAGTTGGGCGTTGGGACGTCCGCTCCACATCGCGTCACGGGACCGGTAGCGCTCCTCCCACGACTCACGCGAGAAGTCCTTCATGGGAGGTGTGGCCTGGTGTTCGGGGTGGTGGTGCGACATGAAACGTCCCCTTGTCCTGGTTGCAGTCCGGTTGCGGCGGTGTTGTTTCTGATTGTGCCTGGGAACGGGCCGATGCGCTGGCTGAGTGGCGTACTACGCGCTGAGCGCCCGGCGCATGGGTTCGAGTTTTGCTTCTGACTCGGCCCATTCGGAGTCGGGTTCGGATGCGGCGACGATTCCGCAACCGGCGAAGAGGCGTAGCCGGGTGGGGTCGTTGGTGTTGATTTCTGCGGAGCGTAGACCAATGCACCATTCGCCGTCGCCTGCGGCGTTGATCCATCCCACGGGGCCGGCGTAGCGTCCGCGGTCCAGGCCTTCGAGCTCGTCGATCACGCTTGCTGCGGTGAGGGTGGGGGTGCCGCAGACGGCCGCAGAGGGGTGGAGTTCCCGGATCAGTTCGAGCGCGGACGCGTTGTGGCTGAGGACTCCGGTGACGTCGGTGGCGAGGTGCATGACGTTGGGGAGGTGGAGGACGGAGGGCGCGTCGGGTACGTTCACGGATCCGCAATGGGTGGTGAGGACTTGGGTGACGGATTGGACGGCGTACTCGTGTTCTTCGAGGTCTTTTGAGGACCGGGCGAGTGCGGCAGCGTGGGCGAGGTCTGCGGTTTCGTCGCCGGTGGGGCGGATGGTGCCGGCGAGTACGCGGGATGTGACGAGGCCGTGGTCTACGCGGGCCAACAGTTCCGGGGTCGCGCCTACGAGTCCGTCGACGTGGAACGTCCAACAGGTTTCGTAGTCCTGCGCCAGGCGTGTCAGTACGGGCCGCACGTCAATGGGGGAGTTGGCGGTGGCGTGGACGGCGCGCGCCAACACCACTTTGTCCAACTCGCCAGCGCCGATGCGTGTCACCGCATGCGTGACAGCTTCACCCCAAGCGGCACGGTCGCCGGGCTCGATGCTGACGTGCGGCATCGGCCCGGCAGGGGTGACGCCTGCTGTTGCTTCCGCGAGGGTGGGGACGGCGCTGTGTCCGTCTTCGGAGATCACGGTGAGCCACGCATCGTCTCCACGGACGCCCAGGACGTACCGGGGGATGACGAGGGCGCCACCTGCGGCTGACGAGTCCGCGAAGGCGAACGACCCGAACGCGATGAGTCCGGTTCCTGGGGCTTGGACGTCGTCACGCACTACCGCGTGACGGGAGATGCGGCGCCACCAGGCGTCGGCCTCGTCGATGCGGGACGCTCCCGTGGTGTCCAGCCGTGCGACCTCTCCCCACGCGACCATGCCTTCGCCCCTGCGCACCCATGACATGCCCCCGTGGGGCAGAACCGCCAGGAGGTCACTGGGCGGGTCGACTTCGATGGTGCGCACAGTCAGGGGACCGGGCGTGGCGGCTTGGACACTCACCTGTACAAGCCTACGTGGGGTTGATGGGTGTGCTGGTGCGTAGGCAGTTACTGGGTGTTGGTGGTGGGGGATTCGGGCTGAGGTACGCGGACCCCGTAGTAGTTGCCGTCTAGATAGAGGGCGCCTTCTCCGGCACTGCCACGTCCCACCATGGACTTGGGGATGGATTGGCTCAAGATTTGGGTACCGAGCAGACTCGACGATGGTTGCAGGATCAGGCCGCGGGCTGCTTTCTTGCCTTCGGCGACGGGTCCAGCGAACGCTGTTGCCACGTAGCCCGGGCGGGCTGAGGTGATGTACGTGCGGTTTCCCTTGTCGAGCATGAGTGCTTGTTCGAGCGGGGTGTCCCGGATGTGGTCGGCGTCGTCAATGATGACAACGGAGTGGCCGGCGGGAGGTGTGCCAAGCCGGTCTGCGTCCGTTTGGGGGTCGGTGACGACGGGCACTCCAGCTGCGGCGGCAACCTCAGCCAGCATGGACTCGCGCGTTGCGACGGCCAGGACTGGAACGTCGCCGTGGGCGAACTGGGCGCAGAGGGCTGCGAGCGCGGTGCTCTTTCCGGTTCCTTGGTCTCCGACCACCATGAAGTGTTGGGAGTTCCCGACGGGGATGGTGAACTGGGAGAGCTCGTCTCCTCCGACCGCCAGTACCGGTCCTGCCGGGTCGCAGTGTGATCGCACTGGTAGCGCGAGTGCTTCAGACAGGCCGATGCGTGGGGGAAGGACGTCGACGCGCATGGGTGAGTGGCGGGGGTCCAGGGTGGCCCAGTGCTCGGCGACGGTAGCGACTACGGCGTTGACGTGCCTGTGCTGGGCTTCTCCTGAGGTGTCAGGAGTGGGGCACGTGAACTGCATCTCTGCGCCTTGCGGTCCGTGCATTGCCCGCCCTGGGGGGAGGTTTTCTGGCAGTTCCCGGATCATGATGCCGGCGGCGCGGTAGTCGGACACGTCCCGCAGTGGCAGCACGTACATGCTGCTCACGGCGGCTGCGATGCGATCAGCGGGGAGACCTCGGTCTCCTGTCATGACGAGTGCGACTCCTGCAGAGGGGCCTTCGCGGACGATCCGCATGATGGAGTCGCGTAGCGCGGTCATTTCGTCGGCGCCCATGGTGGCGGAGGCGCGTTCCCAACCGTCGATGGCGAGCACGATTTGGGGGAGTCGTTCCTCTGGTGTGGCTGCGTTTGCCCGCTGCTCGCTGATGGAGCTGACCCCGGCAGTCGACAACACGTTCTGGCGTCGCGTCAGTTCTTTGAGGATGCGGTCCAGGAGACGGGTGATGCGTGCGTTGTCGAGACCGGGGACAACGGCGCCAGTGTGGGGCGCCGTCGAGAACGGTAGGAGGGCGCCGTTGCCGTAGTCGATCGCGTAGAGGTGGAGGTCTTGTGGGGTGAAGCGTTGGATCAACTGCAGAAGGATTGATCGCATCGCCGTGGTGCGTCCCGACCGGGCTCCACCCGCGATGAGGAGATGCGAGTCGTCTGCGACGTGCCACAGCCGGGGTGCTTGGCGCTGGTCGTCGGGGAGGTCCTCGAGGCCCAGGATGACCGAGCCTGAGGGCAGGCGCTGCCCCACAAAGTGGTCCAAGGTGAGGGTGGCCGGGAGTGGCGTGAGCCATGGCGACGGGTTCTTGGGGATTCCGGCCAACTCTGCTGCGCTGAGGACAACGTTGACGAGTGCCCGCAGGTCCGTATCGTCGTGGTCGAGGTTGTCGTCAGCAACCGCGGCGGAAGGAAAACGTGGGGCGTAGCCGATGCGATCCCACGCCAGCGGTGCGGCAGGAGTGACGGCCCGTCTTTCTACGACAGTTCCGGGCCGTACGCCTGCGACGCGGGCGGACTGGAAGGCGACGGGTGCTTGGTTGGCGCCTGCCTTGATGTAGCCGCGTCCGGGGGTTGAGGTGCTGATGAGCGCTGCCTCGCCGGAGCCCAGAACGTCGGAGGAGTCGCCTTGGTCGGTGACTCGGAGGGCAACACGGAGGTTGATGTTGGACTGCATCTCAGGGGTGACTGCGCCTGATGGACGTTGTGTAGCGAGCACCAGGTGCACGCCCAGGGAACGTCCCACTCGGGCGATACGGACTAGCCCATTGATGAAGTCTGGTAGTTCGGTCTTGAGTTCCGCGAACTCGTCAATCACCAGGACGAGTCGCGCTAGCCCTGCACTTGCCGCGGCTTCTGGGTTCTTTGCCCACGCTGTGTCGACGTCCTTGGCGTTGAGGTCGTCCTTGAGGACACGTTCGCGTCGCTTGAGTTCCGCTTCCAGCGAGGCGAGTGCTCGTTCGGTTTCGCGGGCGTCGAGGTTGGTCACCATTCCTACGGTGTGTGGCAGGCGCTCGCAGTCGGCGAAGGCGGATCCGCCCTTGTAGTCGACGAGTACAAAGTTCAGGGCATCGGGCCGGTTGGCCATGGCGAGCGCGATGATGAGTGTTTGGAGGAACTCGGATTTACCTGATCCGGTGGTGCCTGCCACGAGGGCGTGTGGTCCGGCGGTGGCGAGGTCGACTGCTACCTCGCCGTCAGCATCGGCGCCCATGACGACATAGGTTTGTCGGGGAGTACGGGCCCAGCGATCCAGCACGGGTGCGGCCGAGTCCAGGTCGACTCCCATGAGCTCCACGAACCGGACGGATGTGGGCATCACTCCGTCGTCGCCGATTCCGCTGATGTGGTGATAGCCACACAGCGAGCGTGCGATTTCTTCGGAGACTGCCAGCGAGGCGCCGTCGAGCAGGACGCGAGCGATGAACTCTCCTTGCGTTTGGACACGGGCGATGGCGGCATCGGTGTGGTCGATGTCGATGACGGTGGCGACTTCTTCGGGGAGGCGGGATACGTCGTCGTCGAGCGCGATCACGTAGATGCCGTGCTTGTGCCCGTGCTTGAGCAGTTCGACCATGCCGGGCAGCATGCGGTAGCGGCGCGCACCGTCGAGCACCACAAAGATGTGTGAACCTGCGGCTACGCCTTGTGCGGACGCGAGCCGCCGCATGTGCAAAGTTGACGCGAGTTCGCGGAGGCGTTCGCGGCGAGAGTCGTCGGTGTTGCCCAGGGTGGCCCCCACGTGGGTGCTTTCGTGGAGGTGGGGGAGCCAGGTGGTCCATTGCCACTGGTCCGGATCGTCATCGCAGATCATGACCATTTGGCAGTCTCGCGGAGAGCGCAGCGTTGCTAGCGAGAGTAGGGCGGCGCGAGCCGCGAGCCGGGTTGCGTGTGCGGTTCCGGCGATGCCGATGGGACCGTCGGCAGCGTTGACGGAGAACGGTTGCGGTGAGACTCCAGCACTGTGGGGGCGGTCGCGGAACGAGGCGCCGCCTCCCTCGTATCTGACGTGAAGGTCACGTTGCGCGACACCCACACGGATCATGAGGGCGTCGGGGTCGTCATAGCGGCGCTCCCACAGGCGGGCCGTGGGTAGGCATGCGGTGTCACGGATGACAACGGGGTCGGGTTGGTCGTACCAGGTTTGGATTCGCTGTTCGCGTACGAGCTGGTCGACGCGATCGGAGGCCGCTTGAACCTCGTCGCGCCATGACGATTCGGTGCGTTCGCCGCGTTTGCGTGCCAGTTTCCGGTTGGTGAGGAAGGAACCCACGACCATGATTGGGGAGGCTGCCGCCATCAGCAGCATGACGGCGCGTCCAAAGATGATGGCCATGGAGACGCCCAGCACGACTGGAACGATGGCGGACAGCCATGGCAGGGGTGTCTGTTCTTGTTCTTCCGGTGGGTCGCCGGGGAGGGTCACGACGGGAACATCGCCACGGGGGACGATGCGTGAGGGCCGGTTGAATCCACGGACGCCAACGTCGTCCTGGGTGAGGTCTGCGTCTGATGGTGGAGCGATTCCGAGCCGGAAGATGTGTGTGCCCCATTGGAAGACATCGGCAGGTACGACGGTCGCGGGTGCGCCGGGAGCGTGGGCTTCACCGTTGACGACGCACGCGTCGTCGCCTGTGGGGGCCAGTTCGAGTTGAAGTGCGCCGGTGTCGCCGTGTCGCCGGAGGGTGAGGCGTGCGTGTTCGGGCTCGAGGTACGCGTCGTCCAGCACAATCGTGCAGTTGATGCCTCGCCCCAGGGTGACGGGTGCATCGACGGTGAGGTTCACGGTGTGTCCGGCGAGTGGGCCTCCCACGACTTCGAGGCGTGGCTGTCCAGGAGACGTCGTGGTGCGCCTGTGTGTGAGGTTGGTTCCTGACAGCACACCTGTTGTGCTGAGGGGCTCCTCGGGATCGGTGAAGAGTGTGGTGGCGTCGAGCCCCATGGCCGAGGCGAGGTCGCTCGCTGTGGTGCCCTCGTCGACGGTCACCAGCCAGTCGGTGGTTTCTGCGTCGTCGTTCGCGGATGGGGCCGTGAGGCGCATACGGGTCATGGGGTCTCCTTGGGGGTGGAGGGGGAGAGTGCGGCCCACAGTGGGGTCAGGATGCCTGAGTCGGCTCCCGCGGCTCCGGTGCGTGTGGTGGGAGGTTGTGGCGTGGCGATGGGGCTGAGCTCGTTGGTCGCGGGTGCAGCGCTCGCAAGTGCGGGTGCGTCGAGGTCCGGGACGAAGGTGACAGATGAGACCACGACTCGACCGCTAGCTGACGTGAGCGTGACGGTGACCTGGTCTGCCAGGGGTTCTGCGGCATCGGCCGCTGCGTAGGTCAGTTCTGTCGGAGAGCACGTCGCCGTGCCTGTGACGCCACTGGTGCAGGACGTGATTGCCCATATGGCGCCCTCCGGGTCGGCGACGAGGTCCTGTGCGTTCATGGGGCCCGATGCCGTGGCCGGGGAGAGCCAGTGGAGAGCCGTGGCGGTGGCATCCGTGCGAGTGACGAGTGGGACGGTGAGTTCCGAGGGCTCGCCGGGGTTGCCACTGCCGTCGGTGATCGCAAGTGAGATGGTGGTAGTGGCCTCTTGTGTTGGCGCGTCGATCACCAGGTGGTGAGCCGCGACGTAGACCGTGGGGGCAGGGGCGCCAGTGTCTCCCTCAATGCCTTCGACGTCGACGGTGAATCCGTTCACACAGTACGTGCACGACACCACAAGATCCGCGAGCGGGATGAGTGTTCGCCCGCCTGCGAGAGCCGGGTACGGCAACTGGGCATCTATGGGTTCTGCGGGTTCCGGGGCTGCAAGACCAAGCAGGTACGGCAAGGTGCGGGGGCTGCCGTCGCTGGTCGTGACCTGCACAGGGAACGGCACGGAGCCAAAGGCGGGGTCGTAGTAGTCCGTGCTCACGGAGATTTGACCGGAGTCGTCGCATTCGATGGATAGCGGACGGTCCAGATCCACAGTGGGGCATTCCGTGAGCGTCCAGGCAGGATTGACCGTGACTTGGGTGCCGTCAAGGTAGGGAACCTCAATCAGCATGGGGTCTTGGGGTGGATCCGTGGCGGATGTTGCGTGTGCTGGGATCACATGGGGTTCAGCATGGCCGGGACCCGCGACCGCGAATGCCAGAGCAAAAGCTCCGACCACCGCAACGCCCGTTCTGCCTGCAATCATGCTGATGCCGTTTCCCCCTAGTATGACGTGCAGAGCAAATCTGCCACAAAACTACGCGCGAGTGTAGCGGACACGTGATGAGGGGGGCGGGAAACGTTGGATTCGAACAATCGCAGGCCAGGTGATGCCGGTGCTCGCGTCAGCATTGGCTACGACGACTATGAAGGCAGGCAACTTCCAGGCGGCGAAAGTGCAGTAGCACGCGTTCGCTTGGAAACACCACGCCGGATCTTTCCCGAACTCGATGACGCTCAGCGAGTATCGAGGCCGTGGTTCCGGCATCCTGCCTTTCTTGTTTCGGTTGTTTCAACGGCGCTCGCGCTGATCGCTATGGGCGTTTTGCTTGTATTCGACCCTTTTGGCGGGGATGAAGTTGATGCTGTTGTTGATCTGAATGTGGTGGCTGACGACGGGAGCGTGACGTTGTCCTGGAGCGGCGCCGTTGATGGGGCTTTGCTGTACGCGATTGATCCCGGTGATGAGGCACCTTTGGACGTCAGCCAACTCGTTCAGGGGCGTTCTGCGTGGATTCCTGTGAGCGCGGGTGTCTACACGCCTCGCACGTGCTTTGTAGTGCTGCCATTGGTGGAGGACGCGCCTGAGTCGGTACCCATGACGGCAGTTGATGCGCAAGCGGTGGGCGGCGCCATGATTTGCGTCTCCGATGCCTAGATCCGCAGCGCCTGAGTTCCGGGGACTTGCGCATGGATGGCGTATGTCCAGCGGGCGCCTGCTGGCAGCGGGCTTAGTGAGTGTGATCCTGACGAGTTGCTCCGCTGGGACTTCAGCGCCTGGCGTCAGCCCTACTGTGCCGCCAGGTTTGGAGTCAGTGCCTGTGACTCCATTGCCTTCGGGACGCAACGCAATCGAGTCTGTACCTGCTGTGAGCGCCCCGGAACTCATTGTGGAAGCGGTGACGCAGTCAACGGGCGTGCAGGTCCGCGGAGATCTGGTGCGCGTCGAGACACAGGAAGACGGAAGCGTGGCGGAGACGCCCATGACGTTTTCGCTCACCGGTTCCGGTCAGGCCTACGTGGGTAACGCAGGCTGGGACGGCTACGAGGTTGAGATGTCCCGGGATGGAGACTCCGTGTGGTTCACCGCGAACGACGCGTACGTCGAGGCTTTGGGCCGCTCGGAGTTGGCTGGCGTGTGTCTCAGCTCCCACGACCCATTGGTGGCCCAATGGCAGTGGCTCGACGGTCCCGAGGGGGTGCTTGCAGGCCTCCTGGGGGAAGCGCAGTTGGGTGCCCCCACGGTGGACGAGTCAGGGGCTGAAGTGTTGTTCTCTGTGGTCTCCGGTGGAGCAGTGGTGGGCAGTCTCCAAGTGAGCGCACTTGGCGACCCGGTTCCAACCCTGCTAGAAATAGACGACCCGTCCGGGTGGGGGACTGTGGAGTTCACTGAGTGGGGGGAAGTCGGTACACCAGAAAAGACTGGTTGCCAGCGGGAAGATTCACCATGATCGCCCGTACGGGGGTTAACACTCATCGTGTGTTGAGCAGGGAGGGAGCTCATGGCCGCTAGTTGCATGTACTGCGGTTCGGACCTGCGTCCGAACAGCATGTTCTGTCTTGAATGCGGCCAGATCGTGGCGCGCAAAGCAACTCACGAGCACGCCGTGGGATCACGTTCGCAGTCTGAGACTCGTGACCGCTACGAGGTGCCTAGCCAGACCCGCGCTCCCGAGCCGCGTGAACCGGTTGCTGAGCCTGTGATCGCGCCCTTACCTCCGATGCAGCCGCCGGCACAAGTAGCGCCGAATGCTCCGGAAGACCGGGAGTGGGTCCTGACGTGTAGCACGGGTTCCCAGCCAGTGGTGAAGGACCTGTTTGTTGGGAGGCGACCCTCCGCCGACGCTAGTGCTGCCGTGCTTGTGCTCGAAGACCCCACTCGCACCCTGTCGCGGACCCATGCCGTGGTGAGAGTTGTGGGTGATGGACTCGTCGTGGAGGACTTGGGAAGCGCCAATGGCACACGCCTGGAGCGCGCCGGCCAGTGGTCGTGGTGCCAGTCGGGGAGCCCCGTCGCAGTTGCGCCAGGCGACATTGTGCACTTTGGTGGCGCTCCGGTGGCCGTATCCCTGCGTTCCCGCGGCGTTGATGCGGTGCCGACCTCGTGAGGAGACAATGTGAGCGAACTTAAGGACTTCTGTGCTGCGGTGAAGGCGCCCACAGTGGGACTGATGGCGTCACTCTTTGACCTTCAACGTGACCCAACCAAAGCGGCCGATGTCGTCGCACAAGTTGACGCGATTCTGGATGCGCAACGATTGTGGCCATCTGGGTTGGTTGGGCACGTCTGGGCGACGCAAGGGAGTGAGACCCTCCGCGGGATCAAGGCTGCAGCCAACGCGGGCGATGGCGCACGCGCTTGGGAACTGTTTGCATCGCAAGAATCGGGTCTACACCTCTTGGGCGAACTGTGTCGCGGCCAGGAGGGGTGGTGACCGAGTGACGGTGCCCGGCGAGAGTCTTTCTTGGAAGCGAGTGCTGGTTGCGCGGCTAGCGGTACTGATGCTCGCTTGTTTGAGTTTGTTCGTTGCCGCAGTCTTCGCCTCGAAAGCGAGCCCTGGCGAACTGAGTTTGGTGACATTTAGTTGGATTGTCCTCTCGCTTGTCACCCTTGTGATCTCCGCAGTGCGGGTCATCGTGGACCCTGTTCGAGCGGCTGCTCGACGCCGTGTCTCGCCGGGCGCTTTGCAGTTCGGCGTTGAGGTGAAACCGTCCCTGCGCTCTTCAAATCCCAACGACCAAGGGGAAACAAACCATGGTGGATAACTCCAGACCGGAAGTCTTGTACTTCAAGAGCGCGTCGGCGAGCGTTCGTGAGATTGTCCTCGGCCTCATCGCCCTTGGAGGCGCGGCCCTCATCGGCTTTTATCCTTCATCGGACTCTGGCTGGGTCACCTTCTTCACCGGACTACTCGCGGTCCTTGTGGCACTTTTCGGTGTGGGGAAGATCTGGAGTGCTATCTACAAGCTCACGGAGCGAGGGAAGTTGGCGCTAGGGGTTTCCCCGGACGGGCTGAAGGTGTCCCGTTCCGTGGAGTTGCCATGGTCAGATATTGATCACATCAGAGTTTTCTGTGAGTTCCAGTCGGTGTCAATCACGCAGCAACTGGCGAACTTCTTTATCAGATCGGTTGATCTTCGCCTCATCATCGTGACCAAGCAAAAGCCTGGAGAAAACACCTCAGAGTTTGAACGTACCCATATCGCTGCATGGGAACGTGACCTTCGGGGCCGCACCTCAGCGTTCTACGAGCTGGCGCGGGTGACATACGCCGAAGCCACGCGTCATGGTGTGCCGATGTCCGCAGCAACACAGCAACGTGCGGGAGTGGCCGAAGCCATTGGGATTCCGTTGCACGAGCCTAGTGCCGGGCCACGGTAGCCGTTCTTTGTTGCTGGCCACAGGCGTCTCTTGCCTGCGGCTGACCAAACATATAGAGTTCCTTTCGCGACCACGTCGCATCAATTAATAGGAGGGGTAATGGCCGAGATCAAGGTCACATCAGAGTCGCTTTCCGGCGTCGCGAACCAACTGAGTTCCGGGGCGACCCAGATCGAGTCGCAGTTGGCAAATCTCAAGTCGCTTGTCAACGGACTCGTCGCCGGTGACTGGGGTGGCGCAGCCTCCCAGAGCTTCTTGGATCTGTTTGAGCAGTGGGACGCGGCTGGCATCCAGTTGAAGGAATCGCTGGTCGGGATCTCTGACCAACTGTCCAAGACTGCGCTTGCCTACGAAGAATCCGAAAGTAACATCGCAAACTCTTTCCGCGGGTAGTCCACCCCAGTCTCCCCTCGGCATCGAGGGGAGACTGGCGTATGGATTGAGGAGCAAATATGTCTCGATTCTTTGTTTCAACTGGCGCCGTCGCTACCACCGCAGACGCATTGCAGGCGCTCGTCTCTGAGTTCGATAGTCAGCTTGAGACGGCGAACGCGTCCGTAACTGGTGTTGTGGGCGCGACCTGGACAGGAGAGTCCGCGGACGAGTTCGCTTCGGAGTGGCAGTCACTCCTCGGTGACGCCGCGGCGACTCGTGCGGCGTTGGCATCTCTTGTCGCGCGTATGCGTGCGGCAGATGCGGGCTACGAGGGAGTCGACGCAAGTCGGAGTGGAGCCGCGCGCGCCGCGGCAACTGAGGTGCGGGCGTTGGGCAAGGCCCCGTCTGCGCGTACAAGTATGGGTAGTTCACAGGTATCTGGGGGGAAAGACAATGGCCCGGCACGCAGTCACAACTGACGATCTCGCGTCACTTCATCGGTCGCTGGCAGATTTTGCAGATTTTCTTAGCCGCTTCGAACGCTCAGCCTCAAGCCACGGCTCTGCCCTGTTGTCAGCCTGGTCTGGTCAAGCCTCACGTGAGTTCATGGGAGAGGTCGGCGTGTGGGCGGTTGGCGCCCGGCTGATCCATGACCGTACCGAGAACCTTGCGCAGCGGACTGACGGTGCACGGCAGGGGTACGAGTCGGCGATCGAACAGGCCAAGCAGGTTGTGGCCTAGCGGCCGGAGTTGTGATGCCTAGCCTTGATCTAGATCCGTCAGACTATTCAACCGCTGGCCGCGAGGCGATTGCTCGGGAGGCCTCGTTGAAGCGCGTGGTCGGCGACGCGTCGTCGGAACTTTCGCGCGGGTACAACATGGCGGGATCCGACGACGGTGGCGAGCAGTACTCGTCGTCGTATGACCCTGCCGTCGCTGAGGTGTTCTCGGCCCTTGAGGACTCCGTGGCGGGTCTACGCTGGCTCGCGCGCGCATTGATTGCTGCGGGCGCAATCCACTCAACCGCGGAGCGCGGTGCGAGAGGGCTGTCGGGTGCCGGGCCTGGCCTTGTCGACCCAGGTCCTGGTACCGCGCTCGCCGCGAGTTTGCCTCCGACCTCTTCCGGCGGAAACGCGTCGCCCATCCCCGGATGGGAACTGATCGTCGACTTTGTTGGCGGCATGTTCTGGCCAGACGCGGACGTTGATCGTTTGCGGGAGGCCGGACGGGCGTGGGCCCAGTTGGCCCGCGATCTGCGGTCTGAAGCTCGAGAGTTGCGTGGACTGACGGCCGAGCTCTCCGGGATCACCACGGACGAAGTGAGTTTGTTTGAGACGAACATCGAAGAACTTGCTTCCCAGTTGGACCAGATCGCCGATGCTGTCGATGCTGGGGCCGAAGGGCTTGGCGGGCTTTGCGACTCGTATGCGACCCAGGTTGAAGATACTCGCAACGAGACCACCGACATGTTGAAAGACTTGGCGATTGAGCTGGCCGCCACGGTAGGTGTTGGGGTTGTACTCAGTTTCGTGACTTTTGGCGGTGCGGGCGCTGCCGCTGCCGCTGTCGCCGTCGCGCGCACCGCTGCAGTCGGGGCTCGTGTTGTCTCGGTTCTGAACAGGCTGCGTATGGCTGCCTCGGCAGCGGCGAATCAGTTCAGGGCGGTGCAAGCCGCCTTGCGTGCTCTTCAGCGTTGGAGGGCTTGGCAGGTGGCAGGGTCTAATGGGGCGAAGTTCACGAGAGCCGCAGTCACTGATGGAACCGGCTCCTTTGTTGCCGCCTTCTGGACGAAAGATGACACCAGTCCGTTCTTGGCGGCGGCATCGTCTGCCGGCGGGGGTTTCCTCGGCAACGTCGCTTCGTCGGCCAAGTATCTCGACAACGTGGCGGGGCGCATGTTCGGAGGTGTGGTCGACGGTGTCTCGTCTTATGGAATCGAGACTGTGGGGAAGCAGGAGGAGTTCCAGCTTTCTGACGCCGTCCTGTCGGCGGTTTTGGGTGGAGCCACCGGGGCGTTGCCAGGTGGTTCGACGCGGGCGCGCCGTGACGTAATCTCTGGCCGCAACCAAGCTGACCTGGGTGGCACTGACTTCAATGTGCGTCAGGCAGCTGACACGGCTCCCACGAGCGGCCGGCCCACTGCAGAAGCAGCGACAGCTACGTCAGGGTCTGCTACCCGCACGGATGTGGATGCTCCGGTGCGTGGTGGCGGTGATGTCGCGGCCGCACAGGGCGCTGGTACGGCGTCGAAGGTCCCTGAGGGGGAGGCGCCGGTATCGGGTGGCGGTGAGGTTGCTGGAGCTAGTGCTGAAGGCGGCGGGGTTAAGGTCCCGGACGGTGAGGCGCCCGTTGCTGCTGACGTGGATGTTCCTTCTGGGAGTGCGGTAGCTGACGCGCCGTCGGTTGATGCTGGTGCTGCGCCTGACGCGTCTGTGAGCGCGGCGGATGCCCCGTCGGCGGGTGCTGCCAACTCTGCTGTGGAAGCGTCGCCGTCCCATTTCGATAGAGGTGTTGAGGTCGATGCTCGGGCTGATGCGCCGGTCAGGTCTGTAGCGGACGCCGCTGACGGTGATGGTCCTGTTCGACGCTTGCCTGGTGGTCGAGGTAGGGACGATGTTGACAGTGCCGATGCCGGTACGGATGTGCACAGTAGTGCAGTTGAGACTGCCGGAAGCAACGTTGAGGCTCCGACTAGCCCGGACGTGGAGACTTCTTCATCGCGTGCCGATGGAGAGGGTGACGCGGAGGGCAGTGCCGATGCTCAGGCTCGGAGCGCAACGGATGGCACCGATGCCGATGGGTCGCAGTCGAAGGCTGACGGAGATTCCGGCACGGTGGCGGATTCTGATGTGTCGCCTCAGTCTTCAGACGTTGACGGTGTGACTGGGGATGCGGATGCTGCTGGTGCGGATGGCGCTGGCACGTCGCAGGACGCTTCTGTACAGGCGGGCGCTGCTCCTGGACGTGAGTCGTGGGAGGGAATAGATCGGTTCCCCGACAACTACTCCACTGAGATGCGGGTGCTGGATCCGTCAGATCCGAACAGCCGGCAGGTGGTGACGCTCCGTGATGAGAACGGCACGGTGGTGCGTCAGCGAGAGATTCCTGCCACGCCTGCGATTTCCCCGGAGTTGCGGGCTAACGGCCTGACTGATGAAGTGTGGGCGCGTACGTATATGGAGTCCACGCACAACATGGACACCGCCGGCCGTGCCACTTTGGGGTCTTATGTGGGCGATCCAGAAATGCGTCACTCGTCGTATGAACAGCGCGCGATGGCTGATGGTGATGCCTACTTCAACTACGGTGAGTGGGTGCAGTTCCAGAATCGCTACGGTAGCGACAGTAGCCCGGTTCCCGACCGGGATATGTTTGAGTTCTTCAACAAGCCGTTCCTGGAGGATGCCCAGGCTCGCGGCATGGACGTGCGGTTCACCCATGACCCAACGGAGGCGGCTCCAAAGCCTCCTGCTCCGGGAACGCCGCCGGAGGAACCACGTGCGTTGTGGAAAGAGTATCTGTGGGCGCAGGAATCGCCCCATTATCCTGACGAAGTCCCAAAGAAACCGAGTCCGGAGGGTTGGGAAATGCCTTATCGCGAGAGGACTGAGTGAGGTGGCGTACGAGAGAAGTCCGCGTCACCAGACCTTCAAAGCGGCGTTTGCTAGAGACGATGGCGTGCTGCTAGCTCATCCTGGCTTCATCCTCGAACCCGAGGGCACCGGTATGGCGGTCGCCCCCAACTGGTTTGGGATCGTCGATGTGGTGCTGGTCTTACGTGCTGATGGGCGCACCGTTGAGTCTTCCTTGGACCCTTTCCTGAGTGCGGAAGGCAATCCTGTTCCGGTGGTGTTTCGTCGGTATGTGTTGCCTGAGGGGTGGGGTGCGGAGGATTTGCGGCCCATTGTTGAGGCTGAGCGGGAGCGGGCGGCGGCGGTGTTGCCGGAGGAGTACGTGCGATGGTCTACGGAGGTCATTGACTCGTACACATTGACGCCGTTGCCGGTGTTTCCTCATTCCAGTGAGGATCCGTCGTCGGCGTGGGAGAGCGCGGGCCCTGCGGTGGTGACGTCGTTGCAGCAGGTGTTTGGCAAAGCGATCCAGTTTGAACGGGCACGGGTTGGTTCGGGTGCGGTGCAGGCCCGTCTGTTTGAGGCGTTCGAGTTAGAGATTGCACCGTTGGATCGCGCTGCGACGTGTGACATTCGGATCTTTGTTGATAACCGTCAGTTGACGGAGCAGACCTGGTCGGCCATGGGGCACCGGTATCGGTATCCGCGGTCGTGGCAAGCGGTGGAGTTGGTGGAGCGCTTGACAGATGTGCGCACGTGGTGTGTGAAGGTGTTGCCGGAGGACTTTTTGGCCCGTCTTGAGCAGGCGTATGGTCCGCTACCTGGGGTCTCTGGACCAGACAGGGTCAGTTCAGAGTTTGGGGGTGCATGATGGGTGAGGGTCCACAGTTTGTGATGCCTGATGAGAAGTGGCAGGCGTTGAAAGCCCAGTTGGGGATGACTGATCGGGACATGGTGGACATGTTCGTCAAGCCCTATTTGCAGGACATTGCTTCGCGTGGTGAGATCGCGTTCACAACGGATCCTCGGGTGGCTCCGGAGTCGTCGATGCTTGGCGAACAGTGGCGGATCTTGCGTGACGAGATGGGCTTCGTATTCGATGGTCTCCATATGGTGGCGACGCCTTTGTCCAAGGTGGTGGAGTCATGAGTGAAGTGGTGACTACCACGGACCAGATGGTGGAGCTGTTTGGTGGCGTGTTCGGGTCTCATGGCCTGGTGGTGAAGGTTGATGAGGAACGTCGTCATGTCACTGCGGTGGTGCGTGAACGGTTCGAGGTGCGGTTCGCGCTCGAGCCCGAGCATGGAATGTTCTCGATTGCGGTCGTGATTGGTCCTACAGCGTCCACGACCACGTTCTTTGGAAAGCCACCCCTGCTAGACCCGCGCGAGCAGTACGTGCGCGAAATGATGCAACGGGTTCACGAGTGGACCACGCTACGTATCGCCCCCGCAGGCCGGTAGAGGCCCACTCACTCTCACAACGTTGTTCCGGCTTCAGTTTCCTGGTCGAGGCCCAGTAGCAACTCCGGGGACTGACTGTTGCGAGCCTGTGGACCGGACAGGGTTTTGCTTGAGGGGTGATGAAGTGAAACGCATAGTTCTGACGAACGAACTGATGGCTGCTATCGAGGACGCCGCATTTGATTGGGAGCTGTCGGAGGACGGCCGGCGGTTGGATGTGGGGCCAGACCTGTGGCAGTTGCATGACCGCTGGATTCTCAACGATGACGGTTCGCTCGACCAGTACAAGAAACGTGAACGCTCTGCTGGCTATGACTACTGGTCGTGGTTCGCGTCATGGGAGTACGGGTACCGGTGGTTGCTGTGGGACGTGCTCAGTTCCGGTAAGTCCTACCGGGTTCCTGCGATTTTCACGAGGTTCGACGGCCCGGATAAGCGCTTCAGCTTTGCGGACGTCACGGTGCATGGACGTGAACGCGTGCAGATGTCAGTCGGAGGGGTCGCCGTCGCAAGGATGAAGTACTACGAAGTCGATTTCGCTTCCCATGTGCTCCTGGCGTCGATCCCTGACTTGGTTGAGTCCCTCACCGCCACCACGGGCGAGCCGCTGTTCGGTCTCCGTGATGATCGAGGCTGACGTGGGGGAGTGCCCAGCACACGTGATTTTCGCAACGTCGAACTTGCGTTTTTTGTGTGGGGGTGGCATATTTGAGCGTTCGTGACCATGGTCCCGGACCGCGTAGGCTATGGGCGTGAAAACGCAAGCCGACGTGATTGTGGTGGGTGCCGGGCCTGGTGGCTCCGCTGCCGCGTATTACCTGGCACGCGAGGGATTTGACGTCATCGCGCTAGAGAAGTCGTACTTCCCGCGTGAGAAGGTCTGTGGCGACGGACTCACCCCCAAAGCCGTCAAAGAGCTGGAACTTCTCAACCTCCCCACCCCCCGCGATGAAGGATGGATCCCCAACTGGGGTCTCCGCATGGTGGGCGGCGGCCACCGCCTCGAGTTCCCCTGGCACGAACAAGACTCATTCCCCAACTACGGACTCAGCCTGCCGCGCGCCAGCTTTGACCACATCCTCGCGCAGCACGCACGCTCCGCAGGGGCCGATGTCCGCGAAGGTTGGTTCGTGACCGGTTCCGTTCGCGATGAACTCACCGGCAGGGTCACGGGAGTGACCGCGAAAGCGACAGACGAGAAGGGGCGCAAGGTAGGCGAAGAAGTCACCTACACCGCGCCCATCGTGATCGCCGCGGACGGCGTCAGCGCCCGCATCGCGCTCGGCCTTGGTCTAGAACGCATGGACAACCGCCCCATGGGCGTGGCTGTCCGCACCTACTTCGACACCCCACGCCACGACGAAGAATGGATGGAAGGCCACCTCACCATCTGGGACGGAGAGGCAGGTAAGTCGAACCTCCTTCCCGGCTACGGCTGGATCTTCCCGCTCGGCGACGGCACCGCGAACATCGGCCTGGGCACCCTCAGCCCCAACGGAGCCCCCTCCGGCCTGGACCACCGCGCCTTGTTCGACGGCTGGGTGAAGAACAGCCTGGGCGACTGGGGCATCGACCCTGAAGCACCCCTAGGCAAAGTCCAAGGCGCCGCCATCCCCATGGCCTTCAACCGCCAGCCTCACTACGTCCCCGGCCTCATGCTCATCGGAGACTCCGGCGGCATGGTGAGCCCCTTCAACGGCGAAGGCATCGCCTACGCCATGCAGTCCGCGCGCCGTGCCAGCGAAGCGATCGTCGCCTGGCGGGAAGCCCGCACCGACGGCGCCCGCGAAGCCGCACTCGAAGGCTACGCACAGCAAATGAAGGACGATCTAGGCGGCTACTTCTCCCTAGGCCGAGTGTTCGCACACCTCATCGCCCACCCCTCCGTCATGAAGATCTGCACCACCTACGGCCTTCCCCGGCCCCTGGTGATGCGCTTCACCCATAAACTGCTGGCAGACGTCTACGAACCGACCGGCGGGGACTGGGCAGACCGGCTGATGTCAACCTTGACCAAGGTGGCTCCGCAGGCATGACCTTCATCCCCGGCGTCCCCGACGCGACAAACAAAGGAGTTGACCAGTGAATCCCTACGTGCCAATCGTGGTGATGATCTGCGTCGCCGCGGCCATGGCAGTCGCGGGACTGATCATCAGCTCGCTGACTGGCCCCAAGCGGTACAACTCCGCAAAAGTGGACCAGTACGAGTCCGGCCTGCAGCCCACCCCGGGCGCAACCGGCGGTGGCCGAGTACCGATCAAGTACTACCTGGTCGCCATGACATTCATCGTCTTCGACATCGAGGTCGTCTTCCTCTACCCCTGGGCCGTCGCACACGACGCCCTGGGCTGGTTCGGCCTCATCGCAACCATGACCTTCCTCGCCCTCATCACCATCCCCTTTGTGTATGAGTGGCGTCGCGGCGGATTTGAGTGGGACTGACTTATGGGTATTGAAGAGAGTGCACCTCCGTTCATGCTCGGCACTGTCGAGAGCTTTGTTGGCTGGGCCCGCGCGGGCTCACTATGGCCAGCAACGTTCGGACTGGCATGCTGCGCAATCGAAATGATGGGAACCGGAACCTCCCGGTTCGACATCTCCCGGTTTGGATCTGAAGTCTTCCGCGGTTCACCCCGCCAAGCGGACCTCATGATCGTCGCCGGCCGCGTATCCAACAAGATGGCACCCATCGTCCGCCAGGTCTACGACCAGATGGCCAACCCCAAGTGGGTGCTGTCCATGGGCGTCTGCGCCTCCTCCGGTGGCATGTTCAACAACTACGCCATCGTCCAAGGCGTCGACCACATCGTCCCCGTGGACATCTACCTCCCCGGCTGTCCGCCCCGCCCCGAAATGCTGATCAACGCCCTGCTGGAACTCCAGAACCAGGTCAAGACCACGCCGTTCGGAGCCAACCGCCGCGAAATCGCCGCAGCGGCAGAAGCCGCCGCACTCAAGGCGACCCCCACCATCGACCAGAAGGGCCTGCTGCGTTGAGCGACAACAACGACATCCAGCCCGTCGCAGCCGAAGGGCGCTCCCCGCTGACCCTCATCAACGTCCGTGAAGGACTGTTCGGTGCCAAGGGCGACACCTCTGGATTCGACGGACTGGTCAAGCCCGTACAGATGCCCGGCGCCTCCGAACGCCCCTACGGCGAATGGTTCGACGGCGTCGTCGACATCCTCGAAGAACTCCTGGGCGACGCCGCACAGGAAGCCATCGAGTACGTGGTCGTGGACCGCGGAGAACTGACCCTCTACATTGCCCGCGAGCACCTCCTTGCCGTCGCCCAACACCTGCGCGACGACCAAGACCTGCGCTTCGAAATGTGCTTGGGAGTCTCCGGCGTTCACTACCCCGCAGACAAGGGCCGCGAACTCCACGCCGTCTACCCCATGCAGTCCATCACCCACAACCGTCGCCTCCGCATCGAGGTCGCCGTGGATGAAAACGACGCCCACATCCCCTCGCTGTGCGGCATCTACCCCATGAACAACTGGCACGAACGCGAAACGTGGGACTTCTTTGGCATCATCTTTGACGGCCACCCCGCACTCGCCCGCATCGAGATGCCAGACGACTGGGTAGGCCACCCCCAGCGCAAGGACTACCCGCTAGGCGGCATCCCCATCGAATACAAGGGCGCAGAAGTACCCTCGCCCGGTGAGCGGAGGCAGTACCGATGACTCACGCACCCCACGCCACCGGCGCCTTCACTGACGACCCGACCGTCCCCGAGTACACCGTCTACGGTGCCGACTGGTCAGAAACTGTCGAAGAAGCCATGCGCCTGGGCCAACAGCGCATCGTCATGAACATGGGCCCCCAGCACCCCTCCACGCACGGCGTGCTACGCGTCATGCTGGAAATCGAAGGTGAGACCGTCACGGAAGCCCGTGCCGGCATCGGCTACCTCCACACCGGCATCGAAAAGAACATGGAGTACCGGACCTGGACGCAAGGCGTCACGTTCTGTACCCGCATGGACTACGTGGCGTCCATGGCGCAAGAACTCGTCTACTGCCTGGGCATCGAAAAGCTGCTGGGCATCACCGACGACATCCCCGAACGCGCCTCAATCCTGCGCGTCCTGATGTCGGAGCTCACCCGCATCGGCTCCCACCTGGTAGCTGTGGGAACCGGTGGTAACGAGCTTGGTGCCACCACCATCATGACCACCGCGTTCATTGGTCGCGAAGAAACCTTCAAGATCATCGAAATGATCTCCGGTCTGCGCACCAACAACGCCTACATTCGCCCCGGCGGCGTCGCGCAAGGCCTGCCCGAAGGTGGCATCGCAGCGCTCCGCAAGATGATCCCCGCAGTGAAGCAGCGCCTCGACGAGATGGCTGCACTGCAGATGGAAAACCCCATCCTCAAGGGACGTCTCAAGAACGTTGCCACCATGAACCTGTCGGCCGCAACGGCGCTCGGTATCACCGGGCCCATCCTGCGCTCCACCGGTCTGCCCTACGACGTCCGCAAGGCCGAGCCGTACTGCGGCTACGAAACCTACGACTTCCAGGTCCCCACCAGCACCGACTGCGACGCCTGGTCGCGCATGGTGCTGCGCATGGAAGAGTGCTACGAGTCCCTGAAGATCGTCGAACAGTGCGTGGACCGTCTCGAAAAGCTTGGCGACGGCCCCGTCATGGTCGCGGACAAGAAGATCGCCTGGCCCGCCCAGCTGTCGATCGGTACCGACGGCCAGGGAAACTCGCCCGAGCACATCCGGCACATCATGGGCGAATCCATGGAAGCCCTCATCCACCACTTCAAGCTGGTGACCGAAGGCTTCGACGTCCCCGCCGGCCAGGTGTACCAAGCCATCGAAGGCCCCAAGGGCTTGCTGGGCGTCCACCTGGTGTCCGACGGCGGCACCAAGCCCTGGCGTGCCCACTTCCGTGACCCCGGCTTCAACAACCTGCAGGCGCTGTCGATCATGGCGGAGGGCGGCCAGATCGCCGACGTCGTGGTCGCGATCGCCTCGATCGACATGGTTCTGGGAGGCGTAGACCGATGACCTACGACGCAGACACCCTGGCGCAACTGCGCAAGGACGCCAACGACATCGTTGGCCGCTACCCAGTTAAGCGTTCGGCACTGCTGCCGCTACTGCACTTGGTGCAGTCCGTGGACGGCTACGTCAGCCCCGACGGCATCGCCTTCTGCGCCGATGTCGTGGACCTGACCTCCGCGGAAGTGTCCGCCGTCGCAACGTTCTACACCCAGTACAAGCGCCGCCCCAACGGCGAGTACCAGGTGGGCGTCTGCACCACGGCACTGTGCGCCACTATGGGCGGCGACGAAATTTGGCGCCAACTGTCGGACAAGTGCGGCGTGGGTCACGACGAAACCACCGCCGACGGCAAGATCTCGCTGGAACGCATCGAATGCAACGCGGCCTGCGACTACGCGCCCGTGATGATGGTCAACTGGGAGTTCTTCGACAACATGACGCCCGACCGTGCACTGCGGATCGTGGACGACATCCTTGAAGGACGCGACGTCAAGCCCACCCGCGGCCCCAACAAGGTCTCCACCTTCAAGGAGACTGAGCGTGTCCTGGCAGGCTTCGAAGACGGCAAAGCCGATGAAGACCAGGGCGTGGGCGACCCCACGCTCGTGGGACTCAAGATTGCCCGCGAACAGGGTTGGGAGGAGCAGCGATGACGGAACTCACCCCGGTACTGTCCGCCACCTGGGACGCAGAACAGTCCTGGAAGCTGTCGACCTACGAGGACCACGGTGGCTACCGTGCGCTCAAGAAGGCGCTCGGCATGGAGCAGAACGACATCGTTCAGGCCATTAAGGACTCCGGCCTGCGTGGCCGTGGCGGTGCGGGCTTCCCCACCGGAATGAAGTGGGGCTTCCTGCCCCCGGACGACGGCGGCCCGCGCTACCTGGTGGTCAACGCCGACGAATCCGAGCCCGGCACGTGCAAAGACATCCCCACGATGCTGTCCGCACCCCACGTCCTCATTGAGGGTGTCGCGATCACGTCGTACGCGATCGGCTGTAACCACGCCTTCATCTACCTGCGCGGTGAAGTCACTCACGTCTACCGCCGCCTGATGCAGGCCGTCCGTGAGGCCTACGCCGCCGGACACCTGGGCAAGAACATTCACGGCTCCGGGTTCGACCTGGACGTCACCGTGCACGCTGGTGCTGGTGCCTACATCTGTGGTGAAGAGACAGCGCTGCTGGACTCGTTGGAGGGCCGTCGCGGTCAGCCACGTCTCAAGCCGCCGTTCCCCGCCGTGGCCGGCCTGTACGCCCGCCCCACCGTGGTGAACAACGTCGAATCCGTGTCCTCCGTCCCCGCGATCATTGACCGTGGCGTCGAATGGTTCACCTCTATGGGCACCGAACGCTCCAAGGGCATGGGACTCTTCTCGCTGTCCGGTCACGTGGAACGTCCCGGCCAGTACGAGGCTCCGCTGGGCATCACCCTGCGCGAACTGATCGACATGGCTGGCGGCATGCGCGGTGGCAAGAAGTTGAAGTTCTGGACCCCCGGCGGTTCCTCGACCCCGATCTTCACAGAAGAGCACCTCGACACACCGCTCGACTATGAATCCGTAGGCGCCGCCGGCTCCATGCTGGGCACCCGCGCTCTACAGATCTTCGACGAAACCACCTGTGTGGTGCGCGTCGTCACCCGCTGGACCGAGTTCTACAAGCACGAGTCCTGCGGAAAGTGCACCCCCTGCCGTGAAGGCACCTTCTGGCTGACCCAAATCCTCAAGCGTGTGGAAAACGGTCAGGGCACCGAAGCCGACATCCAGCAGTTGCTCGACACGTGCGAGTCGATCCTGGGCCGCGCGTTCTGCGCCCTGGGAGACGGCGCCACCAGTTGTATCTCCAGTTCCATCCAGTACTTCCGCGAGGAGTTCGAACAGCACATCGCTGAGGGCGCATGCCCGTTCGACCACTCCAAGTCGGCTCTGTTTGAGTACGACGCCGCGAAGGTCACCGAGGAGGCTCACGCATGACCTCGACCGCGGACAAGGCCACCACTGAGGCTGTCGAAACCGTCACTTTGACGATTGACAGCCGTGAGGTGACCGTGCCCAAGGGCACCCTCATCATTCGCGCTGCCGAGCAGGTCGGCATCGACATTCCACGCTTCTGCGACCACCCGCTGCTGAAGCCAGCGGGCGCGTGCCGTCAGTGCCTCGTGGACGTCGCTGCTCCGGACCGTGAAGGCAACGTCCGTCCGTTCCCCAAGCCGCAGGCGTCATGCACGATGACGGCGATGGACGGCATGGTCGTCAACACGCAGCACTCGTCTGAGTCTGCGAAGAAGGCGCAAGAAGGTGTGATGGAGCTGCTGCTCATCAACCACCCTCTTGACTGCCCGGTCTGTGACAAGGGCGGCGAATGCCCCCTGCAGAACCAGGCGATGAGCAGCGGCCGTACCGAGACCCGCTTCATTGATGTGAAGCGTGTTTTTGAGAAGCCGCTTGCGCTCAGCTCTGAGATTCTCTTGGACCGCGAACGGTGTGTGCTGTGCCAGCGTTGCACCCGTTTCTCCAAGGAGATCGCGGGAGACGCCTTCATTGACTTGCAGAACCGTGGCGCTATGCAGCAGATCGGTACGTTCAACGAGGACGTGCTGAACTTTGACGGGTACGAGCCCATTGGTGTGGCTGCTGAGGACGAGTCGGGACGCGCATTCTCGTCGTACTTCTCCGGCAACACCGTCCAGATTTGCCCGGTGGGTGCGCTCACCAGCGCGTCCTACCGCTTCCGTTCACGTCCGTTCGACTTGGTGTCGAGCGCAGGTATCTCGGAGCACGACTCGTCCGGTGCGGCCATCCGTACGGACCACCGTCGCGGCAAGATTCTGCGTCGCCTTGCGGACAACGATCCCGTGGTGAACGAAGAGTGGGTGACCGACAAGGACCGCTTCGCGTTCACGTGGCAGAACCTGTCCGACCGCATCACCCGCCCGCTGGTGCGTGGTGAAGATGGCGAACTGCATGAGGCTTCCTGGCCGGAGGCGCTTGCCGCCGCGGCCAAGGGCCTGCGCACCGCGCTTGACGGTGACGGCGAGGACGCCACGCCTCAGGGTGCCGCGGTGTTGCCTGGCGGTCGAGTCACGATGGAAGACGCCTACGCGTACCAAAAGTTCGCTCGCCTGGTGCTGCGCACCAACGACGTCGACATCCGTACACGTGTGGCTTCCGATGAGGAGCAGGACTTCCTGGGTTCCTCTGTTGCCGGTACGGGCATGGGTGTCACCTTCACTGACTTGGAGAAGGCTCCGGCCGTTCTCCTCGCAGGCTTCGAGCCTGAGGATGAGGGCGGCGTGGTGTTCCTGCGTCTGCGCAAGTCCCTGGGCCGCCAGCGGGTCTTCACGATCGCGCCTTACTTGTCGCGTGGCGCTGAGAAGCTGGATGCCACCTTGCTCGCTACCGCCCCCGGCGGCGAGGGTAAGGCCTTCGCGGCAGTCAAGGGCTCCACTGATGCCGCTGAGGCACTCAAGCAGGACGGCGCCGTCATCATCGTGGGCGAGCGTCTTGCCGGCGCACCCGGCGCCTTCACCCAGGCGCTGGCCTTGGCCAAGCGCACGGGAGCCAAGCTGGCGTGGATTCCTCGCCGTGCAGGTGAACGTGGCGCCGTTGAAGCTGGCGCGCTTCCCGCACTGTTGCCGGGCGGACGTTCGGTGACTGAGGCATCGGCCCGTGACGCTGTTGCTCAGGCTTGGGGAGCCGATGCGCTTCCTGAGCAGGCAGGTCGTTCGGCTTCCGCGATTATCGCCGATGCCGCGGCAGGCAAGATTGACGCGCTCGTCGTGGGTGGTGTGACACCGTCCGACCTCAGCGATGACCTGACGGCGGCGCTGGAAGCTACCGGCTTTGTGTTGTCGCTTGAGGTGCGCCGCTCCGAAGTTGCCGACTACGCCGATGTGGTGTTGCCTGTGGCGCCCCCGTCGGAGAAGTCCGGAACCTTCGTCAACTGGGAAGGCCGCCTGCGTGGATTCGCGACCGCCATCAAGACGGATGCGATGAGCGACCACCGGGTGCTCGACATTCTGGCGCGTGAACTGGGCGTCCACCTGGGTACCGGTGCTGTCGCTGAGATTTCGCAGCAGCTCGGTTCGTTGGGCGCCGCTACCAAGGCTGAACGCCCCGCCGCCCCCAAGGTGGACGCCGCCAAGGTGGACGCTAAGGCTGGCTCGGAACTGGTCCTGGCCTCGTGGCACCTGCTGGTCGACGAAGGTGCGCTGCAGGACGGCGAACCGTACCTCGCCGGCACGGGACGCACCGCTGTGGCGCGTCTGTCGCGCAAGACCGCGGACGCCGTGGGACTCAAGGACGGCCTGGTCACCATCTCCAGTGGCACCGGTTCCCTTGAACTCCCTGTTGTCATCACTGACATGATCGATGGCGTGGTGTGGGTGCCCGCCAAGTCGCCTGGCTCCTGGGTGGCTCAAGAACTGGGCGTCGAGCCCGGCGCACGCGTCACCGTGAAGGGAGGGGTGTGATGCTGTCCTCGCTGATGACCGCAGTCGACCCGGGCGGAGTTCCGGTCGACGTAGCGGAGGCCCTCGCTGACGACCCGTTATGGGTACCAATCGTCAAGGCCGTCCTCATCCTGGTGTTCCTGCTGCTGAGCGTGCTGTTCGCAGTGTGGTTCGAGCGCCGTGTGATCGGACGCTTGCAGTCCCGTCCGGGCCCCAACCGTTTGGGTCCGTTCGGTCTGCTGCAGTCCGTCTCCGACGCCATGAAGCTGATGTTCAAGGAAGACATCACAGTCCGCGCCGCAGACAAGGTGCTGTACATCGCAGCGCCCATGATCTCCGTGTTCTGTGCCTTCCTGATCTTCTCCGTGATCCCGTTCGGCCCTGTCGTGACCATCCCGGGCACAGACATCACGACCCCCATGATGTTGACCGACTTCCCGGTCGCCGTGCTGTTCATCCTGGCCTGCGCCGCCCTGGGTGTGTACGGCATCGTCCTGGGTGGTTGGGCCTCCGGCTCCACCTACCCGCTGATGGGTGCGATCCGCTCCACCGCACAGGTCATCTCCTACGAACTGGCCATGGGCTTGTCGCTGGTGACGGTGTTCCTGCTGTCGGGCACGATGTCAACGTCCGGAATCGTGGAAGCTCAGGACGCCCGCTGGTGGATTTGGCCACTGTTCCCGGCGTTCGTGCTGTACGTCATCTCGATGATCGGTGAAACGAACCGTCTGCCGTTTGACCTTCCGGAAGCGGAAGGTGAACTGGTCGCCGGCTTCATGACGGAGTACTCCTCCATGAAGTTCGCATGGTTCTTCCTCGCTGAATACATGAACATGATCAACGTGTCCGCCGTCGCCGCCACGCTGTTCCTGGGTGGCTGGCATGCGCCGTGGCCCATGGACTGGCCAGGTGGCGAGTTCCTCAACTCCGGCTGGCTTGCGCCCATCTGGCTGATCATCAAGATCTGGCTGCTCATGTTCTTCTTTGTCTGGGTGCGCGGTTCGCTCCTGCGATTCCGCTACGACCAGTTCATGAAGTTCGGCTGGAAGATCCTGATCCCCGTGGGTCTGGGGTGGCTGGTCTTCTTCTCCGTGGGTCGCCAGATCTTCGACTCGTGGGGCCGTGACCTCAACGTGTACGACGCCGTTGCCGGACTGGTGGGAATCCTGCTCACTATTTCCGTCATCAGCTTCATCAAGGATGCGAAGGACGCGAAGAAACCCGAGGAAACCGAGCCGGAGCCTGAGGTGCTTGACGCCTTTGCCGGTGGCTTCCCCGTGCCGCCGCTGCCGCACCAGACCTTGCCCCCCTCGCCACGCTCGGGTCGCACCGTCGAGGCGAGCACCAGCCGAGCCGCCACCGAAGGAGGCGACGATGACTGAGTCAGATGACGTCTGGAAGGTGAACCGCGAGCGTGAAGGCCAAGCCGAACGCTTTGTGTCGAACCTCCCCGAGCCGGGCCCCGTGGGCAAGGTTTTTGCCCCGGTCGCTGGGTTCGGTGTGACGATTCGTAACTTCTTCAAGCCCACTGTCACCGAGCAGTACCCCGAAAAGCGCGACACTGCGATGCCGCGCTACCACGGGCGTCACCAGCTCAACCGCTATGAAGACGGACTTGAGAAGTGCATCGGCTGTGAACTGTGTGCGTGGGCCTGCCCCGCAGACGCGATCTATGTCGAGGCCGACTCCAACACGCCTGACGCCCAGTACTCACCGGGTGAGCGTTACGGTCGCGTCTATCAGATCAACTACCTGCGCTGCATCTTCTGTGGTTTGTGCATCGAGGCGTGCCCCACGCGTGCGCTGACGATGACCAACGACTTTGAGCTTGCAGGCCCCACCCGTGAGGGTCTGATCTACGAAAAGCAGGACCTGTTGGCTCCGCTCGAGGACGGCATGCTGGCCGCGCCTCACCCCATGGTGCCGGGCACCAAGGATGACGACTACTACAAGGGTGACGTGACCCAGGTGGTCGACGAGCAGGTCGAGTGGGTGCGTGAGCACCGCCCCGAGGAGCCGACTCTTCCGGAGAACCGAAAGGCGGAGGCCGCCCGTGGTTAACGAAGTGTTGTTCTGGATCGTCGCATTCTTGACGGTGATCCCTTCGCTCGCGTTGCTGTTTGCCAAGCGTCCGGTGCACATCGCTATGTCGATCGTTACCGTGATGGTCGGTTTGGCCGCCGCTTACGTGGGCCTGGGCGCACCGTTCCTTGGTGTGGTGCAGATCGTGGTCTACACCGGCGCCGTCATGATGATGTTCCTGTTCGTGCTGATGCTGGTGGGTGTTGACCAGCGTGAGGACCTCAAGGAAACCATCAAGGGTCAGAAGTGGATTGGTTTTGCCGGCTCTATCGGTTTGGCCATTCTCCTGATCGCCGTGATTGGCAAGGTCACCATGGAGCCCCGCATCACTGGTGTGGAAGGCAACCCTGAAGAGATCGCTTTGCAGCTGTTCTCCGAGTACGTCCTGGTGATGGAAGTGCTGGGCTTCCTGCTCATCACCGCCGCCGTGGGCGCGCTGGTCTTGACGCATGTGCCTCGCTTGACGCCGCGCCGCACGCAGGTCGAGCTGGCTGAGGCGCGTGTTCTTGCGGGTGCGAACCCGGTGAACAAGCCCATGCCTGGTGTGTACGCCCGCCACAATGCGCTCGACGTGCCGGCTCTTGATCCTGAGGGCAACGTCATCGAGGACTCGGTGTCCCGTGTGCTGGAGATTCGTCACCAGACGCAGGATGGTGCGGAGTTCCGCGCCCACCTTGAGAACCCGGAGCAGAAGGGCGGTGATGACAAGTGAACCCCATGAACTACGTCATCCTCGCCGCGATTTTGTTCTCGATCGGTTCCGCGGCCGTACTGTTGCGCCGCAATGCGATCGTGGCGTTCATGGGTGTGGAACTCATGCTGAACGCCGCCAACCTCGCGCTTGTCGCGTTCTCCCGCATGTTCGGTGAACTCGACGGCCAGATCATGGCGTTCTTCGTCATGGTCGTGGCAGCCGCTGAGGTGGTGGTGGGTCTCGCGATCATCATCGCGCTGTTCCGCGCACGTCAGACCATCTCGCTCGACGAGCCCGCCGAGCTGAAGGGGTAAGGAATGCAGTCACTGATCTGGCTCGCCATCGCCATCCCGCTGGCAAGCGCAGCATTCCTGCTGCTTGCTGGCAAGAGGGCCGATGCGTGGGGTCACTGGGTAGGCGTGGCCGCCTCCTCTGTCGCTTTCCTTGTGGGCGCTGGCGCGCTCCTGGAAATGTTGGGCGAGAGTGGGGACCACCCCGGCATGACGTTGACGCTGTGGGAGTTCATCCCCGGCGGTGACCTCAACGTCGATGTAGGCCTCCTGGTGGACCCGCTGTCCATCACCTTCGTGATGCTCATCACGTTCGTGGGAACCCTGATCCACTTTTACTCGGTGGCGTACATGGAGCACGACGTTGCACGTCGCCGCTTCTTCGCTTACCTGAACCTGTTCATTGCCGCGATGCTCCTGCTGGTGCTCGCCGACTCGTTCCTGCTGCTGTTCTTCGGCTGGGAAGGTGTGGGTCTGGCGTCGTACCTGCTGATCGGTTTCTGGAACCAGAAGAACGAGTACGCCACCGCCGCGAACAAGGCGTTTGTGGTGAACCGCATCGGTGACATCGGTCTGATTGTCGCGATGGGAATGATGTTCGCTGCGTTTGGCGCGGTGGACTTCGAGACGGTGTTTGCTCAGGCGCCGGAAGCGTCCACCGCGACGCTGACCGCGATTGGTTTGGCTCTGCTGCTGGCCGCGTGCGGTAAGTCTGCTCAGTTCCCCTTGCAGTCCTGGCTGGGTGACGCGATGGCTGGTCCTACGCCGGTGTCCGCACTGATCCACGCCGCGACCATGGTGACCGCGGGTGTCTACCTGATTGTGCGTTCCGCACCCATCTTTAACGGTGCGCCCGATGCTCAGCTGGTGGTGGCCGTGGTGGGTGCGATCACGCTGCTCTTGGGTGCGTTCATCGGTATGGCTAAGGACGACATCAAGAAGGCGCTCGCCGCGTCCACGATGTCGCAGATTGGCTACATGATGCTGGCTGCGGGTCTTGGGCCCATCGGCTACGCGTTCGCGATCTTCCACCTGGTGACGCACGGCTTCTTCAAGGCCGGCATGTTCCTCGGTGCGGGTTCCGTGATGCACGCCATGAACGACGGCGTCGACATGCGTCGCTACGGCGCCTTGCGTGGCGTCATGACCATCACCTGGGTGACGTTCGGTCTGGGATGGCTCGCCATCTTGGGTGTGCCGCCGTTCTCTGGCTACTGGTCCAAGGACAAGATCATTGAAGCGGCGTTTGTGGGCGACGGCTGGCAGCCGTGGGTCCTCGGTGGCGCTGCACTGGTGGGTGCGGGTCTGACGGCGTTCTACATGTCGCGCCTGTTCTTCATGACGTTCCACGGCAAGGCCCGCTGGAATGACGAGGTCCACCCGCACGAGTCGCCGTTGCTGATGACGGTCCCGATGATGATTCTTGCGGTCGGATCGGCCTTCCTTGGTCTGTTCCTCGCCTCGGGTGACCGCTTCGCTCACTTCCTTGAGCCCGTCACCGGTCATGCTGAACACCACGACCCGGTCATTCCTATCCCGCTCATCATTGGCTTGACGCTTGCGTTGGTGATCCTGGGCGCCGTGATCGCTTGGTTGAAGTACGGCCGCGCAGACGTCCCCGAAGAAGCTCCCGCGGGGTCGCTCGCGACCATCACGGCACGCAACGACTTCTTCCAGGACTCCGTCAACCGTGCAGTGTTCCAGCGTCCCGGTCAGCACCTCACGCGCACGCTCGTCTACGGAGATGCCGCCATCATCGACGGCGCCGTCAACAAGCAGGCACGTGGCTGGGCCCGGTTGGGTGAAGGATCGCGCAAGTTCCAAAACGGCCAGGTCCGCAGTTACGCATTGACGATGCTCGTAGGAGTCGTTGTGATCGCACTTGTCATCGTGATGGGGGCTTAAGAAAACTATGTTTCCTTTCCTGACTGTCCTCATCGCCCTCCCCGTCGTGGGTGCCGCGCTGCTGTGGGCCCTGCCCGCATCGGCCCGTACCAAGGCGCGCGAGATTGCGCTGGGCGTCACCGTGGCCGAGGCCGCACTGTTCGTCGTCATGGCGTTGCAGTTCGACAAGGCCGACGCTGGCGCCATCCAGTTCGCGGAGACGCACGCGTGGATTCCGCAGATCGGTGCCTCCTGGGCGCTGGGTGTGAATGGCCTGGGCTTGCTGATGATTGCGTTGTCGGTCATCTTGGTGCCGCTTGCCATCCTGGCGGGCTGGCGTGAAGAGACCGACGCCACCCGCCGCCGCAACTACATGGCGCTGGTGCTGCTGGGCCAGGCGTTCATGGTCGGCATCTTCGCGGCCCGCGACGTGTTCCTGTTCTACGTGCTCTTTGAAGCGATGCTGGTACCGCTGTACTTCTTGATTGGTGGCTTTGGTGGCGCACAACGCCGCTACGCAGCCGTGAAGTTCCTGCTGTACTCGCTCGTGGGTGGCCTCATCATGCTGGTCGCCGTCGTGGCGCTGTACTTCGTGGGTGAAGGGGGCGAGCAGGCGTTCCTGATCGACAACCTCACCGGCATGGAGATGTCCTCCACCACGGAGCGCCTGCTGTTCCTGGGCTTCTTCCTCGCGTTCGCGATCAAGGCCCCCATGGTTCCCCTGCACACGTGGCTTCCCACCGTCGCAGAAGAGGCCCGCCCCGGCACCACCGCCCTGTTGGTCGCGGTACTGGACAAGATCGGCACCTTCGGCATGATCACGCTATGCCTGACGATGTTCCCGAACGCCTCCCAGTGGGCGGCGCCGGTCATCATCGTCCTGGCCGTGATCTCTGTGATCTACGGTGCACTGCTCGCGATCGGGCAGAAGAACATGATGCGCCTGGTCGCGTTCACCTCGGTGAGCCACTTTGGCGTGATGATCCTGGGAATCTTCGCGTTCCAGCAGACCTCCATGGAGGGCGCCGCGCTCTACATGTTCAACCACGGTCTGTCGACAGCAGCGTTGTTCTTCCTCGTGGGCTTCCTGATCGAACGCACCGGCTCGGCGGATCTGGCCGACTACGGCGGTTTGCAGCGAGTCATTCCGGTGTTCGCGGGATCGTTCCTGATCGTCGGTATGTCGGCTGCCGCCCTGCCGGGTCTGTCGCCGTTCGTGTCGGAAATCATGGTCTTCATTGGCGCGTACCCCGTTGCCAAGGCCGCAGTGATCGTGTCCGCGATCTCCGTGGTGCTGGCCGCGCTGTACATCCTGCTGACTTACAAGAAGGTCTTCACCGGACCAGTGCTGGAAGGCAGCGAAGGCACCCGCGAGATGACCCTGCGGGAAAAGCTCGTGGCGTGGCCGCTGATTGTCGCCATGCTGGTCCTGGGCTTCCTGCCCGGCTTGGCCATTGACTACGTACGTGAGCCGGCGGCCGATGCCGTGGCCTACGTCGCTATCGAGGAGGCGAACGCGTGAACTTCGTGACCCCCGAGATCGCTTGGGCGCCGCTGACGCCCATCCTGATCGTCCTGGGCGCCGCGGCAGCCGGCGTGCTCGTTGAGTCGTTCATCAAGACTCCCGCCACCCGCCGGGTGGTGCAGCTGTGGCTGTCCGGTGCGGCGCTGCTTGCTGCGCTCGTGGCCGTGGTGGTGCAGTGGGGAGGACTCGAGGGTGCTGCAGGCACCGTCGTGATGTCCGGCAAGATCACCGTGGACCTCCAGTCCCTGGCGTGGCAGCTGATGCTGCTGATCTTTGCCGTCCTCAGCGTGCTGCTGTTCGCGTCAAAGACCTCCGACAACGAGGAGTCCTTCACCGCGCTGGGCTCGGTCGCTCCGGGCTCCGTCGAAGAGAAGCTGGCACGCCGTGCCGGTCTGCAGGTGACGGAAGTCTTCCCGCTGGCGCTGTTCGCGGTGGGCGGCATGATGCTGTTCACCTGTGTCACGGACCTGATCTTCCTGTTCGTCGCGCTCGAACTGTTCTCCTTGCCGCTGTACATCCTCGTGGCGCTTGCGCGCCGTCGCCGCCTGCTGTCGCAGGAAGCCGCCCTGAAGTACTTCCTCCTGGGGGCGTTCTCCTCGGCGATCTTCCTGTTTGGTGCTGCGCTGGTCTACGGTGCCACCACGCAGATCGACGTAGCCTTCATTGGCATCGCGATCGAGATCGTCGACGGACGCGATGGCATGCTGCTCCTTGGAGCAGTGATGGTGATCGTGGGCCTGATGTTCAAGATCGGTGCCGCACCGTTCCACTCCTGGGTGCCGGATGTTTACCAGGGTGCCCCCACCCCCGTGACGGCGTTCATGGGTGCCGCGACCAAGGCAGCCGCCACGGCCGCACTGATCCGCGTCATGTACCTGGCGTTCTACCCGCTGGAGTGGGAACTGTCGTGGATGTTCTGGGCTGTCGCAATCCTGTCGATGGCACTGGGAACCGTCCTGGCGCTGGTGCAGACCGACATCAAGCGCATGCTTGCCTACTCCGCAGTCGCACACGCAGGATTCATCCTCGTGGCCTTCGCGGGTCTTGAAGCCGAGGCCCTGGCGGCGTTGCCGTTCTACCTGTTGACTTACGGTCTGGCCACCATCGGTGCGTTCGCGATCATCACCCAGGTACGGGAACGTGCCGAAGACGGTGGCGTGGGTGCAGAAGCCGTGCGTTTGGGTCAGTGGGCTGGACTGGGGAAGCGTTCGCCGCTCCTTGCTGGCGCGATGGCGCTGTTCCTGCTGTCCTTTGCTGGCATCCCGTTGACCGCAGGCTTCATCGGAAAGTTTGAGGTCTTCTCCGCGGCCGTCGCCGGCGGCGCCTGGATCCTGGTGCTGATCGCCGTGATTGCCTCGGCCGTGGCGGCGTTCTTCTACGTACGCCTCATTGTGCTGATGTTCTTCACTGATGTGCCGGAAGGCGCAGAGGACTCCATCGCAGTGGGCAACGAGCCTTTGTCTCGCGTGGTCATCTACCTGACTGCGATCGCTATCCTGGTGCTGGGCATTCTGCCTTCCGGAGTCTTGGAACTGTTCCAAGAATCCGCAGTCTTTCTGGTGATCGGCGGCTAATTACATGTCACTTCCGCTGGGCAGCGACGAGCTGGACGGCATCCTGACCCCGCGTCTGGAACTCGTTGAAGAACGACTCCGTGACGCGGTGGGCCAGGCGGATTCTCTTGCGGACGCCACGTCCAAGCACCTGGTGAACGCCGGAGGGAAACGTCTGCGCCCCATGCTGACGCTGCTCGCGGCGCAGTTGGGCGATGGCACCCGTCAGGAAGTGATTGAAGCGGCCGTCGTGGTCGAGCTCACGCATCTTGCGACGCTCTATCACGACGACGTCATGGACTCCGCTCCCACCCGTCGTGGCGCCCCTGCGGCGCACGAGGTCTGGGGCAACTCGGTGGCGATCCTCACCGGCGACCTCCTGTTCGCACGCGCGTCCCGTGTAGTCGCTGGGCTAGGCCCGGAAGCCGTACGGATTCAGGCACAGACCTTCGAACGGCTATGCCTGGGACAGCTCCACGAAACCGTGGGCCCGCGCGAAGGTGACAGTGCTGTGGACCACTACATCCAGGTGCTCGCGGACAAGACCGGCTCACTGATCGCCACCTCGGCTCGTTTTGGCGCGCTGTTTGCCGGCTGTGAACCCAGCATCGTGGAGAAGGTCACGCGCTACGGCGAGCTTGCTGGTGTGGCGTTCCAACTCGCGGACGACGTCATCGATGTGCGGTCCACCGCCGCGGACACCGGCAAGACCCCCGGCACCGACCTACGCGAAGGCGTGCCCACCATGCCCGTGCTGCTCTTGCGGGAGCGCGTCGCCGCTGGCTCTGCGACCGATGCGGACATCGCATTGCTCGCCGACATTGACGGTGACCTGTCCTCCGATGAGGTCCTCGCGGACGTGGTGTCACGCCTGGCCGTTCACCCGGTGGTCGACGAGACCAGCGCGAAGGCTCGCGAGTGGGCCGAGCATGCGGCAGATGCCGTGTCGACTCTGCCCGATGGTGCAGTGAAGGACGCGCTCAACACCTTCGCCGATGCTTTGGTGGCCCGAGCAGCCTAAAACCTCCCCTGGCCGTAGATACACGGTGGTAATTGGGACGGTTCTTCCTCCTGGCCGTAGAGTCTCGGTGGCTATCGTGGCCAGGCTCGTGCCCCCATCACACTGGTTCTGCAGGCTGAACGACCGCCTGAGGCTTGCGCGCGCGCGATCGCCAGCCGTCCACGGTGAGCACCACCAGTGCCACCCACACCAGGGAGAACCCCGCCCAACGGGTCCACGGCATCGGCTCGCCAAAGTACGTCACTGCGAGCGCAAACATCATGGTGGGTGCGATGTACTGCAGCAGTCCCGTCACGAACAGTGGCAGACGGCGCGCACCTGCGGCGAACAGCAGCAGCGAGCCCGCCGTCACAATCCCGGTCGACACCAGCAGGAGGTCGTGGGTCAGGCCCAGGCCAGGCTCGCCCCGCTGGCCAAAGGTGATCCCTCCGGCGTTGGACATGAGCGCGAGCCCCGCCAGCGCCACCGGAGCCAGCAGCAGCGTCTCCACCGTCAAACCAGTGAGCGCATCAACGTCCCGGCCCACCTGCTTCTTCAACAAGCCATAGCAACCAAACGACCCGGCCAGCACCAGCGAGATCCACGGGAACTCACCCAGGCCTGCGCCAATCACCACGATCGCCACTAGCGCAATGCCCAACGCCACGACTTGTGCGCGGCGCAGACGTTCGCCCAGGAACACCACTCCCAGCGCCACGAGGACCAGCGGATTGATGTAGTACCCCAGCGAGGCCGAACTCACATGGCCCGTCTCCACTGCGAACACGTAGACCAGCCAGTTAATGACGATCACGGACGCGGAAGCGCCCAACATCAGCAGCGTGCGGCGGTTGCGGACCACGGCCGCCATTCGCTGCCATCCGTTCATGACCGTGAGCAGCAGGGCGCACACCACGAGCGACCACACGGAGCGCTGGGCGGTCACTTCAAGGGCATTCGCGGGGGCGAGCTCCGTCAACAACAGTGGGAACAGACCCCAGATGACGTAGGCACTTGCGCCAAAGGCCAGTCCGGAGCTCGACAGGGGAGTGTTCACGTTCTGAGTGTGGCACCGGACCCTGCCGACCGGAACCGTGTGCCGCGCGGCACCGGCATCGAGGTGCCAGTTGGGGGCCGGGTGGTTGGTGGCCGGCTGCGGGTAGCCCAGCGGTTGCGCGACTGTGCCGTCCCTGACACGTCGGGCAGACCGGGCCCGGCGTGTCTCGCACGACACGCCGTCCGCGGCCCCGCTGCTGTGTCAGGGACGGCTCGGGGCGGGCGCGGAAACCCGGGGGCGGGCGCGGAAACCCGGGGGCGGGCGCGGAGACCGGGGGGCGGGCGCGGAGACCCGGAGCGGGAGGGGCAGCCCGGGACCTAGTGCGGCAGCCCGGAGTCCACGAGGCCTCGCGACACGCGTAGGCGGTGCTGCACCTTGGCGAACACCAGGCGGTCCACGAGCAGGGTGAACGCGAGCACGATCATGATGGTGGCCATCATCTCGGTGAGGTCGCCGGTTTCACGCGAACGGGAGATGACGTTGCCGATGCCTGTGCCGGACAGGGCACCGGAGAAGATCTCGCCGGCTACCAGGCAGCGGAAGGCAATGGACCAGCCGAGTTCCAGGCCGGTCATGATGCCGGGCAGGGCGGCGGGCAGGACCACGTGACGCAACAGTGTGCCGCCCTCGGCACCAAAGGTGCGTCCGGCGCGGATCAGCAGCGGTGGCACGTTCGCGACCGCGGACCGGGTGCCCAGCATGATGGCAGGCATCGCACCGATGGACACGACTGCAGCCAGCGACCACGGCGAGGTTCCCAGCACCACGGCGGCGACAGGGATCCACATCGAGGTAGGCATGCCTTGGAGGGCAGCGAGATACGGCGACAAACCGCGGTCGAGCCAGCGGCGTGAGCCCAACAGCAGCCCCAACGTCACCCCACCGATGGCCGCGATCGCGAAGCACACCGTCATGAACAGGGTGATGCGGCCAAAGATGGACCACAGTTGCCCGTCCACGGCCATGCGCCACAGTTCGTCACCTGTCGCGGCAGGTCCAGGCAGGGTGTCGACAAACACTGACACCCCGGCCCACACCAGCAGCAGCACGGCGCCGGTGATGAGGATGGGGGCCGATGCTTTCCACCAGGGGGCACGCGATCCCACCTGGACGCGCTGCTCGGTGGTGAGGGTGTCAGATCGCGACATAGGAGTCTCCACCTTCACGGGGTGTGGTGATACCGAGCTGGTCGGCTTCGTCGAGCAGTCCGCGGACCTTGTGCGCCAACGTGACCACGCGCTCCGACTCGACCACGCGGGGGCGGGCGAGCGACACGGGTACGTCGCCGATGATTCGGCCGGGCCCTGAGGATAGGACGATGACACGGTCGCCTAGCGCCACCGCTTCACGCACGTTGTGCGTGACAAAGATGATGGTGGTTTCCGTGTCCGCCCACAGCTCCTGCAACTCCACGTGCAGGCGGTCACGCGAGGGTGCATCGAGCGCGGAAAACGGCTCGTCCATGAGCAGGACTTGGGGTCGCATCGCGAATGCCCGTGCCAGTGCCGCACGCTGCCGCATGCCACCGGAGAGCTGATGCGGATGCAACGCCCCCGCGTCCGTCAGTCCCACCTTTGCCAGCCACGTCGCTACGGTTGCTTCCCGCTCGGCGGCAGAGATGCCCGCGTTCTTGAGCCCAAAGCCCACGTTGTCCGCCACGCTCATCCAGGGGAACAGCGCGTGGTCTTGGAACACCATGACGCGGTCGAGCCCGGGGCCCTTGACTGCAGCATCGGCCACTGCGACGGAGCCTCGCGCGGGGCGGGTGTGCCCCGCGACAAGGTCCAGCAGCGTAGATTTTCCGCAGCCCGACGGTCCCACCACGCACACGAACTGGCCAGCCTCAATGGTGAGGGTGATGCCATCGAGTGCAAGGCGGGCACGCTCACGACCGGGGAACGCCTGTGCGACGTCGGTGAGGGTGACGGATGCGCTCATCAGATGGAAACGTACGTGTCCTCGCCGGTACCGGGCACGTGTGCACGTGCGGTGCCGGCGGCTAGCGTGTTGCCATCCTGAGGGTCTACCAGGCAGAACGCGCCGGTGCGACGGTGTTTGCCGTAGTCCTCGACAGCGAGGGGCTGTGCCAACTGCAGCGTCACCACACCGATGTCATTGAGCAGGAGTTCGTGGCCTGGCTTGATCGACGAGTCCAGGGTCCCGCCCGGAAGCGAGATGTCGAGGATGCCGTCGATGGACGCGACCATGGCCTGAACGGTGGCGGAACCGTGCTGCACCAGGACGCGGTCGCGTACCCGCAGCGGCCGGTCGGTGAGCCACGCCACGTGTGCGTGGAACTTCTTCGAGGCGCTGGTGGCGTCTTCCGCGGAGGACAACAGGTCGCCGCGGGCAATGTCGATCTCGTCAGCCAGGCGGATCGCCACTGACTGGCCTGTGTGGGCGGCCTCGAGCGGACCGGTCGCGGTGTCGATTCCGGCAACGGTGGTGCGCTTGCCCGAGGGCTGCACGACGACCTCGTCTCCCACGCGGACCGTGCCTTCGGCTACCTGGCCGGCGTATCCGCGGTACTCACGGAACTCCTCGGCAACAGCTGCATCCTGCGGACGCAACACCAGCTGCACGGGGAAGCGCCATCCGCTGGCCGCCGCTTCGGCATCGGCCGCCGTGGGGTGGGCCACTCCGTGGCGGTGTGCTGCCGCGAACTCGTCGGCGCCTTGGTCGATGGACGGGACCGTCTCGAGGATCTCAAGGACGGTGGGGCCCTCATACCAAGGGGTCGACTCCGACCGGGTTGCCACATTGTCGCCGTTCAACGCGGACACGGGCACCGTGATGACGTTCGGCAGTCCCAGGGACTCCGCATGCGACTGCACGTGCTGCGCGATGGAACGGTACGGGCCCTGTGCATAGTCGAGCAGGTCGATCTTGTTGACCGCGACAATCACGTGGGGGACGCGCAGCAACGCTGCCACCGCAAGGTGACGCTTGGTCTGCTCCACCACGCCGTAGCGGGCATCGATCAAGACCACCAAAGCATCGGCCGTGGACGCACCGGTGACGGTGTTGCGGGTGTACTGCACGTGGCCGGGGCAGTCCGCCAAAATAAACGTGCGGCGCGGGGTGGAGAAGTAGCGGTAGGCCACATCGATGGTGATGCCCTGTTCACGTTCGGCTCGCAGGCCGTCGGTGAGTAGCGCCAAGTCCACTTCTTCGGAGCCGCGCTCGCGGGACACCCGTTCGACGGCTTCGTATGCGTCGGCAAGGATGGATTTGGTGTCGTGCAGCAGGCGGCCCACCAGGGTGGACTTGCCGTCGTCAACGGAGCCAGCGGTCGCAAAACGCAACAAAGACGTGCGGGTGGTGTCGGGGACGGCCGATGCGTCAGAAGCGTCGTCGGTGGTGGTCACGGATTCGGGTGCGGCAGTCATTAGAAGTACCCCTCCTTCTTGCGGTCTTCCATGGCGGCCTCTGACAGCCGGTCGTCGGCGCGGGTGGCTCCCCGCTCGGTGATACGGGTGGAGGCGACTTCCGCGATGACGTCGGAGACGGTGATCGCGGGGGATTCAACAGCGCCGGTGCAGGACGCATCGCCAACGGTGCGGTAGCGGACGGTGCGCTTGACGATCTGGTCGGTGTCGCGCACGCGCACACTGTGGTGCGGGGTCAACCACATGCCGTCACGCTGGAACACGTCACGTTCGTGCGCGTAGTACAGGGACGGAAGTTCGATGTTTTCGCGTTCGATGTAGCGCCACACGTCCAACTCGGTCCAGTTCGACAGCGGGAACACGCGCACGTGCTGGCCTGGTAGGTGGCGAGGGTTGTACAGGTTCCACAGCTCGGGGCGCTGGTTTCGGGGGTCCCAGGCGCCAAACTCGTCGCGCAGTGACACCACGCGTTCCTTGGCGCGGGCCTTTTCTTCGTCACGGCGTGCCCCACCAAAGACCACGTCGTACTTGTGTTCGGCGATGCCGTCGAGCAAAGGAACGGTTTGCAACGGGTTGCGGGTGCCGTCGGGACGTTCGCGCAGGCGGCCGTCGTCGATGTAGTCCTGAACCTTCGCTACCTGGAGGCGCAGCCCCAAGCGTTCAACGGTGCGGTCGCGGAACTCCAACACTTCGTCAAAGTTGTGGCCGGTGTCGACGTGGAGCAGTTCGAACGGCACCTTGCCGGGCCAGAAGGCCTTGGTGGCGAGGTGCAGCACGACCACGGAGTCTTTGCCGCCGGAAAAGAGGAGGACTGGCTTGCGGGCGGTGCCCACTGCCTCCCGAATGATGTGGATGCCCTCGGCTTCAAGCGAGTCGAGCGTGCTCAGCCGAGCGGGCGCGGTTGTCTGATCAGTCATAGGTGATGTCCTGCCGTGGTCGCTTACGTGTGCAGCCCGCACTCGGTCTTGTTCTGGCCTGCCCAGCGACCCGCCCTGGGGTCTTCGCCGGGCGCAACCTTGCGCGTGCATGGCGCGCAGCCGATGCTGGGGTAGCCGTCGGCCACCAAAGGGTTGCGGGGGAGGTCGTGGGTGACTTGGTACTGCTCAACGGTGTCGTCGTCCCACAAGGCCAGGGGGTTGATCTTCACGAGGCCGTGCTTGGCGTCCCAGGACACCACCGGCATCTCGGACCGGGTGGCGGCGTCGACGCGGCGGACCCCTGTGACCCAGGCGTCGTAGTTCGACAAGGCGCGGCGCAGCGGCTCCACCTTGCGCAACTGGCAGCACAGGTTGGGGTCGGTGCGGAACAGGTCTTTGCCGTACTTCTGTGCTTGTTCGTCGATGCTGAGTTCGGATTCGGCGTTGACCACGGTGATGGGGAAGCGGCGTGCGGCCTCGTCGCGCGTGGCAATGGTTTCGGGGAAGTGATAGCCGGTTTCGAGGAACAGGATGTCCACGCCTTCAAGACGTGTACCGAACATGTGCGGCAGGATCGTGTCCTGCATCGATGAGGCGACGATGAGGTTCTTGCCGAACGTGGCGACAGCCCAGTCGGCAATGTGTGCGGCAGAGGCGTTCTCTAACCGACCATTGACGACTGCGCAGGTCTCAGCGTTCCACTCCTGCGGGTTGAGCAGGGTGAGTGAGGCGGCTCCGGGGACAAGAGGGTTCACTTGATGAGTTCCTCCTCAGCCCGGATAGCCCAGGTCGCGAAGCTTTCGTCGGGGCCGTTGCGGTCGGCAAGGTAGTTGGCTGTGACCCGCTCTACATATTCGGGCATACCGGTCTGGGTGACCTTGTGGCCGCGGATCTTGCGGCCAAAGTCGTTGTCCTCGCCGTGGCCCAGGCGTCCACCCAGGTGAACCTGGAATCCCGGAACCTGTTCGCCTGACTCCTCATCGAGGACCAGCTGGCCCTTGAAGCCGATGTCCGCGACCTGCACACGTGCGCAGGAGTTGGGGCAGCCGTTGACGTGCACGGTGATGGGGTTGTCGAGTGTGGGGAACTTGTTGTCCAAGATCTCCACGACTTCCTTCGCGGTGGCCTTTGTCTCGACGATCGCGAGCTTGCAGTACTCGATTCCGGTGCACGCCATGACGTTGCGGTGGAACTCGCCGGGCTGTGCTTCTAGTTCGAGTGAACGCAGGCCGTTGACGACGTCGTTGACCTTGTCTTCCGGCACGTCCAGGATGAGGATTTTCTGCAACGGCGTGAGGCGGATCCGGTCCGAACCTGCGGCTTCCGCGATGTCTGCGATTGCGGCGAGCTTCTCACCGGAGATTCGTCCAGCGATGGGTGCAGCGCCGATGTAGTAGCGGCCGTCGCGCTGTTCGTGGATTCCTACGTGGTCGCCACGGTCGCCGGGGCTGGCAACTTCGGGGCCAGGGCCGTCAGGAAGTGCCCATCCCAGGTAGTCCTCTTCGAGAACCTTGCGGAACTTCTCTGCACCCCACGCCTTGACCAGGAACTTCAGGCGCGCTCTGGTGCGGAGGCGGCGGTAGCCGTGGTCACGGAAGATGCCGATGACACCGGCCCATACTTCGGCAACCTTGGCGGGTTCAACGAACGCACCAAGACGCACACCCAGGTGGGGGTTGATGCTGAGACCACCGCCAACCCACAGGTCGTATCCGACTCCCAGTTCGGGGTGTTCCACGGCCACGAACGCAATGTCCTGGACTTCGTGAACGATGTCGGGGATCCGGGTGCCGGAGATGGCGGACTTGAACTTACGGGGCAGGTTGGAGAACTCGGGGTTGCCGATGCCGCGTTCAATGATCGCTTGGATCGCGGGGGTGGGGTCGAGCAGTTCGTCCTTGGCGACTCCTGCGACGGGGGAGCCCAGGATGACGCGGGGCGAGTCGCCGCACGCCTCCGTGGTGAACAGTCCGACTTCTTCCACGCGGCGGAAGATCTCGGGAACGTCCTCAATGCGGATCCAGTGCAACTGAATGTTCTGGCGGTCGGACACGTCTGCGGTGTTCCGGCCAAAGTCCACGGAGATCTTCGCGATCGCACGTGCCTGTTCCACGTTCAGCTGGCCGCCGTCGGAGCGGACTCGCAGCATGAAGTATTCGTCGTCCAGCTGGTGCGGTTCGAGCACGGCGGTGCGGCCGCCGTCGATCCCGGGACGGCGCTGCGTGTACAGCCCCCACCAGCGGAAACGACCACGGAGGTCGCTGGGCGGAATGGACCAGAAGCCCCACTTGGAGTACATCGACTCGATGCGACCACGGACCTCGAGCGGGTCTCCCGTGGACTTGAACTCCTCGTTGGGGTTCAGGGGAGTGCGGTCACCGGCTGCCCACTGGCCGTCCTTGGACGCGGTGTTCTTGCGTGCGGCTGCCTCACGCGTGCGGATCTTGCGCGCTTCCTCGCGGTGACGGCGGCGCTCTTCGGCGTCGGTCAGGGCGGCAGGGGTGCCAGGTGTAGTGGCATCGGCGTCAGTCACCGAAACTCCTCGACTCGTATGTTCACTGATCAGTGGGAGCGAGGCCTTAGAGCACAATCTGGACTGCGCTCGATGGCCGAGCGCCCAGGGCTACATGCGTATCCGCGGGCGACTAGGCCGACAGACACATGGCACAGCAGCAACGGCACATCAGGGATGCGCGCATGGTGAGCTGCTGTGACATGGCTGTGATTGTGCCACAGCATCGTCGCCATGCCTAGCCCCCAATTTTCCGTAGACTGGTGCAACGGCGCAGTCCCCGTCGCCGCAGTTGCTCGACGGACATGGAGGAATCTGGTTGAGGTCTCACCCGCACGACGGCCAGTTTCCCGTCGCTGACTTCCTGCAGCACCTCGATCGTTTGTTCGCCACTCAGGCGGGACCCGAGGCGGCGCACGCTCACCTGGACCAGGGCATTGCGGATGCCACTGAGTTGGGGGACAAGCCTGCGTTGCTGACGCTCCACAACGAGGCCGCAGGGTTTTTCCGGTCCATCAGCGCGCACCAAGAGTCGTTGCAGCACGCCGATGCTGCGCTCGCGTTGATCTCAGAACTTGACTTGGGTGGCACGGAAGCGGACGCCACCACGCTGATCAACGCGGCCACCGCCCAACGGGCTGCCGGCCAGACGGCCGATGCGCGGGCCACTTACGAGCGCGCGCTCGCCGTTGCGACTGGGGTGTTCGGCGGTGATGACAGGCGGCTCGCTGCGTTGCACAACAACCTGTCCCTTGCGTTGACCGATGTGGGGGAACTGGACTCTGCGGTCGCCGAGCAGGAGCGGGCGCTCGCAATCCTCACCCAGGCGTCTGTTGACCCGGACCACGACCTGGACATCGCGATGACGCACGCGAACATGGCGCATGCGTGCGACGCTGCCGGGGACGCCGATGCCGCGCTCACCCACTCGTCACGCGCCGTCGCGATCTTCCGTGCAGCCGGGGCTAGCGACGATCCGCACTATGCCGCGGCGCTCGCGGCACATGCCTCGATGCAGCTCCGTGCTGGCGAAGCTGTGGACGCCGTCGCACATCTGCAGCAAGCGCGCGACATCGTGGAGCGTGCTTACGGACGTGACAGCGAGGCGTACCGCGTCACCGCAGCAAACCTGATCGAAGCAACCGCCATCCGTGACGCGCTGGGCACCGACGGTCACGGCGCGGCTTCCCGCGCCACTGCGGCAGAAGCGGCCACGTCGACCACGCCGCCCAGCCCTGCATCCGTGGCCGAGCCCGGAAACGCATCGGCCCCCCGCGCCCGGCGGCCCCATATCCCCGGCCTTGACCTTGCTCGCGGCTATTGGCAAGACCATGGCCGGCCGATGATCGAGGAACGCTATCCCGCCTACGCCGGGCGGATCGCGGCGGGACTCGTGGGCCACGGATCCGAGTGCTACGGCTTCGATGACGAGATCAGCACTGACCACGACTTTGGGGTGGGGTTCTGCCTGTGGCTCACCACCGAGGACTACATGCTGATCGGCGCAGACCTCCAAGCCGACTACGAGTCCCTGCCCCTCGAATACCGGGGCTATCCGGTGCGCCCAGCGCTGGCAGCCCGTGACCAACGCCGGTCCGGAGTGTTCGAGATCGGCGACTTCTTCGAGTCCATCACCGGGCAACGCCACGCCCCCACCCCGGACGAACCGCACCTGTGGATCAACCTCGACGAGGCCACTCTTGCCGCAGCGACCAACGGCGAAGTGTTCGCCGACCCGCACGGGGCCTTCGGCGCCGCTCGCGGCTCATTCCAACGCATGCCGCGCGACGTGTGGCTTACCCACCTGTCGCGGCGCGCCGGACTCGCCGCCCAAACCGGCCAATACAACGTTCCCCGCATGCTTGACCGGGGTGACGGAGAAGCCGCCTGGGTGAGCGTCGGAGAGTTCGTCGGTGCAGCATCGTCCCTCGTATTCCTCCTAAACCGGCCAGCTCAGGTGGGGTACTTGCCGTACTACAAGTGGCGCTTCGCTGCCCTGCGTGAGCTCCAGTCCAGGCCATTGGCACGCCTTGGCTCCGTGGTGGACGAGCTCACCGCAGTGATGCGTCTGGCATCCGCCGCCTGCCTGGGTGGTGCCGCCTTTGGCGAAGGTGGCAAGGGGTCCTCGGGAGCCCGGGAAGCGCTCACGGACCGGATCGAGTCCATCTGCGCCGCGATCGCAGACGAGTTCAGAATCCAAGGGCTGTCAGGTTCCGCCTCCACCTTCCTGGAACACCACCGTGCCGAACTGACCGTCCGGATCGCCGATGCTTGGTTGAGGCAGCAATGACAGGTGTCAGTGACGATCGCGAAGCGCTCGCGGCACGGCTGGATGTCGCCGAAGCGATCGTTCGCCACGAGTACGCCCAGTTCGACAAAGTGAACTCCGAAGGTGGACGAGCGTTCTGCCAAGACGACTGGCCTACCTTCCATGCGCAACGCCTCAGCCAGTTCCTCACCTGGCCAGTGCCGCTGCTGGAGTCCTACGCCGCAGACCTTGACCGCGCAGACGAGCGTGGACGCAACCTGCTGACCGAAAAATACGCCTGGATGATGGCCACCACCGAACCCGAGCGCTTCACCACCGAGATCGCACCACGGCTACCGGTCCTCACGCCATCCCGGGTGCACACGCAGGAACGCATCATTGAAACCCAGGTGGCCTGGGCGCAGGCCTTCCATGCGGAGTATCCGCGGCTCGGCGCACACATGCGCGTCCTGCGCACGCATCAGGACACGCTCGCTGCGACCTCCTTCGAGACGTACCTGCGCGGCGAGTTGAGTTCCTATTCGGACACTACGATCGACCTGTACGCAGGGTTCGTGGCGGACCTCGAAAAGCGGGGCGTGAACCTCACAGAACAGACCGTGGCGCTGACCGTCGGGCTCGCCGGGTACGGCTCACTGAGCGAAGCCGAAGCGGACCAGCCCCAGTAGCGAGAATTGGCGGCCACGGCGATTTACGCTTGACGGACGTGTCTATACTCTTGGCCATTGCGACCGGGAGCGTCCCCGGCTCGCCGCCCCCCATCCCCCAAGGATTGTGATTCGCGTGACCACGGAACGCCCCCTGCGCGTCGCTGTTATCGGTGCCGGCCCTGCCGGAACCTACGCCAGCGACATTCTGTCCAAGTCCGGCCTCAATGTGTCAATCGACCTGATTGAACGCCTCCCGGCACCCTTTGGCCTGGTGCGTTACGGAGTGGCTCCGGACCACCCCCGCATTAAGCAGATCATTGTGGCATTGGCCAATGTTCTAGGCCGCGGAGATATCCGTTTGCTCGCCAACGTTAATGTCGGCACGGACCTCACGCTCGACGATTTGCGTGAGCACTACGACGCCGTCATTTTCGCTACCGGAGCATTTGAAGACGCCGACCTTGACATCCCTGGTATTGACCTGGATGGCTCGTATGGCGCAGCCGACTTTGTGTCCTGGTTCGACGGTCACCCCGACGTTCCCCGTACCTGGCCGTTGAATGCAAAAGAAATCGCGATCTTCGGCGTCGGAAATGTGGCGCTCGACGTCGCTCGAGTCCTCGCCAAGCACCCCAAGGATCTGGCTTCCACTGAAGTCCCCGACAACGTTCTGGACGGACTCAAAGAATCGCCCGTCACCGACGTTCACGTCTTTGGGCGCCGCGGCCCCGCACAGGTGAAGTTCTCGCCGCTCGAACTGCGTGAACTCGGTCACGTCCCCGACGTCGACATCGTGGTCTACCCGGAGACCGACTACGAGTTCGACGAAGCTTCCATGGAGATCGCTGAGAACAACAAGCAGCAGAAGCTTGTCGTCAAGACGCTCACCGACTACGCCCTCAAGGAGCCCGGCAACGCCTCGCGCCGCATCCACCTGCACTTCCTGCAGAGCCCGCACGAGATCCTCGGCGAAGACGGCAAGGTCGTAGGAGTCCGCATGGAACGCACCGCCCTCCAGGGCGACGGTTCCGTCAAGGGCACCGGCGAGTTCATCGACTACCCCGTCCAGGCCGTGTACCGCGCAGTTGGCTACTACGGCACCGAGATTGACGGCGTTCCCTTCAACTCCAAGAAGGGCACCATCAACAACGAAGCCGGCCGCGTCCTCGACGAATACGGCAACCAGGTCCCCGGCTTCTACACCACCGGCTGGATCAAGCGTGGACCCGTGGGCCTCATCGGCCACACCAAGTCCGATGCCCAGGAGACCATCGCGAACATCGTGGCGGACGCACCCGCACTGTACGAAAACACGCGTGCCGGAGCGGAACAGCTCAGCCCCGACAACCTCCTGACGCTGCTCAAGAACCGCGGAGTCGACGTCATTGAATGGAAGGACTGGGAAGTCCTCGACGCCCACGAGCGCGCACTCGGCGAGGCCGACGGACGCGAACGAATCAAGGTCGTCCCCCGTGAAGAAATGACCGACATCTCGCTGGGCCGTCACCACAAGTAACGCCACGGCACGCCAGTTCACACTGGCTCATGCTGTCGCCGGCGGGTCCTATCACTAGGGCCCGCCGGTTTCTTTTCCCCCACGACGCACCGGGAACCGAGTGCCCCACACGACCGTTCTCATGACGCAGAATGTTTGCCGGGGGATATGGACCGGAGGAAGAGTGTCAGGGAAGTACTTCAACGGCGTCAAGACCATGGGTCTGTTCGTGTTGCTGTGGGTTGTCCTACTAGGAGTCGGCTCCTTCGTGGGCGGCGGCCAGTTCATCTGGATCTTCGCCATGCTGGGCCTGGGCGGCACCATCTACGGCTACTGGAACTCAGACAAGCTCGCGATCCGCGCCATGCACGCCCGCCCCGTCACTGAAGTCGAACAACCCACGATGTACCGCATCGTCCGGGAACTGTCCGCAGAAGCCAACCAGCCCATGCCCCGGCTGTACGTCTCACCCACGGCAGCCCCCAACGCCTTCGCCACGGGCCGCAACCCGCAAAACGCCGCCGTGTGCTGCACCGAAGGAATCCTGCAACTCCTCGACGAACGCGAACTGCGCGGCGTGCTCGGACACGAACTGATGCACGTCTACAACCGCGACATCCTCATCGGTTCCGTCGCAGCCGCATTCGCAGGCATGATCACCGCGCTCGCCCAAATGCTGTTCTTCTTTGGCGGCGGCGGAAACAACCGCGACAACCCGTTCGGCCCCTTCGCGATGCTCGCCATGCTGATCCTCGCCCCGATCGCCGCGTCACTGATCCGCATGGCCATCTCCCGCACCCGCGAGTACGACGCCGACGAAGACGGAGCCTCCCTCACCGGCGACCCCCTCGCCCTCGCATCGGCCCTCCGCAAACTCGAACGCGGCACCCAAACCCGCCCCCTGCCACCCGAGCCCAGCCTCGAAAACGTCTCCCACATGATGATCGCCAACCCCTTCAAGGGCGAAGGCCTCGCCAACCTGTTCGCCACCCACCCGCCCATGGACCAGCGCATCGGCCGGCTTGAAGAGATGGCACGCAAGAACGGGCAGTACTTCTAGCCCAACCCAGCGACTGCCCGGGTGTTGAGTCGGTTCGTGTGGGTGAGCGGCAGCCGTGACCTGCGGATGCGGGTCTCATGCGGCTGTGCTTATCATCACTGACATGAGCGAACCGTCGGTCACCCCGTCGCAGCCAGCCGCAGAGCCAGGCACCAATGTCTTCGCGATCCTTGCGATCATCTTCGTGTGGTTTACAGGAATCCTCGGATTGGTCTTCGGGTACATCGCGCTGTCCCAGATCAAGCGCACAGGTGAGCGGGGCCATGGCATGGCCGTCGCTGCTGTGGTGCTCGGATGGATTGCCGTCGCCATCGCCGTGATCATTCTGTTGCTCGTCGCGCTCGGATTCATTGGCGCTGTGGCGAACGCTTAGCCGCTACAGCCCGATGAGCGCCGCGTAGACCAGGACGTAGATCGGCGCATACAGCAACGCGATCAGGCCAGCGTGGAGCGATGTGAAGCCGACTGCAGTCGCGAGTTTCCCATGCTCGCGGAAGTGCGACACGAGTTTGCGGACGAAATCGCTCGGGTGCCGCACGTCCCAACTGTTGAACCTCAAGACCCGTCCCAGGTAGACACCCCACGCCCCCAGCACGATCACGATGGCCGCGAAGACCCAACTGGACCACGGCGCCAAGAGCGACGCCCCGGGGTCGACGATCAACAGCACAAACAATGTCTGCATGACTGCGAGGCTCACGATGGCGTTCGCGATGCCCGACAAGGTCAATGACAGCGTTTGAACGATGTCGAACCACAGCGGCACGGGCGAGTCTGAGCGCCGGTGGCTGAAGTTCAGCTCAGTGATCAAGTACGTGGCGTTCGGGAAGAACAGCACCCACGTTACGGTTCCCACACCGAGCAACACCCAAAAGGTTGCGCTCGCGGCCTCGGCGCGGAGCTGCTCAATGGCCGGCGTGAGTGCGATGATGCCGACCGCCGTCAGGACGGCCACGGCCACGGGCACGATTGAAAGCCCGAGATTCAGGACCATGGGGCGGTAGAGCGTGACGCCGAAAGCTCGCGGACGCACCACAATCAGGATGAGCGCGTAGAGGTTCAGGAGTCCGACGGGGACAAGCGCGAGCGCGGCAGTGGTCACGAGGTGGGTGTCCTCTCGAGAGTTCGGGAGTCGATGAGATCGGCCTGAGCAGCGAGACCCGGGAGCCCGCGGCCTTCACGGGTGAAGAAGACAGCGATGACTGAGGCGATCACGAAAGCGGGCACAACAACGCCGGCCCACGGGCCAGGCAGCAGCGTGAGCACCTGGTAGCCACCAATCCCGCAGGCGAAGATCACCACGCGATGCGCCAGCGACCCGTCACGGCTGGCGCGGTACCGCAATTGGGCAGCATGCTGACCGACCGTGGCCCCGGTGCTGAGGGTGACAGTTCCGGTGACGATGAGCGTCGTCGCGCTCACGACACCGGTGACCCAGCTGGCATCGGGGTCGAAGTCGTCGATGCCAACGATGTACTCCACGATGACGAGGACGGCCGTGAACGCGACAAACGTGAGGAAGGTGACCACGAGGAAGTCGGCGAGCATGGAGACGAGTCGCCGTGCTCGTGTGACAGGAGTGGGCGCGCTGACGAAAGCGACACGACTCGGCGGCACGCGCAGCCTTGCTGGAACCGCGAACGCTAGAGCCGAGCCAAGGACCGCGCCAGCGGTATTGGTGAGGAGGTCGTCGACGTCGAAGAGTCGATACCCACACGGATACAGCCCCCACACGCCGGTGAACTGAGTGAACTCGACCGTCAGTGACAACGCGAGCCCTGCAAGCCCCGCGACCACGACACCTCGGTGCAGGACGAGCCGCACCAGGACCCCCAAGGGCACAAAGAGCAGGACGTTCAACGCGAGTTGGAGAAATGCGGGGTGTGTCAGCGCGCTGCCGCTCGCGGCAGCGTCCCTCAGATCGTCGGTAAACGCCCACACGTCCAGTTGGGGTTCGGCGACGCAGGTGATCTGCTCCGGTTCGGGAAGGGGCAGGAGGGTGTAGACCCACAGCGCCATGAAGTACACGACCGTCGCGATGCCCAGGACTGTGGTGCGAAGAGTGAGTCGCCCCTCGCGCCGCTGGGTGATGGCGAGAAACGGCACAAACAACAGGGCGCAAGCGAGGAGGCCAAACGCGACGGCGAGCACACCCAGGAACACTTGCGACACGTGCCACCTCCCGAGGTTCGCCGTGGTTTGAGTCTTACACGGGCGTCGGCGCCGCGCAGCGGATCAGAGGTGAAGCGGCAGTGAGTGGAGTAGGCGCGTTGTGGCCGTCACCTTCCAGGCGCAACGCCTTGAGCGACAGCCTTGCGTGACATGACTGCGGCATCTGCTGGGCGATCCGAACTGGGGTCTTGTCTCCCTTCTCAACGCCTGCCACACTCGCGTGCCATGAAGAGCCTGTGGTCGTTGATGGAGTCCTTCGATACGGACGGCGCATCCGACGCCATCGGCGGCGCGATTCAAGCCCTTCCGCGGGTGCTCCGGCAGGAATACCTCGGGCACTACCGGGGCGACATCTCAGAGGCAGTCGACGACCTAGCCCACGCGTCCTTCGCCGTTGCGCATGGGCTCTTTGGGGGTGCACTCTCGCCCACCCTCGACAGCGCTCCGCCCGCGGTGGCGCGAGCCGCGCTTCTGTGGGTAGTCGGGAAGTGCACGCCGGGACAGTCAAGAGGAGCGCTGTCCGCGCTTGCTCGTGTACCAGGGGGCGTGGATGAGCTCCGCGACCTCGGCACGCGCGAGCCCGCGCTCGCGCCCTACGTCGATGAGGCCCTCATGGTGGAAAAGGCGCTGGGAGGTGAATTCCCAGGACAGCCGCCCGTCGAGGCGGTGACCCTGCCTCCGTATACGCCGTTGCCCGATGAGGTCTCGCCCGCGCTGTTCATGGAAGCACTTCACCAGGACCTGATGTGGCGTACTGCAGAGCCTCCCCGTAGCGAAGGTCAGAAGAGGCTCGTCGCGGAGATTGCCCGCATGACAGCTCGAGATTGGGAGATGTTGGCCGACATCGCGTGCGGGCGGGGCACCGTTGTTCCGGACCTTCCCGAGGTTGTGGGATACGCGACCCACGCTGGACGCGAAGTGTTGTCGCTCGCAGGGCATATGCGGTTGGAGGTAGCCGACGTCAGCCGCGACAAGCATCCGCACCCGCGGACCTTTGGCGTCGACCGGTGGATCGACCCGGACACGGACCTGCGCGTCTTGCGGGATGCCGTGCTCGCCGCGAACGCGCCGCTGTGGGTCGTGACCCGGCACGCTGTGAACGGCTACCCGGGGGTGGAGCCGAGCGCCGCTTGGCCGTTCTTCTGGGAGCACCCGGCACAGTTGAGGGATCTGCTCCAAGGGGATGCACAGGACCAGGAGTACGCGATTCGCGTGCTGGCGCAGATGCCTGCGATTCCCGCGTGGACGGTGCCTCACCTGGGTGCGGCAGCGCTGGGGACCCGCAAGCGCGCGCGTGCGCTTGCGCAACACATGCTGGACCCTCACCCGGGGGCGTCCGCGCTAGCGCTCGCGGCGCTGAGGTCCCGCAAGCCCACGGTCCGCGTGATTGGTGCGCAGTGGTTGCAAGAGCGGCAGGAGGTGGGGAGCGTCGCAGACCTGACCGACGCCCTCGCCGGTGAGCGCAATGCCCGCGCTCGGAAGGCGATGATGTCGGCGATCGACGCGGTGACAGCCAGCGCGTAGCCCCGATGCTGGCGCCGGCTTAAAGAGGCACGGCCAGTTCCGCGATCAGCACCGCGACCGCAAGCACGGTTTCGACGGCGCCAATGACAGGTGCCTTCATGCGCCCCCGCCGCGGTAGCACCGTCGCGCGAAGCAGGAGCAGCGAGAACGGAATCGCGAGCCAGGGGTTCCACCACGCACATCCCACGAGGATGGCCGCGTGATACGTCACCGACACCCAGTAGTGAGGGCGCGAACCGTGCTCGCGAATCATTGACTTGACGTACAGCACCGTGCCCACGAGGTAGACCCACGTGATGATCGCGAGGGGGATGGCCGGCCGCCAGTCCACGCCGGCCGTGAGGGGGACTATGAGCGCCATCTGCGATGCCATCGTCACTGAGGCGATGCCGTTCGCGGTTGATCGCTCTTGGCCGATGCGCGTGAGCCACACGTTGACGCCCACCAACGCGGCGAAAAGGGGAGCGAACCACATCACAGCCGGCCGCGCGATCGCCAGCGGCACCAGCATCGCCGCGCTCGCCGCACCAAAGGTGAGGACCTGCACGCGCACACGCCGCCATCGGCCCGTCTTCACCCACAACAGGAAGTGGTGACTCGCAAGCCACCCCGTGATCCACCCCACCAGCAGCGGCACCTGCCACCAGTCCACGCCCAAGCGCAATCCCGCCAAGAACGGAAGAAGCAGCATCGCCCACACCCCATGCTGCGGCGGAATCCACGAACGAATGGAACGCCGCTTCCCACGGGGCGTGGGCGAAGAAACTCTGCGCGAACTCGCGCGGGCGGTCCGGGGGCGGTCCGCGAAAGCTCCGCCAGTGGCGGAGCCGGCCATTAGCGGAAGTTCACGAACTGCAAATCAACATCCACATCAGCGCCCTTCAGGAGCTGAATGGTCTTCTGCAAGTCATCACGCGACTTCGACGACACGCGCAACTCGTCACCCTGAATCTGCGACTTCACCGTCTTAGGGCCCTCCTCGCGGATGATCTTGCCCAGCTTCTTCGCAGTCTCCTGCGTGATGCCTTCCTTCAAATCAGCCACCAGGCGGAACTCCTTGCCCGAGGCCACCGGCTCGCCATAGTCCAGCGACTTCATCGAAATGCCACGCTTCGCGAGCTTCGCGATCAACACATCCAAGACCGCCTTCACACGCTCCGTGGAGTTGGCCTTCATCAGGATCTTGTCTGCGGTGGGCTCAATCGACGCCCCCACGCCACGGAAGTCATACCGCTGATTGATCTCCTTGATCGCCTGGTTGACGGCGTTGTCGACCTCCTGGCGGTCGATCTTGGACACCACATCAAAGCTGCTGTCGCCGGCCATGAAAACCTCCTAGAACCTGAGAGTTGAAGGCCCCTGCACGCCTGGGAGTCCGCTCACGCAAACCCCAGTTCGCTTTCAGGGCCATTTGCTTGCTATCCTTCCATGCGCGCCAGGTTGCAGTTGGACCCGGAGCACGGCAGGTTGCCCGAGCGGCCAAAGGGAGCTGACTGTAAATCAGCCGTCACTGACTTCGGGGGTTCGAATCCCTCACCTGCCACATCGAGAAGGCCCGGCCCAGTGCCGGGCCTTCTGCTTTGTGCTGGTGTCCGGCGTCGCTCGGTTAGCCTCCGCCCACGCTTGCGCCCGGTTGTTCCTACGCGCTGGACTGTGCCGTCCCTGACACGCTCGAGGGAGCTTCGTCGGCGAGTCGCGGGCGACACGCCGATGGGCGCGGCGCCACGTGTCAGGCACGGCCCGGCAAGCGCCCGCATGCGCCCACGCCCGCACGCCCGCGCCCGCACCAGGCCGCTAACACTCTCACTTTTGATAACTTCCTCACACGGAAGTGATTCTGCGCCGTGAGCGCCGCTAGAGTCGCCCCCAGTCACACGCTGAGGGAGCAACATGACGAACAAGGGCGGAGCCGTGCCTGGATGGTACGCACCAGAGCCTGCCAAGCCGCATGAACTGCGCTATTGGGACGGCCAGCAGTGGAGCGAGCGCACCCGCGATGGAGCGCCGGACTCGCCCGCCCCCGCAGCGCCGCCGGAGACTGCAGCCGTGCGGGCCGCACGCCCCTCGCGCCCTTGGTGGCAGTCCTGGCCCGTGATCGTTGCTGGGTACCTGTGCATGGCGATTCCCGGCGTGGTCCTGTTGTGGCTGCGCCAGTGGACGCGGGTGCGCACCAAGGTGGTGGGCACCGCGATTGGCGCGTTGGTGTTGGTGGTGTGGATGGCGGCGCTTTCGGGCGGCACCGAGCCTGAGGGCGAACTAGCGGCGGGCGACGCCCCGGTGACGTCCGCGAGCCCGTCCGCGAGCCCCTCAGCGACCGCCCAGGAGCCCGTCGCAACGCCCAGCCCTACGCCCAGCGCCACGGCAAGTCCCACGCCAAGCCCCACTGCGTCGTCGGCCTCCACAGACGAGCCTTCAGCGCAGGACGCCGCCACCGGTACCGCGCTCGCCGCTTTGCATGCGCTCGACGTCAAGGCCGAGTATCCCGGCACTGACTATGAGCGTGAGGCATTCGGTGACGGCTGGGTTGATGTGGACCGCAATGGCTGCGATACGCGCAACGACATGCTCGCGGAACGCCTGGAGTCCATCTCCTGGAATGGCTCGTGCACCATCGTGTCGGGGGACCTCGCGGACCCGTTCACGGGCTCGTGGATCACGTTTGAGCGTGGCGGCGCTAGCGAGGTGGACATCGACCATCTGGTGGCGTTGTCGGCTGCATGGTCGACGGGTGCCGCGGACTGGGAGTACGCCAAGCGTGTGGCGTTCGCCAACGACCCGCTGAATCTCGAGCCCGTGGATGCGGGTCAGAACCGTTCCAAGGGCGACGACGACGCATCCGAATGGCTGCCGCCCAGCGAGGACTTCCACTGCCAGTACGTGGCGCGTCAGGTGGCGGTCAAGACTAAGTACGCCTTGTGGGTGACCCCCGCGGAGTTCGCGGCGATGGACCGGGTGCTGACGGCGTGCCCTGAAGAGCCGATGCCCGACGCAGGCGATCAGCCCGTGGTCGCCGCAGGCGTGAAGGAGCCAGCTCCTGCGAAGACGGAGACTCCGGAGCCTGTGGAGACCACGGAGCCGGCGCCTAGCGAGCCTGAGGAAGAGCTCGATCCCGACTACGGTGCGTGCTACAAACTGCCCGCTGGCAAGGGCCCGTATTACAAGGACAAAGACCCTGAGTATCACTACTACCAGGACCGTGACGGCGACGGAGTGGTCTGCGAGTAGTGGGTTCCTAGGCCCGCAGGGCCATCAAATCCTCGCGTAGGACCGCGCTGCCGGCCGCGACTGATGCGCGTGCGTCGAGGACCCGCTGGTTGGTGGAGCCGCGGTGCGCAAGCGACAGGTCCCGGTTGTCGTGTTCATAGCGGCCGTCGATGAGGACATCGAGAAGGCCCAATAGTTCGACCTTGTCGTCCGCGTCGACTACGAGCTCTTCATACCGGTAGCCGGTCCACGCCCAGATGTCTCGCGTGCCACCAAACTCGGCTCGCGCACGCCGGGCCACGGACAACGCGACTTGAGTGTTGAGGAACGGCTCTCCGCCCAGGAGTGACAGGCCCTGGATGGAGGGGTGGGCGAGGTCCTTCATGATGCGGTCCTCTAGCTCGTGGGAGTAGGGGGAGCCGTATTTGAAGGACCAGGCGGCCTCGTTGTAGCAGCCTTCGCATTTGAACAGGCACCCTGCCACGTAGAGCGAGCATCGGACGCCCTCACCGTCCACGAAGCTGAACGGCTTGTAGTCAGCGACGTAGGAGTGCGACACCTTGGTCGCCTGCCAGGTGCGGACGTTCGGCTCAAGCGCCATGGCGTGACTCCGGTGCTCCCGTCTCTACGTGTACGGTGCCGGCCATGTGCTTGACGCGCGCCGCGATCTCTTCATGGCGTCCGTGCACCATGGGGCGTTGCTGCGGGTTTCCTAGGTAGCCGCAGGTGCGCTTGACCACGTCGCAGGTGCGGGGGTCGTCATTGCCGCAGGCGGGGCAGGCAAAGCCGCGGGCCGTGGGGTCAAAGTCTCCGGCATAGCCGCATGCGTAGCACTGGTCGATGGGGGTGTTGGTGCCCAGGTAGCCCACCCGGTCGTAGGCGTAGTCCCAGACGGCTTCGAGTGCTTTGGGGTTGGTGCGCATGACGGGGTATTCGACGTAGTGGATGAAGCCGCCGGAGGCGTAGCGCGGGTAGTCCGCTTCAAAGTCGAGCTTCTCAAACGGTGACGGGTTCTTGCGCACGTCGTAGTGGAAGGAGTTCGTGTAGTAGTCCTTGTCCGTGATGTCAGCGACCGAGCCAAAGCGCTCGCGGTCCATGCGGCAGAACCGGTCGGTGAGGGATTCGGATGGGGTGGAGTACACGGAGTAGTGGTAGCCGGATTCGGCTTTCCACTGTGCGGCGGAGGTCGCCAGTTTTTGCAGCACGGCGAGGGTGAGTTCCTTGGCGTCGGGGTTGTTCTCCCAGGCACCACCAAAGAATGCGGCAGCGACTTCGTACAGGCCGATGTATCCCATGGAGATGGTGGCGCGGCCGTTGCGGAAGAGGTCGTCGACGTTGTCCTCGACGGCGAGGCGCTGCCCAAATGCGCCGTGCACGTACAGGATGGGGGCGTTTGCGGGCACCGCTTCTTTGCAGCGTTCCACTCGGAACGCGAGGGCGTCGTGCACGATCTCCAGGCGTTCGTCCAAGAGGCGCCAGAACGCTTCCAGTGATCCGTCCGCTTCCAATGCAATGCGTGGCAGGTTCAGGGTGACGACGCCAAGGTTCATGCGCCCGTTGACTACGTCGTTGCCGTTGGCGTCCTCCCAGCCTTGCAGGAATGAGCGGCAGCCCATGGGGGCTTTGAAGGAGCCGGTGAGTTCCACGATTTTGTCGTAGCTGAGGATGTCGGGGTACATGCGCTTGGTGGCGCATTCGACGGCGAGTTCTTTGATGTCGTAGTTGGGGTCGGTGGCTTCCAGGTTCACTCCCCGGCGCAGTGTGAACAGGAGCTTGGGGAAGATTGCGGTGCGGCCTTCTTTGCCGAGTCCGCGCAAGCGGATCTGCAGGATGGCGCGCTGGATTTCACGGGCGTACCAGGTGGTTCCCAAACCAAAACCGACGGATGTGAACGGAGTCTGCCCGTTGGACGTGAACAGGGTGTTGATCTCGTATTCGAGGGACTGCATCGCGTCGTAGATGTCTTTGCTGGTGCGCTCGCGAGCGTAGGCCTCGTGCTGGTCGGCGTCGGCGATCCATTGCACCGCTTCGGCGATGTGCTTGTCGTAGTTGAGTTCTGCGTACGGGGCGAGTACCTCGTCGATGCGGTCTACGGTGCATCCGCCGTACTGGCTGGAGGACACGTTCGCGATGATCTGGGCGATCTGTGCGGTGGCGGTCTGGATGGACCGGGGAGGTTCAATCTCTGCGTTGCCCATCCGGAAGCCGTGCTCGAACATTTCGGGAATGTCGATGAGGCAGCAGTTCGTCATGGGGGCGTAGGGCTGGTAGTCCAGATCGTGGAAGTGGATGTCGCCCTTGGTGTGCGCGTTTGCCACATGTGCGGGCAGCATTCGCAGGCCCACGGCCTTGCCCACGAGTCCGGCGGTCAGGTCGCGCTGCGTGTTGAACACGTCGGCGTCCTTGTTGGCGTTCTCGTTCACCACGGCTTGGTCTTTTTCGAGCAGGGTGGTGATGGTGTGGTTCAGGTCGGTGGCTTTGGCGCGCTTGAAGTCGCGCTGCACGCGGTAGTCGATGTAGGCGCGGGCCACGTCGTATTCGCCGGCTTCGAGCAGCTCGTGTTCCACCGCGGACTGGATTTCGTAGATCTTCACTGCGCCCACGTGGCTGGTGCGCAGTTCGTCCACGACGCGCGCGGTGACCGATGCCAGGGTGGACTCGTGCACTGGGGTGAGGGTGCCGTGGGCGGCCACGTAAGCCTTGTGGATGGCGGCGCGGATGCGGTCCGCGTCGAAGGTGAGGGTGCGGCCGTCGCGCTTGGTGACAGCGAGTGTGGGGCGGGCCGATGCTTCGGTTGCTGGGGCGTCAAGGTCGGTGATGCTCATGGGGTCCCCTCCCGTGCGGCCGCGGGGGGCGGCCGGCTGTGTGTTGCGTGCGTCTGGTGGCGTATGGCCGGTGCCTCCTGAACGCTGCGGCGCTTCGTTGTCACCACAACATGTGGGGGTCACTGGCTGTATATGACACTAGATCTAGTTGTCTCGGGAGTCTGGGTCTTTGGTCCCATGACGCCCGACACGCCGTGCTAGACAGGCCACTCCAGGCCTGCGACATGCGCCCCCAGCAAGGGGTCGATCATGGCGCCGGTTGCGCTCATCACGCAGTCCGCTCCGGCACGCGCCAGCTCGTGGGCGTCTGTCGCCGTCATCACGCCACCCACGCCCACCAGTGCAAACTCTGCCCCGGCATCGGCCCTCCACCGTGAGATGCGTGCCACCATGTCGCGTGCCGCCCATCCGATGGCGGATCCGCAGACCCCGGCAACTTCGCGTCCCGCGCCGGGAAGGGCTTGGCGGCCCTGGGCATCGACGAGTCGCGCCGGAATGGTGTTGATCGCGGACAAGCCGTCGACGATGGGGGTCACCGCAGTCAGAAACTCCGCCATGGCGGCTTCGTCACCGAAGTACGCCATCTTCAGCACCAGGGGAGTGTCGCCAATCTCGTCTTTCACTGCGGCCGCGATCCGTGCCACGAGTGGGGTGTCGAAGCACAGCAGGTTGCCGGTGCCTTCGTTGGGGCAGGACAGGTTCATTTCAAGAATCGGGGCGCCCGTCTCCTTGGTGAGCCGCGCCGCCGTGACGTGGTCGGCGATGTAGGCGTCGACGGCGTCACCTTGTGGGTTTGCTGGGCGTGTGCCCTGGAACGATCCCACGAGCACTTGACCTTCGCCCGCGGAGGCCACCGCGCGTGCCATGTCTGGCTGCCATGCGTCCGGGTCCCGCGACGGCACCCCGAACGAGTTGGAGATCGACGTGGCGTGGTCGAGGTCATCGTCGGCCAGCAGTGCCTCGTTGCGGTTGAACTCCAAGTCGCCGTCGACATGCACGGCGAGCGTGTTCGGGAAGGGGTGGCATGGGTGAGCGGCGGTGCGGACCGTCTTGTACACGGCCACATCGAAATGGTGACGGAAGGCGGCGTCGCAGTAGGCGGCGTTGACGAGCGGCCCCGCGGGAATGCCAAAGGGGCGATGCACGGGGAGCCCCAAGAACTCGTGCTCGGGTGCGGCGGTGGGCCGGGATGCCGGATCGGGCGCGTCTGCAAACAGCCCGAACGGGCCGTGGTCAAGGTTGTCTTCGTAGGTGGCGCGCGGATCGTAGAACCAAGTCACGTCTACGAGCGTAGGTATAGCAAAGCCCGCCTGCACGGGACCTTGGGCGCGACCCTCCACGGTGTGCTGAGGTAGTCCGCGCCGCATGCCGCCGTGCAAGCGGGCTTGGCGTCAGGTGGTTACTCGCTGATGGTGCGGTTGTCGCCTACGGTGACGAACTTGCCGCGATGGATTTCCACGTTGTCCATGTCTTCGAGTTCCATGCCCTTGGTCTCCGGAACCCGGAAGAACACGAACACCAGAGACAGGGCCGCCATCGACGCATAGAAGCCGTAGGCGAAGGTGAGGCTGATGTCCGCGAAGATCGGGAACGTCATGGTGATCGCCCAGTTGGCGAACCACTGTGCAGCTGCGGCGACCGCGAGTGCGGTGGCGCGAATCCGGTTGGGGAAGATCTCTCCCAACAGCACCCACACCACGGGACCCCAGGTGGCTCCAAAGAACACGACGAATGCATTGGCGCCCACGAGTGCGATGCTGTCCCACGGGCCGTTCAACACGGCTTCGCCGTCCGCATTCAGGGTGGCCGTGGAAAACGCGACGGCCATGATTCCCAAGGCCAGCGTCATTCCTGCAGAACCAATGAGAAGCAGAAGACGTCGTCCGATGCGGTCCACCAGCAGGATCGCGACGATCGTCACCACAATGTTCGTCACCGACGTGATGGTGGAGGTCAAGAACGCTTGGCTTTCGTCGAACCCGACCGACTGCCACAGGGATGTCGAGTAGTAGAAGATGACGTTGATGCCCACAAACTGCTGGAAAACGCTGAGCAGGATTCCCACCCACACGATGGGCTTCAGCCCCAGTTTGTTGCCGCGCAGGTCGCGGAGGGACTGACGTTCTTCGGTGCCGATCGAACGCTCGATCTCAGCGATGCGGTGGTCGACATCCTGCTCGCCGGAGAACTTTCGCAGGACTTCGGCAGCGTCGGCGCTGCGTTGGCGGTACACCAAGTACCGCGGAGATTCGGGAAGCCGCAGTGCTGCGATGCCGTAAATCAGTGCCGGCACCACACACACCATGAACATCCAACGCCATGCTTCAAGGCCCAGCCACAGTTCGTTGCTGGCACCATCGGCGGCTTCAGCCAGCAACTGGTCGCTCAGCAGAGCCGCAAAGATACCCAGCACAATCGCCATCTGCTGCAAGGAAGCGAGACGTCCGCGGAACTTCGCCGGCGCGACTTCGGAGATGTAGGCCGGCGCAATGACGGAGGCCGCACCGATCGCAAGACCACCCACGATGCGCCACAGCATCAAGTCCCACACTGCGAACGCTAAGCCTGATCCGACTGCGGAGATGAGGAACAGAGTCGCGGACAGCACCATCACTCGGATGCGGCCATAACGGTTGGCGATACCGCCTGCGAACCACGCTCCCACCGCACATCCCAGCAGGGCGGATGCGACCACGAAACCGGTGACCGCTTCCGACAAGCCAAACTCACCCGAGATCGAGTCCACTGCGCCGTTAATCACGGAGGAGTCAAAGCCAAAGAGGAAGCCACCGAGCGCGGCGCCAATGCTGATTCCAATGACACGTCGGTTGAGTTTTGCGTCGGCTATCGGCGCCGGGGAGGGACTACTCATGAGGAGCTCCTAAGTCGTGAACTCGGCGCCGGTAATGCTGAGCGACAGTGGTGCCGAGTGAGTGGCAGGGGATACGGCTCTTGTTCTTGTCACCCTATCGACGCAGGTACGGGGACGCTCGTCAGGAACCGCCCAAATCGCCGGTCTCATCCACCAACTGTGGTGCCAGGTCTCCACGCCCCACGACGGTGACGGTGTCTAGCTCAAGCCACCGCGCCATCGTGGCGAGTTCTTTGGACGCGGCCTGTGCCACGGTGGCAGGGGAGAGGCGGCGTGCGCCTGGCGCTTTGCCGGTTTCGTGCCACGCGGCCTGGACCAGGAGTGTGCGGGTCTTTCGGTCGGCTTTGAGGTCGAGCCGCGCCACGATCTGGTCGCCCACGAGCAGCGGTAGGCAGTAGTAGCCGAACACGCGCTTGGCGGCAGGCGTATAGATCTCGATGCGATAGTCCACGCCAAACATGCGTTGAAGCCTGGGGCGGAACCAACACACCGGATCAAAGGGGCTGAGCAAGGTTGATGCGCGGGCCATGCCAGGGTCCTGCGCGTCGTGCGCCATCAGCGCTGGAGCATCCCAACCGTCCACCGAAACCCACGTGGCCAGCCCCCGCTCCACGGCAGATTCCGCCCACGCTTGGCCGCCCGCGCTCGCGTCCTTCCCGTCACCTGCAGGCCGGGCCGCATACGGGAGCCGGAAGTGGTCGGTCAGGTCCTTCACGGTGCCCACCCCGCACGCGCCCAGAGCCCTGTCGAACAACTGTTGTTGAGCATCGGCCCTACTGAGCCCCCAGTCACCTACGCTCGCACGCGGCAAACCCCACGCACGTTCCGTGGAGTCATACGTCCGCGCGAAGTGCCGAGCCCGTGACGCCGCGACTTCCCCCGTGATGAACAGATACTCGAGCGCCACCTTCACATGGTTGTGGTCCCACCACGAGCCTCGTCGTTTACCTTCCGGACCCAAATGAGCGAGATCCGCCGCTACCACCGGTCCCTCTGCCTCCACCGCAGCCCGAACAGCGGCGATCAGCCCCGGCGTCTCCCGCTCCAACTGATCCCGAGTGCGGGCCTTCCACGTGGAGCGCGACCGCATCCGGTGATGCATCGCAGGCAACAGATCATGCGGCATCACTGACGCCTCATGCCCCCAATGCTCGAACGCCTCCGCAGCATGGCCATCCGCATGCCCCCACCACTCGTGGTCTGCCGTCGCCGTGTCGTATGGCCCCAGCCGCGAGTAGAGCGGCAGATAGTGCGCACGCGCAAGCACATTCACCGTGTCCAACTGCACAATGCCCTGGCGTTCCAAGTAGGAAGTCGCGTCCTGCGCACGAGGCTTCCTGCGCGGGCGCGCCCGGGACAACGACTGTGCGTGAAGAAAGACCCGGCGAGCCTCACGGGGGGTCAGATCGGCGCTCATGGTGTCACCCTAGTGACCGGCTGTGACACGCCTCCCGCACCGTCCCAGAAGGGGACTTTGTGCGGGAACCGAGCCCTGCATCGGCCCCAGTTCCGCCCGATTTCACTTTCACGCCGTGGTCCGTGTACTCTAGTCCGGCTGGCCCCGATAGCTCAGTCGGCAGAGCGTTTCCATGGTAAGGAAAAGGTCCAGGGTTCGATTCCCTGTCGGGGCTCCAAGGATGGGTGCCGTCGCATCTCAGTCGAGACGCGGCGGCTGTCCCATTCTCGCGGCGGGGTAGCTCAGTTGGTTAGAGCACACGACTCATAATCGTGGGGTCGCGGGTTCAAGTCCCGCCCTCGCTACGACGCAGATTTTCCTTCTGCGACCGCGCCACGTGAGGCGCGTCATCACAAGGCTGGGAGAGACTCCATGGCAAAGAACGACGTTCGTCCCAAGATCACGCTCGCATGCACCGAGTGCAAGGACCGCAACTACATCACGCGTAAGAACCGTCGCAACAACCCTGACCGCGTGGAACTCTCCAAGTTCTGCCGCAAGTGCGGAAAGCACACCGCGCACCGCGAGACGCGCTAAAACTCCAGAAGTTTCAACAAAGGCCCCGTGCCCCACCGGTAGGGGGGCCGAAGGCGAGGGGGGAGCCGGGCCTTTGTGTTGCCCCGGCGCACGCGGTCCGGAGCACCCTCCCGTCGCTAGTACGCTGTGACCGCGTTCAGTCACGCATCCCCCGGCGCGTGGTAGCGCATTTGATGGCCAACATTTATTGGGAACTCAGCACCCATAAAGTTACTGAGGAGAAAGCATGACTGCGCCCGAGCGCACCGGTTTTGCCGGCAAAATCGATAGCTACTTCGAGATCACCGAACGTGGCTCCAACATCGGCCGCGAGATCCGCGGTGGACTGACCACCTTCTTCACCATGGCGTACATCGTGGTGTTGAACCCCCTCATCATCGGCACCGTTGCCGACGGCGAGGGCAACTTCCTGGGCGGCGGCGACGCCCCCAACCTGGCTCTGGTTGCAGCTGCCACCGCGCTTGTCGCGGGAATCCTGTCCATCATCATGGGCGTGTGGGCACGGTTCCCCCTCGCCATGGCGGCCGGTCTGGGAATCAACGCCTTCCTCGCCTACTCGATCGCTTCGCGTGAAGGTATGTCGTGGCCGGAAGCCATGGGCTTCGTGGTCATCGAGGGCATCGTGGTGTTCATCCTGGTGCTCACCAACTTCCGTAAGGCCGTGTTCGCGGCTGTGCCGAACTTCTTGAAGCAGGCCATTGCGGTCGGCATCGGTCTGTTCCTGGCGTTCATCGGTCTGTACGACGCCGGCATTGTCCGCTCGGGTGCAGGTACGCCCACGCAGTTTGGCGACGGCGGTTACATCACTACTTGGCCGATGCTGGTGTTCATCATCGGTCTGTTCACCGCGATCGTGCTGATGGTGAAGAAGGTCCGTGGCGCACTGCTGATTTCGATCATCGTGGCGACGGTGGCTGCGGTCATCATCGAGGCGGTCGCGGGTCTGGGCGCGTCGGTGGACAACCCCAACGGCTGGGCGCTCGTGGTGCCGGTCTTGCCGGACGCGATCGTGTCTGCGCCTGACTTCTCGCTCGTGGGTCAGGTTGACTTGTTCGGTGGATTCACGTCGCTGCCGGTGCTGACGGCGCTGCTGCTGATCTTCTCGCTGCTGATCACTGACTTCTTCGACACCATGGGCACCATGACCGCCGTGGGTGCCGAGGCCGGCCTGAACGACGAGAACGGCAACCCTCCCCGCACTCAGCAGGTGCTGCTGGTCGACTCGATCGGTGCTGCTGCCGGTGGTTTGGGTTCGGTGTCGTCGAACACGTCCTACATTGAGTCCGCTGCAGGTGTGGGTGACGGTGCGCGCACTGGTCTTGCCTCGATCGTGACGGGTATCGCGTTCCTGCTGTCGACCTTCCTGACTCCGCTGTATGCGCTGGTGCCGTTCGAGGCCGCTACGCCCGTACTCGTGGTGGTCGGTTTCTTGATGGTGTCGCAGGTGGCGGGAATCGACTGGAAGGACTACCGGATCGCGATTCCGGCGTTCTTGACGTTCATCCTGATGCCGTTCGGTTACTCCATCTCCGCAGGTATTGGTGTGGGCTTCATCTCCTACGTCCTGCTGCAGCTGGTGTCCGGTGGCGCACGCAAGGTTCACCCGCTCATGTGGGGTACGGCTGGCGCGTTCGTCGTGTACTTCGCTTCGGGACTGTTCCTGTAGCCAGTTTCTAGGGCCGATGCCCGGGTGACTTTCCGTACGGAAGGGAGCCCGGGCATCGGCCTTTGGCGTCTGTGGCGGTGTCCGTGGGGTGCCGACGGTTGGGCGCTTGGGGTGGCACGCTCGGATCCCTTGTTCTCGGATTTCCGAGAACAGCGAGAACGAGTGCGCCCCTTCCCCGTCAAATGGAGCCATCTTCTTGTTTCAGTTCACTACAACCACCAGTTGGAGCCATGTGAGGGGACGGGGGTGGGGTTCGCTAGGCTGGCCATGTGACAGTGAATCTAGATGCCGTGGGCCGCTCCTACGGCCCCTTTGAGCCCTATGAGGTGACTCGCGTCAAGATCCGCGAGTTCGCCGATGCCGTCGACGCCTGGTCTGGCGCGCACCGCGATGTCGCGATTGCGCAGGCCGAGGGATACGAAGACTTGGTGGCTCCCACCACGTTCGCCGTCATCATCGCGCAGAAGGCCGAGTTCCACGTGGTCACCGACCCGGAAGTAGGGGTGGACTTCTCGATGGTGGTCCACGCCGACGAGCGCTTCACGCACGTCCGGCCGCTAGTTGCGGGGGACGTGATCTACACGACCGTCCACATTGACGACATCAAGCAGCGCGCCGGGATTTCCATGGTGACGTCACGCACGGAACTGGTGGACGCTGACGGTGCTCCCGTGTCGACCGTAGTGTCCACACTGGCCGTGAGGGAGGCAGCATGACCGAATCGACGAGCCCCAGCTTTGAAGGCCTCGACAAGGGCCAGGTTGTGGCCGAGCGCGAGGTGGCGTTCACGCGTGACACGTTGGTGCGTTATGCCGGTGCCTCGGGCGACTTCAACCCCATCCACTACAACGACGTGATCGCCCAAGAAGTGGGACTGCCCGGCGTCATCGCTCACGGCATGCTCACCATGGGTGTGGGCGCCTCCGTGGTGGAAGAGTGGGCGGGCGCCGGCAACGTGTCCGACTACCAGGTGCGTTTCACCCGCCCGATTCCGGTCCCCAACCCTGGCGAAGCCACAGTGCTGATCAAGGCCGTCATTGGTGCCCTCGATGAGGAACGCCGCACGGCCCGCGTGGACCTGACCGTCGAGTTCGACGGCGCAAAGGTGTTGGGCAAAGCCCAGGCGGTCGTCGACTGCGAGTAGCGGTCCCGGCAGCCGTCCCGGGGGAGAGGTTCACGTCCCAGCGGAGAGCGTTAGGCCTCTGGGTTGACGTGACTCGTGGTGGTGCCCACCCGGAAAGTGAGCGGCGTCAGCACAGGTGCGGGCACCTCACCTTCGAGGAACTCCTTCACCATCTTCGCCATCGCGTGACCCTTGCCAATGCCATCCTGCTCAATGGTGGTGAGCTCGTGGGGCGCGAGCCACGGCAAGTCGAGCCCATCAAAACCGGTGATCGACACGTCATGGGGGACAGAAATGTCCAGCTCGCGTGCCGCAAGGATCGCGCCGGCGGCAAGCAAGTCTGACTGCACCACGAGAGCGGTGGGCTTGGACTCATGAGTGAGCGCCAGGTGGCCAGCGGCGATGCCTTCAGCGACCATCGACTCCCGGGCTTCCACCACCACGCAAGGCTTGACGCCCGCACGCTTGAACGCGCGCAAACGGTTATGCATGGGAGCCCATGCGGACTCCGGATCGTAGTCGTGGGGGCGCAGCGAGGTTTCGCCGCCGGGAGCATGCGGCAGGGTGATGGTGCCAATGCGTTCGTGTCCTAGACCGCGCAAATGTTCAATGAGTTCCACGGTGGCGGTGCCATCATCAATGGAGACTTGGGCACCGCCCAGAGGTGCTTCCGCGTCCATCACCACCACGGGGATGGCACGCTTGCGCAGGATGTCGAGCGCAGGTTCTTCATGGTCGCGCACACGGAACAGCACTGCCGCATCCATAGGCGCGGACTCCAGCAGTGACTTCTCTTCCTGATCTCCGCGCGGCGAGGGAATGAGCAGGACCCCCAAGCCCATCTCGCCAAGATCAGAGATGAGCCCGTCCATGACGTTCAAGATGAGGGGCGCACGGAAGGCGAGCGACAGAGAGTCGTGAATGACCACACCCACCACGTGGGAGCGCCCGGACCGGAGTGCGCGAGCTTGCGCGGACGGGCCGGAGTACCCCAAGTCTTCCGCCGCTTTGAAGACGCGTCGCTTCATCTCCGGGGAGATCGGGCCTGCTCCTGAGTAGGCCAGTGACACTGTCGACAGCGACACTTTCGCTCGCGCTGCAACATCGGCCATCGTCGGACGTCGTCTGTTCGCCACGGTGACTCCTCATGGTTGGTGCGCGCGTACCATGGACGGTACCCCCGTATGCCGCATCGTAGCGCCGTAAGGCCGGGACTCCCGCATCCGGACCCCTGGGGGATCCCGCAATACTTCTCTGAGGACGTCATGCCTGCTTCCGTTCGTTTCGAACCTACCCGTACGCCCAACGCGGCCCGTGTGCGGGAGGCGCGTCTGGCTGTCCTGGGTTTGTTCATCCTCATGGGCTTCTCCATGGCGACGTTCATGTCGCGCATGCCATCCATCCGTGATGCGCTTGACGTGTCGGACTCCGGGTTGGCAACGCTCATCATGACGGGCGCCTTGGGTGCCTTGGCCGGTCTATTGGTGACGGGATGGGGCGTAGCCAGGTTTGGTACCCGGCGGGTGTTGCTGTGGGCCAACTGGGGTGTGCTGGTGGCGTTCCTTACGATCGCGTTGTCTATTGAAGTGCCCTCAAAGTGGATGTTCGCGGTCGGCAACTTTGTGATGAGCTTCTCGTACGCATTCATCAATGTGGGAATGAACGCGGAGGCAGCGGAGGTGGAGCGGCACAAGGGCCGCGCCATCATGAGCCAGTTCCATGCGTCCTTCTCGATCGGTATGGCGGTGGGCTTGGGTCTGGGCGCTGGCGTGTCCTTCCTGGGGCTGCCGCCGTCGTGGCATTTCTTTGGCGCGGTCATCGTGATGACGGTGGTGCGCTTCCTGATCATTCCGGCCGCAACCATCAATGGGCAGCCCTCGGATTCAAGCAAGCAGGCCGGCTTTGGTGGCCCGTTCGCGACCGCGAAAGCTGAGTACCGCGACAAGCACGTGCTGATGCTGGGCTTCCTCATTGCCGCTGCGGCCATGACGGAAATGACGGCTGGTCAGTGGCTGGCGCTCGCGGTCGTGGATGACTTCGGTAAGTCTGAGGCGCTGGGCGCGGTCATCTACTGGGTGTTCGTGGTGGCGATGGTCACGGTGCGGTGGTGGGGTGCACCCATCATTGCGAAGGTGGGGCGCGTGGTGGTGTTGCGCATCTCTGCCACCGCGGTGATCTCTGGCCTGCTGATGTTTGCTTTCACTCCGGTGTTCTGGTTGGTGCCGGTGGCCGCAGTGTTGTGGGGCATGGGCGCTGCGCTAGCGGTGCCGATTCTGGTGACTGCTGCCGCGGATGATCCCGACCGGGCTGCAGCGCGGGTGGCAGCAATCACGTCGTTCTCCACGCTGGCAGGCCTGCTGGTTCCGCAGATTGTGGGTCAGTTGGGTGAGCTGGTGCCGTTGCGTGAAGCGCTGCTGGTCGTGGCCGTGGCGTCGACGTTCACGTTGATCTTTGCCAATGGTGTGCGCGCCCCCAAGCGGGGTGCGGCGCCAGCCCATGAGGATGAGGCGGAGCGCGCGATTCTTACGGCGGACACTCAGGGCACCCCTGTGGGCTCGGACGATGACGAGCGGTAGCCCGTCTACGCTGGCTTCATGACCACGACCCTCGCTCAGCACACCACGTTCCGCGTGGGCGGCCCGGTTCGCGACTACTTCGAGGCGTCCTCTGAGGCGGAGCTGATCGAGGCGGTCCGGATTGCCGACGCACAGGGGACCCCGGTGCTGGTGTTGGGCGGCGGCTCCAACCTGTTGGCAGCCGATGCGGGCTTTGACGGCTTGGTAGTGCGCGACGCGCGCCGTGAGGTGCAGGTCCAGGATGACGGCATGTGTGGGGGAGTCTCGGCTACTGCGACGGCGGGACTGCCGTGGGACGACTTCGTGGCGCAAGCGGTGACCGAAGGCTGGGTGGGAGTCGAAGCGCTGTCGGGAATCCCAGGTTCGACGGGGGCGACGCCGGTCCAGAATGTGGGTGCCTATGGCGCTGAGGTTGCCGAGACGATCGCGTTGGTGCGTGTCTGGGACCGCCACGAGCAGCAGGTGCGGTCACTCCCGCAGATTGCGTGCGGTTTCTCTTACCGGGACTCGCTGCTGAAGCGTTCCATGCGCGGGGGTGCGCCCGACGGCGGTGTGTGGCGGCCCAGCCCCCGCTACGTGGTGTTGGACGTGACCTTCCAGATGAGGTTTGGCACTTTGTCAGGTCCTTTGCGCTATGCACAGTTGGCGTCCGCTTTGGGCGTGGCGGAGGGGGAGCGGGCGCCGTTGACGGAGGTGCGCGCGGCTGTGCTGGAGGTGCGCGCGAGCAAGGGCATGGTGCTTGACGCTGCTGACCACGACACGTGGAGCGCCGGCTCGTTCTTCACGAACCCGATCCTCACCCCCGAAGCTGCAGCGCAGCTGCCCCAGGACGCGCCCCGTTTCCCGGCGGCGGGTGGTCAGGTGAAGTCCTCTGCCGCGTGGCTGATTGAGCGGGCAGGGTTTGGGCGCGGTTTCCAGGTGACGGCCGATGCTCCGGCGTCGCTATCGACCAAGCACACGTTGGCGTTGACGAACCGTGGTGGCGCAACAGCGGCCGATGTCGTGGCATTGGCACGTGCTGTGCGCGACGGTGTGCGGGAGCGTTTTGGTGTGGAGTTGGTGCCGGAGCCGGTGTTCCTGGGATTGGAGCTGTGACGCTGACCCGCTAGTGCGCTGCGTCTGCGGCGCAGGGCTGGCGCAGGATGGTGCGCAGTTTCTCAGGTGAGGTTTTGCGGAAGTCGCTCAAGTAGATCTCGTGGTGGCGACCGGTGAGGGTGAGTCCCGCATCGGCGATATGCGCGTGCATTGCGGCAATGACTGGGCCTTCGTCCGCGAACGGGCCCACATGCAAGGTCTGCGCCACCGTCTGTTCGTCCAAGGTTTCGACGCGAACCTGCGCCAAGTGCTCGTGGGGGACTTTGGTGGCGGCCGTCTCGCGGCCTGCCTCGATCAATGAATCGTCGATCCACTCGGGCAGCATCAGCAGCGCCGTGGACCGCCATTGGTCGCGATCCACGTCTGTGGTGAAGGCGGCAAGGTCCTCCGCCCACCACAGGGCTTCCAGCGGCGGCACCACATAGTCGCGGCCACGCTGCTTCTTGGACGCGAACTTGATCGCATAGGCGACCGGGTACAGCGTTTGGATTGCTTGCGTGAGGGTCAAAGCCGGTAGCGCCGATGCCTGTGCAGTCTGGGGCGGCGCAGTCGCCTCGGGTGCGCCAGCGGCATCGGCAGCGAGGTAGCGCGCCGAGGGCAGGTCGACGATGTCGATGCGTCCCTTCTTGGCCGCGAAGCCAGGGAACGACTTCTTGAGGTCCATCTTCACCGGGGGACGTGCATCGGCCATCTGAGGCTCCTTCCGTCGGCAGGGTGCCCGCGCGACGAACGCCCACGTCCCAGCATGCCAAAGGCCCCCTTCCGCCGCCGTGTGTGGGTGGGCGGGGAAGGGGGCCGTGGCGCGGGGTCGGAAGGGGGTTATCCGTCCGCCGCGATGGCCTGCAGGATGTCCAAGCGGGACGCCCTCCAAGCGGGCCAGATTGCTGCAAGCACGCCGGCGATGGCAGCCAGCACGGTGTAGACAATCAGCCAGATCCAAGGAATGGTGACGCCGTCGAAGCCAAAGTCGGCGAGCGACAACACGAGGGCCGAGCCCAGCGCGACACCGAGGACCATGCCCAGGATCGTGCCGAACACTGCCATCACCATCGACTCCACGGTGATCATGCGCCACACTGCCGAACGCTTGAGTCCCACAGCCCGGAGGAGTCCGATCTCGCGGGTGCGTTCCGTGACGGACAGCAGCAGCGTGTTGGCGACACCCAGGAGTGCGATCACCAGGGCAGAACCGAGCAGCGCGGAGATGACACCCAACAGCAGGTCGATGAACATGTTGGCTAGCTGCTCCAACTGTCCGGGCTGTGCCACGAAGATCAGCGGGAAGTCCTCGGCGAGAGCCTCTTCAAGGATGGTCTGCTGTTCGGAGATCGTGGTGGCGTTGTCGGCGTTGTCGGCGTCGTCGGCCACGATGGAGTCATCAAGCAAGACCATGGTCTGTACGACCTGAACTTCTCCCATGAGGTCTTCACCGGTGGCAAAGTCCACCCAGAAGTCACCATCGGCGGAACGGCCCAACTCTCCCGTGACCTCGAGGGTGACGTCACCCTCGGAGCCGGTCAGCGTGATCTCGTCGCCCACGTTCACGCCAAGGTCGGCGATCGTGGGTGCAATGTAGACCTCTCCCGTACCGAGGTCCTCAACTGCGGGCTCGCTTTGATACTCGAACATGAGACCAGCGGTCTCGGGTTCGAGCATCGCGACGGAGTAGGTGACGCCGTCGTACTGTGCATTGTCGAACCCGATCGAGCTGATGGCTTCCACTCCGTCGAGCGACTCCACAATGTCGATTGCGCCCGCAGGGACTGCTCCTTGCGCACCGCTGACAAAGAAGTCCGCCTTGGTGGTGGCGAACTCCGCCGTGACCACAGTCTTGAGCGACTCCGTGAACGTCGCCACGAGTGCCAGCAGCATGACACCGATCATCAGGGCTGCTGCCGTGTTGGAGCTACGGCGTGGTTCGCGCTGGATGTTGTTCGCGGCAAGCTTGCCGTCCACGCGGAACATGCGGGTCAACGCCGGACGCATGAGGCCCGCAAGGGGCGACAGGATCTGTGCGGACAGCAATGTGGCACCGATCACCAGCGTTACTGCGCCTGCGCCCACCCAGATGTAGGGCCGGTCAAAGTCGCTGTAGAGGCCAACCGTGACCAGACCTGCTCCGACGAGGAACATGGCGGCGCCCACGATGTTGCGCACCTTGAGCGGCTTCTTGCCGCTCGTGGCGGACTCGCGCAAGGCCTCCATGGGGGCGATGCGTGAGGCGTGAATCGCTGGCATGAACGCTGCGATCAGCGTGACTGCGGTACCCAGGGCGTAACTCCACAGGACTGCGTCCAGGGGGAGAGTCAGGGTGCCAAAGATGTCTCCCGACATCATGGTCACGAGCCCCGCGAAGGCAAGCGCGAGCAGGTATCCCATGATGATGCCGAGTGTGGAAGCTGCGATCGCGATCACGAGTGCTTCAAGCAGAATCATGGACCGGATCTGCTTGCCCGTCACACCGATGGCCCGCATGAGCCCAAACTCACGGGTGCGCTGCGTGACGATGATGCGGAACGTGTTGACGATGATGTACGCGCCAACGAACAGCGCGATCAAACCGAACGCGATGGCGAAGATGTCAACGTACTGCAGGACGTCGTCGAGCGCTTCGGTCTGTTCGGCGGCCTTGTCTTCTCCGGTAATGGCCCGGGTGCCCTCAGGGAGTACATCGCCGATGCGGGTGACAACTCGGTCGAGGTTGGCACCTTCGTCAGCGATCACGGAGATGCTCGCGTAGTTAGGGTCGTCGGCCAAGCGGTGAGCTTCGGCGTCGGAGATGTAGGCGAGCGTGGCCCCTTGGAGGTTGTTGTTCTCCCCGAACCGGACGGTGCCGACGAGTTCGAAGGTTTCCACTCCGCTGTCGGTTGCGATCGCGACCTCGTCGCCGATGGCGTAGCCCAGGTTTTCCACCGCATCAATGTCGAGGACGATCTCCCCGTCGGCTTCCACTCCGCGCCCATCCACGACGGTCGACTGGTCGACCGCAGGTTCGCCATACCAGTTGAAGATCTGGCTGGGACCGGTGCCGCCTGCGGTGAGGGGATCAGAACCTACTGCGTCTTCGGCGTAGTCGGGGCCCAGGACTGCACCCATGACCTGGATGCCCCCGGCAGCAATCGAGACACCCTCGACATTGCCCACGGCGGTGACATCATCTGCCGTGAAGATGCCGTCGGAGATGGCGAAGGGGTCGTCGTTCTGTTCGGTTTCGGACTGGGCGTCGGGGTCGGCTTCGACGATGACGTCGGTACCGGCGTAGATGTCGTCGAAGAGGTCAGAGAACCCTGATGACAGGGAGTTGGTGAAGATCTGTGTGGCAGCCACCAGCGACACTCCCAGCGCCACCGCGAATGCGGTGAGCAGGAGCCGTTTGGGGTTGTGCCGGACGGACTTTACGGCAAGACGGAACATGACCTTAGTGACCCATCTGCTTCATGCGGTCCAGGACGCGGTCCGCCGTGGGCTCCCGCATTTCGTCGACGATCTTGCCGTCTTCGAGGAACAGGATGCGGTCTGCGTATGAAGCGGCTGTGGGGTCGTGTGTGACCATCACGATGGTCTGCCCGAAGTCCTTGACAGCGCGGCGCATGAACGACAGCAACTCGGAACCGGACTTGGAGTCAAGGTTGCCCGAAGGCTCGTCAGCGAAGATGATCTCGGGGCGCGACACGAGCGCACGTGCCACAGCGACGCGCTGCTGCTGGCCTCCGGAGAGCTCAGCGGGCAAGTGAGTCAGACGGTCGCCTAGGCCCAGGATCGAGATGATCTCGTCAAACCATGCGGGGTCAACCTTGGTGCCGGAGATGTCCAACGGCAAGGTGATGTTCTCCTTGGCGTTGAGCGACGGAATCAGGTTGAACGACTGGAACACGAAGCCGATGTACTTGCGGCGCACTTCCGTGATCTGAGCTTCGGACAGCGACGTGATGGTCGTGTCGGCGATCGTGGACTCGCCTGCAGAGAGCTTGTCCAAGCCAGCGAGAGTGTGCAGCAGAGTCGACTTACCGGAGCCCGAGGGGCCCATGATGGCGGTGAACTCTGAACGGGCAATGTCGACGTTGATGCCGTCGAGGGCGCGTACTGCTGCTTCCCCCTGGCCGTAGTCCTTGTACCCGGAGCGCATGGTGGCGGCGAGTTCGGGAACCTCGGTCGTGGTCATGGTGGTGCCTTTCGAGCAGGGTGAGGTCTTTCGGAACGGGACCAGTCTGCCAATAAGGACCGAGGCCTGTGAATCGTTCCCTAGGACGGTTTGCCCTCATAGTCCTCAGGGATGACCCGCAGCGCTGAGTGAGTGATTCTCCTAGCCCCGAGGGATGACTATCCCCGAGTCGTACGCCTCCACGACGGCCTGGACCCGGTCTCGGACACCCAGTTTGGTGAGAATGTGGCTGACGTGAGTCTTGACGGTCGTGGCGGAGACCCACAGTTCCTGGGCGATCTCCTGGTTGGACATGCCGCGGGCCATCAGTTGGAGCACCTCTACTTCACGCTCTGAGAGATCGCCGATGGCTTCGGGGGAAGGCACATGCGTGTCCGGGTCGATCGCGGCTGGTGCGGTTGCTCCGCCCCGGGCAGCGAACTGCTCAATGACTTTGCGGGTGATCTCCGGTGCGAGAAGTGCCTCTCCGCCTGCCACGACTCGCACCGCATCGACCAGAGTGTCGCCGTCGGCGCTCTTGAGGAGGAAGCCGGACGCGCCCGCACGGAGTGCTTCATACACGTACTCGTCATCATCAAAGGTGGTGAGAATCACGATCCGTGCGTCGGGACTCGCGGAGAGGACTTCCCGGGTCGCCGCCAAGCCATCCATCCCTGGCATGCGGATGTCCATCAGAACCACGTCGGGCTGATGGTCCGCAACCATCGCGGCAGCGTCTTCGCCATCGGTGGCTTCTGCGCACACCACGACGTCGTCCTCAGCCTCAAGAATCATGCGCAAACCGACACGCACCATAGCCTGATCGTCGACGAGTGCGACCCGGATCACGGCAACTCCTGTTCTGCCGCCGCGGCGGCCTCATTGATTTGATCATCCCCCGAGGGCAGTACGGCGTGAACCTGGAATCCGCCACCGGTGCGCGGCCCATGCGACAACGAACCGCCCACGGCCTGAACACGCTCAGCCATCCCTGTCAGGCCGTGTCCTCCCACGACTCTCACCCGGTCCGCTGACGTTCCCACACCGTTGTCTTCTACGGAGATCCTCACCGCATCGACCGTTCTGTTCACGGTGACCTGTGCATGCGCTGTGGTGCCACCGTGCTTGAGAGTGTTGGTGAGGGCCTCCTGAATGATGCGGTACGCACTCAGCTCCACTCCTGCGGGCACGTGCGCAGACCCTGATACCTCAAGAGTCACAGGAAGGCCCGCTTCCCGCACCTGCTTCACGAGAGACGGCAGCGCGGCCAGCGACGGCATGGGTGCAAGTTCGTCACGCAATGGTGCACGCATGGCCCCATGCGCACCCGCAATGACTTTGTCCTTGTCCGCACGCTCTGTTGCTTCTTGCTCCGACGCCCGCAGCACCCGGATCATGCGCTGCATCTCCTCAAGTCCCCGCCGGCCAGACGCACTGATCGTTGCTAGCGCCTCCGCCACCTCGGGCTCATCCCGCACCCGCCGGCGCGCGCCCTCCGCCTGCAACGTCATCACGGTGATCTCGTGTGCCACGACATCGTGCAGTTCACGGGCAATGCGTGCACGTTCTGCCCGCACCGCATCCGTCGCCGCCTCAAACGCTGCCTGTTCGCGGCGCGCATGCGCAACCTCAAGCTCTCCCAAACGTTCGCGCCTGCGGCGGTCAGTCACGCCCAACATGAAAGGAATCAGCACACCGATCGGCTCAGCCAAAAGCGCCGTGGGATGAACGCTGTCGAGCGTCGCCATACCGAGTGCCGTCCACGTCAGCATCAGTCCCAACATGACCGCTGCATGCCGGATCGCCACCGCGCGCGGCGTGTACGACGCCACCCCGTAGATCGCGACGAACAATGCGAGCATCGCCGGCGTGGCCTCATAGCCCATGCCAGCCAGCAGCATCCACGCGCCAAACGTGAACCACAGCACGGCACGCGGATAGTGCTGACGCCAGATCAACGGTGCAATCACCGATGACACCAGCACCCAACCCCATGCGTCCATGGGGCGGTACTGGACACTCTGGAGAGAGGTCAGCGAGGCCGCCCACAACGCGGTCAAGGCCAGCAGCGACGCGGCTACCAGCGCATCCGTCCAGCGTGGCGCTTTGAAGTCCATTGGCCCAGGTTAGGGCGCTTCCCTGAGGTGGCGCATCGTTCCTATGGCCGATGCGGGGGTCACCCCACGAACCGGTAGCCCACCCCACGTACTGTTTCGATGGCTTCGGCACCCAGGTGTGACCTGAGGTAGCGGATGTAGACGTCCAAAACGTTGTCGCGCGTCGCGGATCCCCACACGTGATCAAGTGCTTCGGCTCGAGGCACTACCTCACCGCCGCGGGAGATGAGCAAGTGTGCCAACTGGAACTCACGCGGACTCAACGGTACTTCCGCACCGTCGCATGTGAGCGTCCGCTCGGCGGGGTCCAGATCGCACCTGCCTACGCGAATCACACCCTCGGGCGCACCGCCCTCCTCTGGTGGGCGTGCGCGCAAGCGGATCCGCGCCACCAGCTCGTCAAAGACGAACGGCTTCGCCATATAGTCATCTGCTCCGCGCTCAAGTCCGCGAACGGTGTCCTCCGCAGAGGTGCGGGCCGTCAAAATGATGATGGGAAGGTCAGAACCCGCGGCCCTGAGTTTGCGCAGTACCGTGAAACCTTCCTGGTCCGGCAACCCAATGTCAAGGACCATGATGTCGTAGTCCCCGTGGAGCGCCCGCTCCAACCCTTCGCGGCCAGTCCTCACCGCATCGGCTTCAATGTCCGCAGTCTTCAGGCCCGGTACCAACGTGGCTACAAGCTTGTCTTCGTCTTCGACGAGTAGCAGTCGAATCATGATTCGCCTCCATCTATGGGCAGCACAATAGTGAACATTGCTCCTGTTCCCAGGGATGATTCGAGTTCCAGAGTTCCTCCGTGTGCTTGTGTAATGGCAGCAACGATGGTGAGGCCCAGCCCCACACCCTCAACGTCAGGATTAATGCGATGGAAGCGTTCCATCACCTGCGCGTGGTCTTCACGAGCGATACCGATGCCCTGATCGCGTACCCACAGGCGGATGTGGGAACGCGTGATGGACGAGCCCATCCAGATCGCTGAACGTTCTTCCGAGAACTTCACCGCATTCGACGCCAACTGCAACCACGCCTGGGTGACGCGTTGCGAGTCCACCACGATGTCACCCTGCCCAGCAGCTTCCAACCGCCAGTCACGGTTGCCGAGCGCACGCGCACGGCCAAACGTGGTTTCCGTCATCCACAACAGGTCCTCGGGTTCGCGCTGCACAAACTCCGGACGGTCGGACTTCGCCAACGTCACCAGATCATCGACCAGGCGGGACATCATGGAGACCTCGTCGAGCAGATTGCGTTGCGATCGCAGGACCTCGTCGGGATCTCGAGGCTCCATCAACTCCAGGTTGGTGCGCATGATCGCAAGCGGAGTGCGCAGTTCGTGGGAGGCGTCGTCGAGAAGTTGGCGTTGGTCGGCAAAGGCACGTTCCAAGCGGTTGAGCATGCCGTTGAAGGTGCTGGTCAAGCGGGCCAGGTCATCGTGACCCTCCACCGGGATGCGCTCGGAGAGGTCGTGTTCGGAGATGCGGCGTGCGCGCTCCTCCAAAACCCCAATGGGCCGCAGCGTACGGCCCACGGTTGTCCACGCGACGGCACCGATGGCCCCCAACGCCAGCACAGCGATGACTGCATAGAGCTGGAACGTCTCGGACAGCTTTGATTGCTGGGCGCCACGGTCCGTCGCGATGGTGAACACCCCCGCGCTACTGCCGTCGGGTTCGAGGATGGGGACAGCGGCATAGCGATAGTCGCCCATCTCCGTGGTGATGGCGCGGACGATGACAGAGTCAGTCGCATTGCGTGACGCGGCTGCCAACAGTTCTGGATCTTGTTCAAGTTTGAGGCGCGCGGGGGCGGAGGGAACGTACCGGGCAATCACGCCTTCATGCGCTACTGCCGATTCGGTGGGGCTTGCCACAACGCGGATCATCGCCTCCCGCATGAGGTCATCGGATGAGGCGTAGGACATGCCCGTGGTGGGGTCATCGGAGTTGGCGAGCTCGATGAATGCTTGGGTGCGCAAGGCCAAACCATCATCGATCTGGCTATCGATGCGTGCCCGTTCAATCGCGTATGCGGCGAATCCGGAGATCAGCAACGCGGTGCCGGTGAGGGCGATGAGGTATGCCAGCAACCGCGCACGTACAGACATGCGGCGCGCGGCTGATGTCACAGACTCCACGAGATGAGTAATGGTGGTCCTCCCGCCATGGTGGCCTCACGCTAGCGCGGGAACCGCGCCTGAGGAAAGCCGCCGGGGCGGGGCTGTGGATATCAGTCGCGATCGTCGTCGTGGTCGGAGTCGTACCAACCGTAGTCGCGCCAGCCCTCAGGCCAGGAGTCTTCGCTCCAGCCGTCGTCGTCCCAGTTGCCCCAGGAGTCGCCGTTCCAGTTGTGGTCGCCCCAGGCGTCTTCGTCCCACTGGCCGTCGGCCCAACCGTCACGGTCCCAGTTGTGGTCGCCCCAGGCATCTTCATCCCACTCGCCATCGGTCCACTCGGACCAGCGGTCCCAGGCACCCCGGCTGTGTTCCCTGTCCCACTTGTACATGAGGGAGTCGTGGGTCTCGTCAAAGCTGTCCAGATCGGGAAGCGACGCGGCAAGGGCTTCGCCACACTCTTCCGCTAGCCACGCTACGCGCTCCTGGTAAGCGTCAACCATCGCCTCGTACGTGTCACGGTCGATGCTGCCGTCTGCTGCCGGGACCCCCGGCACGGTGCATTCCGCACTTGACGTGGAGCGCGCGACAGAAGTGGTGCTGGTGGTCTGCGTGACAGGTGCGGACTCCGCGACCTCGTTCGTGCCGCATGTGCCGTCGTCGTCACACTCAATGGGCTCCGCGACAACTTCGATGGGCACAGTACCCGCGGACAACGTCACCGGCGGTGCGGTGACAGAGCCCGTCGAGACCTCGGGCTGGGTCAACTGGATTGCCGCACCCACAGGTTCGTGCGCGGGCCGCTCCGCCATGGCACTCGCCGTTCCCGCAACAACCAAACTGATGCCAAAGAAGCCTGCAGCAACAGCTACGGTGCGGACGGTGGGTGCGCTCATGGGTGACAGTGTGCCGGGAGTTTTCTGAGTGCGCACTCAGGTTGTCCGTACCGGTCTCTCTAGCGGTCCTCGACCCGCAGCCAGCGGAACGTCTTCGCGGAGATCAGCAAGCCCGCAATGAGCCACACCGCAAGCATGATCGCGACCATGGGAAGCTGCCACGAACCGGACGCTTCCGCAGCTTCAAACTGTTCGGGCAAGAACACGGACCGCATTCCTTGAGCGAGCCACTTCAGCGGGAACACTTCCGCGAAGCGCTGCAACCAGGTTGGCAACTCGGTGAACACGAAGAACACGCCAGAGGTGAACTGCAGCACCAGCACGATGGGAGTGAGCACGGCCGATGCCGCCTTGCCGTTGCGCAGCAATGACGACGTAGCGATGCCCCACGCGACTGACGTTGCCAGCCCCAACACAAACACCCACGTGAACGTGACCCACGTTGACACGTTGGTGGGCAGCGCAACATCGAACAACAACGCGCCCATCGCCAGCAGCAGCGCCACCTGAACGACGGACACCACCAGCACCTGCAGGATCTTGCCCACAAAGTATGCGGTGGGCGGCAAAGGGGTCGCGTGGATGCGCTTGAGGACATCCTCAGACCGGTCAATGGAAATCGAGATCGCCAACGACTGAAATCCGGTGTTGAGCATTCCTGACGCGATCATGCCGGCAACAAAGTACTGGCCGAACGACACCCCCGTGCCATACAGGTCATCAGTGTTGAAGATCGCCCCAAACAGCCCCAAAAAGATCATGGGGAAGAAGAAGATGAAGATCATCTGCTCGCGCGAGCGCAAGAACTCCTTCAGCTCGACCACGGTGCGGTCAGCGGTCATGGACCACCACGAAGGCGCGGTCACCGGGACAGTGCTCATGCCACGCCCTCCTCATCCGCCACGTGCGTGTCGTGCGGAGGTGTCGCCGCATCGGCCTCTGCCGTGGTGTCACCAATGAGGTCCAGGTAGACGTCCTCAAGACTGGGGTGCACCACTTCGAGATGCTCCACCTCGCCGCTATGACGTTCCAGGAGTTCCCGCAGAACTGCCGTGGGCGTAGGAGTCACCTGTGTTCGCAGTTCGCCGTCCTCGCGCCAGGACACCCGTGCGCCCGCGGCACGCCGCCGCAACCCTTCGGGGGTGTCGAGTGCGACCAGACGCCCCGACGAGATGATGCCGATGCGATCGGCCAGATGGTCTGCTTCGTCCAAGTAGTGGGTGGTGAGCAACACCGTGGTGCCGTCCGCAGCGATTGACTCGACTAGTCGCCAAAACTGGCGCCGGGCCTCGGGGTCGAACCCGGTCGTGGGCTCATCGAGAAAGACCAGTTCTGGGCGCCCAATCAACGCCAACGCCACATCCAGCCGGCGGCGCTGACCACCAGAGAGTTCCTGCGGCTTCTCCTCGGCCTTGTCCGTCAGCCCCACAGCATCCAACATTTCCTCGACATCGCGAGGGTTGCTGTACAGGCGACTTGCGTGAGTGAGCGCCTCACGCGCGTTGAGGAACGAACGCGGAGACGTCGACTGCAACATGATCCCCACGCGCTCACGCCAACTCCGCGTCGCCATCACCGGGTCAATGCCCAGAACAGACACCTCGCCTGCGTCCCTCCCGCGGAACCCTTCCAAAATCTCCACAGTGGTCGACTTGCCCGCACCGTTCGGCCCCAACAGGGCGAACACTTCGCCGCGGGGAATGGTGAGGTCAAGCCCGTCCACGGCACGCACGCCGTGATACGCCTTGACCAGGCCCTGAACCTGGATTGCCGCATCGGTCATGGCTACGAGGCTAGCGCTCACTGTGCGCGTGCGGCGATCCTCCCTTAGGAGGGAAAATGTTGCGCGACGTCGCGGTACACGTCACGCAGCTTGTCCGGGTTGCGGACCACATGCATCGTGCCGATGCGTCCGTCAACGACGTCGAAGTCGTACAACGACAGCGTCTGTCCTTCACGGAACAGCACGCCTTCCTTGCCATTGACCAGGACGGTTGCAACCTCCACCCGGAGGCCGTGCCGCGCGGCGAGCGCCGCCCAGCCCGTCAATGCGGTCAGGACCTTGGTGCGACCGCGTACAGGCTTGCGTGACGCGGTGATGTTGCCACCGCCATCCGACACCATCACCACGTCAGGCGCGAGCGTCGAAATCAGCGCCGGAATGTCACGCCCCTCACAAGCGCGCGCGAACGCCGCGACCGTGGAGGCATGCTGGGCCTTGTCGGTCGCAAGCGACGGTGCCCCATCCCGGACGTGACGCCTCGCCCGCGACACCAACTGCCTCACCGCCTCAGGCGTCTTGCCAAGTGCTGAACCCACCTCCGCACTGGAGTAACGGAACACCTCGCACAGCACAAAGGCGGCCCTTTCCTGGGGGGTGAGAGTCTCCAAGACCACCAGCAACGCCAGCTCTACGTCGTGGGCCACCTCCGCCGCCTGGTCCGGCTCGCGTGTATGCAAGCTGCGAGGGGCCGATGCTTGGGGCCGCACCTCCGGCTCCGGTAGCCACGGCCCCACGTAAGTTTCGCGACGCCTGCGGGCGGTGCCCCATTCGTCCAGGCAGATCCGCGTCACCACTGTGGTCAGCCACGCTCGCGGGTCCTGGATCGTGGCACGGTGTTGTGCCTCCCACCGCATCCACGTCTCTTGGACGGCGTCCTCCGCGTCATGGACGGAGCCCAGCAACGCGTACGCAACCGTATGAAGGTGCGCGCGGTGCTGGTCAAAGACCTCGTCCATCATCTGTTCATCCTTGCGTGGCGCCGACGCTTCCGCGACACCAGGAGGAGAACGCCTCGCCTACGATCACCGCCGCATCATTGGACGGGCACATAGCGTCAGGCCCCGCCGCGCTCAGCATCCTGCCCGGCACGCGCAACGGAACCCGGGCGCCCGGATGAGCGGCCCCCCAGATGCGCGACATCTCCGTTGCGGTCAGCCGCTCAGGACCCGCGACGTCGGGCTGAGGCAGGGGGCCGTGGTCAAGCGCTGCAACCGTGCTGGCAAGCACTGACTCAGCCGCAGCCGCGACAGCGACAGGCTGAACCGTGAACGAGCCCCGGAGTGACAGCCGCCACCGGGCAGCCTGAGACAGAATCGCGCCCAAGAACTCATGGAACTGGGTGATGCGTGGCGCGATCACAGGAACCTCGACATGCCCCAGGTACTCCTCCTGAACCGACTTCGCTTCGTAATAGGCGCCCCTGAGCTTGTCGCAGTTCACGATTGACGGTAGGACCAGCAGCGCGGAACTCGACATGATCTTCTCCGTGCGCATCAAGCCGCCCACGAGCACGTCCGCAGGCCTCTTGTTGCTGTTCGCCGCGAACACCACTGCGTCCGCGCCTCGTAGTGCCTCCGGGAGGCCTTCACCCGAGGTGACGTCGGCAGCGAACGCCTCATAGCCGGTGGGAACTCCGTCCGGTATCCGGCCCGATCGCGATGTTGCCGCCACATCGTGCCCGGCCGCGACGGCAGCCGCCACCACCGCCGTCCCCAACATTCCACTCGCCCCCACCACTGCGATCCGCATGGCGCTCACCCCTACCTGCCGCGGTGCGTGAACACGGGTGACGGACTGGCACCGCGCATCGGCCCGTCACAGTGAAGACGAGACAGCCTGGCGGATCGTGACATGCAAAAGGCGGCCCGAGCATCGGCCCGGACCGCCTTCGCGTGAACTGTGGTGCCTAGCCCTCCGCAAGCAGCGCCTGGATGCGGCTGACGCCTTCGGTCAGGTCCGCATCGGCGATGGCGTAGCTCAGACGCAGGAAGCCGGACGGTCCGAATGCTTCACCCGGAACCACCGCGACCTCCGCCTCCTCCAAAATCACCGCAGCCAAATCAATCGACGAGGAGATCTCGCGGCCTCGCACGCTGCGACCAATCCAGCCCTCAACGGACGGGTAGGCGTAGAACGCTCCGCGGGGGGTGGGGACCTCGAAACCGTCAATCTCCTGCAGCATCGAGACGATGGTCTTGCGGCGACGATCAAACGCCACCCGCATTGCGTGAACCTCATCCATGGGGCCGGTGAGCGCGGCGATGGCGGCACGCTGCGACACGTTCGCCACATTGCTCGTCAAGTGGCTCTGGAAGTTCGTGGCGGCCTTGATGACGTCCTGGGGGCCCTGCATCCAGCCCACACGCCAGCCCGTCATGGCGAACGTCTTGGCAACACCGTTCAGCACGATCGTGGTGTCTGCCAGTTCGGGAACCTCGCGCACGATGGGGGAGAAGGTTGCGCCGTCGTACAGGAGGTGCTCGTAGATTTCGTCAGTGATGACCCAGATGCCGTGCTCTAGCGCCCACTCACCGATCGCCTTGGTCTGCTCCGCCGAGTAGACAGCGCCGGTGGGGTTCGAAGGCGAGCAGAACAACAGCGCCTTGGTGTTGTCAGTGCGTGCGGCTTCCAACTGGTCCACCGTCACCAGGTACTCCTGGTCGGCGCCCGCGAAGACCTCCACCGGGGTCGCGCCCGTGAGGCCAATGGCCTCCGGGTAGGTGGTCCAGTAGGGCGCGGGCAGGAGGACCTCGTCGCCCGGGTCAAGAATGGCAGCGAAAGCCTGGAAGACCGCCTGCTTGCCGCCGTTGGTGACCAGCACGCTCGCGGGATCAATCTCGTACCCCGAGTCGCGCTTGGTCTTGTCCGCGATGGCCTGCTTCAACTCCGGGAGGCCAGCTGCCGGCGTGTAACGGTGGTTCTTGGGGTCACGCGCTGCTTCCACGGCGGCCTCAACAATGTGCGCCGGAGTGGGGAAGTCAGGCTCTCCAGCACCAAATCCGATCACCGGACGACCTGCGGCTTTGAGAGCCTTGGCCTTGGCATCGACGGCAAGAGTGGCAGACGGCGCAATGGCGCCGAGGCGGGCAGAGACGCGGCTGGAGGAGGTCATGGCGGTTATTGTTCCACGTGCGGGACGCGCACGCGTATGACCTCAGGCACGGTACGGCTCGTGTCGCGTACCAAGGCACGCGGGAGGGGGCCGATGCGGGGTGTGGGTGCGGGTCCCACTGCCGGACCGGAGTGGGGTTCCACAGGCGAGTTCGCTTTTCGGCCCATCAACCCGTACTATTGCAAGTCGGCGATTGACATCAGCCATGGTGAAGCGTGCCCGCGGCATCTTCGGACTGGAGGACGTCAGTTGTCACGGAGGTCCAACCGCCTCCAAAGGGTAGTGGCGCAATTGGTAGCGCATCGGTCTCCAAAACCGACGGTTGGGGGTTCGAGTCCCTCCTACCCTGCCGACGCGGTGACACGCGTGCACAAGAGATCCCCCATTCCGAGCAAAGGACTTCCTGGTGAGTGAATCTGCCGTGACGGATTCCGGAGAGAAGGACCCGCGGCACGAATCCCGCGAGGGTCGCAATATCTTCGGTCGCATCGCGCTGTTCGTGCGCCAGGTGATCTCGGAACTCAAGCGAGTGGTGACACCTTCTCGCGAGGAGTGGATCCAATACATCTGGATCGTCCTCGGCTTTGTTGCCGTGATGATGCTGTTGGTGTTTGTGCTGGATCTTGGATTCGGATGGTTGTCGTCGAACATCTTCGGCGACTAACCCCGTATAGACGCTAAGGAGTGATGACTGTGAGTGACGAAAACCTCGACGCAATCGAGGACGCCACGCCCGCCGTTGATGAGGCGGCATTGAGCGACGCTCCTATTGACGCTGTTGTCGAATCTGACGACGACACCGTTCCCGCAGACGAGCCCGCAGGCGACGAGCCTGAAGAGGCCGCTGTTTCCGTTGACGACGAACCTGCCGCAGTGGTGGACCCCATCGAGGAGTTCAAAGCCAACATGCGTATGCAGGAAGGCGACTGGTACGTCATCCACAGCTACTCGGGACACGAGAAGCGTGTGAAGCAGTCGATCGAGCACCGCCGCGAGAGCCTGCACCAGGAAGAGAGCATCTTCCAGGTTGAGGTTCCCATGGAGGAAGTCGCTGAGATCAAGAACGGCCAGCGCAAGCTCGTGACCCGCGTTCGTATGCCCGGATACGTCCTGGTCCGCATGGACCTCACGGATGAGTCCTGGGGCACCGTGCGCAACACCCCCGGTGTGACCGGCTTCGTCGGCCACGCCCACCAGCCCGTGCCGCTGACGCCGGACGAGGTGTACTCGATGCTCGCCCCTGCGGAGTCCGCTGCGGACGCCCAGGAAGAGCAGGCAGAGGCCGCCGCGCCCAAGATTGAGGTCGACTTCGAGGTCGGTGAGTCCATCACTGTGATCGACGGCCCCTTCGCTACGCTCCCCGGCACCATCTCCGAGATCTCTGCAGAGTCCCAGAAACTGCAGGTTCTCGTCTCCATCTTCGGCCGGGAAACTCCGGTCGAGCTGGCGTTCAACCAGGTCCAGAAGATCTAGTTTTCGTCAGCACCTCTGGCGGCGCCAGCCGCCCCAAGCAATAGAAGGACCCAAAACATGGCAGCCCCTAAGAAGAAGGTCGCTGGTCTGATCAAGCTTCAGATCCAGGCCGGCGCCGCAAACCCGGCACCGCCGGTTGGACCCGCACTGGGTCAGCACGGCGTGAACATCATGGAGTTCTGCAAGGCCTACAACGCGGCAACTGAGTCGCAGCGTGGCAATGTGATCCCCGTGGAAATCACGGTCTACGAAGACCGTTCGTTCACGTTCATCACCAAGACCCCTCCGGCCGCTGAGCTGATCAAGAAGGCAGCAGGCGTACAGAAGGGTTCCGGCGTTCCCCACACGGAGAAGGTTGGATCGCTGACTGAGGCACAGGTGCGTGAGATCGCCGAGCAGAAGATGGCCGACCTCAACGCCAACGACATCGACGCTGCGGCGAAGATCATCGCCGGTACCGCCCGTTCCATGGGCATCACGGTCTCCTAAGACCACCCAATATCAGTGGGAGGGGTCGCGCTGACCCGCCACCACGACTGCAAAGGAAGAAGCAGATGACCAAGCGCTCTAAGGCTTACAAGGACGCAGCTCAGCTCGTCGACCGTAGCCAGCTCTACACCCCGATCGAGGCTGTGCGCCTCGCTCAGAAGACGTCCTCCAAGAACAACGACTCGACCATCGACGTCGTGTTCAAGTTGGGTGTCGACCCTCGTCACGCGGACCAGGCTGTCCGTTCCACCGTCATCCTGCCCCACGGCACAGGCAAGACCGCTCGGGTCCTGGTCTTCGCCAACGGTGACAAGGCGGAAGCAGCCCGCGAAGCCGGTGCCGACATCGTCGGTGGCGACGAGCTCATCGAAGAAGTCCAGGGCGGACGCCAGGACTTCGACGCTGTTGTCGCAACTCCGGACCTCATGGGTAAGGTCGGTCGCTTGGGTCGCGTGCTCGGCCCCCGTGGCCTCATGCCGAACCCCAAGACCGGCACCGTGACGATGGACGTGACGAAGGCCGTGTCCGACATCAAGGGCGGAAAGATCGAGTTCCGTGTCGACAAGCACGCCAACCTGCACACCGTGCTGGGCAAGGCGTCGTTCGGCGACGAGAAGCTGCTCGAGAACTTCAAGGCTGTACTCGAAGAGATTCAGCGTGTGAAGCCTTCCGCTTCGAAGGGTCGTTACATCATCAAGACCTCGATCTCCGCGACGCAGGGCCCCGGTATCCCCGTGGACGCCACCGCAAAGACTGAGGCGTAAGTAGTAGCTGGCTGATTCACTCAGCACACGGCGAAGGCCCGGTACCCCTGTGGGTGCCGGGCCTTCGTCATGTCATCTGCGGCCCCGCACCCCGCACCCCACACCCACGCACTCCCGTCGGTTTGGCACAGCCTTGTGACTGGGGTGGCAACAGTGGCAGGCGTGACGGTCTCACCTGGCACAGGGGGCACAGCCATCACAGTTCTGTGTCAAAGCGAAGGGCCGATGCTGAACTTGCGCGGGCCGATGCCGCACTGGGGTCTGGCTCAAGGCGCAGGTGGGTACGGGGCGCAACTTGCGCATCGGCCCCTGCTCCACCTACACTGATCTCTGCCCAAGACCGCCGGTCATCGGAATCAGGAAACTGAAACCGACCGAAGTCCCGCAACAGCGGAGGCCAGCGTAGGTGAGATTGACAGCGTTGATGCGCATCACCGGCCGACCCACAGTAGTCGCCCGTTGTGTGCGGATCACGAATGTTCAGCCCCGCCTGCGCGGGGCTTTTCTGTTGTCCGGGGCTAGCCGTTTCCGCAAGGAAGCGCCGGCGGTCACCCTAAGGAAGGACAACTATGGCGACGCCAGACAAGGTGGCTGCAGTCAAGGAGCTCGCGGACAAGTTCCGTGAATCCCAGGCTGTCATCGTCACCGAGTACCGCGGTCTGTCTGTCCCGCAGCTCGCTGAACTGCGCGGCAACATCCGTGGCGCCGCGACCTACCAGGTTGCGAAGAACACTCTGACGGCGCTCGCGGCCAAGGATGCAGGTGTGGAGGGTCTGGATGACCTCTTCGTCGGTCCTACGGCTATTGCATTCATCACCGGTGACCCGGTGGAGGCTGCAAAGGGTCTGAAGGAATTCTCCAAGAACAACGACAAGCTCGTTATCAAGGGTGGAGTCCTCGAAGGCAAGGTGATCTCCGCTGAAGAGATCAAGAAGCTCGCAGACCTCGAGTCCCGCGAAGTGCTGCTCGCGAAGGCGGCAGGTGCTATTCAGGCATCGCTCGTCAACGCTGCATACATGTTCCAGGCACCGCTGTCCAAGGCAGCGCGCGCCGTCGACGCCCTGCGTGCCAAGCAGGAAGACGCGGCCTAACAGCCGCGACCCCCATCGCAATAACCTGCATTTCACGCAGAATATAGGTAAGGAAACACACTATGGCTAAGCTCACCACCGAAGAGCTCATCGAGCAGTTCAAGGAGCTCTCGCTCATCGAGCTGTCCGAGTTCGTGAAGGCCTTCGAAGAGACCTTCGACGTGACCGCTGCTGCTCCGGCTGCCGTTGCCGTTGCTGCTCCTGCTGCTGGCGACGCACCTGCCGCCGAGGAGAAGGACGAGTTCGACGTCATCCTCGCTGCTGTTGGCGACAAGAAGATCCAGGTCATCAAGGAGGTGCGCGCGCTCACGTCGCTCGGCCTCGGTGAGGCCAAGGCTCTCGTGGACGAGGCTCCCAAGGCTGTCCTCGAAGGCGCCAAGAAGGAAGACGCCGAGAAGGCCAAGGAGGCCCTCGAGGCCGCTGGCGCCACCGTCGAGCTCAAGTAAGTTCGTCGAACCTTTCGGTTCGCGAAAGCCGGGTTGCCCTGCGGGGCGGCCCGGCTTTCGCCGTTTCTGCGGCAGGATCCAGCGCACTTCACCTGGAGCTGAGGCGTCCCCTGCCGGGGTGGGGAGGGCCGATGCTGGACTCTGGTGGGATACCAGGTACCCTTTTCGCAGGCGATGGCAAAGCCCGGTTGGTTGCAATGACGCACACCACCGGCGCGGCGGCTTGCGCGACTGGACTTTTCCGGCGCAGGCTACTAGGCTCTTGCTTTGCGCTGTCTATTGCCATGCCCTCAAATGCCTACCCGGCGCGCCTCCGCTCCATAGCGGTTTGGCCCCGGGATCCGGTGGAGCCGCGGCTTGAGACTCGCGACACGCACGCTACAAAAAGGGAAGGACCCGCCCTTGGCTGCCTCGCGCACCCCCTCGGCAACTGCAATCGCCAACCGTTCCGCATCACCGCGCATCTCCTTCGCAAAGATCTCCGAGCCCATCGAGATCCCGAACCTGCTGGGAATTCAGACCGAGAGCTTTGACTGGCTCGTCGGCAACGAATCCTGGAAGGCTCGTGTGGCCGCCGCCAAGAAGGCCGGCCGCAACGACGTTCCCGAGGTCGCAGGCCTCGAGGAAGTCTTCGAGGAGATCTCGCCGATTGAAGACTTCGGCGAGACCATGTCTCTCAGCTTCTCTGACCCGTACTTCGAGCAGCCGCGTTTCACGCCTGACGAGTGCAAGGAGAAGGACTTCACTTACGCCGCCCAGTTGTTCGTGACCGCAGAGTTCATGAACAACACCACCGGCGAGATCAAGTCTCAGACCGTCTTCATGGGCGACTTCCCGCTCATGACCCCCAAGGGCACGTTCATCGTGAACGGCACCGAGCGCGTCGTCGTGTCGCAGCTGGTCCGTTCGCCTGGCGTGTACTTCGAGCGCACCCCCGACAAGACGTCGGACAAGGACATCTTCACCGCCAAGGTGATTCCTTCGCGTGGTGCATGGCTCGAGTTCGAGATCGACAAGCGCGACGCCGTCGGTGTGCGTGTCGACCGTAAGCGCAAGCAGCCCGTCACCCTGTTCCTCAAGGCACTGGGCATGACGGACGAGCAGATCGCCGAGGAGTTCAAGGACTACCCGGCCATGCTCGAAACCCTCGAGAAGGACACGGTCCACACGCAGGAAGAGGCCCTTGTGGACCTCTACCGCAAGCTGCGTCCGGGCGAACCCCCCACAGTTGAAGCCGGTCAGAACCTGCTCGACAACTTCTACTTCAACCCCAAGCGTTACGACCTTGCCAAGGTTGGCCGCTTCAAGCTGAACAAGAAGCTCAAGGTCGGCAAGGCGCTGAGCGACTCGGTGCTGAGCCTCGACGACATCATCGCGACCGTGAAGTACACCGTGGCCGCTCACGCAGGCCACGCCACCTTCGACGGTGTCGATGGCACTGTTGAGGTCGAGACCGACGACATCGACCACTTCGGCAACCGCCGCATCCGTGCCGTGGGTGAACTGGTGCAGAACCAGATTCGCACCGGACTGTCCCGCATGGAGCGCGTGGTGCGCGAGCGCATGACGACTCAGGACGTCGAGGCGATCACGCCGCAGACCCTGATCAACACGCGTCCCGTGGTGGCCGCCATCCGCGAGTTCTTCGGAACCTCGCAGCTGTCGCAGTTCATGGACCAGAACAACCCGCTGGCGGGTCTGACGAACAAGCGTCGTCTCTCCGCCTTGGGCCCGGGTGGTCTGTCCCGTGACCGCGCAGGTATGGAAGTGCGTGACGTTCACCCGTCGCACTACGGCCGTATGTGCCCCATTGAGACCCCTGAAGGTCCGAACATTGGTCTGATCGGTGCGCTCGCGACTTACGGTCGCGTGAACCCGCTGGGCTTCGTGGAGACCCCGTACCGCAAGGTCGTCAAGGGCAAGGTCAGCGACAAGGTCGACTACCTGACCGCTGACGACGAAGACCACTTCGTGATCGCTCAGGCCAACGCCGCGCTCGACGAGTCCGGTTCGTTCGCCGAAGAGCGCGTGCTGGTCCGCTCGAAGGGTGGCGAAGTTGAGTTCGTCCCCCGCGAGGCTGTGGACTACATGGACGTGTCGCCGCGCCAGATGGTGTCGGTCGCTACGGCCCTGATTCCGTTCCTTGAGCACGACGACGCCAACCGCGCACTCATGGGTGCGAACATGCAGCGTCAGGCCGTGCCGTTGGTCCGCTCCGAGGCTCCGCTGGTGGGTACCGGCATGGAGCGTCGTGCGGCGATCGACGCTGGCGACGTGATCGTTGCAGGCAAGCCGGGCGTGGTGACCGAGGTCAGCTCTGACCTGGTCACGATCGCTAACGACGATGGCACCACCGGTTCCTACAAGATCGCGAAGTTCCAGCGTTCGAACCAGGGCACCAGCTACAACCAGCGTGTGCTCGTGGACGAAGGCGACAAGGTCGTCGAGGGCTCTGTTCTCGCTGACGGTCCTTCGACCGATGGCGGCGAACTGTCGCTCGGTAAGAACCTGCTTGTCGCGTTCATGTGCTGGGAAGGTCACAACTACGAGGACGCGATCATCCTGTCGCAGCGCCTCGTTCAGGACGACACCCTCTCCTCGATCCACATCGAAGAGCACGAAGTCGACGCCCGCGACACCAAGCTGGGCCCCGAGGAAATCACGCGCGAGATCCCGAACGCTTCCGAAGAGGTCCTCGCTGACCTCGACGAGCGCGGCATCATCCGCATCGGTGCAGAAGTCCGCGCCGGTGACATCCTCGTCGGCAAGGTCACGCCCAAGGGTGAGACCGAGCTGACCCCCGAAGAGCGCCTCCTGCGCGCCATCTTCGGTGAGAAGGCCCGCGAAGTCCGCGACACCTCACTCAAGGTGCCCCACGGCGAAACCGGAACCGTCATCGGCGTCCGTGTATTCACTGAGGAAGACGGCGACGACCTGCCTGCAGGCGTGAACCAGCTGGTCCGCGTCTACATCGCTCAGCGCCGCAAGATCTCGGAGGGCGACAAGCTCGCCGGCCGTCACGGCAACAAGGGTGTCATTTCGACCATCCTGCCTGTCGAGGACATGCCGTTCCTCGAGGACGGAACTCCTGTTGACGTCATCCTGAACCCGCTGGGTGTTCCCGGTCGTATGAACGTCGGTCAGGTCCTTGAGACCCACACCGGCTGGGTGGCGAAGAACGGTTGGGACGCTTCGGACAACCCCGAGATCGCAGCTCAGCTGCCCGAGGGTGCGCTCAAGTCTGTGCCCGGAACCCCGGTCGCCACACCCGTATTCGACGGTCTGGAAGAGTCCACGCTGCTTAAGCTCCGCGAGGTCATCAACCCGAACCGTGACGGTGAGCGCCTGGTGAACGAGAACGGAAAGGCACGTCTGTTCGACGGCCGCTCCGGTGAGCCGTTCCCCGAGCCCGTCGCCGTGGGTTACAAGTACATCTTGAAGCTCCACCACCTCGTGGACGACAAGATTCACGCCCGCTCCACCGGCCCGTACTCGATGATCACCCAGCAGCCGCTCGGTGGTAAGGCTCAGTTCGGTGGCCAGCGCTTCGGTGAGATGGAAGTGTGGGCCCTCGAGGCTTATGGCGCTGCCTACGCACTCCAGGAGCTCCTGACCATCAAGTCGGATGACGTGGTGGGCCGCGTGAAGGTGTACGAAGCCATCGTCAAGGGACAGAACATCCCCGACCCAGGTCTGCCGGAGTCCTTCCGAGTCCTGATGAAGGAAATGCAGTCGCTGTGCCTGAACGTCGAGGTCCTCAACTCTGAGGGTCAGACAGTCGAAATGGGCGAGTCCGAAGAGGACGCCTACCAGGCTGCTGAGTCGCTCGGCATCTCCCTGTCCAGCCGCCCGGACGCGTCCAGCGTCGACGAGATCTGAGAGAAGGCGTCGTAAGTAATGTTTGACGTGAATGAATTCGCAGACCTGCGTATCGGCCTGGCGACGGCGGAAGACATCCGCACCTGGTCGCACGGTGAGGTCAAGAAGCCCGAGACCATCAACTACCGCACCCTGAAGCCGGAAAAGGACGGACTCTTCTGCGAGAAGATCTTCGGCCCCACCCGTGACTGGGAATGTGGCTGTGGAAAGTACAAGCGCGTTCGCTACCGCGGCATCATCTGTGAGCGCTGCGGCGTTGAGGTGACCCGTTCGCGCGTCCGTCGTGAGCGTATGGGCCACATCGAGCTCGCTGCGCCTGTGACGCACATCTGGTACTTCAAGGGCGTTCCCTCGCGCTTGGGTTACCTGCTTGACCTCGCTCCGAAGGACCTTGAGAAGGTCATCTACTTCGCGGCCTACATGGTCACCGAGGTGGACGAAGAGGCGCGTCACCGCGACCTTCCCGAACTCCGCAACGAGATCGAGAACGAGAAGAAGTACATCGCCAACCAGCGTGACGTGGACATCAACAACCGCGCCGAAAAGCTGGAAAAGGACATCGCTGAGCTTGAAGCTGAGGGTGCCAAGGCCGATGTGAAGCGCAAGGTCAAGGACGGCGCTGAGCGTGAGATGGCGACCCTGCGCAAGCGCGCGGACGCCGAGATCGAGCGTCTCGACGCAGTGTTCGACCGCTTCCAGAGCCTCAAGGTCCAGGACCTCGAAGGCGATGAGCTTCTCTACCGTGAACTCCAGCGCCGCTACGGCCCTTACTTCAAGGGCTCGATGGGTGCTGAGGCGATCCAGAAGCGTCTGCAGTCCTTCGACCTCGAGGCCGAAGCAGAGCTGCTGCGCGACATCATCGCCAACGGCAAGGGACAGCGGAAGACCCGCGCGCTCAAGCGCCTCAAGGTCGTCAACGCGTTCCTCACGACCACGAACTCGCCTGTCGGCATGGTCTTGGACGCCGTTCCGGTCATCCCGCCGGACCTGCGCCCCATGGTGCAGCTGGACGGTGGCCGCTTCGCGACCTCCGACCTCAACGACCTGTACCGCCGTGTGATCAACCGCAACAACCGACTCAAGCGCCTGCTTGACCTCGGTGCGCCGGAGATCATCGTGAACAACGAGAAGCGCATGCTGCAGGAAGCTGTGGACGCGCTGTTCGACAACGGACGTCGTGGACGCCCCGTGACCGGACCGGGTAACCGTCCGCTCAAGTCGATCTCCGACATGCTCAAGGGTAAGCAGGGACGTTTCCGTCAGAACCTGCTTGGTAAGCGTGTGGACTACTCGGGCCGTTCGGTCATCGTGGTCGGCCCGCGCCTGAAGCTGCACCAGTGTGGTCTGCCCAAGCAGATGGCACTTGAGCTGTTCAAGCCCTTCGTGATGAAGCGCCTGGTTGAACTCAACCACGCTCAGAACATCAAGTCCGCTAAGCGCATGGTGGAGCGTTCGCGCCCCGAGGTGTGGGACGTCCTCGAAGAGGTCATCACCGAACACCCCGTGTTGCTGAACCGTGCGCCCACCCTGCACCGTCTCGGTATTCAGGCCTTCGAGCCTCAGCTGGTGGAGGGCAAGGCCATCCACCTGCACCCGCTGGTGTGTGGTGCGTTCAACGCTGACTTCGATGGTGACCAGATGGCAGTTCACCTGCCGCTGAGCGCTGAAGCCCAGGCAGAAGCACGTGTGCTGATGCTGTCGTCGAACAACATCCTCAAGCCTTCGGACGGACGTCCGGTGACCATGCCTTCGCAGGACATGATCATCGGTCTGTACCACCTGTCGCTGCTGAAGGAAGACGACAAGGGTCAGGGCCTGGCGTTCACCACGACCTCCGAGGCACGGATGGCCTTCGACGCTGGCGAGATCTCGCTGAACGCGCAGATCAAGCTCCGTGTGGACGGCGACACCGTTCCTCCGGTCGACTTCGAGCTGCCTGAGGGCCACGTGGAAGGCGAGCCCTTCGTGCTCGAAACCACGCTGGGTCGCGCGCTGTTCAACGAACTGCTGCCCGTGTCGTACCCGTACGTCAACCGCAACGTCGACAAGAAGGTGCTCGGCGACATCGTCAACACCCTCGCGGAGCGTTACCCCAAGGTTGAGGTTGCCGAGTCGCTCGATGCACTGAAGTCCGCTGGTTTCCACTGGGCCACGCGTTCCGGTGTGACCATTGGTATCGGTGACGTGGCGATGCCTTCGCAGAAGCAGGAGATCCTCGAACGTTACGAGGCTCAGGCGGAGAAGGTGCAGGTCCAGTACGAGACCGGTCTGATCACTGACGACGAGCGTCGCCAGGAACTGATCGAGATCTGGACGCAGGCCACCAACGAGGTCGACAAGGCCATGCGTGAGTCCTTCCCGAAGTACAACACCGTGCACACCATGGTGGGCTCGGGTGCTCGTGGTAACTGGATGCAGGTGCGTCAGATCGCCGGTATGCGTGGTCTGGTGGCAAACCCCAAGGGTGAGATCATCCCGCGTCCGATCAAGTCGAACTACCGCGAGGGACTGTCGGTCCTGGAGTACTTCATCGCGACCCACGGTGCCCGTAAGGGTCTTGCTGACACCGCGTTGCGTACCGCCGACTCGGGTTACTTGACCCGTCGTCTGGTGGACGTTTCGCAGGACGTCATCGTGCGCGAAGAGGACTGTGGAACCGAGCGCGGTTTGGCTATGCCGATCGTGGAGACCACCGCTGGTGGAGAGGTCGTCAAGCACGAGCGCGTGGAGACTTCCGTCTTCGCTCGTACGCTTGCTCAGGACGTGACCGACGCTGACGGCAACGTCGTCGGCAAGGCCGGTGCTGACGTCGGTGACGTACTCATCGACAACCTCATCGGCCACGGCGTGACTGAGGTCAAGGTCCGTTCGGTCCTGACCTGTGAGTCCGCAGTCGGTACCTGCGCCAAGTGCTACGGTCGCTCACTCGCCACGCGTGAGCTGGTCGACATCGGTGAGGCCGTCGGTATCGTCGCCGCCCAGTCGATTGGTGAGCCCGGAACCCAGCTGACGATGCGTACCTTCCACACCGGTGGTGTGGCGTCCGCAGACGACATTACGCAGGGTCTTCCCCGTGTCCAGGAGCTCTTCGAGGCCCGCACCCCCAAGGGTGAGGCGCCTATCTCGGAGGTCGCTGGAAAGCTCAAGGTTGACGACTCGGAGGCCATGCGCCGCCTCGTCGTTACCCCTGACAACGGTGACGAGCCCATCGAGTACCCCGTGACCAAGCGTTCGCGCCTGCTGGTGCAGGACGGCGAGCACGTTGAGGTTGGCCAGCAGCTCATCGCTGGTGCTGTCGACCCCAAGTCCGTGCTGCGCATCCTTGGTCCTCGCGCCACCCAGAAGCACCTGGTGGACGAGGTCCAGAACGTGTACCGCTCGCAGGGTGTGGAGATTCACGACAAGCACATCGAGGTCATCGTGCGCCAGATGCTGCGTCGCGTGACGATCCTCGAGGCAGGCGAAGCACCGCTGCTGCCGGGTGAACTGGTGGAGCGCTCGCGCTTCGAGTCCGCTAACCGTGAGACTGTGACCAAGGGTGGCAAGCCGGCATCGGCCCGCCCCGAACTCATGGGTATCACCAAGGCGTCGCTCGCGACCGAGTCGTGGCTGTCGGCCGCATCGTTCCAGGAGACCACTCGTGTCCTCACCGAGGCTGCACTGTCGGGTAAGTCTGACCCGCTGCTCGGCCTCAAGGAGAACGTCATCCTCGGTAAGCTCATCCCGGCCGGTACGGGTCTGCACCAGTACCGCACTGCCACGGTTGAGCCCACTGAAGAAGCCAAGAACAACCTGTTCCCGACCTTCGGGTACGAGGAATGGGATGGCCAGTTCTTCTCGGAGGGCACCGGCGAAGCCGTCCCGCTGGAGGAGTTCGAAATTCCGCGCGACTAGTCGCGTACATGTCGAAGGCCCGGTCCCGCTGAGTGCGGGGCCGGGCCTTCGGCGTTGGGGCGTGAAGTGAAAACTATTCCGCTTCGCAGATGCCGCTGTGAATGCTCGCCGCTGCCCGGTCCGTGGCATCGGTCATGGTGTACTCCGACTCATATCCCGATGGCGGCTGGAGTCTGTCGCGGGACGCCCCCAGGTACAGCACCGCATACGAGTTCGTCACCCCTTCCGCGATCCCCAGCGCCACGCCCGGCTCGGTGTCGCCGCAGCGCTCGTCGATGATTTTGTGGGCCAACTCGTGCGCCACGGTATCGACGAGTTCCGCGCTGTAGAGGAGCTCCGGGTAATGGTGACTGTCCGTGTTGAGAGTGATCAGGTGCGGGGTCAATGAGCAGTACCAGGCGGTGACGTTGGCGCGGTCAATGTCGTCGTGGTGACTGCACAAGCGGGGCTCTTGCGGGTCGTACCAGACCAGGGTCGATCCGAATGCGTCGGCCAGGGTCGCTGCCGACGATACATACGAGCGGTTCTCGTCACGTTCGGACTCAAAGGCGCGCGCGAACTCTTCCGCGTCCTCGAGGGTCGAACCTGCGGGGGCAGCGCTGGCGGGGACGTCGAGGGGCAAGAGGCTTTGCTCGTGGAGAGGTGGTGGCCCGGTGGAGGCTTTCCACCACGTGAGTCCGCCCCAGGTGAGCACAGCGATGATGGCGAAGGCCACGAGCTGAGGCGTGCGAGAACGATGGCGAGGTGGAGTGGGGCGCAACTCTGCTTGGGGGCGCCGCACGGGAAAGTACTCGCCTGTCCATGACGAGCCGTCCCACCACTGCAGTTCGCCAGGAGGTCCGTCGACGGAGGGATACCAGCCGGGTTCTCCAGTCATATCTGGTGTACCCCCTCAGTGAATGTCCTAGACCGAGTTCGACCGCCCCGATGTGAACGATGCGGTGACCGTCCCTGCACACGCGAGAATACTGGGGCACGACCCGGAACGCCAGGTCCTCACGCACCAGCGTCATGGCGCATCCCTGTGATGATGAGCGCTCGCGCTGGTGGGGGAGAAGGGGCCGATGTTTGGGAACGCCGAGGGCGACGAGCGACAGCGGCTGTCGGAAGTCTCACACGGTGGTGCCAGCGATGTGCTCCCGTGCGCCGGGCCCGGCGACTCCATCGCCACCTGGGATGTCACGTTCGCGCGAGCGCCGGGATTGTCGACAGAGCCCGGCAGATCTGGCTGGAGAGACGCGTAAAGCGCGCGAACCATATACCATGGAGTGCTCGCGCAATGGAGTCCGTGAGATCCCCTTTAGCACGGCCCTGAGCAAATCGCTTTGACGCGCAGGCGCGTGGCGAGTATTGTTGATACTCGTGCCCGCGACGTCGGGCCTTCCAGCGTGCCCGATTGGGCATGCTCACCACAGGTACGACACGCCCGGGCGCGGGGGTCGGACCGCCAAGAGTTTTCGTCCAACGAACAAACGGAGAAGTAGTGCCTACGATTCAGCAGCTGGTTCGGAAGGGCCGGCAGGACAAGCCGGGTAAGACCAAGACCCCGGCGCTTAAGTCAAGCCCCCAGCGTCGCGGTGTGTGCACCCGTGTGTACACGACGACCCCCAAGAAGCCGAACTCCGCTCTGCGTAAGGTCGCACGTGTGCGCCTCTCCAGTGGCATCGAGGTCACGGCCTACATCCCCGGTGAGGGTCACAACCTCCAGGAGCACTCGATCGTGCTCGTGCGTGGAGGCCGTGTGAAGGACCTTCCCGGTGTCCGCTACAAGATTGTCCGCGGTTCGCTTGACACCCAGGGTGTCAAGGGCCGCCAGCAGGCTCGCAGCCGCTACGGCGCGAAGAGGGAGAAGAAGTAATGCCTCGTAAGGGACCGGCCCCTAAGCGGCCCATCATCAACGACCCCGTCTACGGTGCGACCGTCGTCACCCAGCTGATCAACAAGGTCCTGCTGGACGGCAAGAAGTCGACCGCTGAGGCGATCGTCTACGGCGCCCTCGAAGGTGTTGCCGAGAAGTCGGGCCAGGACGCCGTGACCGTGCTCAAGCGCGCGCTGGACAACATCCGTCCCGCACTTGAGGTCCGCAGCCGCCGTGTTGGTGGCGCGACCTACCAGGTGCCGGTTGACGTGCGCCCCACGCGTTCGACCACCCTCGCACTGCGCTGGCTCGTCGACTTCTCCCGCGCTCGCCGTGAGAAGACCATGACCGAGCGTCTGATGAACGAAATCCTCGACGCTTCGAACGGCCTCGGTGCCGCTGTGAAGCGTCGCGAGGACATGCACAAGATGGCCGAGTCGAACAAGGCGTTCGCGCACTACCGCTGGTAGTCGCTGCCCGTTCGACGGAACACACCCCAAGGAGAACCACTCGTGGCACAGGACGTGCTCACGGACCTCACCAAGGTCCGCAACATCGGCATCATGGCGCACATCGACGCCGGCAAGACCACCACCACCGAGCGCATCCTGTTCTACACGGGTGTGAACTACAAGATCGGTGAAACCCACGACGGCGCGTCGACGACTGACTGGATGGAGCAGGAGCAGGAGCGCGGCATCACGATCACGTCTGCCGCCGTGACCTGCTTCTGGAAGAACAACCAGATCAACATCATCGACACCCCCGGTCACGTTGACTTCACAGTCGAGGTGGAGCGCTCGCTTCGCGTCCTCGACGGTGCAGTCGCAGTGTTCGACGGCAAGGAGGGCGTTGAGCCCCAGTCGGAGACCGTGTGGCGCCAGGCGGACAAGTACAACGTCCCCCGCATCTGCTTTGTCAACAAGATGGACAAGCTGGGTGCTGACTTCTACTTCACCGTCGACACCATCATCAACCGACTCGGCGCCAAGCCCTTGGTCCTCCAGCTCCCCATCGGTGCTGAGAACGACTTCATGGGCATCGTCGACTTGGTCGAAATGAACGCCAAGGTCTGGCCCGGCGACGCCAAGGGTGACGTGACCATGGGCGCCGAGTACGAGACCACGGAGATCCCCGCGGACCTCAAGGACAAGGCCGAGGAATACCGCGCCGCGCTCCTCGAGACTGTCGCAGAGTCCGACGAGGCCCTCATTGAGAAGTACCTCGGTGGAGAAGAGCTCACGATCGACGAGATCAAGGGCGCCATTCGCAAGATGACGATCGCCTCCGAGGTCTACCCGGTTCTGTGTGGTTCTGCCTTCAAGAACCGTGGTGTTCAGCCGATGCTCGACGCCGTGATCGACTACCTGCCCGGCCCTGCCGACGTGCCCGCCATCAAGGGTCACGACGCCAAGGACGAGGAAGTGGAGATCGAGCGCAACGCCGACGCCAACGAGCCCTTTGCAGCTCTTGCGTTCAAGGTTGTGGCCCACCCCTTCTTCGGCCGTCTCACCTACGTGCGTGTCTACTCTGGACACCTCGAGACCGGCGCCCAGATCGTGAACTCGACCAAGGGCAAGAAGGAGCGCATCGGAAAGCTCTTCCAGATGCACGCCAACAAGGAAAACCCGGTTGAGACCATCTCCGCTGGCCACATTTACGCGGTCATCGGTCTGAAGGACACCACCACCGGTGACACCCTGTGCAACCCGGACCACCAGGTGGTTCTCGAGTCGATGACCTTCCCCGACCCCGTGATCGACGTGGCCATCGAGCCCAAGACCAAGGGTGACCAGGAGAAGCTGTCGATCGCTATCCAGAAGCTCGCTGAAGAGGACCCCACCTTCCGCGTGCGCCTGGATGACGAGACCGGCCAGACCGTCATCGGCGGTATGGGCGAGCTCCACCTCGACATTCTTGTTGACCGTATGAAGCGTGAGTTCAAGGTTGACGCCAACGTGGGTAAGCCCCAGGTTGCGTACCGCGAAACCATCCGCAAGACGGTCGAGAAGTACGACTACACCCACAAGAAGCAGACCGGTGGATCTGGTCAGTTCGCAAAGGTGCAGATCGCGCTCGAACCGCTCGAGTCGGACTCCGAGGTTCAGTACGAGTTCGTGAACGCCGTGACCGGTGGTCGCGTGCCTCGCGAGTACATCCCGTCGGTCGACGCTGGTATCCAGGCGTCGATGGAGCTTGGTATTCAGGCCGGCTACCCGGTCGTGGGTATCAAGGCAACCCTGCTCGACGGTCAGTACCACGATGTTGACTCGTCTGAAATGGCGTTCAAGATCGCCGGTTCGATGGCCTTCAAGGAGGCCGCACGCCTGGCCAAGCCCGTGCTGCTTGAGCCGATGATGGCCGTCGAGGTTCGTACGCCCGAGGAGTACATGGGCGACGTGATCGGCGACCTGAACTCCCGCCGTGGACAGGTTCGACAGATGTCGGATGCTGCTGGCGTGAAGGTGATTGATGCTCTGGTGCCGCTGTCCGAAATGTTCGGCTACGTCGGCGACCTGCGTTCCAAGACGTCGGGCCGCGCGGTGTACTCGATGACCTTCGACAGCTACGCCGAGGTTCCTCGCGCGGTTGCCGAGGAAATCATTGCCAAGACCCGGGGCGAGTAACCCCACCGGTTGAAAATAAGAAACAATACGACCAGTAGGGATGAAGCCCCAGATGGCTTTCGGCCACCGCAGGCATTAGCATCTTTACCCGAGTCTCACTAATTCAGGAGGAACCCCTCATGGCTAAGGCCAAGTTCGAGCGGAGCAAGCCGCACGTCAACATCGGTACCATCGGTCACGTTGACCACGGTAAGACCACGCTGACTGCCGCGATCTCCAAGACGCTGCACGACCTGTACCCGGACCTCAACCCCTTCACGCCTTTCGAAGACATCGACAAGGCTCCTGAAGAGCGCGAGCGCGGTATCACCATCAACATCGCGCACATCGAGTACGAGACCGAGAAGCGTCACTACGCTCACGTCGACGCTCCGGGTCACGCTGACTACATCAAGAACATGATCACCGGTGCTGCTCAGATGGACGGCGCAATCCTCGTGGTTGCCGCTACTGACGGCCCGATGGCTCAGACCCGCGAGCACGTGCTGCTCGCCAAGCAGGTGGGTGTTCCTTACCTGCTGGTCGCACTGAACAAGTCCGACATGGTTGACGACGAGGAAATCCTCGAGCTCGTCGAGGTTGAGGTCCGCGACCTGCTTTCCTCGCAGGGCTTCGACGGCGACAACGCTCCCGTCATCCAGGTCTCCGCACTCAAGGCTCTTGAGGGCGACGAGAAGTGGGTCAAGTCGGTTCAGGACCTGATGGCTGCTGTGGACGAGAACGTTCCCGAGCCCGTCCGTGACATGGACAAGCCCTTCCTGATGCCGGTTGAGGACGTCTTCACGATCACCGGTCGTGGAACCGTTGTCACCGGTAAGGTTGAGCGCGGCAAGCTCGCCATCAACTCCGAGGTCGAGATCCTCGGTATCCGTGAGCCCCAGAAGACCACCGTTACCGGTATCGAGATGTTCCACAAGCAGATGGACGAGGCTTGGGCTGGCGAGAACTGTGGTCTGCTGCTTCGCGGTACCAAGCGTGAAGACGTCGAGCGCGGCCAGGTCGTCGTTGCTCCCGGCACCACCACCCCGCACACCTCGTTCGAGGGTCGTTGCTACATCCTGAACAAGGATGAGGGTGGCCGCCACAACCCGTTCTACACGAACTACCGTCCGCAGTTCTACATCCGCACCACGGACGTGACCGGCGTCATCTCGCTGCCCGAGGGCACCGAGATGGTGATGCCCGGTGACACGACCGACATGACGGTTGAGCTCATCCAGCCCATCGCCCTCGAAGAGGGACAGGGCTTCGCGATCCGTGAGGGTGGCCGCACCGTCGGTTCAGGCACCGTCACCAAGATCCTCAAGTAAGTAACTTTTACTTGCTTTAACGATGCGGGGCTCGGCTTACGCCGGGTCCCGCATCGTTGTGTCAGGCCGATGCGCGGTGTGCGGGGGAGCAGACTCCGTCAGTAGCGCATCGGCTCCCCGAACGCCGGGTGGCGCGCCGGGAGAAAATCTGGCACAATATTCAGGTTGCCCATTGTGGGTAGCCGCACACCACCAACGACTACCGATGAGAATCGGGCGTGCGCCAGTGCGTCGCAGATATGCGACACGCCCGAGCGCGGGGGTCGGAGGTGGAGACCACAGTTGTACGAGAGAAAAGGCAGAACCACGCCATGGCGGGACAGAAGATCCGCATTCGGCTGAAGAGCTATGACCACGAGGTCATCGACTCTTCGGCCCGCAAGATCGTTGAGACGGTCACGCGTGCCGGTGCCTCGGTTGTTGGCCCCGTGCCGCTGCCGACGGAGAAGAACGTTTTCTGTGTGATCCGTTCGCCGCACAAGTACAAGGACTCCCGCGAGCACTTCGAGATGCGCACCCACAAGCGCCTCATCGACATCGTGGACCCGACGCCCAAGGCTGTTGACTCGCTCATGCGTCTCGACCTGCCCGCGGACGTCAACATCGAGATCAAGCTGTAAAGCACCCATCAGAAGGAACCAAAGCACCATGACTACGACTTCCAATGCCCAGCGCACCACGCGTGCGCTGTTGGGTACGAAGCTGGGCATGACGCAGGTGTGGGATGACGAAGGCCGGGTTGTTCCCGTGACCGTCGTTCAGGTCGACACCAACGTTGTGACCCAGGTGCGTAACGTTGAGAAGGACGGCTACGAAGCTGTTCAGCTCGCGTTCGGCACTGTTGACCCCCGTCGCGTCACCGACCCCCTGAAGGGCCACTTCGAGGCAGCTGGCGTGACGCCGCGCCGCCACGTGGCTGAGGTCCGGACCGCGGACGCCGCCGAATACTCGCTGGGCCAGGAGCTCACCGCTGAAGTGTTCGAAGCCGGCCAGAAGGTCGACGTCACCGGCACCACGAAGGGTAAGGGCACCGCTGGTGTCATGAAGCGCCACGGCTTTGCCGGTGTTGGCGCCTCCCACGGTGCACACCGCAACCACCGCAAGCCGGGTTCGATCGGTGGCGCTTCGACGCCGTCGCGCGTGTTCCGCGGCCTCAAGATGGCCGGTCGTATGGGTAACGCCCGCAAGACCGTCCAGAACCTGACCGTCCACTCGGTCGACGTCGAGAAGGGCCTGCTGCTCGTCAAGGGCGCAGTTCCCGGTAACAAGGGCGGCGTCGTCCTGATTCGCTCTGCCGTGAAGGGTGCGTGACACCATGGCTGATGCACTGACTGTCGACGTCCGCGACGCCTCTGGCAAGAAGGCCGGCACCGCCGAGCTTCCCGCCGAGGTCTTCGACGTCGTGACCAACGTTCCCCTGATTCACCAGGTCGTCGTCGCCCAGCGCGCCGCCGCCCGCCAGGGCACCCACGCCACCAAGACTCGCGGCGACGTCGCGGGTGGTGGCCGCAAGCCCTACAAGCAGAAGGGCACCGGTCGTGCCCGTCAGGGTTCGATCCGCGCTCCTCAGTTCGCCGGTGGTGGAACCGTTCACGGTCCCCAGCCGCGTGACTACTCGCAGCGCACCCCCAAGAAGATGAAGGCTGCCGCCCTGCGCGGTGCTCTGTCGGACCGTGCACGCGCTGGCCGCGTTCACGTTCTCAAGAGCATTGTTGCTGGCGACACCCCGTCCACCAAGAAGGCCCTCGAAGCAATCTCGAACCTCACGAACGGCCGTAGCGCCATCGTGGTTCTTGAGCGCGACGACCAGGTCGCGTGGAAGTCACTGCGCAACGCAGCCTGGATCCACGTCATCGCGGTTGACCAGCTGAACACCTACGACGTCTTGGTGAGCGACGACACCGTCTTCACCGCTGGCGCACTCGAGGCGTTCCTGGCCGGCCCGGCCACGGGCAAGTCGGCAACTGCTGTTGCCACTGAGTCTGAGGCGGAGGAGACCAAGTGAGCACCCTGAACAAGAACCCCCGCGACATCCTGATCCGACCCATCGTGTCGGAGAAGAGCTACTCGCTCATGGACGAGGGCAAGTACACCTTCGAGGTCGACCCCCGAGCCAACAAGACTGAGATCAAGATCGCGGTCGAGCAGGTTTTCGGTGTCAAGGTCGTCTCGGTCAACACCATCAACCGCAAGGGCAAGACGCGCCGTACCCGCTTCGGCATGGGTAAGCGCAAGGACGTCAAGCGTGCGATCGTCACCATTGGTGGCGGCGAGGCGCTCGACATCTTCTCGGGCCACGTGGGCTAGGTAAAGGACTCAAGCAACCATGGCTATTCGCAAGTACAAGCCGACGACTCCGGGCCGCCGTGGCTCGTCGGTCGCCGACTTCGTCGAGGTGACGCGTTCGCAGCCCGAGAAGTCGTTGACCCGTCCGCTGCACAAGAAGGGCGGCCGTAACAACACCGGTCGCATCACCACCCGTCACCAGGGTGGCGGCCACAAGCGCGCCTACCGCGTGATCGACTTCCGTCGTCACGACAAGGACGGCGTGCCCGCCACCGTGGCTCACATCGAGTACGACCCCAACCGCACCGCGCGTATCGCCCTGCTGCACTATGCAGACGGCGAGAAGCGCTACATCATTGCGCCCGACAAGGTGACGCAGGGTACCGCGATTGAGGCCGGCCCCGGTGCTGACATCAAGCCCGGCAACAACCTGCCCCTGCGCAACATCCCCGTCGGTACGGTCATTCACGCGATCGAACTGAAGCCCGGTGGTGGAGCAAAGATTGCCCGTTCCGCGGGTTCCTCGGTGCAGCTCGTCGCCAAGGAAGGTCGCTACGCCCAGCTGCGTATGCCTTCCGGCGAAATCCGCAACGTTGACGCTCGCTGCCGTGCGACCGTCGGTGAAGTCGGTAACGCCGAGCAGTCCAACATCAACTGGGGTAAGGCCGGCCGTATGCGTTGGAAGGGCAAGCGCCCGACCGTTCGCGGTGTCGTCATGAACCCGGTCGACCACCCGCACGGTGGTGGTGAAGGTAAGACCTCCGGTGGTCGTCACCCGGTCTCGCCTTGGGGTAAGCCTGAAGGACGTACCCGCAAGCCGGGTAAGGAATCCGACAAGCTCATCGTCCGCCGCCGTCGTACTGGCAAGAAGCGCTAAGGAGCCTGAAGAATGCCACGCAGTCTCAAGAAGGGCCCCTTCGTCGACGACCACCTTCAGAAGAAGGTGGACGCCCAGAACGATGCGGGTACCAAGAACGTCATCAAGACCTGGTCGCGCCGTAGCGTTATTACGCCGGACTTCCTGGGTCACACCTTTGCCGTGCACGACGGCCGCAAGCACGTCCCGGTGTTCGTCACCGAGTCGATGGTCGGTCACAAGCTGGGCGAGTTCGCTCCCACGCGCACGTTCAAGGGCCACGTGAAGGACGACCGCAAGGGCCGCCGCTAAGGCGCCCGTGCGTAGGTAAGAGGAGTACAGATGGAAGCCAAGGCGCAGACGCGATACGTTCGCGTGACCGCCCAGAAGGCTCGCCGCGTCGTGAACCTGGTCCGTGGACAGAACGCCACCGAGGCAGTTGCCTCGCTGAAGTTCCAGCCCCAGGCCGTGGCCACCGACGTGCGCAAGCTCATCGAATCCGCGATCGCCAACGCTCGGGTCAAGGCCGATGCAGCCGGCGAGCGTTTTGACGAGTCCGCACTCGTCATCAAGGAGATCACCGTTGACGAGGGTCCGACCATGAAGCGCATTCAGCCGCGTGCTCAGGGTCGTGCCAACCGCATCCTCAAGCGCACTAGCCACATTTCCGTGGTTGTCGCTTCGCCCGAGGTTGCCGTGAAGGAAGGGGCCAACTAATGGGTCAGAAGATCAACCCGCACGGCTACCGCCTGGGGATCACGACCGACCACCGTTCGCGCTGGTTCGCCGACTCGACCAAGCCTGGCGAGCGCTACCGCGACTACGTGGACGAGGACGTCAAGATCCGCAAGCTCATGTCGCAGGGCCTCGAGCGGGCTGGCGTGTCCAAGGTCGAGATCGAGCGCACTCGTGAGCGCGTTCGCGTCGACCTGCACACCGCTCGTCCCGGCATCGTCATCGGTCGCCGTGGCGCCGAAGCCGACAAGCTCCGCTCCAACCTGGAGAAGCTGACCGGCAAGCAGGTGCAGCTCAACATCCTCGAAGTCAAGAACGCTGAAGTAGACGCTCAGCTCGTTGCTCAGGGTATTGCCGAGCAGCTCGCCTCGCGCGTCGCCTTCCGTCGCGCCATGCGTAAGGGCATTCAGTCCGCGCTCCGCGCCGGCGCCAAGGGCATCCGTGTCCAGTGCTCCGGTCGTTTGGGTGGCGCTGAGATGTCGCGTTCCGAGTTCTACCGCGAAGGCCGTGTGCCCCTGCACACCCTGCGTGCGAACATCGACTACGGCTTCTTCGAGGCACGTACCACCTTCGGCATCATCGGTGTGAAGGTCTGGATCTACAAGGGTGACATGACGGAGAAGGAATGGGCTGCTGAGCAGGCCAAGGCTCCCCGTCCCCAGCGCGGCCGTGGTGGCCGTGGCGGCGCCCGTCGTGATGGTGGTCCTCGTGACCGCCAGCAGTCCGCTGAGGCCCCCTCGACTGAGGCACCGGCCGAGGCCAAGAAGGAGGCTTAAGCAGCATGCTTATTCCCCGTCGTGTGAAGTACCGCAAGCAGCACCACCCCAAGCGGAGTGGTGCGTCGAAGGGCGGCACTCAGGTCTCGTTCGGCGACTACGGCATCCAGGCACTGGAGCCCGCGTACGTCACGAACCGCCAGATCGAGGCGGCTCGTATTGCGATGACCCGTCACATCAAGCGTGGTGGAAAGGTGTGGATCAACATCTACCCCGACCGCCCGCTGACCAAGAAGCCTGCCGAAGTCCGCATGGGTTCCGGTAAGGGTTCGCCCGAGTGGTGGGTGGCTAACGTCAAGCCCGGCCGCGTCATGTTCGAGCTCGCCGGTGTTCCGGAAGACCTCGCTCGTGAGGCACTGCGCCGCGCGCAGCACAAGCTGCCCATGAAGACCCGTTTCGTTTCCCGTGAGGGTGGTGACATCTGATGGCCATCGGTACCAAGGGCCTCATGCCCAGCGAGCTCGACGCCATGGAGAACGAGCGTCTCGTGGACGAGCTCCGTAAGGCCAAGGAAGAGCTGTTCAACCTGCGCTTCCAGTCGGCCACCGGCCAGCTCGAGAACCACGGCCGCCTGAAGGCCGTCAAGCGCGACATCGCTCGGATCTACACGATCCTGCGTGAGCGTGAGCTCGGCATCCGTACTGCCCCCACGGCGTCGGCCGAGTAAGGAAGACAGAACTATGTCGACTAGCAAGACCAGCACCGCGACCGACGAGCACCGCGCCTACCGCAAGACGCGCCGCGGCTACGTTGTGAGCGACAAGATGGACAAGACCATCACCGTCGAGGTTGAGGACCGCGTGAAGCACCCCCTCTACGGCAAGGTCATCCGTCGCAACAGCAAGATCAAGGCGCACGACGAGAACAACACCGCCGGCATCGGCGACCTCGTTGTAGTGATGGAGACCCGTCCGCTGTCCGCTTCCAAGCGGTGGCGACTGGTCGAGATCGTCGAAAAGGCCAAGTAACTAGCGTTCGACCAGGCTCGCGCGGTAAAGCCGGGCGAGAACCAGACGACAGGAGACAGACATGATTCAGCAGGAGTCGCGGCTGCGGGTCGCCGACAACACTGGTGCCAAGGAGATCCTTGTCATTCGTGTGCTCGGTGGATCGAAGCGCCGCTACGCCGGCATTGGCGACACGATTGTCGCCACCGTCAAGGATGCAATCCCTGGCGGCAACGTCAAGAAGGGCGATGTGGTCAAGGCCGTTGTCGTCCGCACCGCTAAGGAACGCCGTCGTCCCGACGGTTCCTACATCAAGTTCGACGAGAACGCTGCGGTGATCCTCAAGAACGCGGAATCGGGCGAGCCCCGTGGAACGCGCATCTTCGGCCCCGTGGGCCGTGAGCTGCGTGACCGCAAGTTCATGAAGATCATCTCGCTGGCACCGGAGGTCATCTGATGGCGAAGATCAAGAAGGGCGACCTCGTAGTCGTCATCGCCGGACGCGACCGCGGCCAGCAGGGCCGCGTGCTTGAGATCGACACGGAGCGTGAGCGCGTGTTGGTTGAGGGCGTTCAGCGCGTCACCAAGCACATCAAGCCGGGCACCCGCCGCGACAACCAGTCCGGTGGCATCGTGACGGCCGAGGCGTCGCTGCACATCTCGAACGTCATGCTCGTTGACCCGGAGACCAAGAAGGGCACTCGTGTGGGTTACCGCACGGAGGAGGTCGAGCAGGACGGCCGCACTCGCAACAAGCGTGTGCGCGTCGCCAAGCGCTCGGGTAAGGACGTCGAATGAGCACCGCTACCGCTCAGCCGCGGCTGAAGGAAAAGTACCGCTCGGAGATCATCGCCAAGCTCCAGGAGGAGTTCGGCCACGAGAACATCAACCAGGTTGCCGGCCTGACCAAGATTGTGGTCAACATGGGTGTCGGTGATGCTGCGAAGGACTCGAAGCTCATCGAGGGTGCCATCGCCGACCTGACCGCGATCACCGGTCAGAAGCCCCAGGTCACCAAGGCACGTAAGTCCATCGCGCAGTTCAAGCTGCGTGAAGGACAGCCCATTGGCGCACACGTCACCTTGCGTGGCGACCGCATGTGGGAGTTCCTTGACCGCCTGCTGTCCATCGCGCTTCCCCGTATCCGCGACTTCCGTGGCCTGAGCCCCAAGCAGTTCGACGGCAACGGCAACTACACCTTCGGTCTGACGGAGCAGTCGATGTTCCACGAGATCGACCAGGACAAGATCGATCGCGTTCGCGGTATGGACATCACTGTGGTGACCACCGCAACCACCGACGCCGAGGGCCGCTCGCTGCTGAAGCAGCTGGGCTTCCCGTTCAAGGAGAAGTGACATGGCGAAGACTGCCCTGAAGAACAAGGCGGCTGGCAAGCAGAAGTTTGCTGTTCGCGCCTACACCCGGTGCCAGAAGTGCGGTCGTCCGCACTCGGTGTACCGCAAGTTCGGCCTCTGCCGCGTGTGCTTCCGTGAGATGGCCCACGCTGGTGAGCTTCCCGGCATCACCAAGAGCAGCTGGTAAAACCACTACGCCACAGGTCCGCTCGGCTGAGCGGAAACCACGGCGAGGAAGAGTTCAACACTCATGACGATGACTGACCCCATCGCAGACATGCTGACGCGTCTGCGTAACGCGAATGCGGCTTACCACGAGACCGTGGAAATGCCGCACTCCAAGTTGAAGGCAAACATTGCCACCATCTTGGAGGCTGAGGGCTACATCTCGGGCTCGGCTGTTGCCGACGCCGAGGTGGGCAAGACCCTCACGCTCACTTTGAAGTACGGCCCCAACCGCGAGCGTTCGCTCGCTGGCGTGCGCCGCGTGTCCAAGCCTGGTCTGCGCGTGTACGCAAAGTCGACGAACCTGCCTAAGGTCCTCGGCGGTCTGGGCGTCGCGATCCTGTCCACCTCCTCTGGTCTGCTGACTGACCGTGAGGCCGAAAAGAAGGGCGTCGGCGGCGAAGTCGTCGCGTTCGTCTGGTAATCCGGGAAGGAGCACTTTTATGTCACGCATTGGCAAGTACCCCGTTCCGGTTCCCGGCGGCGTTGACGTCACGATTGACGGCGCGGTTGTCACGGTGAAGGGGCCCAAGGGCACCCTGACTCACACCGTCGCATCCCCGATCACGGTCGAAAAGGGCGATGAAGGTATCGCAGTGAAGCGTCCGAACGACGAGCGCGTCTCGAAGTCGCTTCACGGCCTTACTCGTACCCTGATCTCCAACATGGTCGAGGGCGTCACCAACGGATACGAGAAGAAGCTCGAGATCGTCGGTACGGGTTACCGTGTCGCGCTCAAGGGTTCGACTCTTGAGTTCGCTCTTGGTTTCTCGCACCCCGTGGTGATCGAAGCCCCCGAAGGCATCACCTTCGCTGTGGAGGGCCCCACCAAGTTCTCGGTGGCTGGTATCGACAAGCAGCAGGTCGGCGAGGTCGCCGCTAACATCCGCAAGGTGCGTCCCCCGGAGCCCTATAAGGGCAAGGGTGTGCGCTACGCGGGCGAGCACGTTCGCCGCAAGGCAGGAAAGACGGGTAAGTAAGCCATGGCTATCACCATCAAGGGCAAGGGGAAGACGGTTGCGCGCAAGCGTCGCCACTTCCGCCTGCGCAAGAAGATCTCGGGCACCACTGCGCGTCCGCGCCTGGTCGTGACCCGTTCGTCCCGCCACATGGTGGCCCAGGTTGTCGACGACACCGTTGGCAAGACCCTCGTGTCTGCATCGACCCTCGAGGCCGATGTCCGGGCCCTCGACGGCGACAAGACCGCCAAGGCCACCAAGGTCGGCGAACTCATCGCCGAGCGTGCCAAGGCTGCCGGCATCGACACCGTGGTCTTTGACCGCGGCGGTAACAAGTACCACGGTCGTGTGGCCGCGGTCGCAGACGGCGCTCGAGAGGGTGGCCTGGCTCTGTAGCCGGGTCCAGAGAAGGAATTCGTATGGCTGACAACAGCAACCGCCGCGACAACCGCCGCGGCAACGAGCCTGACAACAAGTTCATCGAACGCGTGGTCACCATCAACCGCGTCTCCAAGGTCGTGAAGGGCGGTCGCCGCTTCAGTTTCACGGCTCTGGTGGTCGTCGGTGACGGCGAAGGCAACGTGGGCGTGGGCTACGGCAAGGCCAAGGAGGTGCCCGCGGCTATCTCCAAGGGTGTCGAAGAGGCCAAGCGCAGCTTCTTCCGCGTGCCCCGTATCCAGGGCACCATCCCGCACGCAGTGCAGGGTGAGGCAGCTGCCGGTGTTGTGTTCCTGCGTCCGGCTTCGCCGGGTACCGGTGTGATCGCCGGTGGTCCGGTGCGTGCCGTGCTGGAGTGCGCTGGTATCCACGACGTTCTGTCCAAGTCGCTTGGTTCGTCCAACGCGATCAACATCGTTCACGCGACCGTCGCGGCCCTCAAGGGTCTCGAGCAGCCTGAGGCTGTTGCTGCTCGCCGTGGCAAGCCTGTCGAGGACGTGGCTCCGGCCGCAATGCTCCGCGCTCAGGCAGCGGGGGTGAAGTGACATGGCACGTCTGAAGGTTCAGCAGAAGAAGTCGATCATTGGCGTGAAGCCGCAGCACCGCGAAACCATGCGGTCGCTCGGCCTCAAGCGGATCGGCGACATTGTCGTGAAGGAAGACCGTCCCGAGATTCGCGGAATGGTCAAGGCGGTGGACCACCTGGTCACCGTGGAGGAGGTTGAGTAATGGCTGAGGAGAAGACTCCCGCCGACGAGACCGCGGCCAAGAAGCCTGCTGCGAAGAAGCCGGCTGCCAAGAAGCCCGCTGCTTCGAAGGCCACCGCCGAGAAGAAGCCTGCCGCCAAGAAGGCCACGGCTTCCAAGGCAACCGCGGCAAAGAAGGATGCGGCTGACAAGCCCGCTGCCAAGAAGGCTCCGGCCAAGAAGGCTGCTCCCAAGAAGGAGGAGTCGGAGGCCAAGGTGACCACGCTGAAGATGCACCACCTGCGTCCTGCAGAGGGTGCTCACACCAGGAAGACCCGTGTGGGTCGTGGTGAGGCGTCGAAGGGTAAGACTGCGGGTCGCGGTACCAAGGGTACGGGCGCGCGTTACCAGGTTCCCGAGCGCTTCGAGGGTGGTCAGACGCCCATCCACATGCGTATCCCGAAGCTGCCCGGCTTCAAGAACCCGTTCAAGGTCTACTACCAGGTCGTGAACGTGGCTCAGATTGCCGAGCTCTTCCCCAAGGGCGGCAAGATCACCAAGGCTGATCTGGTCGCTAAGGGTGCCGTTCGTAAGAACCAGCCGGTCAAGGTTCTCGGTGAGGGCGACATCGCCGTCAAGGTCGAGATCGTTGACGTCGAGAAGGTTTCGCAGTCCGCGAAGACCAAGATCGAAGCTGCCGGCGGTTCGGTTAACGAGGGCTAGCAGGACTAGAGTCGGGGGCGGATCGCGTTACATGACGCGGTCCGCCCCGCTCATCTGGCCCAAAGTTGGGCCCAATCTGTGGAGGATCAATGCTGAAAGGCTTCGTGAGCGCGTTCCGTACGCCGGATCTGCGCAAGAAGCTCCTGTTCACGCTGGGCATCATCGTCGTCTATCGCATGGGCGTCGCGATTCCTACACCTGGCGTGGATTACGGAAATGTCCAACAGTGTGCGGCCGAAGTCTCAACGAACTCGGCGTTCGCGATCCTCAATCTCTTCTCAGGCGGCGCACTGTTGCAGCTGTCGATCTTCGCGCTGGGCATCATGCCTTACATCACAGCGTCGATCATCGTCCAGCTCCTGCGCGTCCTGATTCCTCGGTTTGAGACTCTCTACAAGGAGGGTCCTGAGGGCCAAGCGAAGCTGACGCAGTACACGCGTTACATCACGCTTGGATTCGCTGCGCTGCAGTCGGCGTCCTATGTGACGCTCGCGCGCAACGACGCATTCTTCCCTGGCTGTGCCTACCCGATCATCCCGAATGACTCGTGGTACGTCATCGCGGTCATGATCCTTACGATGACCACCGGCACGATCCTGATCATGTGGTTGGGTGAGCGGATCACGGAACGCGGTGTCGGTAACGGCATGTCGCTGCTGATCTTCACCTCGATCGCCGCGTCGTTCCCCGGCGCCGCCTCCACGATCTGGAACTCGTCGGACGGCGTCCGCAACTCCATCCTGGTCGCGATCCTGGTGTTGGCGATTATCGCCGCAGTCGTGTTCGTGGAGCAGTCTCAGCGCCGCATTCCCGTGCAGTACGCCAAGCGCATGGTGGGTCGCCGCATGCTGGGTGGCTCGTCCACCTACATCCCCATGAAGATCAACATGGCGGGAATCATTCCCGTGATCTTCGCCTCGTCGCTGTTGACCCTGCCCACCGTGATGGTTCAGTTCTGGCAGGGAGACCCGCCGGGCTGGATCCTGTGGATGTCGACTCACGTGGCGACCCCCGGCGCGTGGGGCAACACCCTGTTGTTCACGCTGCTGATCGTCTTCTTTGCCTACTTCTACACCGCTATTACGTTCAACCCGAACGACGTCGCGGACAACATGAAGAAGTACGGTGGCTTCATTCCGGGCATCCGCCCGGGTCAGCCCACGGCAGACTTCCTGTCCTACGTGCTGTCACGCATCACCGCGGCCGGTTCGCTCTACCTTGCGATCGTCGCGTTGCTGCCCACCATTGCGTTTGTCGCTCTTGGTCTCAGCGCTTCCATCCCATTCGGCGGTGCGTCGGTCCTCATCCTCGTGGGTGTGGGTCTCGACACCGTCAAGCGCATCCAGTCTCAACTGGAGCAGCGTCACTACGAAGGGTTCCTTAAGTAATGCGAATTGTTCTCCTTGGTCCTCCCGGAGCCGGCAAGGGCACTCAGGCCGCACGTTTGGCAGAGCGCTACTCCATCCCTGCGATCTCCACTGGAGACATCTTCCGCGCGAACGTCTCCGGCAAGACCCCTCTGGGTGTCAAGGCCCAGGAGTACATGAGCGCAGGTGCGCTGGTGCCGGACGAGATTACGAACGCCATGGTGCGGGACCGCCTCGCTCAGGATGACGTTGTCGACGGGTTCCTGCTTGACGGCTACCCCCGCAACCCCGACCAGGCTGTGGTGCTTGACGGCATGCTTGCTGACCTTGGCGTGAAGCTGGATGTCGCGATTGAGATCACGGCGGACTCGGACGAGGTCACTCAGCGACTGTTGAAGCGTGCCGAGATCGAGGGCCGTGCGGACGACACTGAACCAGTGATCCGCAAGCGCCTTGAGGTCTACGCCACGCAGACCGCCCCGTTGACGGCGTTCTTTGAGGGCCGTGGCCTGCTGGTGCAGGTCGACGGTTTGGGCGACATCGACGAGGTCACCGAACGCATCGTTTCCTCTGTCGAGTCCCGCTAAGACAGCGAAGCGCAGTACCCATGGCCGACCGTATTGAGTACAAGACCCGCGAGCAGATGCGGATCATGGCTCAAGTTGGCGTGATCGTCGAGAAAGCCCTCGCTGCTGCGCGGGAAGCGGCGGTAGTAGGTGCTACGACGAAGCAGGTCGACGCGGCTGCCGCTCAGGTGATCGCTGACGCTGGTGCCACGTCCAACTTCCTGGGCTATCACGGTTTTCCCGCCACCGCGTGCGTGTCGGTCAACGAGGAGATCGTCCACGGCATCCCCGGTGACCGCGTCTTGCATGATGGCGACGTGGTCTCGGTGGACTGCGGCGCGATTGTCGACGGCTGGCATGGCGACTCCGCGGTGTCCTTCATTGTGGGCACGCCACGCAGCGGCCAGGACGTGAAGTTGGTGGAGGATACTCGGCGATCGCTGTGGGCAGGGATCGCTGCGCTTGCGACTGCGAAGAAACTTGATGAGGTGGGCGCTGCCATCGAAGACGTCTCGGACGCTGCCGGTCTGCACCCGCTCGTGGGCTACGTGGGCCATGGCATCGGTACGGCGATGCACCAGTCTCCTGACGTGATGAACTACCGCACCAAGGGCCGTCACGCTCGCGTGAAGCCTGGCTTGTGCGTCGCGATCGAGCCGATGCTGGTGTTGGGCACGGAAGACAGCCGCGTGCTGGATGACGACTGGACCGTGGTGTCGGCGGATGGTTCGCGTGGTGCCCACTGGGAGCACTCGATCGCTGTTCACGAGGACGGCATCTGGGTCCTGACTGCGTCCGATGGGGGAGCCTCCGGCTTGGCGCCCTTCGGCGTTCGGCCGGCACCGCTGTAGTCGTAAGAGACCTGGCATCTCGCTGTGTGACACATTGCATAGCGAGTAACAGGACTGTCACTTGAGCGCCATGTAGCGGCAAACCTCCCGCGATACCTTCAGTTATGTCGACGCCCCCAACAAAGCTAGGGGGTTCGACTGGAGGTGGAACATGGCCCGGGGATTCAACTATGCGCCAGGCTCAAGTGCTGAAGTAGAACGCGCTCGACAGCCTGTGGTGCACAAGACTGAACTTGCCGTGTTGGCGGCCAGTAAGAACTCTGTGGTCAAGGAAGCCTTGGCGCGACGCGATGATCTCCCGCTCGGTGTGATGGTGACACTCGCTCATGACCGGCACACTGAAGTGCGTGCCGCACTCGCGACGAACCCTCACATCACGGAAGCGATCCTCGACCACCTTGTGGGGGACCGGCACGCCGAGGTTCTTGAGGGTTTGCTCACCAATCCAGCGCTGCCGGTGGCGCTCGTGGAGAAACTCGCATTCCACAAGCGGGATTCGGTGCGTTCCGCGGCCGCCGACCGGCTGAATGCCGATGCGGCGAACGCCAGCCCCCGCCACGACGACTCCGGGACGGGGCCCTTGACCACATACCACGATCGGGAGAGTGAAGCGGAAGGGCTTCGGTGGCGCAACGCCTCGGAGCATGTTGAGCCTGCGACGCAGGAGCCAGCGTTGTCGACGGACGAACTCCCCACCGCGCCCATGCCACAGGTAGTGACTGAACCTCACCATGCAGAGGCCAGCGGCCAGTGGATGCCTGGGGGTCAGGAGGAAGCCCCGACGCCAAGCGCTGAGCCTTCCTCCAACGTGGTGCGGTTCCCGGAAGGAACTGCACTGACCCCACCCACAGAACGCCAGGCGGCGCCGACGCCTCAAGAGCGGCCCACGCGTACAGCGCCTATCCGAGGCTTCAAGATCAGCTGATCGCACAACTGTTACCCATCGTTCAACTTTCGCTCACCTGGCCGACAGGCCCCGGCAAGCCGCAGCGCGTAGCGTTCGAAGGCAATACCAGGTGGGATAGATGAGAGTTGGGGCGGTGGGGCATGGGCCGGCAAGCGGACGATGGTTCGTGGTCGCGAGCGTACTTGGCGGGCTCGGGCTTGTCGATGTCGAGTCGTTCGGACGGGGGAGAGGACGTCCGCCACATCGCTGAAGGCGCGGAGTTGCCCCGCGAGCGCGTGGTCGAACTGGCGAAACACAGGGATGCCAGAGTGCGTGAAGCTGTCGCTCGCAGAGACGACGTGCCGTTCGGCGCCTTGGCTTCGCTCGCCCACGACACCCGTCCAGCAGTCCGCATCGCGGTGGCGTCGCATCCGCGCGCTGGCTCCACCGTGTTGGCCCATCTCGCGGCTGACCGTGACCCTCATGTCGTCAAGGCGGTGATCCGCAACCCACGAGTGCCCCAGGATCTCCTCGCCCGGTTGACGGAGCATCGCCGGGAAGAGGTCCGGGTGCTGGCGAGGAAGGTGCGTGCGGAACTCGACGCGCGTGACGAGGGCGCACCGCAGCAAGCGCTGCCGGTTCCTTGGGTGCGGCCTGGAGTGGCGCGCCTGCACGCATCGGCCGATGCTGTGCCTGAGGAAGCGGCGGCCCCTGCGCAGGCACCGCAGCGCAGGCACGCGCCGGCGGTGTTGGCGCCCCGTCCCGTGGTGGGGGAGAGGGCAGCGGCACGGCCCGAGGCTCGTCCCGCCCCTTTGGTCTTTGTGCCGCACCTCGAGGCGAGCACGGCACCCGCTTCACGCACCCGTGTCAGTACGGGACAAAACGGATGTGCCCTCGTATCATGAAGGTGACGGGGCGCCGGCCCCGGTAGACGCCCTCATGGTGGAGGAGCATTGGACGCCGAACCAGTAGCGGTCGAAACGGCCCAAGCAACGCGGGACACGAGTGCTGATGTGTCCGCGGACTTGATGCGCATGGCCGCCGACCGCGACCCGGAGGTGCGCGCGACTGCAGCGGCACACCGCGAGTGCCCCATTGCGGCCCTGACCGCCTTGAGCCACGATCCATCTGATCAGGTTCTCCACGCGTTGTTGACGAATCCGCGAACGCCGTCGTCTGTGATCCGTCGCCTCGCGGATCACAAAGATGAGAGAATCGCCGATGCCGCAGTGCAGCGGCTGCGCAACAGTTTCCGTTAACATTCCGGCTCAGTTTGAGCCCAGGCGGACAAGCGCGTATAGTGGAACGTCGGGCGCTTTGCCGCGCCCGAAAACCAGTCAACTAATGTGAGTGGAGTTCATGGCCAAGAAAGACGGAGTCATCGAGGTCGAAGGCACCGTGGTCGAGGCGCTACCCAATGCGTCGTTCCGAGTGGAACTGACCAACGGACACCTCGTCCTCGCCCACATCTCGGGCAAGATGCGACAGCACTACATCCGAATCCTCCCCGAGGACCGGGTCGTAGTGGAGTTGAGCCCGTACGACCTGTCCCGCGGCCGCATCGTCTACCGCTACAAGTGATCGTCGCCCCCGGCGCGCCCTGACGGGCCGCGTCTAGGCACGCCGAGAGCGAAGAAGGAATCATGAAGGTTAAGCCCAGCGTCAAGCCCATCTGCGACAAGTGCAAGGTGATTCGTCGCAATGGCCGAGTCATGGTCATTTGCGACAACCTGCGCCACAAGCAGCGTCAGGGCTAGACACACCCAGAAAAGACCACGTTCAGGCAGCCGCAAGGCAAGCCCCCGGCTCGGAGGCCGGGGCCCGCACCACAAACCGCGGGAGAGCTTGAGCGTCAGACCTCCGACTACTGAGGAGTAGAAGAAAAACAATGGCACGCATTGTCGGCGTTGACCTCCCGCGCGAAAAGCGCATGGAGATCGCGCTCACTTACATCTACGGCATCGGCCGTACCCGCTCGCACGAAATTCTCGCCGCTACCGGCGTGAGTGCAGATCTGCGCGTCAAGGACGCCGGTGACGCTGAGCTCGTTGCGATCCGTGACTACATCGAGGCCAACTTCCAGGTTGAGGGTGACCTTCGCCGCGAGGTGCAGGCTGACATTCGCCGCAAGGTTGAGATTGGTAACTACCAGGGTCTGCGCCACCGTCGTGGCATGCCGGTCCGCGGTCAGCGCACCAAGACCAACGCTCGCACTCGCAAGGGCCCCAAGAAGACCGTCGCCGGAAAGAAGAAGTAAGCCATGGCCGCACCTACTCGCAAGCCGCGCAAGAAGATCAAGAAGACCGTCGCGCACGGTCAGGCTCACATCAAGTCGACCTTCAACAACACGATCATCTCCATCACCGACCCCTCGGGTGCCGTGGTGTCGTGGTCGTCGTCCGGTCAGGTGGGCTTCAAGGGTTCGCGCAAGTCGACCCCTTACGCCGCGCAGATGGCCGCAGAGGCCGCTGCACGCCGTGCGCAGGACGCTGGCATGAGCAAGGTTGACGTGTTCGTCAAGGGCCCGGGTTCGGGCCGCGACACCGCGATCCGCTCGCTGACGGCCGCTGGCCTCGAAGTGACCTCCATCAAGGACGTCACCCCTCAGGCTCACAACGGCTGCCGTCCCCCCAAGCGCCGCCGCAACTAGCGAACGGAGGCCGCCGCTCGCGCCCCTGGTGTCAAGCGGCGGCCTGCCCCGTCGTTCGGGAGATGCCTTGAGCATCGGCCCGATGCCTTTCAACTGAAGAACTCCCACCCTGGCGGACCGAACCCGTCAGGTTTGCGAGCATCAAATAGCGGGTGCTCGGAAAGGAAATGAACCGTGCTGATCGCACAGCGTCCCACGCTGACCGAGAAGGTCATTTCGGACAACCGTTCGCAGTTCTCTCTCAAGCCGCTCGAGCCTGGCTTCGGCTACACGCTCGGCAACTCGCTCCGTCGCACCCTGCTGTCGTCCATCCCGGGCGCAGCAGTGACGTCGGTGCGTTTCGAGGGCGTCCTCCACGAATTCACGACCATTGAGGGCGTGAAGGAGGACGTGACTGAGATCCTGCTTAACCTGAAGAACCTCGTGGTCTCCTCGGAGAACGACGAGCCGGTCGTGATGTACCTGCGGAAGTCCGGCGCTGGCGCCGTGACCGCCGCTGACATCGCACCGCCCGCCGGCGTCGAGATCCACAACCCCGAGCTGCACATCGCGACGCTCAACTCGAAGGCAAAGTTCGAGGTCGAGCTGACCGTGGAGCGTGGCCGTGGCTACGTCCCCGCTTCGATGAACAAGAGCTACGACGCGGAGATCGGCCAGATCCCCGTTGACTCGATCTACTCGCCGGTGCTCAAGGTCACCTACAAGGTGGAAGCCACCCGTGTGGCACAGCGCACCGACTTCGACGAGCTGATCATCGATGTGGAGACCAAGAACGCCATCTCGCCTCGCGATGCACTGGCTTCCGCTGGTTCCACCCTGGTGGAACTGTTCTCGCTCGCCAAGGGCCTGAACGAGGCAGCCGAGGGTATCGAGATCGGTCCGTCGGACTCCGACGAGACCCTCGAAGAGGACTACAACCAGCCCATCGAAGAGCTGAACCTCACCCAGCGTTCGTACAACTGCCTCAAGCGCGAGGGCATCCACACGGTGGGCGAACTGACCGCCCGCTCGGAAGCCGACCTCATGGACATCCGCAACTTCGGCCAGAAGTCCATCACCGAGGTCAAGGAGAAGCTCCAGGAACTGGGCTTCACCCTCAAGGACGGCGGCACCGAGTACGACGGCGGCTCTGCAGCCGGCGTGTACTTCTCGGGCAGCGACCAGTAACAAGGAGAACCAAGCACAATGCCTACCCCCACCAAGGGTGCCCGCCTCGGCGGCGGTCCTGCGCACGAGCGTCAGATGCTGGCGAACCTCGCGCAGAGCCTGTTCGAGCACGGCCGCATCACCACCACCGTGACCAAGGCCAAGCGCCTTCGCCCCTACGCAGAGCGTCTCATCACCTTCGCCAAGCGCGGCGACCTCGCCTCGCGCCGCAAGGTGCTGGGTCTGCTGTCGGACAAGGGCGTGGTCCACACCCTGTTCACCGAGATCGGCCCCGGCTTTGCCGAGCGCGACGGTGGCTACACCCGCATCACGAAGGTCGGTAACCGCAAGGGCGACAACGCTCCCCTCGCAGTGATCGAGCTCGTGGAGTTCGGTGCCCCCGCCAAGAAGGCCGTCAAGGCTGAGGCAGAGAAGGCCACCAAGAAGGCTGCTCCGAAGAAGGCCGACAAGGTCGAGGAGCCCGTCGAAGAGGCCAAGGCTGAAGAGGTCGAAGAGACCACCGAAGCTGCCGAGGGCGACGACAAGTAATTCACGACTGAGCCCGCTGTCATGGCGGGGAAGTCTGTATCGCGAGGCGGGCTCTCATGACTGAACTGGATTCCAGTGATGTTGTGAGGGCCCGCCTCGTTTTTTCCTATGACGGCACCGACTTTGCCGGTTGGGCCGCGCAGCCTGCCTTGCGCACCGTGCAAGGTGAGCTTGAGGCAGGGCTGTCGCGAATCGTCCGTGACCCAGCGACGGGGGAGCCTGCTCCGTTGCGTTTGACGGTGGCGGGGCGGACCGATGCGGGGGTTCACGCCCGGGGTCAGGTGGCGCATGTGGATGTGCCTGCGGCCGCGTGGGCAAAGATGCCGGGACGTTCAGACCGTACGCCCGAGGTGGGCCTGCGGGACCGCCTCGATGGCGTCACCCCTGCGGACATCACCGTCCATGACGTCACGGTCGCTCCTGAGGGCTTTGACGCGCGTTTCTCTGCCACGGAGCGGCGTTACGCGTACCGCGTGTGCGATGACCGTGCGCTGCGCGATCCACTGGCGCGTCGGCATGTGTGGTGGGTGGACGACTCGCTCGACATCGATTCGCTGAATGCGGCATCTGCCACTCTGACTGGCTTGCGGGATTTTGCCGCGTTCTGCAAGGCCCGCGAGGGAGCCACGTCGATCCGGGAGCTCAAGGAGTTCTCGTGGGCACGGCTCAGCAGTGGGCCTGACACGGGTCTCGTCGTGGCCACGGTGCGAGCCGATGCCTTTTGTCACTCCATGGTGCGGTCCTTGGTGGGCGCAGTGATGCCGGTGGGGCAGGGGCGCAGGGACCTGACGTGGCTTGCTGAGGTGGCGGAGAGCGCTGCGCGGTCACAGGCCGTGGCGGTCGCGCCCGCGCACGGGTTGACACTTGAACAGGTGAGCTATCCGGCCGATGCCGATCTGGGGTCGCGAGCTTCCCGAACCCGGGCACGACGCGACAGTTCGGACGTGCTTGCGGGCTCCGAGGGCTGCTGAGTGGTCAGGAATTGACCGTCAAGGGGGCGCGCCGGTAGACTCGTCTGTCGTTGTGCGTTCCCGAGGAATGGCGCCTCCCACTCGCCTGCCTTAAGGATCCGCCGACCGAACACTTCGACAGTCATATCGGCTGTCACCCACCTGACCAGTGAAGAAGGCTTAACAGTGCGTACGTATTCCCCCAAGCCGGGTGACGTGACCAAGAACTGGTACGTCATCGATGCAACTGACGTGGTTCTCGGTCGTCTGGCCTCCCAGGCTGCTGCGCTGCTCCGCGGCAAGCACAAGGCGACCTTTGCCCCCCACGTCGACAACGGCGACTTCGTCATCGTGATCAACGCGGAGAAGATCTCCCTGTCCGGCAACAAGGCCAGCGACAAGATGGTCTACCGCCACTCCGGTTACCCGGGCGGCCTGTCGGCAGTGCCGATCGGCGAACTGCTCGAGAAGAACCCTCAGCGCGTCATCGAGAACGCGGTTAAGGGCATGCTGCCCAAGACCAAGCTCGGCCGTGCCCAGATTTCCAAGCTCAAGGTCTACGCAGGCTCCGAGCACCCCCACGCCGCGCAGCAGCCGCAGGCGTTCGAGATTTCGCAGGTCGCGCAGTAAGCGCGCGCAGCAGAAGGACTGATCGAAAGTGGCAGACGTGACTGAGACCGTCGAGAACGACACCCCCACCGAGTACACCTCCGAGTCCGCTCCCGAGCGCGGCAAGGGCACCTCGGCGATCGCACCCGGCGCTGGCCTTGGCCGCCGCAAGGAAGCTATCGCTCGTGTGCGCCTGGTCCCCGGCTCCGGCCAGTGGAAGATCAACGGCCGTTCGCTCGAGGAGTACTTCCCGAACAAGGTTCACCAGCAGCTGGTGAACTCGCCGTTCGCGCTCCTCGACATCGAGGGCAAGTTCGACGTTCACGCTCGCATCACCGGTGGTGGCCCCTCGGGTCAGGCCGGCGCGCTGCGCCTGGGCGTGGCCCGTGCGCTGAACGAGATCGACGCTGAGACCAACCGTCCCGTGCTCAAGAAGGCAGGCTTCCTGACCCGTGACGCACGTGTGGTTGAGCGTAAGAAGGCTGGTCTGAAGAAGGCCCGTCGCGCGCCTCAGTACTCGAAGCGTTAACATTTCGCGCATGGCGCGACTTTTTGGTACGGACGGGGTCCGCGGCCTAGCTAACCGTTTCATTACGGCAGAGCTGGCCGTGGACCTCTCTGTTTCTGCAGCCCGGGTCCTCGCTCAACGCGGAGACTTCTCCGGGCATCGTCCCCGTGCGGTGGTGGGCCGTGACACGCGTGTGTCCGGCCAGTTCCTGTCGCACGCTGTAGCTGCCGGTCTCGCATCGGCGGGTGTGGATGTGTTGGACGTTGGTGTCCTCCCCACGCCCGGCATCGCATACCTGACGGCTTCCACCGGAGCTGACCTGGGTGTCGTGATTTCCGCGTCACACAACCCCATGCCGGACAACGGCATCAAGTTCTTCGCCCGCGGTGGACACAAACTTGACGATGGCATCGAAGACGCCATCGAAGCGGGCCTTGGCGCCGCGTGGTCGCGTCCCACCGGAGAAGCCGTAGGGGCCATCAAGGACGCCTCCGACTTGTCGCAGGAGTATGTGGACCACATCCACCGCGCGGTCACGGAGTTCGCCGGAGTTGCCAAGCCCCTCGAAGGGCTCACCATCGTGGCCGATGCTGCTCATGGTGCGGCTTTCGAGGTAGGCCCCCGGGCTCTCGAAGCTGCCGGAGCAACGGTCCACGTGCTGCACGCCGAACCCAATGGCTTCAACATCAATGACGGCGCGGGCTCCACACACATGCAGGCACTGCAGGCGGAAGTTGTCGCGAAGCGCGCCGACCTGGGCGTGGCGTACGACGGCGACGCCGACCGATGCCTCGCTGTGGATCACACGGGGGCCGTGGTCAACGGAGATGAGATCATGGGGCTGCTCGCGCTCGCCATGAAGCAAGCGGGTGTGCTGTACCACGACACTTTGGTCGCGACCGTGATGAGCAACCTGGGACTCCACCGAGCCATGAGCGCCCACGGAATCGACATCATCGAAGCAGCGGTGGGTGACCGGTACGTGCTGGAGGCTATGCGCGAGGGTGGCTACACGCTTGGTGGCGAGCAGTCGGGCCACATCATCGCCTCGGAGTATGCGACCACCGGTGATGGCGTGTTGACTTCGCTGTTGGTGGGGGCCGTGGTGAAGGCCGGCGGTTCGCTGCAAGAGCAGTGCGAAGCGATCGAGATGCTGCCGCAGGTCATGATCAACGTCAAGGATGTTGACCGTGCCCGCGTCTACAGCGATAACCGGGTCCAGCAAGCGGTCTCGGCATCGCGCCGTGAACTTGGCAACGATGGCCGCGTGCTGCTGCGCCCTTCAGGCACAGAGCCGTTGGTGCGGGTGATGGTGGAAGCTACCACGCTCGCCGATGCGCAGCGCCACGCCGATGACTTGGCAGCGGTGGTGCGCGAGGCACTGGCTCTGCCGTAGTGGCCTACGGGGGTGACGCCCCCTGATACGCACCGGAGTCCGGCTGTGACCGCGTTCAGGGGGATACCCCATCGCGCGGGGTCGGTGAGCCTGACAGACTTGGCGAGTGACCGACCCTACCTTCACCGATTGGATTCTCCACTTTTCCTCGACGGTGGAGAACTACATCCTCGACTTCACCGAGTCGTTGTGGATCTATCCGGGCATCTTCCTGCTGACCGTGATTGACGGCTTTTTTCCGGTGGTGCCCAGTGAATCGGTCGTGATCGCCACCACCACTGCCTGGGTGCATGAAGGCACGCCGATCGTGTGGTTCATCTGGCTTTTTGCCGCCACGGGCGCGTGGTGTGGAGACCAGATCGCGTACCTGATCGGCTCCAAACTTGATGTCCGGAAGTTCCGCATCTTCCGGACCCCGCGCGGGCGCACCACGCTCGACTGGGCCGAACATGCCTTGGAACGTCGCGGAACCTCGTTCATCATTGCGGCGCGTTTCATCCCCATGGGCCGCGTAGCGGTCAACATTGGTGCCGGTGCACTGCGATACCCACGCAAACGCTTCATGGGTACGGACGCGATCGGTGCCGTGATTTGGGCCACCTACTCGGTGGCGCTCGGGTGGTTCTTTGGCGCCCTGTTCGATCACAACTTGCTCTTGTCGATCGTGATTGGTGTGATCGGCGGTGTGGTGCTGGGCCTTCTGGTCGAGAAGATCCTGGCTCGCTTTGGCATCACGCAGCCTGAGCTTCCTGACCTCGCCGCCGATATCGATCAGCTGATGACCCCGGAGCAGCGTGCCCGGGCTGAAGAGATCGAACGCCAGCGTGAGGCACGGCGTGAAGACCGTGCGGAGCGCAAGGAAGAGCGTCACGAACGCCGTGAACAGCGCATGGAGTCCATCACCGGGCAGATCCCCATCCGTCGCAAGAAAGATGACGGAGATGAGGACGCGGCAGTCAGCGCTGAATCGGAGGAGAGTCCATCGACACAGGATGAGCCTGAGGACATGGACTCTCGTCGAGACAACGGAGCCTCCTCAGGGAAAGATTGAGCACATGGCAGCACCTGCTCACAGCGCGGCCCCCGGTCGCCACGTGCTCATCGAAATCTGTGTCGAGGACCTGGGCGGTGTCGACGCCGCCGTCCAAGGAGGCGCCGACCGCCTCGAAATCTGTGCAGACGTCAGCACAGGTGGGCTGACACCCTCCGACGCACTCGTCGACCACGCTGTCGCCGCGGCGCCACCCAGCGGCGTGCAGGTGTTGATCCGGCCGCGCGCAGGCGACTTTGTCTACACCCCTGAGGAAGTCGCGGCAATGGCTGCTGACATTGCCCGCATGCGGACGCTGTGGCCGGGGGGTCCTCTTGGCTTTGTGGTGGGCGCGCTCACGGTAGACGGGCACGTCGACGTGACCGCAGCATCGGCTCTCCGGGACGCTGCGGGCCCGGCTCCGCTGACCTTCCACCGCGGAATCGACGCTACTCCGGACCCGGTGGCTGCCATGCAGGTACTTGCGGGCATGGGGTACGACCGAGTGCTGACCACGGGCGGTCATGCGTCCGTGGCGGACGTGGACGGGCTGCGCCGCATGGTGGACGCCGGGGGAGAGCAGCTCACGGTGATCGGATCAGGCGGGCTGCGTGCGCACAACGTGGCGCAGGTGGTGCACGATGCGCACCTCACGGAAGTTCACATGCGGGCACCCTCGGCAAGGGTGGCGCTGTCAGACGCGGCCGCGCCGCTGGGCGAGTCCACCACGGACCGTGCCGAGGTGGAACGGATCGTCGCAGCGTTGGCCTGAGCCCAGCTACAGCTTGCGCATGTGGACGGATTCCACCTGATGGTTGGCGCCCTTGGACAGGATGATGGTGGCGCGCGACTTGGTGGGGGCGATGTTGCGGGCCAGGTTGGGGGCGTTGATGGAGTCCCAGATCTGGCTGGCCCTTTCGACCGCTTCTTCGTCGGAGAGGTCGGCGTAGTTGATGAAGTACGAGTCCGGCCGTGAGAACGCGGTCTTGCGCAGTGACAGGAAGCGTTCGATGTACCACTGGCGGACGTCGGACGGTTCGGCGTCGACGTAGATCGACACATCGAAGTAGTCGGAGACTGCCAGCGCGGTCTCGTCCAAGTCGCGCGTGCTCGCGGGCTGCAGGACGTTGAGGCCCTCCACGATGAGGATGTCCGGCTGGTGCACGGTGGTGACTTGCCCGGGGACGATGTCGTAGGTGATGTGGGAGTACACGGGGGCGTGGACTTCTGGCACCCCTGACTTGACGTCGGCAATGAACTGGCGCAGCGCGCGACGGTCGTAGGACTCGGGGAAGCCTTTGCGTTGCAGGAGGCCGCGTTCCTTGAGGACAGCGTTGGGGTGGAGGAAGCCGTCAGTGGTGAGCAGCTCCACGCGCGGGGTTCCGGGCCAACGCGCCATCAGTTCTCGCAGGACACGTGCGGTGGTGGATTTGCCGACCGCGACGGAACCAGCGATGCCGATGACGTAGGGGGTGCGCCGTGATCGTTCGCCTAGGAATGCGCTGGTGGCGTCGTGGAGGCCACCCACGGCCGATGCGTAGAGGTCGAGTAGTCGGGACAGGGGCCGGTAGATCCGGTCGACTTCCCGCAGGTCGATGGGGTCGCCGAGGCCGCGGACACGGGTGATGTCGTCCTGGGTCAGCGGGAGGGGAGTGGAATCGGCGAGCGCGGCCCATTCGTCGCGATTGAAGGTGACGAAGGGACTGGCGCCGTCCACGGGAATGCGTTCGCTCACGGTCCCATTCTTGCGTATGGCAGCACGAGGGCCCGTCGTGGCTGCACGGAGTGGGCCGCGCAGGGACGTACACTCGTCGCCATGTGCGGAATTGTTGGATACGTCAGCAAATTAGCTGATGGGGGTCGAGCGCAGGCCGTCGTCATGGGCGGACTGGCGCGTTTGGAGTACCGGGGATACGACTCGGCAGGCATCGCTTTGGTGACGGATGACCGGTCCCGAGTCGCCACCGCCAAGAAGGCTGGCAAGCTAGCTCGGCTCGCAGAAGCGCTCGAGGAAACGCCGTTGCCGGCAGGCACCGCTGCCATCGGCCACACCCGCTGGGCCACGCACGGCCCGCCCACGGACGCGAACGCCCACCCCCACCTTGCCGCGGGTGGACGCATCGCTGTCATTCACAACGGCATCATCGAGAACCACGGTCCGTTGCGCGACGAACTCGCCGCGCAAGGAATCGACTTCCTCTCCGACACCGACACGGAAGTCGCGGGACATCTGCTGGGATCGCTCGTCGAATCCGGCCTCAGCCTCGCAGACGCCATGCGTAGCGCCGCCCGCCGCCTCGAAGGTGCCTTCACCCTCCTGGCCGTCGACGCATCGGACCCCCACACGGTCGTGGGCGCGCGCCGCAACTCACCGCTGGTGGTGGGACTCGGTGAAGGCGAGAACTTCCTTGGCTCGGACGTGGTGGCGTTTATCGAGCACACCCGCTCTGCGCTAGAACTGGGACAAGACGAAGTCGTCGAAATCACACCCGACTCCGTCACCGTCACCGACACCCACGGCAACCCCGTCAGCCGCGAGCCGTATCACGTGGACTGGGACGCCGCCGCGGCCGAAAAGGGCGGGTTCGCGACCTTCATGGACAAAGAGATCCACGACCAGCCTGCCGCCGTCGCCGACACTCTCCGTGGCCGCGTCGACGACCAGGGCCGGCTCAAGCTCGACGAAGGAATCGTCGACGAGTACGTCCTGAAGTCCATCGACAAGATCATCGTGATCGCTTGCGGCACCGCGGCCTACGCCGGCCAGGTCGCCCGCTACGCGATCGAGCACTGGACACGTGTGCCTGTCGAGGTCGAACTCGCCCACGAGTTCCGCTACCGAGACCCCATCGTCTCCGTGAAGACGCTCGTGGTCGCGGTCAGCCAGTCCGGCGAGACGATGGACACCATCATGGCGGTGCGTCACGCGCAGCAGCAGGGTGCGACCGTCATCGGAATCGTCAATGCGCAAGGGTCCACGATCGCGCGTGAAGCCGATGCTGTGCTCTACACCCGTGCGGGGCCAGAGATTGCGGTGGCATCGACCAAGGCCTTCCTGGCGCAGATCACCGCGGGCTACTTGCTGGGTATCTACCTGGCGGACCTGCGCGGCAATAAGTTCCCCGACGAGATCGACGCGCTGTTGCGAGAACTCGATGAGATTCCGGCCAAGATCCAACGCGTCCTCGACACCGCAGCTCCCATTCGCGAGGTCGCCCGTTCCATGGCGGACGAGCGGACGGTGTTGTTCCTGGGCCGGCACGTGGGCTTCCCCGTGGCCATGGAGGGTGCACTCAAGCTCAAGGAGCTGGCGTACATCCATGCGGAGGGCTTCGCGGCTGGCGAGCTCAAGCACGGGCCTATTGCGCTGGTGGAACAGGACCAGCCGGTGTTCGTCGTGGTGCCGAGCCCGCGCGGACGCGAGTCGCTGCACTCGAAGGTGCTGTCGAACGTGCAGGAAGTCCGCGCTCGCGGTGCGCGCACCTTGGTGATTGCGGAAGAAGGGGACACCGTGGCAGCCGACCACGCCGCGCACGTGTTCTATGTTCCTAGCGCGCCGGTGCTGATGACTCCGCTGCTTTCTGTGATTCCGTTGCAGATCTTTGCTCTGGAGTTGGCCTCCGCGAAGGGGTATGACGTCGATCAGCCGCGTAATCTAGCGAAGTCGGTGACAGTCGAGTAGAGGAGCACGCATGGCCGTGAAGGGCGTCGGAATCGACGTAGTCGCGATTGAGCGATTCGAAGACACGGTCCGCAAGTCTCCTACCTTCGTCACGCGCGTCTTCACTCCGGCAGAACGCGACGTCGGCACGGCGTCGCTGGCGGCCCGATGGGCGGCAAAGGAAGCGCTCGCGAAGGCCCTGGGCGCGCCCTCAGGTTTGCATTGGCATGACTGCGAGGTGGTGCGCGAAGATGGGGGGCGTCCCACCATGGTGATGCGCGGCTCCGTGGCCGCTCGCGCTGAGTTGCTTGGCATCACCAGCGTGCATGTGTCGTTGTCCCACGACGCAGGCATCGCCTCCGCCGTGGTGGTCGCGGAAGGAGACTGATGAGCGCCCTGCAGGTCAGCGTCGACTACGACGCGATCACAGCGAACGTTCGCACGCTACGTTCCCGTACTGACGCTGACGTGATGGCGGTGGTGAAAGCCGATGCCTACGGTCACGGTCTCGTGGAGGCCGCGCGTGCCGCACGGGCTGGGGGAGCGGCGTGGCTGGGTGTTGCGCAACCTCACGAGGCTTTGGCGCTGCGTGCCGCTGGTGACACGGGCAGGATTTTCACGTGGTTGTACGGCACTGAGGTGCCTGCGCGTGCGCTCATCGCCGCCGACGTGGATCTGTCGGTCAGTTCAGCCGATGTCCTGGGGGAGATGGTGGCGGTGGCCCGTGACCTCACCGTCGCGCCACGAGTTCACCTGTGTATCGACACTGGTTTGGGCCGTGAAGGGGTGACTCTTCACGACCTCCCGGACCTGCTGGGAGTGGCTCAGGCAGCCCAGGACCAGGGCCTGGTTCGCATCGTGGGCATGTGGTCGCATTTGGCGTGGGCGGATCAGCCCGGTCATCCCACCATCGACGTGCAGGCGGAGAACTTCCGGGCCGCGATTGTGTTGGCGGAAGAGCGGGACATTGACCTCGAAGTGCGTCATCTTGCGAACTCTGCATGCACTCTCACCCGGGCCGATCTTCACTTTGATCTGGTCCGACCAGGCATTGCCGTCTACGGCCTTCCTCCGGTGGAGGACCCCGAGCGGCAGAACTTTGGACTACGCCCCGCGATGGCGGTGCGCTCCAGCGTGGTCCTCGTGAAAGACGTCCCCGCAGGGCAGGGCGTGAGCTACGGGCACGAGTACGTCACTCCGTACCGCACCACGCTGGGACTTGTCAGCGCCGGCTATGCCGACGGAGTGTTCCGCTCCGGTGGCAACCGTGCTGAAGTTCAGATTCGTGGCCGTCGCTACCGCATCGCGGGGCGTGTCTGCATGGATCAGTTCGTCGTGGACCTGGGCCCCGCAACAGAGGTGTGCGAAGGCGACACCGTCACCCTCATCGGTCCCGATGGCCCCACTGCGCGGGACTGGGCGACCGCCACCGACACCATCGACTACGAAATCGTCTGCCGCTTTGGTGGACTACGAGACAAGGAGAGCGCGTGAGCGCCGCGACCATCACCATCCCTGACGCCGATGCCATGCGCACCTTCGCCGCCGAGGTCATCGCGCCACAGTTGCGGCCAGGAGACCTGCTGATCCTCACCGGTGATCTGGGAGCAGGGAAGACGACCTTCACGCAGGGCCTGGGTGACGCGCTCGGAGTCCGTGGACCTATTGCGAGCCCCACCTTCATCATTGCTCGCACGCACCCCTCGGAGGTCAACGGGCCCTCTCTGATCCACGTCGACGCCTACCGGTTGGGGTCGCTCGCGGAACTCGACGACCTTGACTTGGACTCCACGCTCGAAGATTCCGTCACCGTCGTGGAATGGGGCGAAGGCAAAGCCGAGGCGCTCGCGGCCGACCGGCTCCACATCACGCTCGCACGTGAACGCGGGGGAGACGTAGACCTGGCGAACCCGGATCGCGGCACGAGGGAAGTCACCATCAGCGCCCACGGGTCCCGGTGGGCAGACGTGAGCTTCAGCGACAACTAGGCTTGACCTCGTGATTCTCGCGATCGACACCTCCGCCGCAGTCTCCGCAGCACTCGTCCGCGACGACGCTGTGCTCGCCGAACGTGCCGAGTTCGCCCCCCGCGGCCACGCTGAGCTCCTCAGCGGGTTCATCGAGGGTTTGCTGGCCGATGCTGACGCCACCGGCGCCGACATCGAAGCGATCGTCGTGGGAACCGGCCCCGCCCCCTTCACCGGTTTGCGTGTGGGCCTGGTGACGGCCCGCACCATGGGATTCGCTTGGAACGTTCCCGTGTACGGCGTGTGCTCACTGGATGCACTCGCCGCCGCCCATGGAGGAGACGTCACCGTCGTCACGGACGCCCGCCGCAAAGAGGTCTACTGGGCCACGTATCGCGACGGCGAACGTCTCGATGGGCCACAGGTCTGCGCCGCCACCGACGTTCAGCCACACGGCACGGTCATCGGCCGGGGCGCACTGCTGTACCCCGAGGCCTTTCCCGGTGCCGAAGGAGGCGACCCCGACCCTGCCTGGCTCGCCCGCGTCTACCGCACCCAAGCATCGGCCGGCATCACCGACTTCCCGCTGGAACCGCTCTACCTGCGCCGCCCCGACGTTCACGGAGTACCCGGCGCTTGATCGGAGTGACCGGCGCGCTCGGGGACAGCGACCAAGTCGCGGTCCGCGACCTCACGTACGAAGACCTCGAATGGGTAGCGCAACGCGAACGCGACATCTTTGGTCTCTCCGCCTGGTCGATCGGACTGATCCGCGAAGACTTCACCCACGGTTTCTCCCGGTGGCGCGGGATCGAAGTCGACGGACTCCTGTCCGGCTACGCCGTCTACGGCTTCGAAGGTGACGCCTTCCACCTCATGAACCTTGCCATCGTCCCCGAAGCTCAACGCCAAGGCCTCGGCAAGGTCCTCATGGAGGACTTCCTCGCCGAAGCGACCCGCGTTCAAGCGCCCGATGCCTGGCTCGAAGTTGCCGTGACCAACCGCTCCGCGCTCGCGCTCTACCGCACCTACGGGTTCGAAGACGTCCGCATCCGCGCCCGCTACTACCAACCCGAAGGCGTCGACGCATTGGTCATGCGCAAGCGATTGAGGTAAGGTCTGCGGCGGTCTGCCCAGCGCGCAGGCGCACGCGCGCCCCGCACGCGCATCGGCCCAGACCGCACCGCCCGCAGCATTCCCGCACACCCGTGAGGACACCCCTGTGTCAACGAACGCCCCGATGACCGACCCCGCACCACAACCCACCCCCGTCACCGGCGCACCCGAAGCAGACGCGTCCTTCTCCGTGCGTGCCGCACTGCGCTCACCACGCATGCTCAAGACCGAAGTGCTGGCCGGCCTCGTCGTCGCACTCGCGCTCATCCCAGAAGCCATCGCGTTCTCCATCATCGCCGGCGTAGACCCGCGCATCGGCCTGTTCGCGTCCTTCACGATGGCCGTCACCATTGCGATCGTTGGTGGCCGCCCCGCGATGATCTCCGCCGCCACCGGAGCCGTTGCCCTCGTGGTGGCGCCCGTGGTCGCCGACCACGGAGTCGACTACCTCATCGCGACCGTCATCGTCGCAGGTGTACTCCAAGTGCTCATGGGCGTCCTGGGCGTCGCGAAGTTGATGCGCTTCATTCCCCGCTCCGTCATGGTGGGCTTCGTCAACGCGCTCGCAATCCTCATCTTCATGTCGCAGGTCACGCACCTTGTCGACGTGCCGTGGGCCGTCTACCCGCTCGTCGCTGTGGGAATCGCCATCATGGTGCTCCTTCCCAAGTGGACCCAGATTGTGCCCGCACCGCTCATTGCGATCGTGCTGCTCACCGCGACCACCGTGCTCGCCGCCATCAACGTCCCCACGGTCGGAGACGAAGGCGAACTGCCCGAGTCACTGCCGGAACTGCTCATCCCCGACGTGCCGTTCACATGGGAAACCCTCCAGATCGTGTTCCCCTTCGCCATGGCCATGGCACTCGTGGGACTGCTGGAGTCCCTGCTGACGGCGAAGCTCGTCGATGACGTCACCGACACCCACTCCAACAAGACCCGCGAGGCCTGGGGCCAGGGCGTCGCCAACGTCGTCACCGGTTTCTTTGGCGGCATGGGTGGTTGCGCGATGATCGGCCAGACCATGATCAACGTGAAGGCCTCCGGTGCCCGCACCCGCATCTCCACATTCCTGGCAGGTGTATTCCTGCTCATCCTGGTCGTGGGACTCGGCGACATCGTCGCCGTCATCCCCATGGCGGCCCTGGTAGCCGTAATGATCATGGTGTCCGTCGGCACCTTCGACTGGCACTCCATCAACCCCCGCACCCTGCGCGCCATGCCCAAGTCCGAAACCGCAGTGATGCTCATCACCGTCATCGTGACCGTCGCCACCCACAACCTGGCCTACGGCGTCCTCGCGGGCGTCCTGGTCGCCATGGTGTTGTTCGCACGCCGCGTCGCCCACATGACCACCGTCACCCGCCTCGATGCCTCCGACGAAGACGGCGAACGCGTGTACGCCGTATCCGGAGAACTGTTCTTCGCCTCGTCCAACGACCTGGTGTACCAGTTCGACTACTCCGGCGACCCGCAGCGCATCGTGATCGACATGTCCGGAGCCCACATCTGGGACGCCTCCACCGTCGCATCGCTCGATGCCGTCAAGACCAAGTATGAGTCCCGTGGCAAGACCGTCGAGATCATCGGCTTGAACGACGACTCCGCTGCACGGCACGGCCGACTGTCCGGGAACCTCGGAGCCGGGCACTAGCGCCGCACCTCCCTTGTGCGGGCTGCTGGTGCGTGCCAAAGTGACTGAACTCCAGCATCGGCCCGCTTGAAGCCCGGCGTGTCCGGCCCCAACGTCCCGTATCTCAGTCAGTTCTGCACAGGACCAGTCGCGATGGGTAGCGAAAGCTGCCCCCGGTCGCTAGCGTTGCGCCATGTCGCACCGCCCTGTAGACCCTGACCTCGCACGGCTCTGGCCTGCAGCCGCGCTGAGCGTGCGCGCCGGCGACCTGGAACTGCGCTGGATGGACGACGCCCTGTTGCTCGATGTCGCAGACCTCGCCGGACAGGGCATCCACGCGGATGGCGCTACGCCGTTCACCGTCCCGTGGACGCAAGGCACCCCGGACCAGGTGGCTCGGAATGCTCTGACCTATCAGTGGTCTGCCCGCAACCAGGTCAGTCCGCAGGTGTTGGTGCTCGAACTCGCCGTGCTACGCGACGGCAAGCCCGTGGGCGTGCAGGCCGCGCACAGCACGAACTGGGCAGTCCTCAAGGAAGCCGAGACCGGCTCCTGGCTGGGCCTCGACTATCACGGACAGGGGATCGGCACCCGCATGCGGATCATGATGCTTGCGCTGATGTTCGATGGCCTGGGTGCGGCTCACATCACCTCGGCTGCCTATGACGACAACGGACCCTCCAACGCGGTGTCACGCAAGGCCGGGTACCAGCCGGACGGCCTTCTACGGGATGTGCGCCAGGGCGAAGCCGCGATCCTGAACCGGTGGCGCATGACCCGCGAACGCTGGAGCGAAGTGCGGGACCACAACCTAGGCGTACTAGGAGCACCTCTCGTCATCGACGGTGCTGAGGCCGTGCGGGAACAGATCCAGGAAGCCTGACCGCGAGTTGCTGCCGTGCACAAGGCCGCAGCGCCACCGACAACGCCAGTTAGACCGCGTCGAGCCGGCCCGTCTTGCGCAGCCACATCTCCATGGGCACGGTGGTGAAGGGCGGCACGGCTGCGATGAGTGCGGCCAGCAGAACCCACAGGCTCCACTTGCGTTGATAAGCGACGATCAGCGTGACAAGGCCGTACACCATGAAGGCGATGCCGTGGATGGGGCCAAAGATGGTGACACCCAGCTCGGTGACGTGCAGCACATGCTCCATCAGCATGCCGATCAGCAGGCCGGCCCACGTGACCGCCTCCACCAACGCCAGCGCGACATAGGCGCGGGACGTGGCAGGAAGGTGGGCGAAGGGGGTGCGGGTGGCAGCGGGGGACGGCGCTGTCTGGGTCACTAGAACTCCTTGATGGCGATGTCGGTGGTGATGCGGCCCTTGCGGTCGCCGGCTCCGTGGTCGTCGGCTGGGTGGCCCACGAGGAGGATAAGTTCGGACCGCCAGGTTGAGTCGTCGAAGAGGTCGGCGTCGAGGGCGTCGCGGTCGAACCCGCCAACGGGACGCACCGCGAGACCGGCGCCACGCAGGCCAACGATCAGGTAGCCAATCTGCAGCATCGCGTTGGTGTGTGCGGTGCGGATGCGGGACTCGGGATTGGCCTCGAGTTTGGCGGCGAGGTCCGGTGAACCGCCAGTGAGTGCGTGGTGGTCGTGGAAGCGGTCGTCACGTGCGGCCACGAGTACGAGCGGTGCGGACTCCACCTTGGCCTGGTTGCCTGCGGCGGCGTGCTGGGTGACGCGGGCGCGGCCTTCCTGGGACGTGATGGCGGCGAGGCGGAGCGGCACGGTGTTGAACGCGGTGGGTCCCCACTTGATGAGGTCCCAGACGTCGCGGACGGTATCCATGGACACCGGCTCATCGGAGAAGTTCAGGGTGGAGCGCGCTGCGAGAAAGAGCGCGTCGCGTGCGGCAGCGTCGAGCGTAAAACGGGACATGTCAACCATTGTCGCGTGGATTTTGGGGTCCTTGGTCCGGTTGGTGTGCGGGGTGTGTGCCGTCCCTGACATGAGGGTGCTCGCCTGGGCGGCGTGTCGGGCCCGGCGCGCCGCGTCTGCCAGAGTGTTGGTGTCAGGGACGGCCCGGCTGCCCCCTCATCTGAGGCTCATACTCAGCAACTAGACTCGTGCCGTGGCTTTGGTACTGGGAATTGAGAGCACCTGCGATGAGACGGGTGTGGCACTTGTGGAGGACACCGAACTCCTGGTGGATGTGACGGCGTCCTCGATGGATGAGCATGCGCGCTTTGGCGGGATTGTGCCTGAGGTTGCGAGCCGTGCTCATTTGGAGGCGTTTGTTCCCACGCTTGAGGAGGCGCTCACGCGTGCGGGCAAGACTCTGAGCGACGTGGATGCGATTGCGGTTGCTGCGGGTCCGGGCCTGGTGGGTTCGTTGACGGTGGGTAATGCGGCAGCGAAGTCGCTTGCGGTGGCGTTGGGCAAGCCCCTGCATGGCGTGAACCACGTGATTGGCCACGCGGCGGTGGATGAGCTTGTCCACGGTGAGTTCCCTGAGAAGGTCATGGCGCTGGTGGTGTCGGGCGGTCACACGTCGTTGCTGAAGATCGACGATGTCGCGACCAAGGTGACGGAGCTTGGCCACACGCTGGACGATGCTGCGGGTGAGGCCTTCGACAAGGTGGGACGTCTGCTCGAACTGCCGTACCCCGGTGGACCCCACATTGACCGCCTCGCACGCGAAGGCGACCCCACTGCGATTCCGTTCCCGCGTGCCCTCACTGCGCCCAAGTTTCAAGAGAAGCACGCCTATGACTTTTCGTTCTCTGGCCTCAAGACCGCGGTGGCGCGGTGGGTGGAGCGTGAGCGTGATGCGGGACGCGAGATTCCGATCGAGGACGTCGCGGCATCGTTCGCCGATGCCGTGGCCGACGTGCTCGTCATGAAAACCCTCAACGCGTGCCGCGAGCACGACATTGACACCCTCGTCATTGGCGGTGGCTTCTCCGCCAACTCGCAGCTGCGCGAGATGGCGACCCGGCGCGGTGAGGAGGCGGGCATTGATGTCCGCATTCCGCCCATCCGGTATTGCACGGATAACGGCGCGATGATTGCGGCGCTCGGGTCTGCGGTGGTGCGGCGGGGGATCGCGCCGTCGAGTGTGGGCTACGGCGTGGATTCGTCGATGCCGTTGACTCGCGTGGTTGCTTGAGTCGCTGTGGCGGGCCGGCGTCATTCGGCAGCGTGGGGGGCGCTGGCTGCGCTGATGGTGGCGTTCACATTGACGATGGTGGTGACGGCGTCGCCGTGGGGCGGCGCTCCGGAGCAGTCCGATGCAGGGGCCGGGCAGGAGTCGCGCGCACCTGACGCTGGGGACGACGACGCGGATGACGCGGGCGAGGTGACAGCGTCGCCGGTGCCAGGAGTGCCGGCGGATGCGGGGACGTGGGGTGCGTTGTTTCCAGCGCTTGAAGTTCGTGGCCCGGGTTTGGTGTGGGGGCCGTCGTTGACGGAGGTCGCTGCGGCGAAGGCCGATGCGCAGGCACTGTCACTGGAGGATGCTGCCGGCCAGGTGGTGGTGGCGCAGTGGAACAGCCCTGATGCGGCTGGTGCTGCGGAGTTGGTGGCTGAGCTGAACTTGGCGGGCATCATCGTGATGGGCGGCGCTGTCGAGAGCGCCAACCAAGTGAGTGAACTTACTCAGGCGATTCGCGAGGCGGGTGGAGATCGCGACTGGGGGACGATCGTCAGCGTGGACGAAGAGGGCGGCACGGTGTCGCGTTTGCGCGGTGTTGTGCCTGGGATGCCTGGTTTCATGGCGGCGGGCGCGGCGCGGGACAAGTCCGCGGTGACGCAGGCGTACCTGCACCAGGCTGCCGATGTCCGGAGTCTGGGCTTCACGATGGACTTTGCGCCGGTGGCCGATGTCACGGCGGGCCTGAGCGATCCCGTCATTCGTTCCCGTGCAGCGGGCGACGATCCGCAGAACGTCGCCAGCACAGTGGTGGCCGCCACCGGTGGCTACGTGCAGGGCGGGGTTGTCCCCGTCATCAAACACTTCCCGGGGCACGGGTCGGTCGACGTGGACTCCCACTACGGACTGCCGGCTCAGACGGACCGGGTCGCGACGCTGGAGAAGCGTGACTTTGTGCCTTTCGCCCAAGCGATTGACGCGGGTGCGCCGGCGGTCATGATGGGCCACATCGCGGTGAAGGAGTGGGGTGACCTCCCGGCCTCGCTCAACCCCAAGGCGTACAGCTACCTGCGTGAGCAGTTGGGATTCACGGGGCTTGCGGTGACGGATGCGCTCAACATGGGCGCGATCCAGGATGAGTGGGATTCGGGGGAGTCAGCAGTGGCCGCTCTTGCTGCAGGAGCCGATGTGGTGTTGCTGCCGCAGGATCCGCGGGCGGCACGTGATGCGATCGTTGCGGCCGTGGAGGCGGGAGACCTGGACCGCGCACGGTTGGATGACGCGGTGGCGCGGGTGATCGTGGCGGGGCGCTGGCAAGCGGGGCTCGACACGTCCGTCGAGGCCGGGGGAGGGTACGCGTATGACCTTGCGCTCGCTGGTGCCACGGTGGCCACCTCCGAGTGTGGGGGGTCGCTGGTCGGGGACAGCGTCACGATCTCCGGTGGCTCGGACGGTAACCGGGCGGCACTGACCAAGGCGCTTGAAGCGCGTGGTGTCACGGTGGGGAGTGGCGGCACCAGCATCGGCTTGACGGGAAGTGATAGCTCCGCAGCATCAGCCGATGTCGTGGTGGCGTTGCGAGGTCCGTGGGGGCTGGAAGACGCGAAAGCGCGCACGTATGTGGGGATGTATGGCAGCAGTGGTTCTGTCATGAATGCGCTCGCGGACATCCTCACGGGTGCCGCTCCGCCAGGTGGGACGTGGCCGGTCGCTCTCGACCTGCCCGTCGAGGTGTGTTCCTGACGAGGGTCCTGTGACCGTCGGCAGAGGCGCCTAGAGAGGCTCCACGATCAACGCCGCCCGGTGGCCGGGCATCCGGGTCAGGATGAGGGTGGCGCGCTGGGTGCCGCGGAGCTTGAGTTGTGGGCGCAACTGTTCTGGGGTGATGTCGACGCCGCGCTTCTTGATGTCAACGGCGCCCACGTTGCGAGCCTTCAGCGCTGCGGCGATCGCTTTGGTTTTCAAGGGAAGGACCTCGACAACCCGGTAGCCCCTCATGAAGGGGGAGTCGATCGCGGTGTTCGCGGTGAGGTAGGCGATGGACTCGTCGATGAGGTGAGTTGCGGTCCGGTCTGCCACGGCACCAATAAGGCCCGCGCGGATGACGGCGCCGTCAGGTTCGTACACGTACTCCCCAAGGTCACCTGTATCTGCCCGGTGGGTGTCCCCGGCGATCCGGTGTGCCTGGCCGTCGCGTAGCACGAGCGCCACGTGTCCTGGAGTGTGTGCCAACGGCCCGCACCACAGTGACGCCTCCACCACGCTGCCGTCCACGCTGACCCATTCCGCTTCCACTTCAGGGGGAATCATGTCGTGGGCGACGGCCGGGCCCACCTTCACGCCCACGGCGGGGTGCAGGTCACGAAGGCCCAGCACCCAGTCCAGGGAAGGGGAGTAGTCCTGAGGATCGTGGCGGCGGCCGCGAGCATTGCGGCGGGCGGGGTCCACGAAGTAGCCGTCTACCTCGAGGTGGGCCGCGACCTCTGTCGAGTCGGCGTGTACGACCTGTGCTTCTGGCCAGTGGCGGAGGTTGTGATCAGCGATCAGGGCGGTGGCCTCGTCCCTTTCGACAGCGGTCACCGTGAGACCCAGCGCGCTCATTGCCATGGCATCCGCGCCGATGCCACAGGTCAGGTCCGCTACCCGCGTCACTCCCGCATCGCGAAAGCGGGCCGCGTGGCGGGCCGCGACCTCGAGCCGGGTTGCCTGCTCAAGACCATCCTGGGTGAGCAACATCCCGGCGGCAAAGTCGCCAAACTTTACTCGGGCATCGGCCCGTAGCCGTGACTGCGTGAGCACACCGGACACCAGTTCCGGAGCTACCCCTTGAGCACGCATGGAGGTGCCTAACGCCATCGCTTCTGCTTCGACGTACGGCGGCATGGCCTCGACCAAGGCCCACCCGTCGGGGGAGGTCAGGAGGCGCGCAATCGCAGGGTCCATGGGGTGAGTCTTTCACGGTGGGTGAACAGGCGGCATATTCGTTTAGCACTCGCTAGGCGTGAGTGCTAAATTGGGCAGTGCTCCGCACCTGGAGCCCGTAGTTCTTATGGCAGCCGGACTGACCCCCGCGACGGCAGCACGGACGCCAGAACACGGAACCTAACTGTCAAGGATTACGGAAGGTGAGGTCCGCTGTGTCGGTCTCTATCAAGCCTCTTGAAGACAAGGTCGTGGTGAAGCCCTCTGCCGCAGAGCAGACCACCGCGTCCGGTCTTGTCATCCCCGACGCCGCAAAGGAAAAGCCCCAGGAGGGTGAAGTCCTGGCGGTGGGCCCGGGTCGTTTCGACGACAACGGCAACCGCATCCCGCTGGACGTCGCGGTCGGTGACAAGGTCATCTACAGCAAGTACGGCGGCACCGAGGTGAAGTACGGCGGCGAAGAGCTGCTCATTCTCTCGGCTCGCGACCTGCTGGGTGTTGTCTCCTAAGCAAAGCAGCTGAAGTAAGAATGGCCCCGCGAGGACGGGCCCGCCGGCGGCCCCTCCCCGGCGACCGGGGCCTTCTTTGTCCGGGCGCTGGCAAGGGGGGCTAGCCGCGCTCCAGACATCTATCCGCAGAAGTCAACTGGCCTTCTGCAAGCGGTTCGCAATCATGGAGTGACGTTCGTCTTCGCTGATCCCGCCCCAGACTCCGAACGGTTCCCGCGCATCCAATGATCGCTCGCGACATAGTTTCATAACCGGGCATTTCTCGCAATACGCCTTGGCTGCTTCTGCGCGCCTTCGCCGTGCTGCGCCTCGCTCGCCTTCCGGATGGAAGAAGAGATCCGGGTCCGCCTCACGGCATGCCCCGCTGTATTGCCACTCCCATTCTTCTTGTGTAGGTGCCGGAAGTTTCGCGACTGTACTCATGGCGCTCCTCACATCAGGTCAGGTGACCCTGGTTGCCGTGCCTCGCCATTGAGGCATGGGTGATTGCAGTTGTCCGATGCGTCCGGTTTCCTGCTCCAACCCTTGAAAACCAGGCGTAATGTTGCCATCTCCACCATTCATACTCCGATGTTCGCCGCTTGGCTACCCCCTTTTTGAACCTGAGAATGAAGGTTTACTGGTCGTTAGCCCCTTGTTCGCTCTGGGCGTGGCTGTCCCCGTAGAATCGGACAATGGCGCCAGTTGATAACGACCCCTTCGGCTTCACCGGACTCACCTACGACGACGTTCTCCTCCTTCCCGGGCAGAGCGATGTCATTCCGTCAGAGGTCAACACCACCACTCGACTCACCAAAAACATCACCATTGCGCTGCCGCTGCTGAGCGCCGCAATGGACACCGTGACTGAGGCTCGCATGGCCATCGCCATGGCCCGTCAGGGTGGCATCGGAGTGCTGCACCGCAATCTGTCGATCGAGGATCAGGCTCACCAGGTTCAGATCGTGAAGCGTTCCGAATCCGGCATGATCACCGACCCCGTGACCGTGGGGCCGGAGGCCACGTTGACGGAGCTGGACCAGCTGTGTGGCAAGTACCGCGTGTCGGGTCTGCCGGTCGTGGATGAGGACCAGCGTCTGCTGGGCATCATCACCAACCGCGACCTGCGATTCGTGGACCACTCCGACTACGACGACCGCAAGGTTCGCGAAGTCATGACCCCTATGCCGCTCATCACGGCGCACGAGGGCATCTCCAACGCGGAAGCTGCGGATCTGCTCGCCCAGCACAAGGTCGAGAAGCTGCCGCTGGTTGACGACAGCGGTCGCCTCACCGGACTGATTACGGTCAAGGATTTTGTGAAGACCGAGCGTTACCCCAAGGCAACGAAGGACGCCCAGGGACGCCTGCGGGTGGCCGCGGCCGTGGGGTTCTATGGCGACGCATGGGAGCGGGCGACTGCGCTGGTGGAAGCGGGTGTGGACGCCCTGGTGGTGGACACCGCACACGGCCACGCCCAGGCCATGATCGACATGATCAAGCGTGTGAAGTCCGATCCGACGACCCGCCACGTTGACGTGATTGGCGGCAATGTCGCCACCCGTGAAGGCGCGCAGGCGCTGGTCGAAGCGGGCGTCGACGCCGTGAAGGTGGGCGTGGGCCCTGGTTCGATCTGCACCACGCGTGTGGTGGCCGGTGTGGGCGTCCCGCAGGTCACCGCAGTGTGGGAGGCGTATCAGGCAGCCCGCGTGCACGACGTCCCCGTGATTGCCGATGGTGGACTGCAGTACTCCGGTGACATTGCGAAGGCCCTGGTGGCCGGCGCCGAGTCCGTGATGCTGGGCTCGCTGTTTGCTGGTTGTGCTGAGGCTCCTGGAGACCTGGTGCTGGTGGGCGGCAAGCAGTACAAGCTGTACCGCGGCATGGGTTCTATGGGCGCGATGGCGTCCCGTGGCCGGGTCTCGTACTCGAAGGACCGCTACTTCCAGTCCGATGCTCCCAGCGACGACGACATCATTCCCGAGGGCATCGAGGGTCGCGTGCCGTTCAAGGGCGCGTTGTCCGACGTGGTGCGTCAGCTGGTGGGTGGCTTGGGACAGTCGATGTTCTACGTGGGCGCCCGCACGGTGGACGAGCTACGTTCACGCGGCAAGTTTGTGCGCATCACGGCCGCGGGGCTCAAGGAGTCCCACCCCCATGACATTCAGATGACCGTCGAGGCGCCCAACTACTCCGGACGTTAACGACCGCGAGTCCCCTCGTGGAGATCACCTGGCAACTGCTCGCCATCCTTGCGGTGGTGGCGTTGCTTGCCGGATGTTTGGACACCCTCGCCGGTGGCGGCGGGCTCATCACTGTGCCCGCGCTGCTGCTGGCGGGGGTTCCGCCGCTTCAGGCCTTGGGTACCAACAAGTTGCAAGGCACTGCTGGGACCTTCATGGCGACTACTCAGGTGATCCGGCGCCACGGGGTGAAGTGGAGTGACGTCAAACGGCCGATGCTGTGGGCCTTCGCAGGTTCGGCCGTGGGTTCCGTAGCGATCCAGTTCGTGTCGGCGGACGCGCTCACTGTGGTGATCCCTGTGGTGCTGGCGGTGATTGCTGCCTACTTCTTGTTCGTTCCCAAGTCTCATGAGCCGCCCGCGCAACCGCGCATCGGCTCTCCTGCCTACCGCCGCGCGGTAGTGCCTGCGATTGGCGCGTACGACGGGGCGTTTGGGCCCGGTACTGGCTCCTTGTTTGCGCTGTCCGGAGTGGCGTTGCGTGCGCTTCCGTTGCGCCAGTCCACGGCGGTCGCGAAGACCCTGAACTTCGCGACGAACATTGCGTCGCTGCTGGTGTTCGCGGTGGCCGGGCAGATGATGTGGCTGGTGGGCGGCGTCATGATTGTGGGCCAGCTTGTGGGCGCCTACATTGGCTCGCACATTCTGCTGCGGGTCAACCCCATGGTGCTGCGCGTGCTGATTGTGGTGGTGTCCCTCACGATGCTGGTGCGCGTACTGGTGGGCTGACCCGTGCGAGCGGCTTACGGGTAGAGGCCTCGGAGGTCGTGGGCTTCGAGGACTCGGCGCACCGCGAGGGATGTTGCGGCTTGTCGGTAGGTCAGGCCGTGGGCGCCTGCGTAGTCCACCACGTCGTGCCATGCGGCTGTCATCTTTTCTTCGAGCCGTTCGTTCACTTCGCTTTCGCGCCATTGGTAGGCCTGGTTGGACTGCACCCATTCAAAGTAGGAAACGATCACGCCGCCTGCGTTAGCGAGGATGTCGGGGACAACCAGCACGCCGCGGTCGGTGAGGATGGCATCCGCGGCCTGAGTGGTGGGGCCGTTCGCACCTTCGACCACGATCGAGGCCCGGACGTGCGGCGCGTTCGCCTCCGTGATGACACCTTCGATGGCGGCGGGGACCAGGACGTCGATGTCGAGCGTCAACAGGTCCGCGGGGTCGAGCGGCTGTGCGCCGTCAAAGCCCACGACCGTGCCTTCGCGGTCCACGTGCGCACCTAGGCGCGTGATGTCGATACCGTCCGGCGCAAAGATGGCCCCGTCAACGTCGGAGATCGCACGAACTGTCACCCCGGATTCGGCGAGGAGGCGTGCTGCACCGCGCCCCACCTTGCCGAACCCCTGGACGGCGGCCGATGCTGTGGTGGGCTCGAGTCCGCGGCTGGCCATGGCCATGAGTGCCACGTGGGCGACGCCCCGGGAGGTTGCTGAGGCGCGGCCGAGCGAACCGCCGAGCGCGATGGGTTTACCGGTGACGACGCCCGGCACTGTGTGGCCTTTCGCGACGGAGAAGGTGTCCATGATCCACGCCATGGTCTGTTCGTCGGTGCCGATGTCCGGTGCAGGGACGTCTGTTCCGGGGCCGATGATGGGGAGGATCTCTGAGGTGTAGCGGCGTGTGACGCGTTCGAGTTCGCCGATGGAGTGGTCGCGCGGTTCAATCGCGACGCCACCCTTGGCGCCGCCGTAGGGAACGTCGACCAGCGCACATTTCCAGGTCATCCACATGGCCAGTGCGCGGACCTCGTCGAGGTCGACGGCGGTGGAGAAGCGGAGCCCACCTTTGGCGGGGCCGCGGGAGAAGTTGTGTTGGACGCGGTAGCCGGAGTACACGGCGGTGCTGCCGTCGTCGCGTCTGAGGGGTACGGCGACCATGAGTTCGCGGCGCGGCATGGCGAGCATTTCGTGCAAGCCGGGCGGGCACTTCAGATGCTCAACTGCTTCCGCCAGTTGGGCTTGTGCGTCCTGCAATGGTCCATGAACAGCCGATGCGCTTGCGCCGGCAGATGCGTTCATCCGCGCCTCCTCGTTGAGTCACTTTGACTCTAACCCGGCGCGTGGGTTGTCGCGGTCAGGACGAGGCGGGAACCACAGGCCATTCGGGCTGGGGGAGGTCCTCGGTACGGCCTTTGGACCGTAGCCAGGAGGCGAACTCGGTTGCCCACACGCGGTGTGCTTCGACTTGCTGTCCTTGGAGGTCAGCCAAGTCGATGGTGGCGAGTGCGCGGTGGCGTTGCGCCATGGCAGGCAGGAGGTCCAGGGTGGCGGCAACATCGGCGTCTGCGGCGTGGAGGTCGTCGGCCACGACGGAGACGCCGTAGTGCTCGCACATGTTGATCAGTTTGCGTGGTCCGCGGCGCCACCGGTCCAAGTGCCTGTCCAGCACCAGGGGGTCCACCACGGGGCCGATGCTGCCGGCAGGGATGCGGGAAGCCAGGGAGGGGAGTCCGTGACGGGCGAGCTCGTTCTCCAGGATGGTGAGATCGAACTGGGCGTTGAACGCGACCACGGGGAACCCGGCCCCCATCGCCGCTGCAAGGACGGACGCGATCTCTTCTAGGGCATCGGCTGGTTGAACACCATGCGTCCGGGCGTGCTCAGTTGAGATGCCGTGTACTTCCGTAGCCCGTGCGGGAATCTCTACGCCCGGGTCGATGAGCCAGGTGCGCACGGCGGTGTCCCCGTCAGTGCGGGTCAGGATGGCTGCGGTCACGATCCGGTCCTGGGACGTGGACACGCCCGTGGTTTCGGTGTCGAACCCCACCATGGTCTCTTCAAGCCAGCTCATGGGGCCTACTCTCCCACGCACCTGTGACACTGGAGCCGAGCACGTGGCGGACGGCATCAAAGTCCGCGTGTGTGGTCTCCTGCGCGGCGGGCACGCAGGTTTGCGTGGATGGCAGGCTCTGTGCCACGGCCCAGGCGCTGAGCGCCACGGTGGTCCAACCGACGAGCGCTGCGCTGCCCACCACGGTCGCGATCATGGCGGTGGTGCGCCGTTGGGCCTCGGCTGGTGACGCAGGTGTGGTGGGCGTGGCGAGGGAAGCGGGTGTGGCGCAGGCGGGCGCGGCTGGGGTGGTGGCGGGTGCCGGTTGGTGACGCTCCCGAGTCGCTGGAGGCGTCGCCTGAGCCGTCCACTCAGACCCGTCCCAGAACCGCACCGAACCCGCGCCTGGCGCGTGTGGATCGTCGTACCACCCTGGTGGGGTGTGTCCCGTCATGCTGCCGTTGCCCCCCTTGTCGCCCCCTGAGACGGCACGCCTGCGAGGCATAGCCGGCACGCGTATGTGCGCGCTCAGCGGTCAGCGTAGCGAACCGGGACGATGCGCGGAACCAGTTCCAGGGCGCGCGCCTGTGCTGGGGGTAGCGGTGGACGATAGGGTGGTCCGGTGAGCAACGAGATCGAGATTGGCCGCGGCAAGCGCGGCCGCCGCGCCTACTCCTTCGACGACATCGCCGTGGTGCCTTCGCGCCGCACGCGCGACCCCAAGCAGGTGTCGCTGGGATGGCAGATCGATGCGTTCCAGTTCGACATCCCCGTGATTGCCGCGCCGATGGACTCAGTGATGAGCCCCGCGACTGCGATCGCGTTGGGCCGTTTGGGCGGTCTGGGTGTGCTGGACCTGGAAGGGCTCTGGACCAGGTACGAGGACCCCACCTCGTTGTTTGAGGAAATCTCGCAGCTGGAAGGTGAGGCCGCTACGGCCCGCATGCAGGAGATTTACCGTGAGCCCATCAAGGATGAACTGATCGCAGAGCGCCTGCGTGAGGTCCGTGCCGCTGATGTCACGGTGGCTGGCGCCTTGAGCCCGCAGCGCACTCAGGATCACTACGAGACGGTGCTGAAGGCCGGCGTGGATCTGTTCGTGATCCGTGGCACCACCGTGTCCGCAGAGCACGTGTCCGAGCACGTAGAGCCGCTGAACCTGAAGAAGTTCATCTACGACCTGGACGTACCGGTCATCGTGGGTGGTGCCTCCACGTACCAGGCCGGTCTGCACTTGATGCGGACGGGTGCCGCGGGTGTGTTGGTGGGCTTTGGTGGCGGTTCAGCGCAGCGCACGCGCACCACGCTCGGCATTCACGCGCCCATGGCGACCGCCGTGTCTGACGTTGCTGCGGCCCGCCGCGACTACCTGGATGAGTCCGGTGGCCGTTACGTTCACGTGATCGCTGACGGTGGTTTGGGACGTTCCGGTGACCTGGTGAAGGCTTTCGCTTGTGGCGCCGATGCTGTGATGCTGGGCTCCGCACTTGCCCGCGCTTCGGAGGCGCCTGGGGCTGGGTTCCACTGGGGCCAGGAGGCGTACCACTCGGAGCTTCCGCGTGGTGAACGCGTCGAGGTCGGTACCGGTGGCACGCTCGAGGAGATCCTCAACGGTCCTGCACATTCGGCTGACGGCTCCACGAACATCATGGGCGCCCTGCGCCGTTCGATGGCCACCACCGGATACTCGGACCTCAAGGAGTTCCAGCGCGTGGACGTGGTGGTGTCGCCTTACCACCCGGCTACCTCGGTTTAACCGCTTACTCGTTGTCGCCGCCGGTGTCCTGAACCCCGGCCATGGCTTCACGGGTCTCTGCCCCGGCATCGGGCCATACCCAGTTCGCGACCTCGGGCAGGTCTGCGCCGTTCTCCCTCGCGTACCTGCGCGCTGCGAGGCGCTGGTCGTGGAGTTGCTGGCGCAGCAATGCTGCACGGGTGCCCAGGCCGGGAACACGATCGATGACATCCATCACCAGGTGGTAGCGGTCAATGTCGTTCAGCATCGCCATGTCAAACGGCGTTGTGGTGGTGCCCTCCTCCTTAAACCCGCGCACATGCAGGTTCGAGTGACCGTTGCGGCGGTACGTCAGGCGATGGATCAGCCACGGGTATCCGTGATAGTTGAAAATGATGGGCTTGTCCGTCGTGAAGAGTTGATCGAAAGCGCGGTCGGAGATCCCATGCGGATGCTCCTCTTCGGGTTGGAGCCGCATGAGGTCCACGACGTTGATCATGCGGACCTTCAACTCGGGAAGCTCACGCCGAATGATGTCGATAGCGGCCAGCACCTCAAGGGTGGGGACGTCTCCGGCGGCCGCCATCACCACGTCGGGCTCGTCTCCCAGCGGCACATTGGACGCGAAGTCCCAAATCCCCAACCCTCGTGTGCAATGGTCGATCGCCTGCTCCATCGTCAACCACTGAGGTGCCGGCTGCTTGCCGGCAATAACGACATTGACGTAGTCGCGGGACCGCAAGCAGTGGTCGTATGTCGACAACAGCGTGTTGGCATCGGCCGGTAGGTAGACGCGCACCACCTCCGCCTTCTTGTTCACCACATGGTCGATGAAACCGGGGTCCTGGTGGGAGAAGCCGTTGTGGTCCTGGCGCCACACGTGGCTCGACAACAGGTAGTTCAAGGAGGCGATGGGGCGCCGCCACGGCAGCTCCCGGGACACCTTCAGCCACTTGGCATGCTGGTTGAACATGGAGTCCACGATGTGGATGAAGGCCTCATACGAGGTGAACAGGCCGTGGCGGCCCGTCAACAGATAGCCTTCGAGCCAGCCTTGGCATTGATGCTCGGACAGCATCTCCACTACTTGGCCGCGAGGACCCGTGTGTGCTCCGTCGTCCTCCCGGGCGCCTTGCCACACCTTGTCGGTGACGTCCAGGACCGCATGGATGCGGTTGGACGCCAACTCGTCCGGCGCAAAGACCCGGAAGTTATCCATATTCGCTTCCATCACGCCGCGCAGGTAAGTGCCCAGGACGCGGGTCGCTTCCACCGGTCCGGCCCCCGGTTGTGGGACGTCCACGGCATAGTCGCGATAGTCCGGCAGCCGGAGATCCCGCAACACCAGCCCGCCGTTGGCTTCCGGACGGGCCGACATCCGCAGGTCACCCTCCGGCGCGATCGCCCTGGTCTGTTCGTATGGCGCCCCCGATGCGTCGAACAGTTCGTCTGGGCGGTAGGACTCCAACCACGATTCCAAGGTGTGCAGATGTGCGTCCGTGTCGCGAGCATTCGACAGCGGCACCTGGTGCGCGCGCCACGACCCCTCGGTGGTCTCGCCGTCGATCTGAGGCGGGCATGTCCATCCCTTGGGTGTCCGCAATACGATCATGGGCCACGCGGGACGGTCCATGTGGGGGTTGGTCGCGGCCTCGGCCTTGATGGTGGCGATGTGGTCCATCACCTCATCGAGCAGTTGCGAGAACCGCTGGTGAATGTCGAACGCGTCCTCGTCGTCGAAACCCGCCTCAAAGAAGTACGGAGTATGTCCATAGCCGCGCATGAGCGCATCGAGTTCATCATCGCTGATGCGCGCCAGCACGGTGGGGTTGGCGATCTTGTAGCCGTTGAGATGCAAGATGGGCAAGACCACGCCGTCGGTGGTGGGGTCAACGAACTTGTTGGAGTGCCAACTGGTCGCGAGCGGGCCCGTTTCTGCTTCGCCGTCACCCACAATGGCTGCCACCAAGAGGTGCGGGTTGTTGAACGCGGCACCGTACGCATGAGACAGCGCATAACCCAGCTCGCCGCCTTCATGGATGGACCCGGGCGTCTCTGGTGCCACGTGTGACGGAATGCCGCCGGGGAAAGAGAACTGCTTGAAGAGCCGGGTGAGACCAGCTTCGTCGGGGGAGAGGTCGGGGTAGGTCTCGGTATAGGTGCCGTCCAGGAAGCTGGAGGCCACCAGGCCTGGGCCTCCGTGGCCGGGGCCGATGATGTACATCGTGGGTTGTTGACGTGCCCGAATCATGCGGTTCAGGTGGGCATACACAAAGTTCAGGCCCGGGGTGGTGCCCCAGTGCCCCACCAGGCGCGGCTTGACGTGGTCGCGGTGCAGAGGCTCCCTCAGCAGGGGATTGGCGAGGAGGTAGATCTGCCCCACGGACATGTAGTTGGTGGCGCGCCACCACCGGTCGATGGCGTCGATTTCCTCGGCGCTCGCGGCGGGGGCGGTGCGGGGTGCCCACGGGGTGTTATCCATCATGACCTCCATCGAAGTGAACGTTCCCAGCGTCGCACTGCCGGAGGAGTCCTGCACGGCGAACGGTCCGGACGCGTGCTGGACCATTGATGACGCCCGGTAGCACCGGCATTGTCGTCCCTGGGGATGACCAGATCAGGGGTTGATGTCACCTAGGGTGGAGGCGGGTCCCGCCGTCGTGAGAAGGAGCGTCCTTGCCCACCCTTGAGATTGACTCACTAGCCAAGTCCTACGGCACCGTCCGTGCACTTGATGGAGTCTCATTCGACGTGAACAGCGGCGAACTATTCGGCTTTGTAGGGTCCAATGGTGCCGGAAAAACCACCACGATGCGCATCATCCTGGGCGTGCTCCGTGGCGACTTCGGGGAGGTGCGCTGGGATGGCGCACCTGTTGACCTGGACGTCCGCAAGCGCATCGGCTACATGCCCGAAGAGCGCGGCCTCTACCCGCGCATGAAGGTGGGCGAACAGTTGGTATACCTGGCGCGGCTCCACGGCCTCGACGCCGGTGCGGCTCACGCAGCCATGGAGCATTGGACGGAAGTGCTGGGGGTCGCGGAACGCCGTGGCGACGAGGTCGAAAAACTCTCACTCGGCAACCAGCAACGCGTGCAGCTCGCGTCCGCCCTGGTGCATCAGCCCGACATCCTCGTGTTGGACGAACCCTTCTCCGGACTCGACCCGGTCGCCGTGGCCGTCATGAGCGACGTCCTCCGCACTCAGGCCGATCGCGGCGTGCCCGTGATTTTCTCTTCCCATCAACTCGAACTCGTGGAACGACTCTGCGACCGCGTCGGGATCGTGAAGGCCGGCCGCTTGGTCGCATCCGGCACCATTGACGAACTCCGCGCCACCGACCAACTCCAGTGGCACCTCACCGGCACCATGCCTGAGACATGGACCCCAGACGCTCCTGGCGCCACCCTCACTCCGCAGGGCCCCGGCGTCTGGCGCGTGGAAGCCGAATCCACCGATGCCGCCCAAGCTGTCGTGGCATCGGCCCTCCACCACGGCGTGGTCAGTGAGTTCACGCAGGTGCGCCCCACGCTGACCGACCTCTTCCAAGGCGTCGTGTCGGAAGAGGAGGTGGCGGCATGATCGCTCTGATTGCGAAGCGCGAGTTCCGCACCCGCGCGCTGTCAAAGGCCAACCTCATCACCTCCGCGATCATGGTGGTCCTCGTTCTGGGTGGGGCACTGATCGCGAAGCCGTTCCTCGCAGACGACGGCGAGCCCGCGGTGGTGAACGTGGACTCTGCGATCGCTGGGGATCTGGTTCCGTACCTGGAGGCCACGGCGCAAGCACAAGACGCTCACGTGGTGTTCGAAAGCGTGGACGCCCCCGACACCGTCGACGTGGATCAGGACGGCGCCTTGGGTGAGGACATCGCAGGACTCATCACTGGGCCGCTTGACGCACCGCGGCTGTACTTGGCGGGAGGGGACGATGCGCTGACGAGCGTGGTGCAGTCGGCCACCCAGGCCGCGGCGCTCGACAGCGCCGTCGAGGACCTCGGTGGTGACGCGGCGGCAGTGAGTGCGTCGCTCGCCAACTCCGTTCCGGCGGTCACCATCGTGGGCGAGACCAACGAGTTCAACGCCGGTCAGTTCTTCTCCGGCATGGTGGTCGTCATCCTGTTGTTCTTCGTGCTGATTCAGAGTGCCTCGGTCATCATGATGGGCGTCGTCGAAGAGAAGTCCTCCCGCGTGGTGGAGATTCTGCTGGCCACCGTGAAGCCCGCAACGCTGTTGGGCGGCAAGGTGCTGGGCGTGGGCATGTACTCGCTGCTTCAAGCCGCCACCATGTTCCTGCCCGTGGTGTTTGCTGCCTGGTACCTCGACCTGTTTGGCACGCTGGACGTGGAAGTGGGAACCCTGGTCGCTAACTTTGCCGTGTGGTTCGTGTTGGGCTTTGCGCTGTTCACGATCCTCTTTGGCGGGCTCGCCGCATTGGTGTCCCGTCAGGAAGACATCGGGGCCATCACCACCCCCATGATGTTCCTCATGATGGCTCCGCTGTACCTCGCGATCTACCTGGTGCCGAACAACCCCGACAGCACCATCAGCATGGTGCTCACCCAGGTACCGTTCTTCGCGCCATTCATGGTGCCGATGCGCTCGGCCTTTGGAGCCATCTCCACGGGAGAGGTGATCCTTGCGGTGGCGTTGTGCGTGGTGACCATTCCGGTGCTCACCTGGATCGCCGGGCGTGTCTACGCCGGTGCCGTCCTCAACACGGGTGGGCGCATGAAACTCGCGGAGGCGTTCAAGCGCGGCTGAGCCGCTGCGCGCTGGCAGTCGCCGAGTTGCTCGGACAGTTCCAGCCAGCGCTCTTCGAGTTCGGCAGCGACTGTCCGGTGCGCGTGTCCCCAACTGACTGAGATGTGGGAGCCGATGCGTGGCTCGCCGGCGTGGTGCGGGTCCCGCAGGGTCGTTTCAGTCACTTTGGGACGGCGGGGACGGCGGGGACGGAACGCACGGGGAGCGCGACGGGGACGGCCAGGACGCGGCTACGCCCGGTTAGTCGCCGAGTTGCTCGGACAGTTCCAGCCAGCGCTCTTCGAGTTCGGCAGTCTCGTCAGCGTGCGCTTTGAGCTGCTGGTTCAGGTCGGCCAGGCCCGCAAAGTCGGACTGGTCGTGGACGGCCATCTTGTCGTGAACCTTCGCTGACTCGTTGCCGAGCTTCTGAATGCGTCGCTCTACGGCAGCGAGTTCCTTCTCCACGGCACGCCGTTCCGCACCACCCAAGGCGGCGGTCCCGGTGCTGGCTGCGGTCCCGAAGGTACCGACGCCGCCCTCGGCTGTGCGGAGGGAACGGGTGATCTCGACGTACTCGTCGATGCCACCGGGGAGGTGACGCAGGCCGCCGTCAAGAACGGCGTACTGCTGGTCGGTGACTCGTTCCAAGAGGTAGCGGTCGTGGCTGACCACGATGAGCGTGCCCGGCCACGAGTCCAGGAGGTCTTCCATGGCTGCCAGGACATCGGTGTCGAGGTCGTTGGTGGGTTCGTCAAGCACCAACACGTTGGGTTCAGTCAGCAGGACCAGGAGCAGCTGAAGACGCCTGCGCTGCCCGCCAGACAAGCGCCCTACCTGCGTCTTGAGTTGCGCGCTCGTGAATCCCAGACGTTCCAGCAACTGGGTGGGCGTCATCTCGGAGCCGTCGGACAGTTCGATGGACTGGAACCGCTTCACCAGTCCGGAGACGCGTTCGTCGGCGACATCATCGAGTTCTGCGAGCTGCTGCGACAAGGTGGCGACACGGACGGTTTGACCGGTCTTCACACGCCCGGAGGTGGGCTCAAGGGCACCGGTGATCAGCTTCAGGAGGGTCGACTTGCCTGCACCGTTGGTGCCGAGGATTCCGGTGCGTTCTCCAGGGCCGATGTTCCAGTCCACCTCGCGAAGCACCTCGCGAGTGCCGCCGTCAGGCAGGGGGTAGGAGACAGAGCAGCGGATGAGTTCCACCACGTCCTTGCCAAGACGTGCAGCGGCCATGCGTTGCAACTGAACCTTGTCGCGCACGGGAGGGACGTCCGCGATGAGGGCGTTGGCGGCGTCGATGCGGAACTTGGGCTTGGAGGTTCGCGCGGGTGCTCCACGGCGTAGCCAGGCAAGTTCCTTGCGCATGAGGTTTTGGCGCTTGGCTTCGGTGGCGGCGGCGATGCGGTCGCGTTCCACACGTTGCAGCACGTACGCGGCGTATCCGCCTTCGTACTGGTCGAGGGTACCGTCGTGCACTTCCCAGGTGCGTTCGGTGACGGCGTCGAGGAACCACCGGTCGTGGGTTACGACCGCGAGCGCACCTTTGCCTCGCGCCCAACGCCGGTTGAGATGGTCGGCGAGCCAGGCGACACCGTCGACGTCAAGGTGGTTGGTGGGCTCGTCGAGGAACACCACATCGTGATCGCCCACCAGGACGTGGGCAAGTGCCACGCGTCGCTGCTGGCCACCCGACAGGGTGCCCACCACGGCATCGGCCGGAAGGTCGGGGACGAGCCCGGACATGATGTCGCGGACGCGTGGGTCGGACGCCCATTCGTGGGTGTCGGCGTCGCCCACGATTGCTTGGATGACGGTGAGTGACTCGTCGACGTGATCGGACTGGTCCAGGGTGCCGGTGCGGGTGCCACGGGTGATGGTGACGTGGCCGGAGTGCGGTTTGAGCCGTCCGGCCAGGATGGCCATCAGTGAGGACTTGCCGGCGCCGTTGGCACCCACAATGCCGATGCGGTCGCCGTCTTCTAGTCCGATGGTGACGGAGTCCAGGACGGTGCCGGTGCCAAAGTCCAGGTGTACGTTCTGAGCGCCGGTGAGATGAGCCACCCGACAAGGGTAGACGGCTTCCCTGGGGGCGCGGTGCCCGATAGCCCGGGTGACGCTGCGCGTGCGCGGCGAGCGGCGCTAGCGCGCTCCCTGCTGTGTCTGTTCGGCGTTTTCGTGGCTGCGGCATCGGTCCGGGTCCCAACTGGAGTCCGAGCGCACGGTGACGAGTGGCCACTGGGGGTTGCCGAGCATGACACGGGCGTGGGCGTCTGCTTTGAGGTGGGCGATGTCGTCGAGGACGTCTTCCAGCAGTAGTGCGACGTTCCGGTGGATCTGCGCGGCGTCGTCGCGGGTGAAGTCCACGTCGACGGTGTAGGCGCTGAACCCTCCTGCGCGGAGCAGGTTCTCGCGGGCGTCCACGTCGTCGAGGTCTTCACCGGCAGGCGCATACAGGAACGGCAGCACGACACCGTGGATGTCTGAACGCAGTCCGGTCGCGGAGTGCGATTCGAAGCATTCAACCTCGGTGTACTGGCGTTCCGTGATGACGGGAACCGCGAGGACGTTGGGGTCGGACTTGGCAAGTTCGAGCGCTGCGGCGAGCGGGTCGGCTGCGTGGCGCGCGTCTAGTTCTTGGGGGCCAAACATGTCTCCGGACACCAGATCCGACATCGCAGTGAAGCCGTGACCTTCGCGGTGACCGTCACCGGTGGTGAAGAACACGGCACGGAGCCGCCGCCTGTGCGCGACGCGGTCCACGTGAGTCGTGATGAACGTGTGCATGGCGTCTCGTTGCCATCGACAACCGGGTGAGGCTGAGGCCGCGAGCCCGTCCCGCCAACGGCGGTCGAGTGCCGTGAGGAAGTCGTCGGAAGGTTCACGCGTGGTGTGCATCACCCACACGGAGACGTCTGTCATAAGTAGTGTCAGCTCCTTGCGCCCGCGCGTGCCATCCGCGCGTTGTTGAGCAACTGTAGACCGGGGAATGTTCTCAATTGTGAGGGCACGGACGAAACGGACATGTGGGATAAGTCACAGCACCGTCACCCCTGGTGTTGGCGCACTATCGCGGGCCGATGCCCGGATACGACTCAGCCGCGCCCGTCACCTCCTGCGAGGGGTGGGACGGACGCGGCTGGAGCGTCTACGTGCGGGTTAGGAAACCGCTGCGACGGACTGCGTGGCGATCTCTCGTTCTTCGTTGGTGGGGATGACCCACACCTGGATACGGGAGTCGTCGGCGCTAATCAGTGTGGGCTGCTTCTTGCGGCCTGCGTTGCGTTCCAGGTCGATCTTGATGCCGAGTTCTTCGAGGCCTTCGAGCGATCCGGCACGCACCACGTCGTCGTTCTCGCCAACGCCGGCCGTGAAGGTCACGGCGTCGAGGTGTCCGAGCTGTGCGTAGTACTGACCGATGTATCCACGGATGCGACGGCAGTACACGTCCATCGCGACCTTCGCTTCGTGCGAGCCGGCGTCGATCGCGTCGTTGACGTCACGCATGTCGGAGTAGCCGGTGAGACCCAGCATGCCGGACTGGCGGTTCAGCAACGTGTCGACCTCATCGACGGTCATGCCAGCGGTACGAGCCAGGTGGGTGACGACGGCGGGGTCGATGTCACCGGAGCGAGTGCCCATGACGAGGCCTTCGAGGGGGGTGAGCCCCATCGAGGTGTCGACGGACTTTCCGGCCTTCACTGCAGTGGCCGATGCGCCGTTGCCCAGGTGCAGGACGATCGTGTTGAGGTCTTCAACCTGCTTGCCCATGAGGCGGGCGGTCTCGCGGGACACGTACGAGTGGGAGGTGCCGTGGAAGCCGTAGCGGCGGACGCCGTGTTCGGCAGCGACCCGGCGGTCGATGGCGTACGTGTACGCGGCCTCGGGCAGGGTGGCGTGGAACGCGGTGTCGAAGATCGCGACGTGCGGGATGTTCGGGAACGCGGCACGTGCGGCGGAGATGCCGGCAAGGTTCGGCGGGTTGTGCAGCGGGGCCAGGGTAGCCAGCACAGCGATCTTCTTCTCCACCTCATCGTCGATGATGGTGGGTGCGGAGAACTCAGCGCCACCTTGCACGACGCGGTGGCCCACGACGGTCAGGTCGGCAAGGGTCACCCCGGAGCCCGGTTCGTCGAGCGAAGCAATGATCTGCTGGATCGCTTCGGCGTGGTTGTCGACGCGCTCCACCAGGCCTACGGCCAAGGGCTCTTCCTGAGTGGTGTCGACGACTTGGTACTTCACCGAACTGGAACCACAGTTCAGTACGAGTGCGATTCCGGCGTAGTTGACGCTCACGCGTCTCCCTCCTTGGCATCCAGTCCTTGAGCCTGGATAGCCGTGATTGCGACAGTGTTGACAATGTCCTGGACGAGGGTTCCGCGTGACAGGTCGTTGACCGGCTTGCGAAGTCCTTGGAGTACAGGGCCGACGGCGACGGCGCCAGCCGAGCGCTGGACCGCCTTGTACGTGTTGTTACCGGTGTTGAGGTCAGGGAAGACCAGCACCGTAGCGCGGCCCGCTACCGGGGAGTTCGGGGCCTTGGAGGCGGCCACCGATGGCTCGACCGCAGCATCGTATTGCATGGGACCGTCGACCAGGAGGTCGGGGCGGCGCTCGCGGACGATGCGGGTGGCTTCACGAACCTTGTCGACGTCCTGTCCTGTGCCGGACTCGCCGGTGGAGTAGGACAGCATGGCGACGCGGGGTTCGATGTGGAACTGCTGGGCTGTTTCCGCCGAAGAGATCGCGATGTCCGCGAGCTGTTCGGCGGTGGGGTCGGGGTTGACGGCGCAGTCGCCGTAGACGAGGACCTTGTCTGGCAGACACATGAAGAACACGGAGGACACCACGCCCACGCCAGGCGGGGACTTGATGACCCGGAAGGCCGGGGTGATGGTGTGTGCGGTGGTGTGGGCGGCGCCGGACACCATGCCGTCGGCGAGGCCTTCGAGCACCATCATGGTTCCGAAGTAGCTGACGTCCTGCACCAGTTCGCGTGCGTGCTCCATGGTGACGCCCTTGGAGGCGCGGATCTCCGCGTACTTGGTGGCAAAGCGTTCGACCAGTTCGGGGTCTTCGGGCGACAGGATGCGCGCGCCGTCGATGTCGATACCGAGTTCTGCGGCTCGCTGCCGGATGGACGCTTCGGGGCCCAGGATGGTGAGGTCGACGACGTCACGGGTAAGCAGGCTGGAGGCGGCACGCAGGATGCGGTCGTCGGAACCTTCCGGAAGGACGATGTGCTTGCGGGAACCGCGAGCACGCACCAGGAGGTCGTATTCGAACATCAGGGGGGTGACCACGTCGGTTTGGGCAACGTCGAGCAGGGCGCTCAGTGCGTCGATGTCGACGTAGCGCTCAAACAGGCTGAGCGCCACATCGATTTTGACGGCGGATTCGCGCGACAGGCGGCCGCGGGTGTTCCAGCAGCGGTGTGCAGTTTCGTAGGTGCCCAGTTCCGTGGTGATGATGGGCAGCGGTGAGCCGAAGCCTGCCACGAGTTCCATCAGTAGCGCGGGTGGCGTGTGCCCGCCGTTGAGGATGATGCCGGACAGCGACGGGAAGCCTTCTGCGGCGTGGGCCGCGAGGAGGGCGATGAGGGCGTCGGTGCGGTCACCGGGGGTGATGACGACGGCGTCGTCCTTGAGGTGGGCGAGCAGATGCTCGGTTGACATGGCGCCCACGAGGACCTTGCGGACTTCACGGCCCATGAGTTCGGGGTCGCCGGCGATGACGTGGCCGTCGACGGCTTCTGCGAGTGCGCTGAGCTGCGGGGCCACCAGCAGGCTGTCCTCGGGCAGGGCGCCCATGGCGAGGCCCTCGGGAAGCTGCGCGCGAACCGCATCGATCTGGTCGGGGTCGCACCGGTTCGCGAACACTGCGGCAACGTGGGCGTGCGAGCCTGCGAGCTCGGTACGGGCCTGGTCGACTACTCGTGCCACGTCCTTGGGCGTGCGGTCTTGACCGTGGACGACGAGCGCGACGGGGGCGCCGAGGTTGGCGGCGATACGGCCGTTGAACTCGAGTTCCGCTGCTGCGGAGACGTCGGTGTAGTCGGTGCCCACGATGACGACAGCATCACACTTGCGTTCGACCTCGCGGTAGCGAGACACGATCGTCGCCAGGGCGGCCTCGGTGTCGTGGTGGAGGTCGTCATAGGTGACACCTACGGCTTCCTCGTATGAGAGGTCGACTCCGCCGCGCCCCAGAAGCAGATCGAGTACGTAGTCAGAGCCGTCTGCCACTCGGGCAACGGGCCGGAACACTCCTACTCGTCCTACTGTGCGCGCCAAAAGCGACGTGATTCCTAGGGCTACCGTGGACTTCCCGGTGTCACCCTCTGCCGATGCGATGTAAATGCTTCGTGCCACGGGGTCATTGTCCCATGTGTCCGGTGGTGGTGCGCGTGACAGTAGTCCCGACTTAGTTGGCGGTCGCAACCTGATGGGGTCTGTGGAGAAGTGGTCTACCGGTGGAGGTTGTCCGGTGAACTGCGTACGCTGATGTATCTGAGGGGCGACGGGTCGCATCGGTGGGGACCGAAAAAGGTGCGGGTCGGTCGCGGGGATGAGGGACCCATGGCTGCTGAGGGCCACGGCGCGTCAGAGCGCGGCGCTTTCGGTGCGCTGGTGGCGCGCCTGATGGAGCGTCGCGTTGGCGGACTCGAAGGTGAAGCTGGGCGGGCCATCTCGACGGCGCACGCGTTCCTCATCTTGTGCCTTGCGGTCACCTTGGCGTACGACATCTTCTACCTGTCCTACAGCGGTCAAAGCATGCCTGCGCTGGTGATGTTCCATAACCTGTGGATCGTTCTGTACATGGGAGCGATCGTGTTGGCTCGCCTGGGGCATCAGTTGTTGGCTGCTTTGGCTGCGCTCATGATTCCCACGGCCCAAACGTTGGTGTCGACTCACTATGTGGGCTGGGAGTCCGGCATCCACCTGTTCTTGTTGACCGCGGCGCCGTTGGTGTACGTGATCTTGACGGAACGGCAGCGCGCGTGGCGCGTGATCTGGATGGGCGTCAGCCTCACCGCATTCTTGGTGTGTCAGTTGGGTATGCCTGCGTCGCGAGCTGTCTACGAGTTGCCGCGTTTCGTATTGAACGCGATGTTCTCGATCGCTGCCCTGGTGACGGCGACCTTGCTTTTCACGTTCGCCGCGCTGGCGCACTTTCGCGCGGAGCACGCGCGCAAGCTTGCTGCGCAGAGCGCCCAACGAGCCGAGTATCTTGCCAACACCGATGCGCTCACGGGGCTGGCAACACGGCGCCCAGTGTTGACCCAGTTGGAGGAGTTGGCGACGCCGGGCGGCCAGTCGTATTGCGTGGCGATCGCGGATCTGGACCGTTTCAAGGAGCTCAACGATGAGCATGGGCATTCGTGTGGTGATGCCGTCCTGGCGGAGGTAGGAGTCCGTTTGAGGGCGGAGTTACGTGTGACGGATTCCGTGGGACGATGGGGCGGCGAAGAGTTCATCTTTGTCCTCCCCGACGCCACGCTCGAGCATGCGGGTCTCACCATGGACCGTATTCGGGCTGCGGTGGGTGATCGTGAGATTGCCTGCGCGGGCCATGTGCACAGCGTCACGGTGTCGGTCGGAGTGACCGAGGGTGAGCATGTGGGCACGGCGCACTACGCGATCAAGCGTGCTGACGACGCTCTGTATAGGTCCAAGCAGGAGGGACGGAACCGGGTGACTGCGGTACGACGCCAGCCATCAGAGGACGCACCCATGCCACGTGCGGCTGATCGTCGCCGCGTGCGCGGGGCGGGGGCGTGAGCGCACGCGAGCCGGGCAGTGTGAAGTGGGGCGCCGTCATCGGCGTCGGTTTCTTGGGCCTGGCCGTCATTGCAGTATGTCTGTCGCTCGGTTACTGGCAGTGGTCGCGGGGGTTCCAGTCCGGCCAGGTGATTGAGGCCAGCGATCCTGTGCCGCTGGCCGATCTTGTGGCACCGGCGAGCGCAGCGGGCGCGGGCGTCGGGAAAACCGTCACGGTCGAGGGGCAGTGGGCCGATGCTGACGTCGCACTCGTGTCGGGACGTTCCGTCGACGGTGACGACGCTGTCATGGTGGTCCGCCCGTACACGGTGAGCGGCGATGCCACCGGGACCGGCGAAGAAGCAACGTTGCCTGTGGTGGTGGGATGGTTGCCGCCCGCAGACGTTCACACAGTGAGTGAGCCGGGGGATGACTCCGCCATTGACGGCTACCTCCGTGGGGCTGAAGGTGGGTCCGGCATCGCGGACACCCCCGACCAGGAGATCGCTGGGGCGTTCTGGTCGACCACGCTGTCGCCCGCGGTGTTCGCTCAGCATTGGGACAGCCCCCTATATTCGGCGCTGCTGGTGGCGGAAACGCCAGAGGAAGGCCTCAACGCCCTCCCTGCGCCAGCACCTGACCGCGAGGTGAACTTCCGTTCCCTCACCTACGCGATCGAATGGTGGCTGTTCGGCGCTTTCTTCGCGTTCATTGCCGCACGCTGGATACGGGACAATGGTCGCGTGCCGTCCGCTCCCGCCACCGGTGACGCGGACACCGCAGACCCCGCCCATGCCAGGAAGGAACCCACGTGAGTGAGCACGTCGCGCCAGCCGGCGCATCGGCCGTCACCCCCGGAGCGTTGACCCGCTACAAGGTCATGGCCATCATCACTGGAGGCCTGCTCATTGTGGTCTTCCTGGGGATGCTCCGCTACATCCCCGCGCTGGCTACCCCAGAATCCTGGGAGCCCTTCTTCACGATCCTGGCGCAGGTGCACGGCTTTGTGTACGTGGTGTACCTCGCGACGGTGCTGCAACTGTGGTTGCAGGCCCGGTGGGGATACGGACGCCTCGCCACCATGTTCCTCGGCGGCGTGGTTCCGCTGCTGTCATTCTTTGTGGAGAAGCGCATCGCGCGTGAACTCTCCACCACCCCTCAGACTGAAACCACTCCCCAGCAGGAGGCCGCATGACCGTCCAGCCCACCGAGCATCGGCCCGTTCTGGTCGTCGACTTTGGTGCCCAGTACGCCCAACTGATCGCACGCCGTGTGCGCGAAGCGTCCGTGTACTCGGAGATCGTTCCCCACACCATGAGTGCGGCAGACATGCTCGCCAAGAACCCTGCAGGCATCATCTTGTCCGGCGGCCCCTCATCCGTCTATGAAGAAGGCGCCCCCCGCATCGACGAAGCGATCTTCGACGCAGGCGTGCCCATGATGGGTATCTGCTACGGCTTCCAAGCCATGGCCCAGGCCATGGGTGGCACCGTTGCTCAGACCGGTAAGCGTGAGTACGGCCGGACCGTCGCAGAGATCGCAGACCAGGGCGCCGCGCTCGCGGGCAGCCCCACCGAGCAGACCGTGTGGATGAGTCACGGTGACGCGGTTCACGCCGCACCTGAAGGCTTCACCGTGCTGGCGCAGACCGACGGTGCCCCCGTCGCCGCATTCGAAAACCTCGACAAGCGCATGTGTGGTGTCCAGTGGCACCCCGAAGTCAAGCATTCACCGCTCGGTCAGGAATCCATCGAGAACTTCCTGTACCGCGTCGCTGGCCTGACGCCCGACTGGACGTCTGCGAACGTCATTGACGAGCAGGTCGAACGCATCCGCGCCCAGGTGGGCGACAAGCGCGTCATCTGTGCCCTATCTGGCGGAGTCGACTCTGCGGTCGCCGCCGCCATCGTGCAGAAGGCCGTAGGCGATCAGCTCACCTGTATTCACGTCGACCACGGGCTCATGCGTGCCGGCGAGGTGGAACAGATCGAGAAAGACTTCGTCGCGTCGACCGGCGTCCGCCTCATCATCCGCGACGAGAAGCAGCGCTTCCTGGACGCCCTCGCAGGCGTATCCGACCCCGAAACCAAGCGCAAGATCATTGGCCGCGAGTTCATTCGTGTGTTCGAGGATTCCGCTCGCCAGGTGGTGGAAGAAGCCGGCGCACACGGCGAGGCAGTGGAGTTCCTGGTCCAGGGAACCCTGTACCCCGATGTGGTCGAGTCAGGCGGCGGTGAAGGTACTGCCAACATCAAGAGCCACCACAACGTGGGCGGACTGCCCGACGACCTGCAGTTCTCCCTCGTGGAGCCTTTGCGCACCTTGTTCAAGGACGAGGTCCGCGCTGTGGGCCGCGAGTTGGGGATCCCCGAAGACATTGTGGGACGCCAGCCGTTCCCCGGCCCCGGGCTGGGAATCCGCATCATCGGCGAAGTGACCGAGGAACGCCTCGACATCCTGCGTGCCGCGGACGCGATCGCCCGTGAAGAACTTACCAAGGCGGGCTTGGACGACGAGATCTGGCAGTGCCCCGTAGTGCTGCTGGCCGATGTCCGCTCGGTGGGCGTGCAGGGCGATGGCCGCACCTACGGTCACCCCATTGTGTTGCGTCCCGTGTCTTCCGAAGACGCGATGACTGCCGACTGGTCGCGGTTGCCCTATGAAGTCATCGCTCACATCTCGAACCGCATCACCAACGAGGTGTCGGACGTGAACCGCGTCGTCATCGATGTGACCAGCAAGCCGCCGGGCACCATCGAGTGGGAGTAAGCCACTGACGCCCCCTTCCCCCCCCCCTTCTCCGGGGGGGGGAGGGGGGGGGTGTGGGGGGAGGGGGGGGGGAAACCCCCCCCCCCCCCCCCCCCCCCGCCCCGGGGGGGGGGGGGGGGAGGGGTCGCGTTTGTGCGTGAAGGGCCCGGGAACTGTGAGAGTCAGTTCCCGGGCCCTGGTGTCTGTGACAGCTACTTGGTGTCGGTGTCGGTGAGGGGGTCCGCCAGGTCCGCCATGGCGTCGTCGACCTCGCCGAGCGTGTCCTCAACATCGGCGAGGGTTTCCTCCACGACGGGGGCGGTGGCGCGCTTCACTTCCCGTGACCGCCCAAGGCCGGACAGTGCTGCCGACAGGATCAGCCATCCTCCCAGTGAGCCAAGCAGGATGATCGCGAGCAGCTCCAGGTCCACGTCGTAGCCGGAGAACGACACGATCATCAGCGCGCCTGCGCCCATGACGAGCAGGCCCCACAGTGCGGAGGACAAGCGCTGACCGATGCGGCGGCGGGGGGTTGTGGTGGTGATCACGGGGTGACCTCCTCGTTGATGATGAGAGTTCCGCCGTCATACGCCGACAGTGTGAGTACGGGCGTATCGGGGTTGGTCAGTTCAACCACGGGGCCGTCGGGTTCACCGGACCACACGCTGCAACTGACGTTGCGTGCGGGCCAGACCACGAGCTGCGAGTCCGCGTTCGTGATGGCGAGCGACGTGTTCGCAGGCACCGTGACATCGGTGACCATGGCACGCAGTGCGACTGTGCTGTCTTTGTCGATCGTGGAGTAGCGCAGCACAGCGTTGGCGGGCGCCTGTCCGTCGTAACCGAACCAGTATTCGAGTTCGGTGTTGCCGGGCATGCCCACGTAGCACTCGCCTTCGATGTAGACGGCCGCGTAGTCGTCGCCGAAGGCCTCTGCGACGGAGATAGTGTCGGGGCCGGCGTAGGTGGGGGTGGGCTCGATATGCGGTTCGGAACCAGAGTCCCAGCCGATCTCGACACGGGCGTCGTCATAGATGTCGCGTAGATCGTCGGAGTTCGCAGATAGCGTCACGCCGGCCAGCACCACCAGGACCGACAGAAAACCCAGGAACCCGAGCCTGCGTCCCGACAGTGCGACGACCACCAGGATTGCTCCCAGCCCGATCGCGACACCAGCAAACCAGGCCAAAGGCCAGGCCACGGCTAGGGTGCTGACACGTTCCGCGATCACGACGGCGGCTCCGGACACCAGCATGACTCCTAGAAGTGCGAGCCATGCTCCCTTGCCGGGCCCCGGAACCTTCCACGACTGCCGGGGCGGTGTGGGGGTTGGTGGCTGCGGGGGAGCCGGAGCGACAGGCGGTGTGCTCCATCCCTGGCCGGCGGCAGAGGGCTGGGGTGCTGCGCTGCCAGGCTGAGGGGCGGCTGGGGCCTGCGGGTGAGGCGAAGAGTTCTGAGAGGGAAGGCCTGTACGAGGGTCACCAGGCAAGAGCGCTGGTTCCCACGGCTGAGGCTTGTACTCCGCATGCGGGCCGTCGGGTGCGGGAGTGCTGTCCACGGGCTCGCTGGCGGCGTGGCTGTCCGGGGACTGTGCCGGCACAGCGGACGGTGCGGAGGGCGCCGATGGGGCGGACGGTGCAGCGGCACTGGTCCAGGTTGTTCCGGGCGTCCCCGGCGGCGGGGTGGGGCCCGTGGTGCGGTTGCCGCGCTTGACGAGGTACACCACGAGGAAGATGCCGCCGCCGATGATGACGAGCGGGATGAGGACGGCGAAGAAAGCGATCACGGCACCGAGGTCTCCGTGGTAGCCATCCCAGGGAAAGCCGCCGAAGCGGAACAGGTTGAAGGCGGGCCCGCTGTCGAGGCCCAGGAGGCCCAACAGCGTGAGGACTGCGATGCCTAGGAGAGCTCCCACGTTGGTCACCCCGCGACCGAAGTCTTGGATGACGATGCGGCCTTGGCGGTCAGGGAGTAGTCCCCAGGCAGCGGCGTAGGCCAGCATGAACAGTCCGGGGAAGATCAAGAAGGCGAGGACCGCGAGGAGACGGGCCGGTGCGGGTGCGAGGCCCACTCTGGCGCCAAGCCCGGAGGCGACGCCGCCAAGGCCCTGACCGGATCTCACGAGTCCCCATTCACGGATGCTCGTGAAGAATGCGGCCTCGGTGGGAGGCTGCGGATTCTCGCTCATGATGCTCCTTCTCACGTGTGGGGTGCCTGCACACCCGGCGTTGCTTCCAGTGTTTCGGGACCGGGGGTCAGGACGCTATGAGGTATCTCCCTGATTCCCACCCTGAACTCCATGCGCAGCACCCCCTGATATCACTGCCAACGCGCAGGTAGAAACAGGTGCGTGTGTGACGATGGTGCCGTGAGCACTCCCGCTGCGACACGTGTCGCACGTCCCTTGGCTCGGCGCAGTTCTGCGCCGGTGTGGTGGCGTGCGCTCTTGGGGGTCGCGATGCTGGCAGGGGCAGGGGTGCTCGCACTGCAGCGGTGGAGCACCGAGGACATCCCCGGGTGGCTCCTGCCCGCGTTGTTGTTTTTGTTGTCATTGGGGCTGACCTGGAGTCCGCTCGACGGTGCCTTTGGGCAGGATGCCCGGCGCCTCAATGTCCAAGGGTTGTTCCGTCGCGACGACTGGTTGCGGTTGTTCGTAGGGTTCGGACTAGGAATCACGGCCCTGGGCTGGTTTGCGACCTGGGACTACACCGAATCGATTGCTGTGCGTTCCATCGTCACGTCTGTCGTGGTGGTCCTCGGTGTGGCGTTGATGCTGGCGCCGTGGTGGTTGCGCTTGATCCGGCAAGTCTCGATCGAACGGATGGAGCGCATCCGGGAACACGAACGTGCAGAGATCGCTGCGCACCTGCACGACTCCGTTTTGCAGACGTTGACGTTGATCCGGGCCCGCGCCGATGAACCGGAGACGGTGTCGCGACTCGCTCGTGCGCAAGAGCGCGACCTGCGCTCGTACCTCTATGCCGACCGTGCGGACCCCTCGGACTCTGTGGCGACTGCGCTCGCCGACGCCATCGCAGAAGTGGAAGACGTGCATTCCGTCGCGATCGATACCGTGACCGTGGGAGATGCTCCGCTCAGCGCCAACCTGGCCGCGGCTGTCGCCGCGTCAAAGGAAGCCGCCACCAACGCGGCACGTCACGGCATCGGCCCTATTTCTGTGTATGCGGAAGTCACGGCCGATGCGTTCGAAGTGTTTGTGCGCGATGGTGGCCCGGGCTTCGATGCGGACGCGATTCCGGAGGACCGGATGGGAATTCGGCAGTCGATCATGGGACGAGTCCAGCGTCACCACGGCCGCGCAGTCGTGCAGTCGAACGAGGGCGGCAAGACTGAAGTGACAATCACGGTGCCAAAGGAGAGTTAAATGACGGTTTCTGTGGTGATTGTTGATGATCACGACGTGATTCGTGTGGGCGTGCGCGAGTCGCTGGACCCTGACATCGATGTGCTGGGGGAAGCGCGGGATGTTGAGTCCGCGATCGCTGAAATCCTCGACAAGCGTCCCGACGTCGTGATCTTGGACGTCCACCTGCCCGGAGGCACGGGTGCCGGCGCGCTGGACGTCCTTGCCGAGACGCGCGGCCGGATCGACGGCACACGCGTGCTTGCGCTGTCTGTCTCCGATGCTGCGGAGGACGTGGTTTCCGTGATTCGCGGGGGCGCTCGCGGCTACGTCACCAAGTCCATTTCCGGCCCGGATTTGTCCGATGCGGTGCGCAGGGTGGCGGGCGGTGACGCGGTGTTTTCGCCGAGGCTCGCTGGCTTCGTTTTGGATGCCTTTGGAGCGGCAGGGGGAGAAGTCGCAGTGGAAGACGACGAACTCGACCAACTGACTGCCCGTGAACAAGAAGTGATGCGCCTCATCGCACGCGGCTACACGTACCGCGAGGTGGGGGAGAAGCTGTTTATCTCGATCAAGACAGTCGAGACCCACGTCGGCAAAGTGCTGCACAAGCTGCAGTTGTCGAACCGGCATGAACTGGCGCATTGGGCTGCTCAACGTCGCATCGTGTGACATTCCTCACAGGTATCTGAGAGTGCTCCGGAGGTAGCCTGCGGCGACGCCTCGTCAACCGGGATAGGGGCGTCGTCTCAGGACGGTGGCACAACAATGACGGCGACGATGGCTAGCGCGCCCACGCAGCGTGACGTAAGTCAGGAACGTTTGCGTGCGCTTGCCTTCTGGGTGGGACACCACCAGATGGCTGAGCCTCAGCCTCACATTGGACCCCGGCCCGACGACTGGCACGCCCGTGAAGAGGCGATCCAGCGTCGTGTGGGAGAGCTCGAGTTGATGGTGCCCGAGCTCAAACGCCTTGCAGGTGATGCACGCCCCCAGGTGCGCACCACTGTGGCGAAGGGGTTCGCGATGCTGGCCCAAGCGGGTCGAGGGCCAGCAGACCGCGACGTGTGGGGACTGCTACTGGACCTGTCGAAGTACGACACCGATCCCGTGGTGCGCGCAGCCGCCGAGGAAGCCCTCGACGCGCTCGAGCGCCACGGGGCGGTGGCCCGGACCGTCACGTGAGGCGCGGCTGGCGAGCCGTCACGCTAGGAGTCGTGGGGGGCGCAGTGAGTGTGGCAATGGCGCTGGGAGGGTGTACTCCGGCACCGACAAGCCCGGAACCCTACGGCCTGGCAGGGCCCATCGAAGCCAGTGCAGCACCGCTCCCCGGTGGAGCAGAGTCCGCGATCCTCGCTCAAGGTTTGGGCAGTGAGGCATACGAAGTCTCCGACCCCACCGCCGGACAAGTCGTAGAAACAGACACACAGGTCGCTGTCGCTCACGAAGGCACCATCGCTGAACGGTGGCCCACGTGCGATGACATGCGCACGCTCCTCAGCCCGGGCGCACTCCGATGGCTCGAACCTGACAACGGTGAGGGTCGCTACTCCGACACCGGCTACTCGCGGACCCTGTCCTGCTCATGGCTTGTCCAGACCCCAGAGGACCTGGAAGGTGCTGCCCCCTTGTCGAGCGGTGGAGCCATCGCAGTGTTGCTTGATGTCTCCGCGGACCCCATGACCTGGATTGACGTGGAAGGACTCGAAGGAGCCATCGCTGAGCCCCGGCTCGCTGAGATGGGCGGGTTCATCCTCTCCACCCTCGAAGACCTTGGCGATCCCATCGGAACCGTAGGGCCCACCGTCCATGTGGGCGCGGTGTCCTTGGGGTGCTCGGTGAACGGGGTCACCGTCCTCGATGAAGCCGAGTCCTCACCCTTCACTGGCCACTGGTGCCTCGACACCGCGCTACGCGTCAGCACTGACCTCGCGGAGCGCGGCCTTGCCCACTACCTGCCCGCTGACTGACCCTGACGAGTTGCACTAGGGCGCTGCGCCGGGACCGCAGTGCAGTGTCCACAGCGGTGTCGCGCGTCGGTGGCAGCGCCTAGAATCGTGGCCGTCATGGATGCGCTTTTCGAACTCGACGGCTCCGACTCATCGAAGCCCCAGTCCGCCCGCCCGAACCCTCCCCAGCAGCCTTCCGCTACACCAGCGGCGAGCGCCACAGGGGAACCCGGATGGGAACCGGCTCCGGAACCTGACTGGGAGCCCGCCCCCGAACCTGAAGACGAACCCATGCCAGCAGAAGCCTGGACACCGCCCGCGCCGGTGACGGCGTCGCCTTCCCCAGCATCGTCAGTCTCTCCAGCATCGTCAGTCTCTTCAGCATCGTCCCGCCCCACGCCCTTGGGCGAGGACTCGCCCCTGGTTCAGGGGCTCAACCCGTCCCAGGCGGAAGCGGTCCTGCACCAGGGCGAAGCGCTCCTGATCATGGCGGGTGCCGGATCAGGCAAGACCCGGGTGCTGACGCACCGCATCGCGTACCTGCTCGAATCGGGGCGTGCCCGTCCTCACGAGATTCTCGCGATCACGTTCACGAACAAGGCCGCCGGCGAAATGCGTGAACGTGTAGAGAACTTGGTGGGCCCGGAAGCCCGCCGCATGTGGGTGTCAACCTTCCACTCCGCGTGCGTGCGGATGCTGCGCGCCGACTATGAGGCCGCGGGCCTGAAGTCGTCGTTCTCGATCTACGACTCTTCCGACTCTGCCAACCTGATGAAGTTGGTGGCGAAGGAACTGGACATTGACCCCAAGAAGTTCAACGCCAAGGCGCTGCTGAACCGGATTGGCAAGTTCAAAGACGAACTGATCACTCCCCAGCAGGCGCTCGCGGTCACAGAGAAGGCCTCCAAGTTCTCCATCGACCACGCCGCTGGCCGTGCATACGGGGAGTATCAGAAGCGCCTGGACGCTGCGAACGCCGTGGACTTTGACGACATCATTGTCCGCACGGTGCGCCTGCTGCAGAACAACCCGGATGTGGCCCACAAATACCGGGAGCGTTTCCGCCATGTGCTGGTGGACGAGTACCAGGACACCAACCACGCCCAGTACATCCTGGTGCGTGAACTCATTGGTCGAGCTGATGATGCGGCGCTCCCGCCGGGTGAACTCACCGTGGTCGGTGACGCAGACCAGTCGATCTACGCCTTCCGTGGTGCGACCATTCGCAACATCTTGGAGTTTGAGAAGGACTACCCGCAGGCGCATATTGTGCGACTGGAACAGAACTACCGTTCCACGCAGAACATTCTGAGCGCCGCGAACGCCGTGATCAAGAACAACACGGACCGCCGGCCCAAGAACCTGTGGACCGACTCAGGCGAGGGCGCCAAGATTTCCGGCTACGCCGCCGAAAGCGAGCAGGACGAAGCCAAGTGGATTGCCGACCAGATCGCGGCATTGCGCGACAGCGGCGACTACTCGCCGGGGGACATGGCCGTCATGTACCGCGCAAACGCGCAGTCGCGTGCCCTAGAAGAACGCTTCATGCGTGCCGACATCCCTTACAAGGTGATCGGCGGCACGCGCTTCTATGAGCGCAAAGAGATCAAGGACATGCTCGCCTACTTGGCAGCCGTCGTGAACGAAGACGACGACATCGCCATGCGCCGCATCATCAACACCCCCAAACGCGGCATTGGAGATACAGCCGTGGAGGGCGTTGACGCGTTGCGGCGTTCGCTGACCACAGCCGATGCTCCGGTGAGTTTCGGTGTGGCGTTGCGCAAGGCGGAGGACGCAGGGCTGCAGGCGCGCGCGGTGCGGGCGCTCGGCGATTTTGTGGCGTTGATGGATGACTTGCGTGCGCTTGCCGTGGACAACGGCCCGGCCGGAGTGTTGGACGCGATCGCCGACCGTTCCGGGATGCTCACGGCATACCGAGCGTCCGATGACCCGCAGGACGCCAGCCGCGTGGAGAACATCATGGAGCTGGTGGCCGTGGGACGTGAGTTCTCGGAGGAGAACCCGGACGGCACCCTTGAGGACTTCCTGGAGAAGGTGGCGCTGGTGGCGGATGCTGACCAGCTTCCGGACGAGGACGGCTCTGGCGGTGTGGTCACGATGATGACACTGCACACCGCGAAGGGCCTCGAGTTCCCCGTGGTGTTCCTCACCGGCATGGAAGACGGCACTTTCCCGCACATGCGTTCCATTGAGTCCGGTTCCGCGAAGGACATGGAAGAGGAACGCCGCCTGGCGTACGTGGGCCTGACGCGTGCCCGCCAGAAGCTCTACCTGACCCGTGCCCAGGTGCGTTCCAGTTGGGGTTCGCCGCAGTATTTTGGGGCTTCTCGGTTCACGGAAGAGATCCCCGCGGAGCTCGTGGAGTGGCAGGTCGCACAGTCCTCCATGGCGGCGTTGCGTGCCCGGTCAGACCGCGGTTCCAGCCGTTCCGGTTCGTGGTCCTCGATGGGCTACGGATCCGGGGGAGCTGGAGGCTTGGGAGGCTCGCAAGACCGGGCCGATGGCAACACCTACTCACGTGCGGGAGCCGTCAGCACGCGCCGCGTGCCACCCAGCCCGCCGGGCGGCGCGAATGCGGACATCGGCTTTGACGTGGGCGAGCGAGTGATGAGTGACAAGTTCGGTATGGGCAAGGTGGTGGGCACGGAAGGTGCAGGCCGCAATGCCGTGGTCAAGGTGGACTTTGGATCAGAAGGCGTCAAGCGTCTCGTATTGCGATTCAACTCGATCGAAAAGCTGTAACTGACCCTCACGCCTGGTGGACCGTGGCTGCCCTCCCGGCACGCGCATCGGCCCGCTAGGCTTGCCGCAGGCTTGACCCGAACCCCAGGGAGAGAAACGTGGAAACTAAGACCTCGAAGGTATCGATCGTTGGCGCTGGCGCCGTGGGGTCGACCCTCGCCTATGCAGGCCTGATGCGTGGCTTCGCGCGCACGGTGGCCCTGTTCGACATCAACAAGTCCAAGGTTGAAGCAGAAGCGCTGGACCTCGCTCAGGGCATCCAGTTCATGCCGGAGGCCACGGTGCTGGGCTCAGACGACGTCAGCGTTGTTGAGGGCTCCGATGTGGTGGTCATTACGGCTGGTGCCAAGCAGCAGCCCGGACAGTCCCGCATGGACTTGGCGGGAGCCACCATCGGTCTGATGGACAAGGTGCTGCCGCCCCTCCTGAAGGCCGCTCCGGACGCGATCTACATTCTGGTGACCAACCCGGTGGATGTGGTGACGCTCGCCGCGATCAAGAAGTCGGGCATGGACCCGGCTCAGATGTTCGGCTCCGGCACGGCGCTGGACACGTCGCGTCTGCGCCACCAGATTGCCGCCCAGTGCGACATCGCGGTCGGCAATGTGCACGCCTACATCGCGGGCGAGCACGGCGACTCTGAGGTTGCGCTGTGGTCGTCGGCCACGATTGGCGGACAGCCGCTGACCGAATGGCGTGGCCGCGACGGTGAGATCGTGATGGATGAGAAGTCGCGTGAGCAGATTCACCATGACGTGATGCGGTCCGCGTACACGATCATCGAAGGCAAGGGTGCGACCAACTATGCGGTGGGTGCCGCCGGTGCCCGCATCGTTGAAGCCGTGCTGGGCGACCAGCGCCGCATCATGCCCGTGTCGACCCTGATCGACTACGAGGGCGTCGGCGAAGTGTGCATGTCGCTGCCGGCCGTCATCGGTCGCAACGGCATTGAGCACCACGCTACGGTGCCCATGAACGACGAAGAACGCGCAGCGCTACTGGAATCGGCGCGTTCGATCCGCGCGACTGCAGACAAGTTCGGCGTGTAACACCACGCTCACCGCAAGGCCGGTGGGGCGGACACTTCACGTGTTCGCCCCACCGGCCTTGTGCGTGGTGGGTGTCACCACGGCAAGCCGCGTTCCGGCCCCGAGAAGGGTGAGGCCGGAGCGCCGCGCTTAGGTCAGGGAAGGTACGGGCTCGCGTTCATCCTTGCTCGCGCTGGTCCCGGAGCCCGATGCCAACGCGGCGGGCGACGGTGCCTCGATCGTGACGTGGGGGAGCCACTGCAGCCAGCCTGGGAGATACCAGTTGTGCTTGCCCAGCATGGTCATGACTGCCGGCACCAGGATCGAGCGGACCACGGTGGCGTCGATGATGACGGCGGCCGCAAGTCCGAAGCCCATCTGGGCGAACTCCGCTAGGTCGCTGAGGGCGAACCCTGCGAACACGGCCACCATGATCAGTGCCGCGCCAGTGATGAGTGAACCCGTGTGCGCAAGGCCGTAGGCCACGGATTCGCGAGTGTGCGCACCGGAGTCGTGCTTTTCCTTGATGCGGCTGAGCAGGAACACGTGATAGTCCATCGACAGTCCGAACAGCACGGCAAAGAGGAGCAGCGGGATCCAGGGGGCAATCCCGTCAACCTGGGGGAACCCGAACAGCGATGCGCCCCAACCGAACTGGAACACGGCCACCAGCATGCCGAACGCGGCCCCGGTGGAAAGCAGGTTCAGCACGATCGCCACCACGGGTACCACGACGGACCGGAAGGACACCATCAGCAACAGGAAACTGATGCCCAGCACGGCCAGGAGCACCCAGGGTGCGGAGTCCATGATGATGTCGGTGAAGTCCACCTGCTCGGCTTGTGCACCGCCGACGTAAGCAACGGTGTCGGTGTCGCCCAAATACTGCGGGATGGTGGTGTCGCGTAGGGCCACGATGGCATCGGATGCTTCGGGATCGGCGCTGTCGTACAAGCTGGTGGCGTCGATGATGGCGTCGGGGCCGATGTACTCCACGTGGGCGTCCGCAAACGCGGGGTCGCGGTTCATGTCGGCAACGAGGTTCTCCACCTCCGCGGTGTAGGACGCTCCGTCATGGATCGCTACTACAGTGTCACCCTGACCGATCCCGTAGTCCTCTCGCAGAGTGTCAACAGCGATGCGTAGGTCGTTGTCTTCTGGCAGGGAATCAAGTCCGGGAAACGCAAGCCTCATCGACGCAATCGGGGCGGCGAGGATCGCAAGCAGCAGGAAGCCCGAGACAGCCCAGGTGACGGGGCGGCGGCTCACGGCGTGCGCAATCGAGGTCCAGGCTCGCGACTCTCGTCCGGGATGGGCGGTGGGAACACGGCCCTTGTTGACGCGGTGTCCCAGCAGGGCCAGGATCGCGGGCAGCAGCGTGAGCGCGGCGGCGACGGACATGAGTGCCACGACGATGGCGCCCGCGCCCAAGGAACGCATGATCGTGGAAGGCACGAGCAGCAAGCCCATGAGCGAGATGACGACGGTCAGCCCGGAGAAGAACACCGCGCGGTTGGCGGTGCTACCAGCGATGGTGACGGCGTCCCGGACCTCATGCCCGGCGGCCAGTTCCTCCCGGAAGCGTTGCACCATCACGAGTGAGTAGTCGATGCCGAGCGCGAGTCCCATCATCGTGATCATGTTGACCACGAAGAACGACAGTTCGAAGGCTTGGCCGACCACTGCGGTCGCACCGATCGAGGTGATGATCGACACGATGGCGACCAGGATGGGGATTCCGGCGGCTGCGAGTGCCCCGAAGACGACCACCAGGATGACCAGAGCCACGCCGATGCCGATTGCTTCGCCGCGGATCAGTCCTTCCTCCGCGAGGGTGTCGAACACGACTTCTCCGGAGGCGTCGCCTACGGTGCGGACCTCGAACCCTGCGGGCGCCGCTGACTCCAGGGTGTCGAGGTAGTGCTCGACGAGCGTGCCGTCATCGCCCGGTTCGATGTCCACGCTCATCAGTGCGGAGTGGAGATCGGCTGCGACGGGGACGGGCGCATCGGCGGTAGGTGCAGAAACGGTGCCGACTCCGTCCAGGTTCTCGATGGCGGCACGGATGCCCGCCAGGGCTTCGGTGAAACGGGGGGAACCGAACTCGTGGTCGGCGGAGGCCACCACAATCGTCTCGGTGTCCGGTCCTTCGTCGGGACGATGCTCGTCAACCAGCGTGGTGGCGTCACCGGACTCGGTGGCGACCTGGACGGAGTCGTCTTGGGTGAGAACGTCGTCCAGTCCGCTTGCGGCGGCGATCGCGGCGGCCATGGCGATGAGCCATGCGGTGATGGTGAGCCACGGCCTTCGCGCGGCTGTGTGGGCTATGCGCCCCGTGAATCCTGTCGACATGCTTCCTCCTCGATGCGGGTACATGACCGAAGGTAGAAATGGGGTGGGGGTGCTGTCTGCGCGCAGGAGGGGGATTGTGGGTGGCTGGAAGAGGGGAATCGTGGTCACTCCTGCGAGGGTTGGGGCTGGCGTTGTCCCTCGTGAGGGGGAGGTGCGGTTCGGTCCCGGGAGTGTAGGCATGTCAGGGATGTCCACGGCAGGATGGGGGCTATGCGCGCACTAGGTCGGTACTTCGCTGCGACGTGGTCCCCGGTCACGTGGCGCGAAGTGACGTACATGCTTGCGGGCTTGCCCCTGGGGATCCTCTGGTTCACGTCCATGGTGACGATGTACGCGTTGGGCATCGGTTTGCTGATCGTGTGGGTGGGAGTTCCGATCTTGGCGGTCGCGCAAGTGAGCATCCGCCCTATCGCTGGGATCGAGCGGCGCTTCGCTAACACTGCGCTGTGTTCTCAGATCGAGGACCCAGGCCCCCGGCGTTACCGGGTTCACGAACCCGGCGAGCCGCCCACGTTCCAGACCATCAAACTCTGGGCTCACGAGCTGCTCCACGACGAAGTGTCGTGGAAGAACCTGGCGTGGATCATGGCGCGAGTCGTGTTGGGGCCGGTGGGCTTTGCGCTCGCGGTGTGCGCAATCGTGGTGCCCGTAGCCCTGGTGGGCGCGTGGCTGATCTCGTTCGTCGTGGTGTTGGGCATTTTCCCCCAGAACGATCCGGCGGACGCAGCCGTGATGGACATCGTGGAAACGACTGCGTTCTGGACCCTGGTGGGGACGCCGGTCGTGCTGTTCGCGGTGCCGATGTTCGCTTGGGTCAACCACTACTTTGGCTGCCTGATGTCGCTGTTCGGGCGCTGGTCCCTGGGGCCGCGTGAGGCTGACCGAACTGCCGCTGCTACCGCGCGAGCCGAACTCGCGGAAACGCAGGTGCGGGTCGACCAAGAGTTGCACGACTCGATCGGCCACATGATCACCATGAACATCATTCAGGCGGGGGCCGGGGCGCACGTGTTCGACTCTGACCCGGAGTTCGCCCGTCAGGCGTTGAAGAACATCGAGGAACGCGGGCGTGCCGCGATGGGCGAGCTCGACCGCATCATCGCGACCATCCGTGGTGACGACCCGCAACCGCGTGCACCATTGCCGGGTATCGCTCAACTTCCCGACCTCATCGCGTCCGCAAGGGCAGCCGGAATGGAAGTCGACGACCGCATCGGCCCTGCGGACGTTCCTGTCGCGCTTTCGCGCGCCACGTATGCCGTGGTCCGTGAGGCCGTGACGAACGCCGCCCGGTATGCGCCGGGCGCGCAGGTGACCGTTCGTGTCGAGAAGGTCGCCGATGCGTTGGGTGTGCAAGTCGTCAACGGTCCAGTGGAGCCCGGCGCCGCACCCCTGTCGCGCACCCGCACAGGGGAGGCGGCACGTGGACGCGGGCTTGCAGGGATTCGTGACCGTGTGGGCCTCCTGGGTGGGGTAAGCCGGTCCGGTCCTACCGCGCAGGACGGCTTCGAAGTCCTCGCGCTCATCCCCGTGGAGATGCGGTTGCGTCCCCACCCCATCGCCGACCCGGACAGCCCGTGGGCGTCCCTACGTGACAAGGTGACGACGTGAACCTGCTCATTGTTGATGACGATCCGCTGGTGCGGATGGGGTTGCGTGCCATCCTCAGCTCCGTCGCCGGGTGGACCGTGGTGGCGGAAGCGGGGGACGGGGAAGCCGCCATCGCGGCCGTGCTGCAGCATCGGCCCGATGTAGTGCTGATGGACGTACGCATGCCCGGCACCGATGGACTCGCTGCCACCCGCTCCATCGTGGATGCAGGGATCGAGACTAAGGTGCTGGTGCTCACCACCTTTGAAGTCGACGAGTACGTGTTTGAGGCGATGCGCGCCGGCGCCGCCGGCTTTGTACTCAAACGAGTGCCGCCCACCGAACTCATTGAGGCCGTACGCGTGGTCGCCGCCGGCGAGTCACTGCTGTTCCCCAGCTCCACGCGAGCCGTGATCGAACGCTTCTCCGAACCCCAGCAGCGCCACCTGCCCGACCTCACGGAACGTGAACAGGACGTGCTACGCCAACTCGCGCGAGGCCGGTCCAATCAGGAGATCGCAGGCAGGCTCTACGTTTCGGTTGAGACAGTGAAGTCCCATGTGGCGTCAATCCTCACCAAACTGGGAGTGCGCGACAGGACGCAGGCCGTGATCGTGGCCTACGAAAGCGGATTCGTCCAGCCGGGAGACGCCGCCGACTTGTAGCCCCGACGCCAGACCAGAGGTTACGAATCAGACACCTCAAGGGACTAGGCTGTGGCGAACGAACCCCGGCACGCAAAACCTGCGTGACGTTCGCGACAAGCAAGGACGCACATGGATCTCTACGAGTACCAAGCGCGCGATATGTTCGAAAAGCACGGCGTACCCGTGCTTCCCGGCATCGTCGCCGAAACCCCTGCGGAGGCAAAGGCCGCCGCCGAGCAACTGGGCGGCGGAACAGTCGTCGTCAAGGCTCAGGTCAAGACCGGAGGCCGCGGCAAAGCCGGCGGTGTTAAGCTCGCGCACTCGCCCGCTGAGGCTGAGGCTGCCGCTGAAGCAATCCTCGGGATGGACATCAAGGGCCACACCGTGCACCGCGTGATGATCGCCGCGGGCGCCAAGATTGCCGAGGAGTACTACTTCTCCGTGCTGCTGGACCGCGCCGAGCGCCGCTACCTTGCGATGTGCTCCGTTGAAGGTGGCATGGAGATCGAGCAGCTTGCTGTGGAACGCCCCGAGGCGCTCGCTCGTGTCGCGATCGACCCGCTTGTGGGCATCGACGCACCCCAAGCACGCGACATTGTCGAGGCTGCCGGCTTCCCCGCGAACCTCAAAGAAGCTGTCGCAGAAGCGCTGATCAAGCTCTGGTCTGTCTACGAAGAAGAAGACGCCACGCTGGTCGAGGTCAACCCGCTGGTGCTGACAGAGGACGGCGAGATCATCGCGCTGGACGGCAAGGTCACGCTCGACGAGAACGCCGCGTTCCGTCACGCCGACCACGAAGCACTCGAGGACAAGGCCGCCGCAGACCCGCTCGAGGCGAAGGCCAAGGCGCTCGACCTCAACTACGTGAAACTCGACGGTGCCGTGGGCATCATCGGTAACGGTGCAGGTCTCGTGATGTCCACCCTCGACGTCGTCGCGTACGCAGGCGAAGCCCACGGTGGTGTGAAGCCCGCGAACTTCCTGGACATCGGTGGTGGCGCATCGGCCGCTGTGATGGCCAACGGACTTGATGTCATCCTCAACGACCCGCAGGTCAAGTCCGTGTTCGTCAACGTGTTCGGCGGCATCACCTCATGCATTGAGGTTGCCAACGGCATTGTGGGTGCGCTGGAAACCTTGGGCGATGCAGCCACCAAGCCGCTCGTGGTGCGACTCGACGGCAACTCCGTTGAAGAGGGCCGTGAAATCCTCGCCGCAGCGAACCACCCGCTTGTGACCATCGTCGAGACCATGGACGGCGCCGCGGCCAAGGCCGCCGAGCTGGCCAACGCATAAGGGAGCAGCAGACATGGCTATCTTCATCAACTCTGACTCCAAGGTCATCGTCCAGGGCATGACTGGCTCCGAAGGCCAGAAGCACACGGCCCGCATGCTCGCCTCCGGCACCCAGATTGTGGGCGGCGTGAACCCCCGCAAGGCCGGCACCAGCGTCGACTTCGATGGCACCTCCGTGCCGGTGTACGGCTCCGTGGCCGACGCGATGGCCGCCACCGGCGCCACAGTGACCGTGCTGTTCGTGCCGCCGGCCTTCACCAAGGCCGCCGTCATTGAGGCTGTCGATGCTGGCGTCGATTTGGCCGTCATCATCACCGAGGGCGTGCCCGTCGCTGACACGGCCCAGTTCTTCGCCTACGCCCAATCCAAGGGTGTCCGGCTCATCGGCCCCAACTGCCCCGGTCTGATCAGCCCCGGACAGTCCAACGTGGGCATTACCCCTGCCAACATCACTGGTGCTGGCCGTATTGGCCTGGTGTCAAAGTCCGGCACGCTGACGTACCAGATGATGTTCGAGCTGCGCGACATCGGCTTCACCACTGCCGTGGGCATCGGCGGTGACCCGATCATCGGCACCACGCACATCGACTGCTTGGAGGCGTTCCAGAACGACCCCGAGACGGACGCGATCGTGATGATTGGTGAGATCGGTGGCGACGCAGAAGAGCGTGCCGCCGCCTACATCAAGGACCACGTGACCAAGCCGGTCGTCGGCTACGTCGCAGGCTTTGAGGCTCCTGAAGGCAAGACCATGGGCCACGCAGGAGCGATCGTGTCCGGTTCTGCCGGTACCGCGCAGGCCAAGAAGGAAGCGCTGGAAGCTGCAGGCGTCAAGGTGGGCAAGACTCCCACCGAGACCGCCGAGCTGATGCGTCAGATTCTGAACGGCTAGCGTTACCCGCCCACCCGCCCACCCGCGCGACAGTGGGACATAGGCGCCCGATGTGAACGTTCGGGCGCACCGCCATGTCCCACTGTCGCATCGGCTGAGTGCGGTCCCCAGGGGCCGCGCCAATCGTGCTCGTTCCCCAGATGCCACATGCGGGCTGGTTCGGGCCTGCCGGCTTCAGTGCACTTGTCTGGTGGCGATTGCATCTCAGTGGGCTAGTAAGGCGAGGCTGCTGTCGGGCTATCTCGATGCGCAGCCTCGAGTGTTGACGCGTGCTGCGGCCATCGGGCAATGGGGTAGGCGCGCACTGGAGGCGACAGTCGCGGCAGGCGATGTCATCCGGATCCTGCCCGGCGTCTACTGTGGCGCCCGCCACCGGGATGAACCCGTCGCGTGGGGGCTAGCGCTCAATGCGTGGCACCCCGCAGGCATCGTGACAGGGCCGCTCGCACTCCATCTCATGAATCCGCGACTCGCGCTGCCGGAGTCGGCAAGCATTCGAGTCTCCCCGGGGCTACGGCCTCGCATTCCCGTTGGGGTGTCCTGTGTGCAGGGGACGGTGACTCCGGCGCGGGCTCTTGCCCGTGGAGTGCGGACTGCCACTCCCGCCGTTGCGTTGGTGGATGCGTGGCGGTTCACTCCCGCGCCTATGCGGTCGCACCTCTTCTATGAGGCCTTGTGGGCGGGCGTGATTGCTCCCGGTTTGGTGCTCCCCGAGGTCGAGGCGTCGACGCGGCTTCCCGGCAGGGCGGCCTTGCTGCGGTTGGTTCGTGCGTGCGAGGAAGGCATCACTTCGCCGCTGGAGCGGATCGCCAAAGAAGAGACGTTCGTGGGTGCGCTGTTTGCTGAGTTTGAGTGGCAGGCGACTGTGGATCTTGGTCACCGTCGGGTGCGACCGGACATGCTGCATCGGGCAGCGAAACTGATTGTCGAGTTGGATGGCGCTCGTTATCACGGCAGTCCGCAGGCTCGAGAGGCCGATCGTGAACGTGACGTTGACCTGGCTGCGGCGGGCTTTGTGACCTTGCGATTCACGTGGAGAGACCTGACCAAGCGCCCGGCGTGGTGTCGTGCCCGGGTACGTGAGGTGATGCGAGTCCGGAGCCGGAGTCCCGACACAAGGACATGATCGACCCCGGAACGTTCACATCGAGCGCCCATGTCCCACTGTCTGGTTGGGGGCGCGCCGATCCCGGGAAACAACCCCGTTCCAGGCGACCATGGAGCCATGCCGCGTTCCTTCTCTCACGACATGCGCGCGCTTGGCGGCAAAGTCAAGCAGCTTTTTGTGGGCTACCCGGGGTGGGTAGGCGGTGTGATCGCGGGCATCCAGGGTGCACTGATGCCGTACCTGGTGGTCGTCATCTTGTCCCTCGCTGTCATCGCTTCTGACCCTGGCGCGACCACGTCGAACGGCATCGAGTGGGGCTCTGCCTTCTCCGTGGCGACCTCGGTATGGCTCATGGCGCACGGTGTGCCAGCTACCGCATCGGGTGTGACGTTCACGCTGCTACCTGCAGGGTTGACCTTGCTATGCGGGTTCGTGACTGCAGCCGGTGCGCGGCGTTTCGCTACGCGGTCGTGGATGAGTTGGGGGCTTGCGGTCGGGTCCTATGTGGCGACCGTCATCGTGATTGGCTCGTTCACGCTGGGGTCTGAACCTGATGGCGGCAGCTTGGTGGTGCGTGCTGCGACGGTGGCGGCACTGATCGCTGGGGCCGCCACTGCGGCAGGTATCTGGCGCGCCTACGGTGCGTCGTTTGAATGGGCGTTGCAGTTGCCGGATTACGTGCGCAGGGGTCTGCGCCGTGGCTTCGGCACGTTGGCGTGGGGTGTGGCCGCCGCGTCCTTGGTGTCCATTGTGGCGGTGGTGATGCACGCCGATGACATGGCCACCTGGGCAACAGGGCTGGGCGTTGACGCCATTGGGGGAGTGGTGTTGGCCATCGCACAGTTGGCGTATGCACCCACGTTCGTGGTGTGGATGTTGGCGTACCTGACGGGGACGGGATTCTCCGTGGGGGTAGGGACTGCATACTCTCCGGGCGTCGCTCAGGCTGAGGCGTTGCCCCAGGTGCCGTTGTTGGCGGCGCTGCCGGATGCGACGTGGGGGTGGCTGGCGTGGGTGCCGCTCGTCCTGGTCGCGGTGGGGGCTGCGGCCCGGTGGGTGACCCGCACTCGGGAGCGTCTGGCGTGGGCTGATGCTGCGGCCGATGCTGTGGCGCTGTCGCTCGTGACGGTGGTAGCGGCGGGTATGGCAGCGACGGCTGCTGGTGCGGTGGGGCCAGGGCGCTTGGCGCAGACGGGCCCCGATGTTCTGCCGGTGACCGCAGCGATGCTGGGGCTCACCTTGGCGGGTTATGCGGTGGTGACGGTAGTGATCGCCATCATTGATCTGTGGGCGCGACGGTCAGGTGTTGTGACGGAGTCGCGGTCGCCTAGTCAGTCGGGGATGACGACGGAGACGGTGACGACGAAGTCGGGGACGTAAGCCCGAACCGTTCGTAGATCTCTTCGACCTTGGCGTTGAGTCCGTCCTCGTAGTCCGCGTTGCACGCTTCCACGGCGGAATGCGTGACGGCCCGCGACATGCAGGTGCTGAGGTCTGTCACGATGTCGTGGAACAGCAGCAGCCCCGCGCCCACAAACATTGCGAAGCCCGCCATCGCCAGTCCGAACGTGATGGACAGGCGGAACACTCCCAGTTCTTTCTCGCCTCGTGTCAACACCAGGATGCGGATGCCGTAGAAGATCGCCACCGGCGCCGTCACGAACATGCCGTAGGCCAGTGGAATGGAGAACAGGTACAGCACTACGGTCACGCCCAGTGCGAGCATGAACATGGTGACGCTCTTGCGTGCCTTGTCGGGCACCGCAGAACGGGGAGTCTCGTCGTCGGCCACATCGCTCCTGAGGTAGGTGGTGTGACCAGCATGCCGATAGGCTCGCCTCCGTGACAAACCGGCACGTCCCCCAGCGCCTCGCCATTCTCATCTCCGGAGCGGGTTCCACCATGCGCGCAGTGCTCGATGCCGCGCAGGCAGACGAGCACTACGGAGCCCAGCCTGTGGTGGTGATCTCAGATAAACCTGACGCTGCTGGCCTGGCTATTGCGGCATCGGCCGGTGTGCCCACCGAGGTGGTGAATGTTGCTGACTTCCCTGACCGTGAGGCGTGGAACCAGGCGCTTGCCGCCACCATCGCACGCTATGAGCCTGATCTGGTGTTGTGCGCGGGGTTCATGCGGATCTTGGGCGCTCCGGTGCTGGAAGTGTTCGGGGGCAGGATCATCAACACGCATCCTGCTTTGCTGCCGTCCTTCCCGGGCGCGCACGCCGTACGCGATGCGATCGCGCACGGCGTCAAGGTGACCGGTTGCACGGTGATGATGGTCGATGCCGGAGTGGATACCGGCCCGATCATTGCTCAGGCCGTGGTTGAGGTGCGGGACAATGACACACAGGATTCCCTTCACGACCGCATCAAGGCGGTGGAGCGCGATCTTGTCGCGACGACTGTTGGCCGGATGGCTCGTGAAGGTTGGACTATCAATGGACGTCGAGTAGAGCTCGGTGGAAGGGACTGATATGACGCAGCAGGCGGTGCGCAGAGCACTGATTTCCGTATACGACAAGACGGGTATCGAGGAGCTCGCGCAGGGGCTTGCCGCTGCTGGCGTGCAGATCGTCTCCACCGGTTCGACGGCTTCACGGATTGCCGATGCTGGCGTGGAGGTGACCCGGGTTGAAGAGCTGACCGGTTTCCCCGAGTGCCTCGATGGTCGTGTGAAGACGCTGCACCCGCGCGTGCATGCCGGCATCCTTGCGGACCGTCGTCTCGACGACCACCGCGCCCAGTTGACGGATCTGGGCATTGAGCCTTTCGATCTGGTGGTGGTGAACCTCTACCCGTTCACGCAGACGGTTGCCTCGGGCGCCGGCCAGGACGATGTCATTGAGCAGATCGACATTGGCGGGCCTTCCATGGTCCGTGCCGCGGCCAAGAACCACCCCTCTGTTGCCGTGGTGGTGGACCCTGCTCGCTACACGGACGTGCTGACGGCCGTTACCGCCGGTGGTTTCACACTGGTGGAGCGGCAGGCGCTCGCCGCTGCGGCCTTCCGCCACACCGCCGACTACGACATCGCGGTCGCATCCTGGATGACGTCCGTGGTCGCTCCTGAGGAAGGTGCTGCGTTGCCGTCGTGGGTGGCTGCGTCGTTTGAGCGCGAGAACACGCTCCGCTACGGCGAGAACCCGCACCAGGCTGCGGCCGTGTACACGGATCCGTCGGTTGCGGGTGGCCTGGCCCAGGCGCGGCAGCTCCACGGCAAGGAGATGAGCTTCAACAACTACGTGGACGCCGATGCCGCCTTGCGTGCCGCGTATGACTTCAGTTCTCCTGCGGTTGCGGTGATCAAGCATGCGAACCCGTGTGGCATCGCGGTGGCGGACACGATCGCTGAGGCTCACGCGAAGGCCCACGCGACGGACCCGGTGTCCGCTTTCGGTGGTGTGATTGCCGCGAACCGTTCCATCACGGTGGAGGCCGCGGAGCAGATCAAGGACATCTTCACCGAAGTGGTGGTGGCGCCAGGCTTCGAGGACGGCGCTGCCGAGGTGCTGCAGGCCAAGAAGAACATCCGTTTGTTGGTCGTGGAGCCGCAGCCGCAGGTTGCTGAATGGCGCCGCATCACGGGCGGGCTGTTGGTGCAGCAGGCCGATGCCGTCGACGCCCCTGGTGACCCGGCCACCACCTGGGAACTGGTCGCGGGTGAGGCCGCTGACGAAGCGACGCTGGCGGACCTCGACTTTGCATGGCGTGCCTGCCGTGCCGTGAAGTCCAACGCGATTCTGTTGGCGAAGGACGGTGCTGCTGTGGGCATCGGCATGGGCCAGGTCAACCGTGTTGACTCGTGCGGTCTGGCGGTGTCGCGCGCTGGCGACCGGGTCGAAGGGTCCGTTGCCGCATCGGATGCGTTCTTCCCGTTCGCGGATGGACTGCAGACGCTGATCGATGCCGGGGTGAAGGCCGTGGTGTCACCTGGTGGGTCCGTACGCGACGCAGAGGTGATTGAAGCCGCGAATGCTGCAGGCATCACGCTCTATCACACGGGTACTCGGCACTTCTTCCACTAATGACTGCCTCGTCTGCCTCCACGCCGCCCCAGGACTCGACTGAGCCTGAGGGTGGTGTGACGGACGCCTCCGACGCCACGGTCAGCGATGAGCCGCAGTCCTTGTCGGAGTCCGATGGTGGTCCGCCCAAGATTGCTCAGACTCGACGGGCCACGGCTCTGATCGTTGTTGCGGTGATCGCTGCATGTGTGGCGGTGGGCGCGCTGTGGAATGCGCAGGCGGGCACGTTCTTGTTGGCCGGTGCCGCGTTCCTTGGCGCTGCGTTGCGGATGACGCTGCCGGCTGGGGTCGCGTTCTCCGTTCGTCGCCGGGCGGTGGATGTCGCGATCATGCTGGGGTTCGCTGCCACGCTGGCGTTCCTTGGTCTGACGACCTCGCTGGGGTAGTTTGCTGGGTCGTCCCCGCCAGCCCCGCGTTAGTTGTCGAACAAGAACGGGGCTTGCTGTCTTAGCTGTTGTTCCACCGCGGGGGTGAGGGAGCGCACATAGGTGGCGGTCAGGTGGTCGTCATCGCGGTACATCAGCACATTGCCTTGGATCACGGGGCACATGTCGAAGTTGGGGCAGATGTACTCGGTGAGATCAATGGGGAGAACCCCGTCTGGCACCGCGGGGTCTGTGAGCAGTGGGTTTTCTGCTGCGAGCACGTCCGCGGCACGCACAGAGCACGGATCATCAGTGGACCCTTCTGTGACGTCATGGGTGCCTACGCAGGTGGGGACGTCTTCCACGAAACGCGGCACGTCGCGGAACGCGATGACAGGAACGCCCGCGTCCAACACTGTCTCCCACAGCGTTATTTGGGATGGCCACACGGACTCCAGCGGGCTTGCGGGTTGAGTTTCTGTTCCCACAGTGATGAGGGCGTCGGGTTCGCGGTCAAGGATCGCGGCTGGAGCGGACTCGTTCCAGGTGCGGCACGTGCTGCTGCCGCTGAAGTTAGTGCCCGGGTCCTGCAGCCTGCAGCCGTCTTTCTCGATGACGATGAGTTCCCAGTCGTTCGCATCCGCAATGATGTCCACCGCCGTGTACCACTGTTGGATGTGGGAACCGCCGGAGATCACCACTAGGCGGGAGGGCTCCTCTGGGGCGTTCATGTCCTCGCAGTGGAGGACTTCCTCCATGCCGGGATAGTCCTGCCAATTCTGTAGGCATCCGCGTTCGTAGATGCCTGGAGGCAGGTCGAAGTAGGCATCCTCGACGGAAGGTCGGAATGGCGCGGTATACGCCTCCAGGTCCAGTTCCGGATTGTTGAGGACGGCAGCACCAGGGAGGCTGGTGGACGGTTTGACCAGTGCGTCGAGTTGCGCTTGGCGTTCCCGTTCCAGGCTGTCGGCTTTGGCGGCCGAGGGCACTGCGACTGCGGCCACCGCCAGCGCCAACACCAAAAGGGTCGTGACCGTTCTGCGACTGGGGGCGCGCAGCCACCGTGTCGCGGCATCGGCCACGGTGCGGGTGAGCACCGCGAGTCCGTAGGCCACGCCCACCACCACTATGGCGCCCACAAGGTCGATGTCGCTCTGTCCCTGCCAGGTGAGGTAGGCGATGAGGAGCGGCCAGTGCCACAGGTACAGCCCGTAGGAGTTGTCGGCGAGCGTCCGGAGCGGGCGGGCGGCGAGCGCGCGGCCAAGCGACCAGCGGGAGTCGTCCAACGCGGAGATCAGGATCAGTGCGGTCGCAGTCACCGGCACCAGGGTGAGCGCGCCCGGAAAGTGCACGCCTCCATCGATGAAGAACCCAGAGGTCACGATCACGGTGACGCCCACCCAAGATGCCGTTGTCGCGAGTGGGCCGCGAAGGTGCCACCGCATCGGCAGGAGTGCCAAGAGGACACCCACGCCAAACTCCCACAGGCGTGCGCCCATCGAGAAGTACGCCTGGGTTTGGTCGACCTGGACCGCGTACAGCGCGTATCCAAAGGAGAGGGCCGATGCCGTGGCGACGAGAGCGACGACCACGATCTGACGTATGCGGGCCGTTGTGCGGCGGGCGAACCACACCACGAGCGCTAGCGCCACGGGCCATAGCAGGAAGAACTGTCCCTGCAGCGACAGCGACCAGAAGTGTTGCAGCGGGCTGGTGTCGACTGATGCCGCGTCGTAGCCGGCTTGGGTCCGGGCAAGCTCGATGTTCTCGAGGTACAGCGCAGATGCGGCGACCTCGCGGAAGATTGACTGGGTGTGGGGAGCGGCAAAGACCCACGGAGTCGCGACGGCAACCACGGCGAGCGTGAGGAGTGCCGGGGGAGCGAGGCGAGCGAAGGTCCGAGCCCACCGCCGAGCCACCTGCCGCGCCGGATGATCGAGCGGAGTGCGGCGCATCGAACGAGTGATGAGGAAAGCGGAGATGACGAGGAAGACGTCGACGCCACCAGAGACCCTGCCGTTGCCGAACAGGTGATAGACAACCACCAGTGCAAGTGCGAGCCCACGCACGCCATGGATGGCAGGCAGGAACGTGCGATCAGCGACGGGAAGCCACGTGGCTGTTCCCTGTGCTGTGGCGGTCATGCGATGAGGCCCCCTCGCATTCGAAGGCGATGTGGTGCTTTTCTACCGTCGCTCGTGAACCTGGCGTCAGCGGGATGCTAGCAGCGCATTCGGGTCCTGCCTAGACCCTTGGGAAGAAAGAAAATGGTCCCGCACAGTGATCACTGTGCGGGACCATTTCTCCAGGCTGAGTGGCTAGCCCTCCGTGACGATGACCGTCTCTTCGATCCGTTCCACTGCGATCAGATCCTCGGTGGGTCCGAGCACGCGGTACAGCAGGCCAGCGATCGCAGCACCCACGAGTGGTGCGAGCCAGAACAGCCACACCTGCTGCAAAGCCCAGATGTCAGACCAGACGGCGATGCCGGTGGCACGTGCTGGGTTCAGTGCACCGTTGGTGAAGGGAACGGCGACCAGCACCAGGAAGCCCACCGTGAGGCCAATCGCGAACGGTGCAGCAACCGCGCCATCCTTGGCGAACACTGAGGTCACGGCCAGCACCACACCCACAAGCAGGGCCGCAATGATGACCTCGATGATGAGGCCGGCGCCCCAGCCAAAGCCGACAGGGGAGTGGTCGCCGTACCCATTTGCTCCAGCGGACACGAAGGTGCGGGTCGCTTCCGCACTGGTGTTGACAGGATGGGAATCTGCGGTGACAAAGAGGATCATCCCGGCGACGGTGGCGCCGAGTAGCTGGGCGATCCAGTACGGGGCCACATCACGACCAGGGAACCGGCCGGCAACCCACAAGCCGAACGTCACAGCGGGGTTGAGGTGCGCGCCGGAGATGCCACCGAAGATGAGCGCGGCGATGATCACGCCCAGCGCGAACCCAAACGCCACCGCAAGGGTGCCAGCGCCAATCGCGCCCGCGTAGAGAGCAGTTCCTACGCCCATGAACACCAGGATGAATGTCCCGGCCGCCTCTGACAGCATGGTTGCCAAGAGACTGGGACCGCTCGGGTCGTCTACCCAGTCGTCGCCGTCGATTTCTTCCACGATCAGCGTTTCCGTAACCTCGACCTCAGGTGCCGATTCAGGGGACTTGTCTGCCTCTGTCATCGTCCAAGCCTTTCCGTATGCGTCAGGGCACCTCATCAGTGCCTTCGTTGCATCGTGGCACGTCGGATGACTCCACGCTCGATGGCGCGGCGGTTGACAGCCGTTCCAGGTACCGCGAAAGCGGGAGAGTGGACTAGCCTGGGTCCGACGTAATTGGTCCCTACCCCCACGTGACGAGGCACTCTCAATGGCGAAGATTAAGGTCGAAGGCAAGGTCGTCGAGCTCGACGGCGACGAGATGACGCGAATCATCTGGCAGTTCATCAAGGACCGCCTGATTCACCCCTACTTGGACGTTGACCTCGAGTACTACGACCTCGGTATCGAGTCCCGTGACGCGACCAATGACCAGATCACCATCGACGCCGCGAACGCCATCAAGAAGCACAACGTGGGCGTGAAGTGCGCCACCATTACGCCGGATGAGGCACGCGTTGAGGAGTTTGGCCTCAAGAAGATGTGGGTCAGCCCTAACGGCACCATCCGCAACATCCTCGGTGGCGTGGTGTTCCGTGAGCCGATCATCATCTCGAACATTCCCCGCCTGGTGCCCGGCTGGACCAAGCCGATCATCATCGGCCGCCACGCCCACGGTGACCAGTACAAGTCGACCAACTTCAAGGTGCCCGGCCCCGGCACTGTGACTATCACGTACACCCCGCAGGATGGCTCCGCTCCGGTCGAGCACGAGGTTGTGCAGATGCCCGAAGACGGCGGCGTCGTCATGGGCATGTACAACTTCAACAAGTCCATCGAGGACTTCGCCCGCGCCTCGTTCTCGTACGGTCTGCTGCGCAACTACCCCGTCTACATGTCCACCAAGAACACCATCCTTAAGCAGTACGACGGTGCGTTCAAGGACATCTTCCAGGACGTGTTTGACCGCGAGTTCAAGGCCGAGTTCGAGGCGAAGGGCCTCACCTACGAGCACCGCCTCATCGACGACATGGTGGCCGCCGCCATGAAGTGGGAAGGCGGCTACGTGTGGGCCTGCAAGAACTATGACGGCGACGTCCAGTCCGACACCGTCGCGCAGGGCTTCGGCTCGCTGGGCCTCATGACCTCCGTGCTGATGAGCCCCGACGGCAAGACCGTCGAGGCCGAGGCCGCTCACGGCACCGTGACCCGTCACTACCGTCAGCACCAGCAGGGCAAGCCCACCTCCACCAACCCGATCGCCTCGATCTTCGCGTGGACCGGTGGACTGAAGCACCGCGGCAAGCTGGACAACACCCCTGAGGTCACCGGCTTCGCCCACACCCTTGAGGACGTCATCGTCAAGTCGGTGGAGTCCGGCAAGATGACCAAGGACCTCGCACTGTTGGTGGGACCCGACCAGGAATGGCAGACCACTGAAGACTTCCTCGCCACGTTGGACGAGAACCTCTCGGCCCGACTGGCCTAAGGACAAGGCCCGCAGGCTACTTCAGCCTGCGGGCCTTCTTCTTGTGTAGTACCCCTCCCCGTAGTTCCCATATTGAGTTCAAGGAGTCACAGAGACGTGAGCACTGCTTCCGGGAAGACCCCCGTCAACGTCACCGTCACCGGCGCTGCAGGCCAGATCGGCTACGCCCTTCTTTTCCGCATCGCATCCGGCCAGATGCTGGGCGCCGACACCCCTGTGCGTTTGCGCCTGCTCGAAATCCCCCAGGGTGTCAAAGCCGCAGAGGGTACCGCCATGGAGCTAGACGACTGCGCGTTCCCCTTGCTGGACGGCATCGACATCTTCGACGATGCCACGGCGGCATTCGACGGCGTCAACGTGGGCCTCCTGGTGGGCGCTCGCCCTCGCGGTGCAGGGATGGAGCGCGGCGACCTGCTCGCCGCCAACGGCGGAATCTTCGGCCCCCAGGGCGAAGCAATCAACGCCGGCGCAGCCGACGACGTCCGGATCCTCGTGGTTGGCAACCCCGCCAACACCAACGCTCTGATTGCATCGGCCCACGCACCCGACGTTCCTGCGGACCGTTTCAACGCGATGATGCGACTCGACCACAACCGTGCGCTCGCGCAGCTTGCCGCGAAGTCCGGTACCTCCGTGGCAGACGTCAAGCAGGTCGCGATCTGGGGCAACCACTCCGCCAAGCAGTACCCCGACATTGCGCACGCCTCCATTGGTGGACGTCCAGCAGTTGACGTCATTGGGGACGATGCTTGGGTTGCGGACACCTTTGTGCCCACCGTGGCCAAGCGTGGCGCCGCGATTATCGAGGCGCGCGGTGCGTCGTCGGCAGCGTCTGCTGCCAATGCCGCGATCGACCACGTGCACGACTGGGTTCACGGCACGCCCGAAGGCGACTGGACCTCTGTCGCGATGCCCTCCGACGGCTCCTACGGCGTGCCCGAAGGCCTGGTGTCCTCATTCCCTGCGGTTTCCCGTCACGGGAAATGGGAAGTTGTCCAGGGCCTGTCGATTGACGCCGACGCCCAGACGAAGATCGACGCCTCCGTCGCAGAACTCGTCGAAGAGCGGGACGCCGTTCAAGGGTTGGGCTTGATCTAAGCCACGTCACACGCGCAACGAGGGTCCGGAGTCACAGACTCCGGGCCCTCGTGTTGTGCGCTGGTACAACTGCGCTTACGGCAGGAACTCCATGTTGCCCCAGCCGTGGCCGAACTTCATGCTGGTGCCGAATCCACCGCTACCGTTGCCGGTGTAGAGGTAGAGATCGCCCTTCGCGTCCGTCGCGAGTACATCGACGTGGCCGTCGTTGTTCCAGTCGCCACCGCTGAAGATATTGGTGAACGCACCCCAGTTGGTGCCCACCCGTACAGGGTCTTGGGTGGAGCCGTCGGGCTCGGCACTGATCATGTAGAGATGCCCGTCGGCGCTGTTGCGGCCCAACATGTCCGCAAAGCCGTCGTCGTTCCAATCGCCCGCGAAAAACAGGAGGTCGTAGTCCGGAAGGTCGAGCGAGACCCGTGGGAGCCAGCCGCCGCCAACTGTCTTGGGATAGTAGTAATAGTCTCCCGAAGAACGGTGGCGGGTCACGATTCCACTGAGGCGTTGGCCTCCCCATTGCGACACGCCTACCAGTTGGTCGTATCCGCTCCAGCCCTGCCCGATGGTGCCGGACGCGCTGAACCCGCCGTTGCCGTTCGCGGTGTAGAGGTAGAGCAGGCCGTTGGTGTGGATCGAGACGATCTGTGGCATAGCCGTGCCATTGAAGTTGTACGCGGTTGACATGAGGCGCATGCCGTTCCAGCCGTGGCCAATTTGCTTGCCGGTTAGGCCAGAGCCGTCGGCGCGTCCGAAGTAGGCGTAGAGCCTTCCGTTGGAGTGCCGGGCGAGCATGTCGGAGTATCCGTCCGTGTTCCAGTCGCGTTGGACCAGACTGACGGGAGGGATGTTGGCGGTGGAGCCGAACCAGTCGGTGAAGATGCGCCAGAAGTTGCGGTTACCGTAAGACGAACATGAGTCGCCACTGCCGTACAGGTTGTTGAGGGCGGCGTTGTTGGGCTGGTACGGGGTGTAGTTGTACAACCCCGCGGTGGCTTGGTTGCGAATGTAGACAGCCGACGAGCCACACGAGGCCGAGGGGTGGTACAGCACTTGTTGAGTGCGTCCTGCCTGATGTGCATAGTTGCCCGGGTAGTCGCGGTACCGCTGGTATTGCTTGGCGGCAAGGTAGACCTGATTCTGGAAGCCGTAGTACTCGGTGTCGCACGGCGCAGTGTCGGGGCATCCGTAACCAGTGGCGATCTGGTAAGCGCGGCTGGTGGGTCGGGTCCGTCCCACCAGCGACTGTTCTTTTTCCAGGAGGACCAGCAGCACCTGCGGGTTGATGTCGCAGGCTTGCGCCACTTTGTAGATGATGGCGGCGGAGGTCTCGTTCGACTTACCCGCGTACGAGCTGCACTGTGAGTTCGCGCTGATGGAGCGCGTGGTCATGGTGTAGTCCTTGAGACACGGCTCCTCGCCCGCGACACAGTTGCTTCCTTTGGAGTTCAGAAAGGACTGAATCTGCGAGGTCGACATTGCTGCCGCGTCGTAGAAGGTGGCGTCGGAGATGATGTAGCCGGGGTCGAAGTCACTGCCATTGGCTGCCTGGGCGGCGGGCGTGAAGATCGCGATGACGGCCGCTGCAATGGTGAGGGAGCCCAGGAAGCGTCGCATCACGAGTTGTCTCCTGCGCGTGCGGGGTCGCTCTGGATGGAGAGTTCATGTGACTCGTAGCGCACGGTGACGGTGGTCTCGGTGTCCGCGTTGGGTACGGATAGCGGTGCGCAGAGCGTCGACTGTGCGTCGGGGATTGCGTCGGTGGTGTGGGTGCGTGAGGTCCCGCTGGACACAACGGTGAAGACGCAACGGCCGCCCTCTTCGACCACGACCGGGATGACGGCATTCGCGGTCAGGGTCCCGGCTTCGATGCCCACATAGGTGAGCACGGGTTCGATGCTGCTGACCGGCACATCGGGTTCGAGCGATGCTTCGGGCAGCGCGGACGGTGATGTCGTGGGGGATGTGGTGGTGTCTGGACTTGCCGTGGGGGAAGGGGAGGGGGAGACGTGTGCGGTCGCAGAGGCTTCCGGGGAAGCCGTGGGCGAAGGCGACGCTGACGCGGTTGCCATGGCCGTGGGATCAGCGGACGGAGCGAGTCCGGCGGCGACTGCTGGGGCCGCGCATCCTGCAAGGCTGGCGACCGCGACGGTGGCGGCGAGCGCGACCGCAAGGTCGCGTGGTGAGTGGCTGCGGTGGGGGCGCATCGGAACTCCGTGACGTATGTGAACAGTGTGAACACTGTAAGTGAGGGGAACCGTCTCGTTGACTGCGTTGGGTCGGCGTGGCGGGTGTTGTCAATCGATGCTCGACGTACATGCCTCGCTGCCACCTCTGTGCGATTCATCACGGGACGGTAACAGTTGCGCTCAAATCGATTCGAGGGACTTGCAAGATTTTCGTTAGTAACCTTTACTAACTAACTATGACGACCGAGGACGCTCAGCGGCGCTCCTCCGGATCCACGGTGGAAGTCACCACGGATCACGGAGTAGACAGCGCAGCTGCACCGCAGCGCATTAAGGCGCTTGCCGGTGCCGTGCGTCCCGGTGCCCGGGTTCGTCCCGAGCATGCGCGTCGTCACAACCGCGCGCTTGTCCTTCAATCGCTGTACCGCGCAGACGGCCTTTCCCGCGCCGATGTCGCACGGGAAGTGGGTCTCACCCGCGTCACGATCTCCGACTTGGTCTCCGACCTCATTGAAGAGAACCTCGTCGTCGAACTGGGCCTTCGCCCGGACGCCCGCCCCGGCAAGCCCGCAACCCTGCTCGACATCAACCGCACAGGCTTCGCCATCATCGGCCTGGACCTATCGAACAACTCGGTCTTCCGCGGCGTGGTGACGGACCTTGACGGTGGCGTTGTTGAGCGCGCAGAAGTGTCCGTCCGCAGCATGACTGGTGACGAGGCCGTCAACGCGGTCTTCGACCTTCTTGCCGATCTGATCAAGCGTGCGACCGCGCCCGTTATCGGCATCGGCATCGGCAGCCCGGGAATTGTGGACCTCGACGGCACCGTCGTTTCCGCTCCTAACTTGGGGTGGGCCGATGTTCCGCTCCAGCAACTCGTCGCGGAGCGCTTCGATCTGCCTACGCAGGTAGCAAACGACGCCAACATGGCAGCACAGGGGGAGCGCAGCTTCGGCGGCGCAAGCCCCGACATGATGCTGGTCCGCATCGGCCGCGGTGTAGGTTCCGGCGTGGTTGTCGGTGGCCACCTTGTGTACGGCTCCAGCTTCGCCGCAGGTGAGATCGGACACGTTGTCGTTGGCACTGACGGCGGCGAGGAATGCGCATGCGGCAAGGCCGGATGCCTCGAAACCTGGCTGTCGTCACCGCACCTCGAGTCCGTTGCCGCGGAAGGCGACGACGAGGCACGCAACGCGGCTTTGCGCGAAGCCGGAGAGCGGTTGGGTATCTCGCTCGCTCCCGTCGTCGCAGCACTGAACTTGGGCGAGGTCGTTTTGGCCGGCCCTCACAATCTTCTCGCTGGACCCTTACTTGAGGGCACCTCCGAGACGCTCCGTAGCAGGACGATGGCCGAACTCCACGGTGATCTGACGCTACGGATGACCACCCTTGGACGCGACATCGTCGTGCTCGGGGCAGTGGTCATGGTCCTTACTGGACAACTGGGAGTGTCGTAGCTCCTAGAAACCACAACGTCGTGGCCACAACAGTCACGGACGGCACACACAACAGAGAAGGAAGTAGCACAATGAAGAAGATGACTCGCGGTATCGCGGCATTTGCCGCTGCCTCGGCCGTCGTCCTCGCGGGATGCTCCTCGTCCGAGGGCGAGACCGACGAGACCACTTCGCCTGACGCCACCAACACTGCTGGCGGCGAAGCCACCGCAGCTGCTCAGGACGTCAAGCTGTGGCTCATGGGAACCGACACCCCTGACGAGCTCATTCAGTACCTGAAGGACACCTACGCTGCCGACAACGGTGGCACCCTGACGGTTGAGCAGATCGGCTGGGGCGACGCGATCTCCTCGCTGACCACCTCGCTGCCCGACTCGGCCAACACCCCTGACGTGACCGAGGTCGGTAACACCCAGGCCGCAACCTTCACCACCGTTGGTGCCTTCATGGACATCACCGACATGTACGAAGAGCTGGGCGGCGACGACCTGCTCCAGGGCTTCGTTGAGGCTGGTTCGGTTGGCGACACCGTCTACGCGCTGCCCTACTACTTCGGTTCGCGCATGGTCTGGTACCGCAAGGACCTGTACGCCGAGGGTGGCGTTGACGTTCCCACCACGCTTGCTGAAGTGACCGAGGTCAACGCCTCGCTCAAGGAGCAGGAAATCGCTGGTGCATACGTGCCCGGTCAGGACTGGCGTGACGGCATCTCCTGGATCTTCGCCAACGGCGGAGACATTGCTACCTTCGATGGCTCGCAGTGGGCCTCGGCTCTGTCCTCGGACGAGTCGGTTGAGGGCATGAAGCAGTGGCAGGAGCTCTTCACCACCGCTTCGGTCGCATCCGTGACCGACGATGACTCGAGCGCCTACCAGGCCATCAACGACGACTTCCTGCCCGGACTCCCCGCGGCAACCACGATGGCTCCGAACTGGGCCTTCTGGTCGCTCGGTGACCTCTCGGAGAACGACGAGGGCGAGCAGGTCGCAACCTGGAACGACGAGACCTTCGGTGCATACGTGCTCCCCGGCGTTGACGGCGGCGTTGCCCCCGTGTTCGCAGGTGGCTCGAACATCGGTATCTCGGCTGCAACCCAGAACGTTGAGGGTGCCAAGCAGCTCATGCAGATCATCTTCTCGGACGACTACCAGCTGATGCTGGCCGAGAACGGTCTTGGCCCGGCCAACACCACCTTCGGTGAGACCTACGCCGAGGTTGCTGCGATGGGTGACCTGTCGCTGCAGGCTGCTGAGTCGGCCAAGCTGACCCCGGCAGCACCGGGCTGGGCTTCGATCGAAGAGCAGCAGATCCTCGAGCAGTACTTCGCTGCAGTGGCAGAGGGCGGCGACGTCGCTTCGCTCGCAGTCGAGTACGACGAGAAGATCAACAGCCTCATCAACGGCTAAATCACCTCAATGACGGAGTAATCCGTCATCCCGCGTGGGGCCTGGGACTTCCGCACAAGCCCAGGCCCCACGTCATGGGGGTTTCCCCGCCCCTCCTCCCTCCACCTCAGCACCATCGAGAGGCACACCATGACAACCCCCGCGATGACGCCGAGCAGACTCGACGACTCGCCTGCCGTGAGCAAGAAGCCTCTCGGCAAGATCCTTCTCCCTTACCTGCTTGTCCTTCCCGCACTAGTCGCACTACTAGTCGGTATGGGCTACCCGCTCGGCTGGCAGGTCTTTAACTCCTTCCGCGAATACGGGCTCGCCGCCCAGTTCGGCACCGCTTCCCCCGAGTGGGTGTGGTTCGAGAACTACACCACGCTGCTGTCAGATGGCACCTTCTGGTTCATCCTGGTGAAGTCGATCGTCTTCATGGCGATCACGGCTTCGATGACGATGATCCTCGGCATTGGACTTGCCCTTCTCATGAAGGCCGTCAGCCGTTGGGCCCGCCTGACCCTGCAGATCGCCATGCTGCTGGCATGGGCCATGCCGATCGTCGCTCAGATGACGGTCTGGGGCTGGCTCATTGACAAGCGCAACGGTGTCATCAACTACGTGTTGAGCTGGATCCCCGGCGTCGACCTCATCGGTCACGACTGGCTGGTGAACCCCATCACGTTCTACGGCATCGGTTCGACGATCATTGTGTGGGCCTCGGTTCCGTTCGTCGCGCTGTCCGTCTACGCCGCGCTGACTCAGGTGTCGAGCGAAGTGAAGGAAGCTGCCTCGCTCGACGGTGCAAGCGGCTGGCAGATGCTGCGCCGCATCACCATGCCGATCATCCGCCCGGTCATCACGATCCTGTTCCTGCTGCAGCTCATCTGGGACCTGCGCGTTTACGCCCAGATCCGACTCCTGCAGGACTTCGGTGCCGGTGGTACCAAGTACGACCTGCTCGGAACGTACATCTACAGCCTCGGTATCGGCCAGAACCAGTTTGGTCTTGCGTCCGCCGCCGCCATGATCGTGATGTTCTTCACGATCGGCCTTAGCTGGTACTACGTCCGACAGCTCCTCAAGGAGGACAACTGATGAACACCAAGAAGACCACCGGGCGCCGCATTGGCGGAATCTTCGCCCTGCTGATCGCCCTCGTATGGGTGTTCCCCGTCTACTGGATGATTAACTCGTCCTTCCTGTCCTCCGCGACGCTCGCCCAGCTCACCCCCACCTGGGTGCCCTTCGGCGGAACGTTCAACAACTACAAGACCGTGATGGACCCGTCCTCCGGGTTCACGTCATCGCTCCAGATGTCGGTCACGATCACCCTGCTGTCGCTGCTGTTCTGCATCGTGTTCGCCTTCCTTGGCGCACTCGCGATCTCGCGCTTCAAGTTCCGCGGACGCAAGTCGTTCGTGGTCGCGATCATCGTGATCCAGATGCTTCCCGCGGAAGCAATGTTCATCGCTCAGTACAAGATGATCTCCAGCCTGGGCCTGCTCAACACGGTCGTCGGTATCTCGATCATCTACATCGCTACGGTGATCCCCTTCACCCTGTGGATGCTGCGCGGCTTCGTTGCCGGTGTTCCTGCAGACCTCGAAGAGGCAGCCATGGTTGACGGCTGCACCCGCTTCGGCGCATTCATGCGTGTCACCTTCCCGCTGCTGGCCCCTGGTCTGGTGGCGTCGGGTGTCTACGCCTTCATCCAGGTCTGGAACGAGTTCGCGCTGGCTTCGGTGCTGCTGACCGACGAGAGCAGCCGCACCCTGCCGCTGTGGCTGCGTCGCCTGTCCGAGTTCTCCAACGTGGGTGGATACCCCAACTGGGGCGAGGTCATGGCCGGCTCGGTTCTGGTCGCAGTACCCGTCATCATCTTCTTCCTGATCGTGCAGGGTCGTATGACCCAGGGCATGGTCGGAGGAGCTGTCAAGGGTTGATGTGTTCGGTGGTGGCGAGCCCCGCGCTCGCCACCACCTCCATCACCCCGTCCCCCCGACCAAGACAACTCGCGGCACCTGACTGCCCGGGACGTGTTCGCACGCCCGCAGGTGCCGACAAGTGGTGGAGAAGACTGTTGAAGAAGGAACTCATATGAGCGGCGTTCGCATCGGTGTGGACATCGGCGGCACGAAGATCGACGCAGTCGTCGTCGACGAAAATGCCGAGGTGCTTGGGCGCCACCGCATCGCAGTCCGCAAGGGCCATCAGGGCGTGGTCGACGCAGCCGTAGAAGCCGTCGCAACCCTGACCGCGGAGGCTGGCATCTCGGTCACCGACGCGCTGTCGATTGGTGTGGGCATCCCCGGCACTGTGACCGACGGCGTCGTGCACCATGCTCAGAACCTCGATGTCCATGAACTTGATCTCGCAAGTGCTCTACGCGAGGCCTGGGGGCGTGACGTGTTCGTGGAGAACGACGTCACCGCTGCCGCGGTAGGAGCATGGCAGATCGTCGCCCCTGAGCGCCGATCTGTGGCATACCTGAACCTAGGAACCGGCCTTGCTGCCGGCATCATCCTGGACGGCAAACTTTGGCGGGGCGCGTACGGCGCAGCCGGGGAAATCGGCTACATCAGCGTTGACCCACGCGGTCCCGAAGACCCCGAGGGAAACCCCGGCGGCCTGGAAACCTACGCCTCCGGCTCCGGCATCGTTCTCCAGTGGGGGGCAGATGGCTCGGACGCCCGCGCCATCATGGCCGCCGCTGCTAAGGGCGACCCCGCTGCCGAAGCTATCCGTGACCGTCTCTACTTTGGAGTCGCATCGGCCATCCGCGTGTTGGTCCTTGCCTACGATGTAGAAGAGGTCATCATCGGGGGCGGCTTGACCGGTCTCGGTGACAGCCTGCTTGACGGCACCACCGCGGTCCTCGACGACTGGTCGAGCAAGTCCGCATTCTTGAACTCACTCAAGCTCACCGAGCGCACCCGGATGCTCGAGGGCTACCGTCCTGTTGCTGCCATTGGAGCAGCACTGTTGGGAGTCGACAATGGCTGAAGTACTGATTGTTAAAGACAAGGACGAGGCAGGTGCCCTCGTCGGAGACCACATCGCCGCGAAGGTAAAGGCCAACCCGGCCTTCACGCTCGGCGTTGCGACCGGCTCCACCCCGCTTCCCGTGTACCGCTCGCTGGCAGGACACGCTGCCGCTGGCATCGACTTCACGGGTATCACCTGCTTTGCGCTGGACGAGTACGTGGGCCTGCCCGCGGGGCACCCCGAGAGCTACCGTGCCGTCGTTGACCGCGAAGTGACCGAACCCCTGGGCCTGGACCCCAAGCGTGTCAACGTGCCCGACGGTTCCGCCGACGGCATCGAGACCGCAGGTGAGCGCTACGAGGCCGCACTCAACGCTCACGGTGGTGTTGACCTGCAACTGCTGGGAATCGGAACCGACGGACACCTGGCCTTCAACGAGCCTGGCTCATCGTTCGGATCGCTGACCCGCGTCAAGACCCTCACCGAGCAGACTCGCGAAGACAACGCTCGCTTCTTCGACTCGATCGACGACGTCCCAATGCACTGCGTCACCCAGGGACTGGGCACGATCCTGCGTGCCGGCCACCTGGTGATGCTTGCCTTCGGTGAAGGCAAGGCTGACGCCGTTGCCGGTGCCGTTGAAGGCGCCGTGTCCGCATCGATGCCGGGCTCTGCGCTCCAGCTTCACTCGCACGCCACGATCGTCATTGACGAAGCAGCGGCGTCCAAGCTAAAGTTCGCTGACTACTACCGCCACGCACAGCGCAACAAGCCCGCCTGGCAAGGTATCTAAGCAGTACTCAAGACGACAAGGAGGCCATCATGGCGTTGCTGACAGACATCCACGGACACGGGGGTGGAGGCCACTCCTTCGGTGACTCGGTCGACAGCACTCTCGCTGCCGCTGCCGCTCACCGAGCGACTGGAACGCACGCCATGGTGGCCTCACTTGTGTCCTTGCCCATTGCGGACACGATCACCGCGATGGACACCGTGCGTCAGGCCATGGCGCAAGACGAGTCGATTCTGGGTGTCCACCTGGAAGGCCCCTTCCTGGCGCTTGAGCGTAAGGGCGCACACAAGCCCGCCAACCTCATCGATCCGTCACCCGCAGTGGTGTCGGAGTTGCTAGAGGCGGCAGACGGCATCATCAAGCAGATCACCATGGATCCCGCCAGGGAAGGTGCTCTCGACGCGATCGAGCGCTTCGTCGAGGCTGGTGTGATCGTGGCGGTGGGACACACCGAGGCTACCGCCGCGCTGTCTCGCGAAGCCTTCGACCGTGGCGCCTCGTTGTTGACCCATGGCTTCAACGCTATGAAGGGCATCGTGGGCCGTGAGATCGGTCCCGTCGGTGCGGCGATGGACGACGAGCGCGTCTACATCGAACTGATCGCGGATGGCATCCACGTCGACCCCGCGTTGATTGCGTCGATGTTCCGTGCGGCACCTGGCCGTGTAGTGCTGGTGACGGACGCCATGGCAGCCGCAGCAGCTCCAGAAGGTGCCTACATGCTGGGCGAGCTCGAAGTGGACGTCAAGGATGGCAAGGCCACCTTGAAGGGCACTGATACCATCGCTGGCTCCACGCTCACCATGACCCGCGCCATTGAGGTCTGTGTTGAGGCGGGCGTGCCGGAGGCGGATGCCGTTGCGGCCGCTTCCACGGTGCCCCGCGCGCTTCTGGGGTTGGACTAGCAGGATCGAGTCTACGAATACACGGCTAGAATCTGCCTATGTCTGATGCGCCTCTTCCCGACTTTGGGGTCGTCATCTTGACAATGGGCAAGCGTAAAAAGCGACTCGCACGCGCGATCGCTTCGGTCCTACGTCAGCGCGACGTGACGGTAGACGTCTTGGTCGTTGGCAATGGCTGGGATCCCCAAGAGTCCGTCGGCATGCCCGGTGTGCGAACTCTTGGCTTGGCGCACAACATCGGTATCCCTGCCGGCCGCAACGCGGGCGTGAACCATGTGGTGGGCCGCTATCTGTTCTTCCTCGACGATGATGCTGAGATCGTTGGCGACGACTTCCTCAGCGCCGTCCGCGCCAAGTTTGAACAGTATCCGGAGTACGGCGTACTGCAGGGACAGGTGTCCGACCGCAAAGGCAAGGAGCCCCCGTCGCGGTGGGTTCCCCGCATCGGTAGCAGGATTCCCGACAAACCCACCAAGGTGTTCTCTCTTTGGGAGGGCGCCGTGGCTGCCCGCCGAGAAGTTTTCGACGCGGCAGGCATGTGGCCTGCGGACTTCTTCTACGCGCACGAAGGCATTGAACTCGCGTGGCGTGTGTGGGAACTGCGCAAGCAGGTGATCTACGATCCTGAGCTTCGCGTGTACCACCCGGTGAAACCTCCCACCCGGCACCGCGACTACTACTTCTTGTCGGCACGCAATCGGGTGTGGCTTGCGCGCCGCAATCTGCCGTGGCCGCTCTCCGTGATCTATGCCTCTACCTGGGCTCTGTTGCAGCTCATCCGTGGTCCCAAGCAGTGGCAGCCCATCAAGGCTTGGTTCAGTGGTTTCTGGTCCGGCTGGCGCCATTGCCCACGGTCACAGCCCCGCATGGGTTGGAGGACCGTCGGCCACATCGCCCGCAACGGACGCCTTTTGGTGATCTAGCCTCGCGGACCGCGCAACTCGTTGCACCGGATCCGAGGTGATCCCCGAGGTACTTACCGGAACACGATGGTGCGGTGGCCATCGAGGAGCACGCGGTGCTCGGCGTGCCAGCGCACTGCTCGTGACAGTGCCGTCCGTTCCACATCGGCGCCAACGGCCGTCAGTTCTTCCGGGGTGTGAGTGTGGTCCACCCGCTGGATCTCCTGCTCGATGATGGGACCCTCATCCAGGTCACTGGTCACATAGTGAGCCGTGGCGCCAATCAGCTTCACACCACGGTCGTGTGCCTGGAAGTAGGGGCGTGCTCCCTTGAACGACGGCAGGAACGAGTGGTGAATGTTGATGGCGCGGCCGCGGAGTTCCTCGGACAGCGAGGGCGAGAGAATCTGCATGTAGCGTGCCAGCACTACGAGTTCAACATCGAGCGAGTCCACGAGGCTCAAGAGCTCAGCCTCAGCCTCCGGCTTCGTGTCTGCGGTGACGGGGATATGGTGGAACGGCTTGCTGTAGAAACCCGCAAGGTCGGCAAGAGTGTTGTGGTTTCCGGCCATGGCGACGATGTCGATCGGCAACGTCTTGGCTCGCTCGCGGAACAACAAGTCGTTGGCACAGTGTGCGGACTTCGACACCAACACCAAGGTGCGCATCTTGCGCCCGGCCTGGTCGAGCTTCCAGTTCATCGAGAACCGTCCACCCAGCCCGGAGAAAGCGTTCTCGATCTCATCGCGTGGTGCTGCGGTGGTGAACTCAACCCGCATGAAGAACAGTCCGGTGTCGGGGTCGCCAAACTGTTGTGACTCAGTGATGTTGCCGCCGTGCTCCGCGAGTGTCCCGGAGACGGCATGCACGATGCCGGGTTGATCGGGGCAGGAGAGCGCCAAGACGTAGCGCACAGCAGAGTCGTTCATGGGCACTCACTCTACCGAGCGTTCCGCCCCGTCAGTCCTGGGAGGGCACCTTCAAGGCGGACGAGGTCAGGATTGCGAGGGTGTGGCCAGCCACGACGATCGGGGCCGCAACGGTCAGTACTACCAATGCAACGGCGACACCGTTGAAGGAGGCGAGCGCACCTACCACCGCGAATGCCAGGAACACCAGCGTCTGCTCAACGGAGTGATACGCGCGGTGGATGGGAACAAAGTTGGCCAACGACCGCGCGCGTGCCACCCAGCCGATGGTGGGAGCCTTGATGCCGGTGTCTTCCTTGGCAAGCGGGAGTCCACCTTGCACACGTGCCAGACGGGAACCGTCGTTCAACGACTTGTTCCACAACACCAGAACGCCCAGGAGCCCACCGACAACGGCCCAACCCCAAGCCGTGGGAGAGGTCTCCAAGGCGATGCGCAGGCCTGCAGCCACAGGGATCAGAGACTCCGTGGTGGTGTGAGCAATGCGATCGAGGAAGATGCCGCGCGGGCCCATCTTGCGTGTCCAACGCGCTACCTCGCCGTCGGAGGCATCGAGGAGCATCTGTGTCATAGCCAGCACGGCTGCCAGGAGCGGTCCCCAGACGCCGGGAATCAGGAGCGCTGCGGCGGCGGCCCATCCACACAGAATCATGCCGACCGTGACAGCGTTCGCGCTGATGCCCGCGGACACGAACATGCGAGTCAGGTATGGCGAGATCGAGCGGGTGAAAACGTCCCCTGTCCAGTGTTCGGAGTTCTTGCGGCCCCGGATCTCTGGAGGTTGGCAGACCTCACGAATCTGCTCAATGGTGGGGCGTGATGGGCGCTCGTCACGGCTGGGCATAGCGCGATTCTGCCATGTGGAGTTCTCGCTTGAAGGCCTCGCTGGCTTCGACGCATGCGTCGACGAAGGCATCGGTCGCTTCTTCCGCTGACAGGCCACCTAGGTAGTAGTCGGCGAGCTCGCGAATGGTCGCCAGGTGGCCTTCGTCTGCCATAGCGGCACGCACGAGGGTCGCAGTGTCTGAAGCCTGCTCGGCGGTAATCCGGGGCACCTGGGCGTGAAGACGGGAACCGGGGGTGGGTTGCGCGTCGGCAACAACCGGGGTCGTCACGAGAAGTGCGCGGCCCTGCGAAAGCCAGTCGGAACTCATGGCCGAGACGTCGGTGATGAGGACATCGGCCCGTTCCATGGCGGCGTTGGGATCGGGGGTCACGTCAACCTCGCCCTGGGCTCCGGCCGCCGTCACGATGTCCTTGATCCTGGAGTTGGCCTCCCGGAACGCGCGATCCGAGACACCCAAACGCGGGTGCGGCCGGTAGATCACCTGGAAACCGTCATCCAGCAGCGATTGCACTAGCCGCTCTCCGTGAGAGACCGCCGATGAGTATGCGTTGGTTTCCTGCGACCCTTCCCAGGTGGGGGCGTACAGCACACTGGACCCGGTCTCGCGTTCCACCACGGACGGCAGCTGGGGGCGCCCAATGATCCGCAGGTGTGCGGCTGTGTCGAAGAACATCACCGAGGCCGCGTAGCGGTCCACGGCCGCCTGCCCCGCGACAAAGGTGAAGTCGAAGCCCTTGACTTGGTTCGAGACGGAAACAGCCTTGTCTGAGTCGCCATGGGCCAAGAACACGTGCGCGGCCTCCGTGGCTCGCAGCCCCACCATGTTGTTGTTGGCGTGGCCAACGTAAATGACGATCGAGGCATGACCGCGGCGCAACAGCGCAGAGAAGGTGCGGTTGCGCGCCACGATGATGACCGGGAAGGGAGTCTCGGCGCGCACGATCTTGGCAGTCCGGGAATCCTGCGTCACGACGGTGAGACCCATACGTTCGTCGAGTGCATCGAGTGCGCCGTACCACTGGCGCAGCTGATAGACGTTCTCGGGCGGGTCGGGGAAGAACACGACTGCCTGTGACCGGATGACGTAGCCCGTCAGCTTCTCGTCTTCCCCCAGGCCGTCGGGGATCCCACCCGGGAGCAGCCCTAAGCGACGGATGCTGGAGCCCGCAAACTTTCGAGCTTTCCCCATCAGCGACATAGTGATCCCTTCGGTCTGGGACCCAATGCCCAATCTCAGACCAGGGTAACGGGGGACATGCTTCAGGTACACCGGAAATCTGTGTGCCATGCCCGGTACTCCAAGGTTTTCGTGCCACGATGGTTCTATGAGCCAGTCAGACAGTGTGCGAATCGATGTGCTGAAGCGTGACAACGCGGGTGAGCTTCTCACTGTTCGCCGCGCGGCCTTCGTCACGGAAGCGCAGCTGTACAACGACCCCAACATCCCGGCGCTCACGCAGACGCTTGAGGAGCTCATCGTGGATCTTGAGTCGCCCGATGTCGTGACGCTGGGTGCGTGGGAAGGACACCGTCTGGTCGGCTCCATTCGCGTGGGTCTCGAAGGTGACAAGGCCACCATCGGCCGCTTGGCTGTGGTCCCGGACCAGCAGGGTCTTGGCATCGGCACCCAGCTGTTGTTCTCAGTGTTGGGTCACCTCCCTGACACCACGCGCGAGGTGTGGGTCTTCACCGGCCAGAACTCCAAGCACAACATCGCGATGTACAACAAGGCTGGCTACGAGTTCCAGTTCGACCAGGTCAACGGCGATCTCACCTACGCCTACCTGCGTAAGGTGCTCGAATCCGGCGCCATTGTTGATGACGACGCTGATATCAACGCGGTTCGCGGCGACAACTGAGTTTGCCTGAGACTCGCGCAGTCTCACAATGGAAGGGTGACGTCCCCTTCTCCTTCTCCTGACGCCACAGCGCCCGCCAAGGCTCGTTCACGCGACCTTGCGATGGATAGTGCTGCGGGCATTCTGATCTGTCTTGTGGTGTTCGGCCACGCCATCGCACCGCTGGACAGCCGCGTGGTGGAAACAGTGGAGCAGTGGCTCTACATGTTCCACATGCCGGCCTTTGTCTTTGTTTCCGGTTACCTCACTCGCTACTCGCGCACGTGGTCGCCGGTGCGGCTCGTGCTGCGACTGGGCTTCCCTTACGTGGTGTTCTCCGTGATTCATGCACTGGAGCTGGCAGCCCTCACCGGTGAGCCGGTCAGTGTCACTCTGCTGAATCCCGATTGGACGCTGTGGTATTTGCTCGCCTTGCTCGCCTGGCGCCTCGCGGCGCCGTTACTTCGCGTCGACCAGTGGATGGTCATTGTCACCGTGTTGGTCGCACTGATCGCGGGCGTATTCCCCATCCTTGACACCACCTTGTCTGCGCAGCGCATCTTTGGGTTTGCGCCGTTCTTCACCTTGGGGCTGGTGTGGAAGGACCAGTGGTGGCGTTACGTGCGCAACTGGCCCGTGCGGTTTGCGGCGCTTGCCGCCTTCGCGGGCGCGTTTGTGTGGAGTTGGTTCACCGAGGACGAGGTCTCTCGCAGGATCTTCTTCCTGCACGTGGGGTATGAGGATCTGGGTCACCCTGAGTGGTACGGCATGATCGTGCGTTTCCTGGTGATCACGGTGGGAGGTCTGTTGGCGCTGGGGCTGCTGTCGTGGATGAGTAGCTCCTACAAGCTGATGACGGGAATCGGCGCCGCCACGCTTCCCGTGTACCTGCTGCACCCGCTGTTCCTCTACCCGGGGCGTGAAGACGGATATCAGTTCCCCTTCGACGACACCGTGGCGCTCGTGGTGTTGGCGCTGGCGTCATGTTTGTTCGCGTATGTGTTCTCGAGGCCCTTCATGGTGGCACTCGTACGACCGTTCATGGACTACACCTTCTGGCGCGACTTGGGCCGCCGTGCGGTGGGCCGGCGGCGGCAGGAAGCACCCCAGGATGCGGACACCCCGTAGGGCCGATGCGCTGACGAGTCGGCCACACGGAGCCCCAAGGAGAAAAGGGCATTGGTAGGCGAGCGAAGCGTTGCTAGACTGGCGCGCGTCGCGACTGGCGCAGTGGGACACCACGAGGGAGCGGCACTTCATCTTTGAGACTGTTGGTCGTACGCCTGGGCCAAGGTCACCGGACAACCGGCGGCCCCCGCCGCCAGCAGGAGGACAACTCATGAGTACCGACTCCAGCGCCACCGCAGAGGTCATGAACGCGACCCTGCAGGACTTTGACCCAGAGATCGCACAGGTCCTTGACCGCGAACTCGACCGTCAGCGCACCTACCTCGAGATGATCGCCTCGGAGAACTTTGTTCCCCGTTCCGTGCTGCAGGCTCAGGGCTCCGTCCTGACCAACAAGTACGCAGAGGGCTACCCGGGCCGCCGCTACTACGGCGGTTGCGAAGAGGTCGACGTGGCAGAGAGCATCGCCATCGACCGCGCCAAGTCACTGTTTGGTGCCGAGTACGCCAACGTGCAGCCCCACTCCGGTGCCACCGCGAACGCCGCAGTGCTTCACGCGCTCATCAGCGCAGGCGACAAGATCATGGGTCTGTCGCTGCCCCACGGCGGTCACCTCACCCACGGGATGAAGCTGAACTTCTCCGGCAAGCTTTACGAAGTGGCCGCCTACGGCCTTGACGAGCAGACCCACCGCATCGAAATGGACCAGGTGCGTGAGCAGGCGCTGGCAGAGCGTCCCGACGTCATCATCGCGGGATGGTCGGCCTACCCCCGCCACATCGACTTCGAGGCCTTCCGTTCCATTGCGGACGAGGTGGGCGCCAAGCTGTGGACCGACATGGCCCACTTCGCTGGCCTGGTGGCTGCTGGCCTGCACCCGTCGCCGGTCCCTCACTCGGACGTGGTCTCCACCACGATCCACAAGACCATTGGCGGACCCCGCTCGGGCATGATCCTGTCCCGCGGCACCGAGTACGCCAAGAAGCTCAACTCGGCCGTGTTCCCCGGCCAGCAGGGTGGCCCGCTCATGCACGTGATCGCCGCCAAGGCGACCGCGCTGAAGGCTGCTGCCGGCGAAGAGTTCAAGGCCCGCCAGGCTCGCGTCCTCGAAGGTGCACGCATCATCGCTGACCGTCTGGTCCAGCCTGACGCCATCGAGGCCGGCATCAACGTTGTCACGGGCGGCACCGACGTTCACTTGGTGCTCGTTGACCTGCGCAACTCTGAACTGACCGGCCAGGACGCAGAAGACCTGCTGCACCAGGTGGGCATCACCGTGAACCGCAACGCGGTTCCGTTCGACCCCCGCCCGCCGATGGTCACCTCCGGTCTGCGCGTGGGCACCCCCGCACTCGCAAGCCGCGGCTTTGGTGCAGAAGAGTTCACCGAGGTTGCCGAGGTCATCGCTACTGCTCTGAAGGGCGGCGCCGACATCGATGCTCTGCGTGCTCGCGTCAAGAAGCTCGCAGACGACTTCCCGCTGTACGAGGGCCTCCAGCAGTAATGGCCCCGCAGAAGCTCGACGGCAAGGCCACTGCCGCTGCCATCAAGTCCGAGCTTGCCGAGCGCGTCGCGGTCCTCAAGGACCGCGACGTCGCTCCGGGCCTCGGCACGTTGCTCGTGGGTGAAGACCCAGGTTCCACCTGGTACGTCGCCGGCAAGCACCGGGACTGCGCGGAAGTGGGCATCAACTCCATCCGCGAAGATCTTCCCGAGTCCGCCACCCAGGAAGAGATCGAAGCCGCTGTCACGCGGCTCAACAACGATCCCGCCTGCACCGGCTTCATCGTTCAGTTGCCTCTCCCGCGCGGCATCGACACCAACAAGGTGCTCGAACTGATCGACCCCAACAAGGACGCAGACGGACTGCACCCCACCAACCTGGGGCGCCTCGTGCTGCGCACCAGCGAGCCCGTCGAGTCGAGCCTTCCGTGCACTCCCAAGGGCATCATCGAGCTCATTGAACGCCATGGCGTCGACCTCGCTGGGAAGCACATCGTCGTCGTAGGACGCGGCACCACAGTGGGCCGCAGCATCGGCCTGTTGCTGACCCGTAAGGACGTCAACGCGACCGTCACGCTGTGCCACACCGGAACCCAGGATCTGGCCTCCCACACCCGCACCGCAGACGTGATCGTCGCCGCGGCCGGTGTGCCAGGAATCATCGCTGGAGACATGGTCAAGGACGGCGTGGTGTTGGTGGACGTAGGCGTGTCCCGCGTCACCGACCCCGAAACCGGTAAGTCCAAGGTTGCCGGCGACGTTGCGGACGATGCTGTCGCCAAGTCATCGTGGTACTCGCCCAACCCTGGCGGGGTAGGACCCATGACCCGGGCGATGTTGCTGGCCAACGTCGTCGAAGAGAGTGAGAGGAAGGCGGGGATTCGCTGATGCGAGTTGCTTCGGTCAACGTCAACGGAGTCCGCGCGTCACTGCGCAAGGGCATGCTCGAGTGGATTGAGCAGACCCAACCTGACGTCATTTGCCTGCAAGAGGTCCGCGCGCCGGAAGACATTCTGACCGCGAACTTCGGCGAGGAATGGCAGGTAGTGCAGCAGGTGAGTGAGCAGAAAGGACGCAACGGCGTTGCGATCCTGGCTCGCACTGACCTCAGTGATCCGTTGGCCGGTGCCGAAGCCTTGGGCGACACCGCCCTTGCCGCCACCCACACCGGACGCTGGGTCGAGGCGACCGTACAGTCGCCTTCTGGCCCCGTCCGGGTGGTCTCCGTCTACGTGCACTCCGGCAACGTCGACAAGCCCGAGTCGATGGCCGACAAGTACGCCTTCCTTGACCTGATGACCGAACGCTTGGCTGCGCTCGCTGCCGAGTATGAGCACGTTGTCGTGATGGGTGACATCAACACCGCTCACACGAACAACGACATCAAGAACTGGAAGGGAAACCTCAAGTCTGCAGGATTCCTCCCGGAAGAACGCGCCTATCTGGACCGGTGGCTAGAAGCCGGCTGGGTCGACACGCACCGGGTCCACGCAGGAGACCAGCCCGGTCCGTACACGTGGTGGTCGATGCGTGGCAAGGCGTTCGATAACGATGCCGGCTGGCGCATCGACTACCAGCTCGCGACCCCCGCGCTCGCGGCAACAGTGGCCGATGTCCGGGTGGACCGGGCGGTTGACTACGCCTCACGCTGGTCCGACCACGCACCGCTCGTGGTCGACTACACGCTCTAACGCACGCGCTATGCGGTGAGGAACCGTGGCGTGGGGTGGCCTGCCGCCACCACCGCGTCACGGATTCTCACCGCAATGCGTTCCTTGTCGGTCCTGCGGACAAGCGCTACTGACGATCCGCCCAGGCCGGCACCAAACATCTTGGCTCCCACCGCCCCGGCCTCCCACGCCGCATCGACTGCCGCATCAATCGCAGGCACCGAGACATCGAACTCGGCCGCCAACGATGCATGGGAACGAAACATCGCTTTGCCCATCGCCGTAAAGCGATCCTGCGCCGGACCCAGTTCGCTGAGCGCGCGCTCCACTACCCGCACTCGCTCAATCTCTGACACCACGTGCCGTGCCCGCCGCCTCACCCGTGCGTCCTTCACCGCAGCAAGTGCTCGCATCGGATCCGAGCCATCCGCGATATCCCGCAAGGACGGCACACCCAGATCGCTCGCAGCCGCCGCGCACTCCTGGTAACGAGTGGAGAACTCGCCGCGGGTCGGCACAAACGGAATCCGGGATTCCGTCACCAACAGGCACAACCCATACGTTGACAGGGGGAGGGGAAACGCGCGCACAGATGGACGTCGACCGCGAAAGTCCAACTCCGTGAGATCCCCGTCTGCGCCGCACGACGCAGATACCTGGTCAATGCCGCCCACATGCGTGCCGGTGATCGCGCGCTCCGCATCGATCGTGGCGTCAGTAATCTCCGCCTGACCGCTCGGGTTGTGAAGCGACAGCCTCCACAGGGCATCAGCCATGCGCGTAGTCGCCACCAACGCCGCACCGTACCCACCCAGACCCGCGCCGACCGGGATCGACGACGTCACCGCAACGTCCAATCCACACCCGGTGTAGCCGCGCTCCGTCAACGCCCACACCGCCGCCGCGATAAACGCCGGCCAGCCGCGCGCGCCATCGACGTCTTGAACCTCGACAGAGCCCTCCCAGACGTCATCCGGGCCCTCAAGGTCAGCCGCCGCCTCATTCGCGATCCGAAGCCGCGCATCGTCCCTGGCCCGCGCTGCCACCCACACCCCGTGCGGCGTCGCGGTGGTGAGGGCCAGGCCATGGTTGTAGTCCGTATGGTCGCCCATGAGAATGACTCGGCCTGGCGCAAACCATGCACCGGCCGGTTCCTCGCCGTACGTCCGCGCAAAGAAGTCCCGCACACGGGTCGCGCCCGCGGCGGGCTCGTCCGGTACCACCCACTCGAGTGGCACCTGTGCAGACGGTGAGTCAGCCATGTGTCCCATTATCAGGACAGATGCCACATTGCGCGAGGGGACAATACGATGAGCACAGCCCGCCTTACGCGAGACCACAAGGAGTAGCCATGCCGTCCGAAACTCAGTCCACGCAGCCCGCTAAGGGGTCCGTCTTGGACGCAGTGCGCCACACCGCCATGGGTCCGCTGACCGCTGGGCTCCTCACCGGAGTCGTGGTGGGGCTTCTCCTGTCGCTGTTGGTGCCAGAAGAGGCCGGGTCGCTTGTCCTCATCGTGTTGGGTGCCATGGCGACCGCAGCGGTGGGCTTCACCGTGCGATACCTGACACTCGACGCGGGGCTGCGTGTTCAGGCCGCCGCGTTTGTTGCGGCGGCGCTGTCCGTCCACCTCATGAGTGTGGTCGGTAGCGTCAGCGGGGCAGGGATCCCCGGTGCTCAGTTCCTGGGAATCGAGTCTCCCGGCTTTGATGAGGCACTCAAGGCCGCACTGGCGACACCGCCGTTCAGCACAGGCACCCTTCTTGCGGGCGTCATCGCAGCGATCATCGTGGGCTGGGCGCCCCGCTCAGGTTCACGCTGACGCACGGCGCATCAGCCACAGCTCTACTTGCTGACGGGTGTCACTCCGAGCGAACGTCCCGCGAGACCACGCTGGCGCGCCGTGAGTTTGCGGGCCACGTCACGCATCGCCACCGCAGCAGTCGACTCGGGATCCGAAACCACCACAGGCGTGCCAGCATCCCCAGCTTCACGTGCCGTGATGTCCAACGGAACCTGACCCAACAGCGGCACCTCAGTGCCGAGCGTCTTGCTCAGCCGGTCAGCCACGACTTGGCCGCCGCCCTCACCGAACACGTGCAGACGGGAACCGTCGGCCTGCTCAAGCCACGCCATGTTCTCGATGACTCCGACCACGTTCTGTGACGTCTGGGTCGCGATCGACCCGGCACGTTCTGCCACCCCAGCGGCTGCGGACTGCGGAGTCGTGACGACCACCAACTCTGCGTGCGGCAGCAACTGAGCCACAGAGATCGCGATGTCGCCGGTTCCGGGCGGAAGGTCCAAGAGCAGCACGTCCAGGTCGCCCCAGTACACGTCTGCAAGGAACTGCTCGATGGCGCGGTGGAGCATCGGCCCACGCCACACCACCGGCTGGCCCTCGGGCACAAACATGCCGATCGAGACGGCCTTGACCTCGTGGGCGATAGGAGGAAGCAGCATGTCGTCGATACGGGTGGGCTGGCCCTCCACACCCAGCATGCCGGGAATCGAGAAGCCAAAGATGTCGGCATCAAGGACGCCCACCTTCAAACCATCGGCGGCCATTGCTGCAGCGAGGTTCGCGGTGACGGTGGACTTCCCGACACCGCCCTTACCGGAGGCGATCGCGTATACGCGGGTCATGTTGCCCGGTTGTGTGAACTGGACTACCGGCTCGGGCTTGCCGCCACGAAGCTTGGAGCGCAGATCCAAACGCTGCTCCTCGCTCATGACGCCCAACTCGATCTGCACGTCCTCGATACCGTCAACGCGTTCGGCAGCGGCCTTCACATCGTCCGTGATCCGCCCCTTCATCGGACAGCCAGCCGTGGTGAGGTCGATGCCGATCAGGGCGCGGTTGCCGTCAACGTCAACCGAGCGGACCATGCCGATCTCGGTAATAGGTCGGCGGATTTCAGGGTCGATCACCGTGGAAAGGGCGTCGCGAACAAGCTCGACGGTAGGCATGGTGACCATCGTAGGCGCTGGATGCCCACGAGCCGAACGATGGGGGATTTGCCCTGTTATCCACAGGTTTGTGCTGTGAAGTGCGCCACAGAGGGCTGTGCATATATTGTCGCTTAGCCGTCTACATGCAACGGTGTACCCAAATCGTGGTGACTGAGGGGTTCAAGGGGGCACGATGTCTGAGAAGTTGCGCGCGCAGTCGCAACCCGCGTCCGATGCTGCCCGGAAGACCCCGCACTTTGTTCCGTCTCCCCGCCATCGGCCGTCCCGAGCCCCAGAGTGGGCGGAGTTTCTTCCCGACCCACCCGGGCTTCCCCCCAGCGAGCTACCCGTCCATGACGAACCCGACGACACCTGGGGTGTGCGCTGGGCGCGCGGCCTCGTCCTGTCGATGCTGCTGGGGCTTTTGGGTGCCGTGTTCTACATCAGTCTGTTCATCCTGGTAGGGGTAGAGATTTATCCCAGCGCCATCGTGATCGGCATTCTCACTGGCGCGGGGATTCGCGCCGGGGGAGCGAAGGCAGGCTGGTCCAGCGCGGCCGCCGCCGTGCTCCTGGCGGCGGGTTTCCTCTGGGTGGGTTCTGTCGTCGGCCGCGCGTGTGTCGAGTCGATTCAGGAGACTGCGGACCCACGGGTGCTGCTCTCACAAGCTGTCGCAGACCCGGCCGCGACAACCGCGGGACTGTTCGCCGAACCCTGGATTGCGAGCGTCACCGTTGTCCTCGTGGTGTGCGGTGCGATTGTCGCCACCAACGAGTACGTCGCGCGCCGCACGCAACGTCTCTAGTCGCGCTGACGGTCCCGGTCTCGTTCGCTGGCCTCGGCTTCATCCTGCTTCAGCAGTTCTTCAAGCAAGGAACGTAGTTCAGAGCGCACAAAGTCGCGCGTTGCCGTCTCGTTGATGGCGTGACGCAACGCGGCAACTTCGCGGGCCAAGTACTCCGTGTCGGCGAGCGACCGCTCCGCACGCTGACGGTCCTGCTCGGCAGCAACACGGTCACGGTCGTCCTGGCGGTTCTGTGCCAACAGGATCAGCGGTGCGGCGTAGGACGCCTGCAATGACAGCATCAACGTCAACGCGGTGTACCCGTTCGCGGCCGAGTCAAACCGCAGGCCCTCGGGACCCCAGGTGTTCCACGCCAGCCAGACAATGCAGAACACCGTCAGGTAGATCAAGAAGCGCGTGGTGCCCAGGAAGCGGGCAATGCCTTCGGTGGCGGCTCCCATCCGGTCAGAGTCGCGCGGAGAGCGCTTCTTGAAGATGCCGAAGCGGCGCTGATCGTCATTGGGTCGGTCCAGGCGGTCGCTCATGAGGCCGCCTCCTCAGCGTCCATGTGCTCACGCCAGTCGCTGGGCAGCAGGTGGTCGAGGACGTCATCAATCGAGACCGCTCCCAGTAGCCGGTGATCGTCGTCGAGGACGGGCATCGCCAAGATGTCGTAAGCGGCCATGCGGCGCGACACTTCCTGCAAGGAATCGTGCGGAGACAATGGCTCAATCGCAGGATCGGTGTGGTTGCCGACCGAGTCGTGTGGCGGCTCGCGCAGGAGTCGCTGCAAGTGCACGAGGCCGATGTACCTGCCGGTGGGGGTTTCCAGCGGTGGGCGCACCACAAACACCATGGATGCCAAAGCGGGGGGCAACTGTTGCTTGCGTGCCAACGCCAGGCAGGTCGCGACCGAGGTTTCCGGACCCACAATCACGGGCTCGGTGGTCATCAGACCGCCCGCAGTGTCGTCTTCGTAGTGCAGGAGCTGACGCACCTGATCAGCGTCCTCTGGCTCCATCAATTCCAACAGTTCCTGCGCCTGCGCGTCGGGAAGGTCGCCCAGCAGGTCGGCGGCATCGTCGGGGTCCATCGCTTCCAGCACGTCCGCGGCACGTTCTGACCGCAGTGTGCCGAGCAGGGTGATCTGGTCTTCCTCGGGAAGCTCCTCCAGCACATCGGCCAGGCGTTCGTCGTCCAGCGCAGCGGCGATCTCCGCCGACCGCGAAGGGGACATCTCCATCAGGGCTGCCGCCAGGTCCGCCGGCTTGTGGTCCGCAAACGACTGGATCACCAGTTGTGCGCCCTGTACCTGGTCCCGGCGCAACAGACCCGTCACCTCGTCGACATCCACCACGAGGGCTTCGCCGCGACGGGAGAAGCCCAACACGCCCTTGCGACGTTCCTGCTTACGCACCCACAGTTTGGTGACTTGCCACGTGCCGCCGCGCATCGGCTCGATGGCGACATCCTCGACGTACGCGGGCTCACGGCCAGCCTTGATCGTGACGGCACGCTCCAACAGTTCCGCAATGGCGAGGGTTTCGGATGCGCGTGCTTGGAAGCGGCGCAAGTTCAGCACACCTGTGCAAATCACCTGACCGGGCGCGATGGAGGTCACGCGAGTCAACGGCAGGAACACCCGTTTGCGGCCCGGGACCTCAACAACCAGCCCTACCGCGCTCGGCGCCGCCCCGCGACGCATGAGCAACACGACATCACGCACCCGACCTACAGCGTCACCGATCGGATCAAAGACCGATGTCCCTGCCAGGCGCGCGACGTAGACCCGCTCTGCTGACTGAACCATGAGGTCAGCCTAACGGGAGCGCTCCCGGCGTCAGGGGAACGCTCCCGCGAGCGGTATGTCAAACAGGGCTGGGGTGGGCAATGGCATGCCCTGCATGCAGCACCGCTCGCCGGGCATGACTCCACCTGCGGTAGACGTTGACGCGAACCGCTCGGACCGCATGATGGACCCGTGTCTCGGTGGTGAACGACCGCCTGCCCGGTCCACGATGGCGATGCAGTTGGATAAGACGGTCGTTGTGCTCCGCGTAGTGCATCCGGAGCAACGCTTCAGGGTTGTTCAGCACGGTGTCTCCCGGGGCTGTCGTGGTCGTGCTTCTAGCCTCGCCCCCGTGGCGAGTGCGCGTACAGGCCCACGCCCGCATCCAGTGGGTCTTGTCTGGTGGGCCCACTACGGCGCACACTGGGCCTATGTCGTCTACGGCAGCGCGACTGTCCCATGCACTGTCGACGTGGAGCAGGTCCTCCGATCCGCTGTACCGACAGTTGGTGCACGCCATCCGCTCGATGGCGGAGTCCGGTGCGCTCGAGTACGGCACGGTGTTGCCGAGCGAACGTGAACTTGCCGACGAACTCCACCTGTCCCGCAACACCGTCAAAGCGGCGTATCGCGAACTGCGCGATCAAGGGTGGATCGAAACGCGCCGCGGTGTTGCGCCACGGCTCAGATTTGATGCGCGGGCGTCGTTTGCGCAGCGGCTGGGCACCTGGCAGCCCACGTTTGTGGCCGATGCCAGGGCTGAGTTGATTGACCTGGCCGTCGGTTCTCTGGAGGCGGCACCAGTGGTGAAGCAGGCGCTCATGGATCCCGCGAGCATTGACCCCGCAATCGCTGTTGAAGGGGTGGGGTTCTCTCCGGACGGTGAACCGGAGCTCGTGGATGCGGTCGTGGATCATCTGCGCGACGACGGCGTGAGCGCCGCGCCGGATCAGATTGTGATCACCAGCGGGGGGCAGCATGCACTGTCGCTCGTCATTGGCGCTGTTGCGGGTCAGCGCCGCGCGGTGGCCCTGGAGTCCGTGGTGTACGCAGGAATGTTTGACTCGCTGGCGCACAGTCGCGCGCCTTTGGTGTCGCTTCCCATGACCGCCGACGGTCTCGACGCCGCAGAGTCCGCGCGCCTTATCCGTGCGGCCTCACCCGCGATCGTGATGGTCACGAACTTCCACAACCCCACCGGCGCACTGCTTGATGCGGATCGTGCCCGGCAGATCCTGGACGCCGCGCGGGACGTTGGCGCACTCATCATTGACGACCGATGCCCCGCGCACCTGCCCGTCGGCGTTGCCGACCCGGCCCCCGCGCTCGCGGCACTTGACCCCACCGCAGCGGTCGCCACCATCGGCAGTCCTTCCAAAGTGCTGTGGGGTGGCCTGCGCATCGGCTGGATCCACACCAATGCCACGTTTGCAGCGCACCTGCGCCGCAAACGGATGGCGATCGACTTTGGTGGGTCTCCGTTCCTGCAGCGGGTGACGGCTTCGCTGCTCAGGGACCACTACCGCGCCACTGCCCGTACCGTCAGTGCGGCCACGCGCGAGCGTGCCGCTGCGGTGGTGGAGACGGTAGCGGCAGCGTCGCTGCCGTGGCGGGTGCGCATGCAGGATGGCGGTCTCAGCATGTGGGTCGAAACCCCAGGGAACGATGCGGTGCGTCTGGCCGAACGCGGCATGCGCGCTGGAGTGCGAGTCATGCCCGGTGCCTACTTTGCGACCCGTGACGGCGCGGGCGACGGCGCGGTGCGTCTGGCGTGTGTCCGCCCCGCCGCCCAGATGCGTCAAGCCCTTGACAGGCTGATCTCTGTCGCGTGATGTGCCCGCTGTTCGACGGACTGTCCGGACGTCTCACGGACTCCCGACCACACGCGTAGCATCGCCTCGACTGAGGCGTCGATGTCGTCCTGGGTGGTGGCCGCATCGGACACCGAGATCCGCATGGCGCGTGTGCCCTGCCAGACGGTGGGGCCCGCCCAGCAGGTGCCCTCCGCTTCCACCGCCCCGATCGTCGCGGCGGTCTGTGCCTCATCTCCGAACTGCACGAGCACCTGGTTCAGCACCACGGGGGCCAGGATGGTTGCCCCACCAGCGCGGAGTGCGGCTGCACATCGTCGCGCCAAGGCGCAGTGCCGGTCGATCAGGTCCGCCAGCCCGCTGCGGCCATGCGTGGCCAGCATCGCCCAGGTTTCGATGGCGCGGGCCCGCTGGGAGACCTGGATGCCACGGTTCATTTGTGCTGTCGTGTCCGTGGGGAGGTAGGCGGCCTCGGCGTTCATGGCGCGCGCCAGGTCTGCGCCGTCTCGCACGATCACGATCCCCGAGTCGTAGGGCACGGACAACCATTTGTGGGCATCGGTCGCCCACGAGTCCGCCAGTTCTACGCCTGCGACCAGGTGCTTCAGCGTGGGGCTGGCCGCAGCCCACAGGCCGAACGCGCCGTCGACATGCACCCATCCGCCGCGTTCCCTGACCCCGGGAATGATCTGCGCGAACGGATCTGACGCACCGGTGTTCACGTTGCCTGCCTGCAACAGCACCAAGGTGTGGTCGTCGGTATCGCTGGGGAACGCATCGGCCCTGACGGCACCGTCGGAGTCTGTAGGAACTCGCTCGATCTGATCCTCGCCGAACCCGGCAAGCCGCAGTGCCTTCATTGCTGACAGGTGTACCTCGTCGCCGACGATCACGCGAAGGCGAGGCGCTCCGGCCAGGCCGCGCGTGGCGACGTTCCACCCCAGCCGCTCGTACAAGGCATCCCGGGCAGTGATCACGCCGGTGAGGTTCGCTACCGTCGCGCCCCCGTTGAAGGAAGCAACCGCGGTGCGTGGCAAGCCCAAGGCCTCCACGACCCACGCGCACGTCACTTGATCCAGCACGTCGCTCACGGGCGACTTGGGTCCAGCGTTCTGATCCCAGGCTCCCGCCAGGACAGCGGCCGCACCCGCCGCAGGGTCGGTGCCGCCGGTGACGAACCCGAAGTACCGGCCGTCATTGACCACCGCAGTTGCAGGTGAGCCATAGCGATCCAGGTCGCCCAGGACGTCGCGGCCTTCACGTGGACCGTCCGGGAAAGCAGTCCGGAAGTGCTCAAGAGCGGCGACCGATGCAGGCGTGGGGTAGACCGGCCGGTCCGGCACGTTCGCAACGTAGGAGGCGGCGCGGCGGGAAGCTTCCGTGAGGAGGGAGATGCGCTCACGGCGGCGGGTGCGTGACGAGGGGTTGGTGCGGACGCGGTCGAGTGGGGAGAGGCTCATGGTCTTAGCCTGTGCCGACTGGCCCTGGGATGAAAGAGCCAGTCAGCCGGTGTCTGGCCCTTGTCTTGAGGGGCCAGTTTGCGGTCGAATGGCACCATGCGCACCACGGCAGATCAGCTCCGCGACGTCCTCGACCACTGGCAAACCGGCACCGGTCCGCTTTACCAGCAACTCGCCGATGCCATGGTGTCGCTCGCAGAATCCGGCTCCCTCGACCACGGCACCCGCCTTCCTTCCGAGCGGGCACTCGCCCAGGCGCTGCACCTGTCACGCAATACCGTCACCGCCGCCTACCAGCGCCTCCGCGACGACGCATGGCTTGACGGGCGTCCCGGCGCCGCCCCCACCCTCGGATCGCGCGCCCGCGGACTCGACGCCATGAGCCTCCACGACCGCTTCGCAAAGATCCTCCCCGGATCCCAGGCGCCCCTCGTGGGCTTGTCCTCCGCCTGCCCGCCGCCAGCGCCCTCCGTCGTGGAGGCCTTCGCCGACCCGCGTGCAGTGCTCGACGCCTCGCCCACGCTCGGCACCGGCTATGCAGCCTTGGGCGACCCCGACCTCGTTGATGTCATCGTGGAACGCCTCCGTGCCGCCGGCATCCCCGCCCACCCCGATGAAGTCGTCGTCACGAGCGGCGGCCAGCAAGCGCTGTGGCTCGCGCTCACGGAGATGGCATCCCCCGGCACCCCTGTTGCACTGGAATCCGTGACGTACCCGGGGGTGTTCGACGCGATCTCGTCCTCCGGCTCACGGCCCCTGTCACTGCCCATGGGCCCTGACGGGCTCGACGTCGAATCGGCCATCAAACTGCTCCGTGCAGCACGCCCAGACGTGGCCTACTTCACCACGTTCCACAACCCCACCGGCACCGTCATGAGCACCGCTGACGCCCTCGCCATTGCAGAATGCGCGGCCGCCACCGGCACCACGCTCGTCGACGACCGCATCACCGCAACGCTCACCCTGAACGGCAGCCCTGCGCCGCCGCTCGCCTCGCTCGGGACCGGAGCGTCCGTCATCACCATCTCCGGACTGTCCAAAGTGTTCTGGGGTGGGTTGCGCATCGGCTGGCTCCACACCAACGCCACCCTCGCCGCCCAACTCCGCCAACGCAAAGCCGCTATGGACCTGGGTAGCTCGGCCTTCATGCAGCGGGTCGCGCGCGAACTCATGACGGACTCCTACGACGAGACACTTGCGTGGCGCATCGGCTCCCTGCGTGAGTCGCTCGACGCCACCGTGGAAGCGATCCGCGAGTTTGCGCCCGACTGGCGGTTCCGCATGCCCGACGGCGGCCCCAGCCTGTGGGTCGAGGTGCCCGGCATCAACGCGGACAGGTTCGCTGCACGTGCAGCCGATGCCGGCGTACCGGTGGCGCCCGGTACGGCCTTTGAGGTGGCGCCGGGCGGGGGAGCATCTCACTTCCGCCTGCCGTTCTACCTTCCACCCGACGACATGCGTCTAGGCGTCAAGGTCCTGGCGGGCCTGGCGCCGTAGTCGAACCCGTCCCTCCTCCCTACTTTCCCGTCACATGGCTCCATTTGGTGGTTTTAGTCAACTAAGACCACCGTTTCGTTCCAGTAGGGGCGGGGACGCGCAGGTCCGCGATGCGCAGGGCTGGCCGATGCTACGGCGCAGCCAACCTCACCGACTCAAGCCGGTCCTGGGCGTCCAACGCGGCGTGCGCCACGATGACTTCGTCCGCCCCAGCATCGGCCGCAAAGTCGTTGAGCCACTGCGAAACCTCCGCTCCCGTGCCAACCGCGGTGTAGCGCATCATGTCCGCCATCTGAGCGCCCTGCTCCGAGGCAAGGAAAGCGTCGATCTCAGCGTCCGAGTACTCGGGAGTCGCGGGGCCACGCTTCATGAGCCCGCGTACACGCCACCGCCGCGCCGCGAGGAACTGCTCCTGCGCAGCGTCCGCATCGGTCGCAGCAAAGACGTTCGCGCCCGCAATGACGTACGGCTCGGGGCACTGCTCCGATGGGGTGAAGTCCCGCCTGTACGTCGCGACTGCTTCATGCAACGCGGCAGGTGCAAAGTGCGATGCGAACGCATACGGAAGCCCCACAGCCGCCGCCAACTGGGCTCCAAACAGTGATGAGCCCAGGATGTACAGCGGCACGCCGGTGCCTTTGCCTGGGGTAGCCTCCACGCCGTGCACCCGGGACTCGTCCCCCAGGTATCCCTGGAGTTCCACGACGTCTTGCGGGAAACGGTCCGATGCTTCGGGCGCCCTGCGCAATGCGCCAAAGACTGCGCGGTCACCACCTGGGGCACGGCCCAGCCCCAGGTCAATGCGGCCCGGGTGAAGCTCCGCAAGAGTGCCGTACTGCTCCGCGATGGTCAGCGGTGAATGATTCGGGAGCATGACACCGCCAGCACCCAGCCGAATCGTCGACGTATGCGCTGCCACGTGGGCGATGAGGACGCTCGTGGCGGAGGACGCGATGCGGTCAATGTTGTGATGTTCGGCGTACCAGACCCGCTCATAGCCTGCGGACTCTGCGGCCTGAGCGAGGTCAACGATGTGGCGGAACGCATCCGCCGCGGACTCGCCCGGCGCAATGGGAGCGAGATCCAGAATGGACAGAGGGACGTGCGTAGGCAATGCGGCTCCTGCTCGCTATCGACGGTGGTGTTGCCACGTCAACGGCGTGCGGTCGCGCACGATTCCCAGTGTGAGCCGAGTCTCACCTACGAGTCGTCTGCGGCAATGGCGGCAGCGTTCTCCTCGACACTCTCTTCAGGAGGCGCCACAGCAGGCTTGCCCTGGCGGGCCGCGACAATACGCACAGTCACGAGGTGAATGATGAGCGCCAGAACGAACGCACCCGCGAACAGTCCGAGCGCCGCCCACGGGTTCTCCATCAGCGTGGGGTCCACCACCATGACGCCTGCGAGCACCAGCATCGTGACGCCGGCGAAGAGCTTGAGCAGTTCGCCGTGCTTGTCCTGCATCTTGGTGGCCTTCATCGTGGCGACTGCGATACCGAAGATGATCAGTTCGTCCAGCAGGAACGGCACCATATAGGCGACGAAGAGGCCCACCGTTTCCGCGGGTCCCACACCGTTGGCGTGCAGCATTCCGGTCCACAACACAGGGAAGCCTGCGGTGCAGGGCGTCTCGAGGAGTGAAACCCCGACCGCCAGCACGATGGTCGCACCCAACGCGGGAAGCAGTGCTTTCTTTCCTGCGGCCGCACGCATCTTGGAGTAGATGCCGGGCTTATCTTCCTTACGGATCGTGAAGGATACGCCCTTGCCCATCGCAAAGTAGTCCTTGACGGACACCACGCCGAACACGCCGGCGATGACCGCGACCACCAGCTGAATCCACCCCAACATGCCCACGACGGCCAGCGCGGAGTAGAAGGCCGCCATGTACAGGGCGTACATGATCGCGGTGACAGTCAGGAAGGTAGTGCCGATAGCGAGCACGCGCCTGCGGGAGTTGGTGCGCAGCACGATGGTGAGCAGCACCGAAAGCACCCACAGGGAGCAAGGGTTGATGCCGTCGACGAAGCCGATGACGATCGTGGACATCAAGAGGGAATCTGCGGAGACAGCGACCTCGCCAAAGAGGGGCACGTCGATGACGGTTTCTGGGGCTTCCGCGGTGCATATGGTGCCGTCTTCTGCACAGGTGCCTGCGCCCGCGGTGCCGAAGACGCCCGCAGTCGGTGTCTCGCCGCGTTCCACCATTGAGATGGCGCCGGCCATGTCTTGTTCGATGGCGTCGGTCCAGCCAATCCAGACCCGGCCGTCGATGATCGTGGTGGGGACGGAGCCGGCTTCGAAACCGAGCCGTTCGGCTTCAGCGGCGAACAGGTCGCGGTTCGCGTCGTCGTTCCACACTTCGTACTGGGCGATGGTGAGGTCGGGGTGGGTATCCTCGACCGTTTCGAGCCATTCGCGTTCTTTTTCGCAGTTCGGGCAGCCGTCTCCCCAGAACAAGACCAGGTCGGCATCGGGGTCAATACCTGGGGTGACGCCGGTGTCCACGGTGGTGGCGGCATCGGCCGTCAGCGTGGTGCCTTGTGCCGCCGATGCTGCGATGGCAACCGTGTCCGCGTCTCCTTGGGCGGCGTTCGACCAAGCGGAGACAGCGTTGGCGCCCGCGGCGCCAAGGAGGAGCAGCGCCATCAGGAGGCCGGCCGCAAAGGAGCCCCAACGCGAGGCGCGGGAGGGTGCCTGCGTGGCGTGGGTGGCTGCGGTCACGACGCTCTCCTCAGGTTGTTCTTCCTGAGGTTACGAGCCACATTGCTCCATTGCGCGGGGCTTAAGTCCCTCTCGCCCTCCCGCCAAATGGCTCCATTTGGTTGTTTTAGCTAGCCAAAACAGTCAAATGGAGCCATTTGACGGGGAAGGGGCTGCGTGGAAGCGCGCGGGTTAGCGGCGGTGGCGGGCCATCCACTGCTCGACCGCGTCGGCTTCGCGAGGAAGCGCTGCGGACAGGTTTTCGACACCGTCCTCGGTGACCAGGACGTCGTCCTCGATGCGGATGCCGATGCCGCGGAGCTCTTCGGGCACGGCGAGATCGTCGGACTTGAAGTACAGGCCTGGCTCGATGGTGAACACCATGCCGGGCTTCAGCGGGCCGTCCATGTAGGTGTCGCGCTTGGCGGCAGCGCAGTCGTGAACGTCGAGTCCCAGGTGGTGGGACGTGGAGTGCACCATCCAGCGGCGGAACAGCTTGGACTCGTCGGACTGGGCTTCGGGAACGATGCCCCATTCCGTGAGCCGAGCCTCGATGACATCCATGGCGGCGTCGTGAACGTCGCGCAGGGTGACGCCGGGACGCGACACAGCGAAGGCAGCATCGGCTGCTTCCAGCACTACGTCGTACACGCGCCGCTGGACCTCGCTGAACTGGCCCGTCACGGGCATGGTGCGGGTGATGTCCGCGGTGTAGAGGGAGTCCACCTCCACGCCGGCGTCGAGCAGCAGCAGGTCTCCTGCGTGGACCTGGCCGTCGTTGGTGATCCAGTGCAGGGTGGTGGCGTGGGGGCCGGAGGCGGCGATCGTTTCGTAGCCCACGGCATTGCCTTCTTCGCGGGCGTGGCCGTCGAAGGTTGCTTCGATGACGCGTTCGCCGCGCTTGTGCTCGATCGCACGGGGAAGCTCTCCCACGACGCGCTCGAATCCGGCGATGGTGGCGTCGACGGCGTCACGCAGCTGCTGCACTTCCCATTCGTCCTTGACCAGGCGCATTTCATGCAGGGCGCGGGACACGGGCTTGTGGGGGTGGGATGCGAGGCGAATGTCGCTGGGCAGTTCGCTGAGCGGCCGGGTGGTGATTCCCGTCATGGCTTCGAACTCGGCAAGGCCGGGGCGTCGTCCAATCCAGAACTCGCCGGAGCGGGGGTCGGTGTAGAACCCGTCTTCGTCCTTGGTGGCGGGTGGCACCAGGTAGAGGGTGGCGTCGTGACCGTTGGCGGTGGGCTCCATGACGAGCACTGCGCCGGGCTCGCGGTCGGTGCCGAGCCCGGTGAGGTAGGCAAAGTCACGGTCGGGGGAGAAGCGGTAGTCGGTGTCGTTGGAGCGCACCTTGAGGTCTCCGGCGGGTGCCACGATGCGCTTGCCGGGGAACTGTGCGGAGAGCCGATGCCGGCGTTCCGCAGCGTATGGCGCTGACCCCAGGCGCTGGGTTGCGAGGTCGTCGGGTTCTGCCCAGTGTGATCCGATCCAGGTTTTGAACTCGGAGTTGTCGGGGCGCAGGGCGCGTGCCTTGTTGGACTTGTCAGAAGTGCTGTCGCTCACGTCTCTATCGTCTCATTCTCTACATCGGGAAAGTGCGAACCGGACAATTGAATGCGCCGATGTATGAAATATCGGACTACCAGCGGAAAAGTTTGACTGTGGCTCTTGTCACACGGTGTGTTGCGGGACTAACGTCCCGATTGGCCTTGCGGGGGATCTGCGGGCCAGCCGAGGGGAGAACACCATGAAACTGACACGCCTGCGCGCGTCAGCGGCTGCAGCCTGCGCCGCGACCGTGCTCACGATTGGAGTCGGGACACCGGCTCTCGCACATGACACCGCTGATACGGCTGATCCTGCGCAGATCGCCACTGCGGCTCAAGCCGCGGCCGATGCCGCCAACCAAGCTTTCATTGACGCGGACTGGGACACCGTGCGCGTTGAACTCGATACCTTCTCCGCGCTCTTGAGCCAGCTCAAGGGCATCAAGGGGGACCGGACGGCGGCGTTGGACGAGGCGCGCACGGTGCTGGCCGATGCGGTGAACGCGCTGAATCTGGCCCGTACGGAGTTCAACGCAAAGAAGTCCGCACGTGATGATGCTCGTGCCGCGCTGACAACTGTCCAGGACCAGATCGCCGCTGTTGCGGCTGACATCGCCGCAGGCGAGAGTGACCTGGCCGACCTTCAGCTGGCGTTGCCCGGCCTTCAGCAGGCGGTATCCGATCTGGAGGCTGCCCTTGCGGCAGCGTTGCTCGTGGAAGCCGATGCCCAAGGTGCCTACGACTCGGCGCTCGCGACGTTCAATGGCCCCGTTCCGACTGGAGACGGAGTGGGCGCACTGCTCACTTCGCTCGGGATCTCAGCTCCGGCGTACTCGGAGGTGGAGGGGCAGCGCGATGCGGCCCAGGCAGAGGCGGAGACCACCTCGGCGACCGCGTCGGCGCTGCGCACCGTTGCGAATGACGCTGATGAGACCGCAGATGGACTCGAGTGGGACGCGTTCACGTTCCCTGCCTTGGAGCGCTTCTACTGGTGTGGCGGTTTTTGCACCACGGATGCTTACCAAGCTGCACTGGACGCAGCATCCGAGGCACGTGAACTGGCCGATGACGCGGACGATGCTGCCGACGAGGCAGAGGCCATTGCCGTGGGCGCGGCGTTGAGGTCCGGCTGGTGGGACAGCATCGCCTCGATCGTGGACGTCGATGCCGCCCGTGCCGACGTCGATACTGCCCTGGAGGAGCTGACCGCCGCGACTGCGGCCGTCGTACTCATCGGGGGCGTGGAGAAGGACGGTTCAGTCTCGGGCACGTTGTTCGATGCGCGGGCCGCGCTTGCGGCACACGAGTCAGACATTGCTGAGCTCGAGGATGAACTGGACGCACTGGACAAGGACGTGCGCGATCTCAAGGCCCAGTTGCCGGGCTTGCGGGACAGCTTGGCCCAGGCCAAGGCTGCGTTGGATGAGGCGCGGGGCGCTCTTGATGACGCTCGCGCTGACCGCGAGACAGCACAGGGCGGCGTGGATGCCGCGCGCGCCGCTGTGGACCAGGTGAAAGCGCTGCTCGATGGCCTGGGCGCGGCAGAGGGAGATGTTGCTGACCGCCGTGCCGACCTGGCTGACCTCGAGCAGGTATGGAGCGAGGTCGTGTGGTCTGCGGGGGACAACCCGGGCGTGGTCCGGCCGGGGGATGTGGTGTCGATCTCCTTCACCATTCCTGGTTCGACGTTGTTTGCCTTGCAGAATGCGCAGGTGACGGTCCTGTCTCCGGTGGGCTTGGAGGCCTCGTGTGACGTTCCAGAAGACGGCGTGGTGGCGGCCAACGCCACGGTCTCGTGCACGGTGTCGTATGAGGTCACGGAAGCCGATGTGGCCTCAGGCACAGTGACCTTGGCCGTGGAGCTGCGGGGCTTCATTCCTTTGGGCCCGGGCAACCCGCGCGCACGTGCGGCGACCATGACCTTGATCGAGGCAACGCACCACGTTCAGGTGGATGTGGAAGCACTGCCCGTGATCCCCGCCGTTGAGCCTGTCTCGGTACCAGCCGCGGCGCCCGCTGCGACCGCGGATGAGGACCCGACGCCGACGACGACCGCTGCGGCGCTTCCGGCCACCGGAAGTGACCTTGGCCTGATGACTCCGGCAGCGATCCTGATCGCAGCCGGCGCGGCGTTGCTGTTCGTGCGTCGCCGCATGGGGGTCTGACCTCTCGCACCGGAGCCCTCGCCGCGCCCACCCATATGCGCGGCGAGGGTTCCTCCATGCCCGGCCACAGCATCGGCGCTACAGGCCTACGCTGGGATGATGCGCATCGACCTCCATACCCACTCCGCGGTGTCTGACGGCACTGAATCACCTGCGGAGGTGATGCGCCAGGCTGCTCGTGCTGGCCTGGACGTGGTCGCGCTGTGCGATCACGACTCCACTGCGGGGTGGGAGGAAGCCCGCGCCGAGGCCACCTCGCTGGGCTTGACGTGGGTGCCGGGGATCGAGGTTTCGGCGCGTTTCCACGGGACTTCGGTTCACTTGCTCAGCTACTGGCATGACCCGGCCCATCCTGAAGTGGAGGCGATGGTCGCGAGGACCCGTGATGCGCGCGTGCACCGGGCGCAAGCCATCGTGGACCTGCTAGGTCAGGATTTCCCGGTGACGTGGGCCGATGTCGTGGAACAGGCAGGCGGTGCCGTGACAGTGGGACGGCCGCACATTGCCGATGCTTTGGTGGCACAGGGCATTGTTGAGGACAGGTCTGCGGCGTTTACGGAGATTCTGCGTCCAGGTTCGGCGTACTACGTGCCGCACTACGCACCGGAAGTCGTTGATGCGGTGACGACGATGCGTGCGGCCGGGGGAGTGACCGTCATTGCGCACCCGTATGCGGGGCGCGCGGGGGCTGAACTCCCGGACCGGGCCTTCACCCGCGCGGTGCGTGCAGGGCTGGCCGGCGTCGAGGTGGACCACCGTGACCACACTCACGAACAGAGGGGCCGGTTGCGTGGATTGGCGGACCGGCACGGGCTGATTGCTACCGGCAGTTCCGATTATCACGGGGCCGGGAAGCCCAATGAACTCGGAGAAAACCTCACCTCTGTGGAAGCGTTTACGTCACTTCAGGAAGCGCGCTAGGGTCGCGCTGGAACCCCGTCCATCTCTGCTGTAAGGAACATCATGATTGCTGCTTTCTCTGTCGCCCCGTCCGGCAACGGCCGTGCAGACGGTTCTGTTCACGACGCTGTGGCGCAGGCCGTGAAGGTGGTGCGCGCATCGGGCCTTCCCCACCGCACCTCGTCGATGTTCACGGAGATCGAAGGCGAGTGGGATGAGGTGTTCGACGTGATCAAGCGCGCGACGGAGGCTGTTCAGCCGTACGGCTCGCGAGTGTCGCTGGTCATCAAGGCGGACATCCGTCCCGGCTACACCGGGGAGTTGGACGGCAAGCTGGAGCGCCTGGAGCAGGCGATCAGCGAGGACTAGTCTGCGGCGCGCTGCGAGTGGTCCGCACCGATGTGTGCAGGACAGAAGCGGTCATCCACCGCACAGCCCTCGCAGATCACCAGTTGCTTCTTGCAGGACAGGTCGTCGCAGTTTTGTAGCCGGCTGCTGTCGTCGCCGCACACGGAACATTGGGAGATCACCGCGGCCTCGTCGGTGAAGGTCATCACTTCGCGTCCGTCAAACACCCGGAGCGCACCTTCCCATAGGCCGCGGTCCCCGAAGGCTTCGCCGTAACGGACGATGCCGCCGTCGAGTTGATAGACCTCGGTGAAGCCGCGGTTGATCATGAGGGCGCTGAGGACTTCACAGCGAATCCCACCCGTGCAGTAGGTGACGACGGGGGAGTCCTTCAAGTGGTCGTACTTGCCTGACTCCAGTTCGGAGACGAAGTCGCGCGTGGTTTCGACGTCGGGGACGACCGCGTCCTTGAACCGGCCGATTTCCGCTTCGATCGCATTGCGTCCGTCAAAGAACGTGACATCACGCTCGTCGACTAGGGCATGCAACTGCTCAGGACTGAGGTGTGTGCCGCCGCCGATGACGCCGTTGGCGTCTACTTTGAGTTCTCCCGGTGCGCCAAAGCTCACGAGCTCTTCGCGGACCTTGACGCTCAACCGGGGGAAGTCATTGCCGGTTCCCTGCGACCACTTCACGTCGAGCGGCTTGAACGGCGCATACTCTCGCGTTTTGCGCAGGTAGCGCTTCACGGCGGTGATCTCGCCGCCCACGGTGCCGTTCATCCCGTCCTTGGACAGAATGATGCGGCCCGTGAGCCCCAGCGACTCACACAGGTCTCGCTGCCACAACCTCACGGCCTCAGGGTCACTGAGGGGGGTGAAGATGTAGAACAGCAGAACCTTGTGCTCAGCCATGAGGGTTACTCCGATGCTTGTGCGCTGTTGCCCTGACCGCTGCCGCCCTGACCGCCGGAACGGCGACGACGACGGCGACGCTGACCGCCGGAGCGGCCTTCACCGGTGCTGGGCTTGTCCGAGTTCACGGTGCGCGCAGGAGCGTCATTCTTGCGGTCGCCACCGTCGCGACGTTCGCCGCCCTGACGCTGAGCGCCGGAGCCACGACGGTTGCGGCCCTGGCCGCCGTTGCCGCCGCGTCCACGTCCACCAGAGTTGCCGCGTCCACGGCCCTCACCGGAGCCACCGTGACCGCCACGTCCACCGGACGGCTTCTTGCCGGTTTCGCCTAGGTCTTCGAGCTTCTCGCCTTCGAGGCCTTCGAGGGTGCGCTGCTCCTTGGGCAGACGGCCCTTGGTGCCTTCGGGAATGTCGAGGTCGTCGAACAGGTGCGGCGAGGTCGAGTAGGTTTCCACCGGCTCGGGGTAGCCCAGGTCGAGTGCCTTGTCGATCAGCGACCAGCGGGGGATGTCGTCCCAGTCCACGAACGTGACGGCGGTACCGGTCTTACCGGCACGGCCCGTACGGCCGATGCGGTGGAGGTAGGTCTTTTCGTCTTCCGGGCACTGGTAGTTCACCACGTGGGTGACGTCTTCGACGTCGATTCCGCGTGCTGCGACGTCGGTGGCGACCAGGACGTCGATCTTGGAGTGGCGGAATGCGCGCAAAGCCTGTTCGCGTGCGCCCTGGCCAAGGTCGCCGTGGATGGCGCCAGCGGCGAATCCACGGTCGCGGAGCTCGTCCGAGACCTTTGCGGCGGTGCGCTTGGTCCGTGCGAACACCACGGTGCGGCCGCGGCCCTGAGCCTGCAGGAGACGAGCCAGCACCTCGATCTTGTCGAGCGCGTGGGCCCGGTAGACGACCTGCTTGATGGCCTTGACGGTGGCGCCGTCGTCGTCGGGGTCAGCGGCCCGAATGTGGGTGGGCTGGGTCATGTAACGACGTGCCAGCGACACGACTGCGCCCGGCATGGTGGCCGAGAACAGCATGGTGTGACGCGAGGCGGGGGTTGCGGCGAGGAGCTTCTCGACGTCAGGCAGGAAGCCCAGGTCCAGCATTTCGTCGGCCTCGTCCAACACCACGGTGCGGACGAAACGGAGGTCCAGGTGGCCCTGGTTCAGGAGGTCGATCATGCGGCCGGGGGTACCGACGACAACTTCGGCGCCGCGCTGCAGTGCTTCGATCTGGGGCTCGTAGGCACGGCCACCGTAGATCTGGACGATGCGCGTGGAACGCTTCTTCGAGGCAGTCTCGAGGTCGCCGGCCACCTGCACCGCGAGTTCGCGGGTCGGGGCAACGATGAGGGCCTGGGGCTTGCCGGGCTCGGGGAGGTCGTCGAATCCCTCTTCACCGGGTGAAACCGTGCGGTGAAGGGCGGGAACACCGAACCCCAGCGTCTTTCCGGTTCCGGTCTTGGCCTGGCCGATGATGTCGTGGCCGGACAGCGCTACCGGCAGCGTCATGGCCTGGATGGGGAACGGTGCGGTGATACCTGCGGAGGCGAGAGCCTCAACAATCAGGGGATTGACGTTGAAGTCGGCGAAGGTCTGGTCTGCTGTTTGCACACTGGCGTGCGTGTCTGTCATGGATGTCCTCTGGAGGATTCGCGGGACGCAACTCAAAGGTGGTGCGTCCTCAAATGGCGGGTAGCCGATCGCGAATCATCGAGGTCCTGCGGCCTTCGCTTTCTGCAGCGGTTCCGCGCTTCACATGACGACCGGTCAACCCCGGGTCATGGGCATTCTACCGTGCAGCGCGCGGGTGAGCCAGAGCCCGTGCGAAACCGGGCTCTGCGGAGTTACGCTCCGAAGCCGACGCGACGCTTACTTTCCTCGCCAATCTCGACATAGCCGAGTGAAGCGGAAGGCACCACGATGCGGCGACCCTTCGCGTCGGAAAGGTCGAGTGTTGCCCCAGCAATGGCATCGGCCACAGCCTTTGCGACCTCGTCACCCGTGAGGTTAGTCTCGATGACAATCTCACGTGCCACGTTCTGGACACCGATGCGAATCTCCACTGTCGCCTCCGAAGTTGCGTTTGCTGGTGGTGGTGTTGACTATCGTAGAGGGGTGAAAGCGCGAGAGAAGGGCCTGTTCGCGGGCAGGGGAATCCACCTGCCGAGTTTCAAGGCCATCGCTCTCACGGTGGTCCTGGCATTCCTGCTGGGCATCGGTGTGGGGTGGTTTACCGGGCAAGTTGGCTCGAACTTGGCGGCTCCTGAGGTCACGCCCAGCGCAACCCCCAGCCCCACAGAGACCGCCGAGGTCGAGGTGTCGTTGCCTCCCTTGGAGCCCATCGACCGCGAGCTCGACGACGACGCTGCGGCGGGCGTCGTGACACTGGACGTGCCGACCACCGGACAAGGGACGTACACCATCGTCACTACCGATGGTTCGCCCCAGAGTGACGCCCTCGCCACACGGTACGTGCGTGTCGAGTACGAAGACGGCCTCGTCATGGACGGCACCGCCCTGGGCGAGTACGTCATGGACATCCTCAATGATCCGCGTGGCTGGGGGGCTCGCGGGCGCTACGAGTACGTGCCCACCACCGGCGCAGCAGACATCCGCATCGTCGTGGCATCTCCATACACGGCCGCCGCGACGTGCCCCCACCCTCACGCGCCGGCCTCGGTGGGGTTGGACGAGACGGCGACCACTGCCGACCCTTCGCCCTCCGCCGACCCGTCCGCATCGACGGAACCCAGCGCATCGGCCTCTGCTGAGCCGAGCGCGTCCGCGGAACCATCCGCCGACGAGACCCCGGAGTCGAACTGCGCCGACCGCGGCGTCGTGATGATTAGTGCATACGACTGGACTGCCGGCCTTGACTCGTACGGCAAAGAGAGGGCCGATGCGCGGACCTACCTGGTCAACCACGGTGTGGGCCACGTCAGGGGAGAAGAAGACGGCACCTGCGCGTCGGGTGAGGCGCTGATCATGACTGACCAGACCGACCTGTCAGACGACTGTGACGTCAACCCCTGGCCCTACCCCGACGAGCCCGTCCCGTCTGCCTCGCCGAGCCCCACAGCGTCGGCGACGCGCGCCGAAGACGAGTGACCCCCACTCACTCGACATGTCGACGGCGCTCATGTCAGCGCTGCGTGGTGAAGTAGTCCCATGTCCGTTCGCCTCACCTCGCCGGAGCACGCTCCGGTAGCGCCCACTCTCGACTCGTCGCAGCAGGCCGTCATTGAGGGAGTGCTGGGGGGCGGCAACCATGTCGTCGTCGGTCCTGCTGGATCAGGTAAGACCGTGACGGTCGCTGCAATCGCGAAGGCGGCATCGGTCCACGGGATCGCGCCCGAGCGGCTCGTGGTGTTGGCACCCACCCGCGAGGCGGCTGCCGGACTCCGTGACGGGGTGTCGGCTGCGCTCGACCGTCCGTCCGGTGTGCCGGTCGTGCGCACCCCTGCGTCGGTCGCTCACGCCATCCTCTCCGCACGGGCGCGCGCCGCGGGAGAACCCGAACCCTCCCTCATCACGGGCGCAGACCAGGACGCACTGCTCCGCGAACTCCTCGATGGGCATCGTGCCGGCGCCGGACGCCAACCCCAATGGAACGGCGTGGTCCCGGACGATGCGACCGCCCTGCCCGGCTTCCGCCACGAGTTGCGCGACCTCCTGATGCGCGCCACCGAGGCTGGCCTCAGCCCCGACGACTTGCGCGACTGGGGACAGGTCACCGGGCGTCGCGAATGGGTAGCCGGTGCAGACGTCATGGACGACTACCTCGACAACGTGTTCCTCCGCAGCCTCCCCAGTGACCAAGGACTGAAGTACGACCCCGCAAGCGTCGCGCGCGAAGCAGCGGCGGCCCTGCGCACCTGGGACCCGGCCTGGGGGCCCGCCCCCAGCTGGGACCTCGCCATCGTCGACGACTATCACGACGCCACCGAAGCCGTCGTTGACCTGCTTCAGGCCATTGTCGAAGGCGGAGCGCGCATCGTTCTCGCTGGCAATGCCGACGAATCCGTCCAGGGATATCGCGGAGCAGTCCCCGGAGCCCTCGCAGCAGCGACACAGCCACCGCAGTCCCGCGGCAGCGGACAACGCAACTGGGGCTTCGACGCGACCCTGTGGAAACTTCACGGCAACCACCGTCAGACCACCGCGCTCGCGGGCGTCACCGACGCGCTCGTGCAACACATCGGCACCCAATCCGTCGGATCCGCACGCGTGGCGCCCCGCCCCGCGGCAGGCGCCGACGTATCGATCACTGTCGCGCCACACCGCTACGCCCAGTCGCGAACCATCGCCGCGGCACTCCGCCGGGCCCGCATCGGCACGTCTCAGGACCGGCTCCCGTGGTCCCGCATGGCCGTGATCGCACGGTCCAACACTCAACTGCGCGAGTTACGGGCCGACCTCCTGGGCGCAGACATTCCGTGTGACGCGCTCGGCGACGGCGTCGCACTCCATGAACATGGCGCTGTAGCCCCGCTGCTGCTCATGGCGCGCCGGGCCGCCGGGCTGGAACCGTGGACCGAGGAAGAAGTGGTCGACGTCCTGTCGTCGCGCGTCATCGGGCTTGACCCTGTAGGCGTGCGAAGAGTGCGACGCGCGCTCGTCAGAGAAGAACGCTCGTCAGGCGGCATGCGCAGCTCGGCAGAACTCCTGATCGAGGCCATGGGGCATCCCGAAAGGTGGGCCAGCCTCGACGGGCCCGAGGTGCGGGCAGCCGAGCGGGCGAGCACCGCAGTCGCCAACGCCCGCCACCTGATCGAAGCGGAACAGGCGTCACCACGGCGCGTGATCTGGGCGCTGTGGACCACCGTCGACGTCGTCGAGACGTGGCGGGAAGCCGCACTCGCAGGTTCAGCGCGGGACGATGCAGACCTTGACGCCGTCATTGCCTTGCTGCGTGAGGCGCAGAACTTCGAAGAACGCATGCCGTCGGGCCGCATGCGCCGCTTCATCGACCACCTCGAATCCCAGGACTTCGCCGCCGACAGCCTGGGGGCACGCGCGCAAGGAATAGACGCGGTCAGTTTCGTCACGCCCGCATCCGCCGCAGGCCGCGAATGGGACGTCGTGGTGCTGGCCGGGGTGGAAGAAGGCGTGTGGCCCAACCTCCGTCTTCGCGACTCCGTGCTCGGTGCGCAACATCTGGCCGAGATTGTGTCCGGCCGCGCGGCCCCGGAACTCCTCACCCCCGAACGGCGCACCCACATTGCTTCCAGCGCGCGACGTGCTGTCCTCGACGACGAAGCCCGGTCCTTCGCCGTCGGATTCTCACGGGCCCGCACCCGCGTGATCGTCACCAGCGTCCAAGACGATGAGACCCGGCCTTCCCGCTTTGTGGAATGGGTCGCCGCAGCCGCGAATGTTCCCATCGTCGAATCGGGAACGGTGCCGTACGTGGCCGACCTCAGACACGCCGTCGCATCGCTCCGCGGGCAGGGAGCCACCGCCGACCCTCCCGAACGCGACGGGTATGTCCAAGTACTTGCAGCGCTAGCCGACCGCGGTGTCAGCTGGGCGCATCCCCGCACCTGGCACGGCGTCGCCGACCCCTCCACCACCGACGGCTTCTACCCCGATGGGACTCCCGTGCGAGTCTCGCCCTCACGCGTCGAAGGAGTGGAACGTTGCGGGCTACGGTGGGCTCTCGAAACCGCTGGCGGTTCCGGAGCCGACACTCACAAGCAACAGTTGGGCACACTCATCCACGAGATCGCCCAAGACCTGCCCTCCGGGACTCACGAGGAACTGGCCGCCGAACTCGACGCGCGATGGTCCCAGATCGCGGGCACGGACACTCTTCCCGACAAGCAACTGCGCGCCAAAGCAGACGCAATGATTAGTCGCTTGGCGCACTATTTCATGACTCATCCCGTCGACAGCGTCGAACTCGAACAACGTTTTCGGGTGGAAATCGGGGACGCCGTCCTGTCCGGAAGCGCCGACCGTGTCGAACACGTCGACGGTGCCACCACGATCGTCGACCTCAAAACGGGCGACCCCGGACGCATGGGAGACGTGGCGACCCACGCACAACTGGCGATGTACCAGCTCGCGGCCGCCCATGGCGCATTCCGAGGCGTCGAGACTGCCAACGGTGCAGCGCTCGCCTTCGTAGGAGGGGCCAAGGTGACGTCCACCCGCACCTCCCAAGACCCCATCGACGTACAAGAACAACAAGCACGCCTCGAAGCAGTGGTGTCCACCATGCGCGCTTCCACCTTCCTGGCCGTGGAGAACGACATGTGTGACATGTGCCCTGTGCGGCGATCGTGCCCCGTGCAACCCCAGGGAAGACAGGTGAGCGAGTCATGAGCGACGAGGGCATCATTCTGGGACACTCACGGTCGGTCACGGATCTCAGCGCCATCGTGGATCCCACCACGACACCTACGCCAGAACAAGCCGCGATCATCGGCGCGGGACTCGAACCGACCCTGGTGGTGGCCGGCGCAGGCTCGGGGAAAACCGAGACGCTTTCAATGCGGATGGTCTACCTGCTGGACCACGCCGAAGAGCTCTTTGGGCGCCCCCTCAGCCCCGACGAAATCCTGTGCCTCACCTTCACCCGCAAGGCAGCGGCAGAGATCGCCCACCGGTCGACGTCGCGCATTGCGGCGGCGTTCGGCGAAGACCCGTCCCGACCACCCGTCTCAGTCGCGACGTACAACGGGTATGCCGCATCCTTGGTCGCAGAACACGGTCTGCGCCTTGGTGTCGATCCTGACTCCGCCACGTTGACGCAAGCTGCCCTCTGGCAGATCGCACACGACATCGTCTCCGGCTGGGTTGACCCTGTTCACAGTTCCGCAGCTGAAAGCACCCTCACCCAGGCGGTCGTGAGCCTCAGCGGACAGACGCGGGAGCATCTCACCACACCCCAAGCGGTGCGCCAGTGGGCCGAGCGGTTGCTCGCGGACTTTGCACAGATGCCGGCTAAGCCCGGCGCGCGCGCTTCAGCGGGAACTGCACTCGTGAACCGCAACGGCAACCCCACTGTGCATGCCAAGGACCTCAGGCACCTGCACACCCTCATCGACCTGTCATCGATGGTCGAAGAGTTTCAACGGCGCAAGCGCACCGGCGCGTTCCTCGACTTCTCCGACCAAGTTGCCTACGGCGTCGAACTTGCCCAAGTCGAGGCAGTTCAAGCCATTGAACGCAGCCGCTACCGCGTAGTGCTGCTGGACGAGTTCCAAGACACTTCGCCGGCTCAACTCCGCCTGTTCTCCACCATCTTTGGCGCGGACCACCCCGTGATGGCTGTGGGAGACCCCAACCAAGCCATCTATGGTTTCCGTGGCGCATCGGCCAGCGCTTTGTCCTCATTTGTCACCGAGTTCGGTGGCCCCGGTGCGGTGACCTCCCAATCGCTCTCCGTGTCGTGGCGCAACGAGGCCGCCGTCCTTGGCGTCGCCAACACCGTCGCCAGTGCGCTCCCGCACCATCCGCAAGTCTCCGTCGCGCCGCTCAAGTCCACCGGACAGTATCTGCAACGCGACGAGCCAGACCGGGCCTCCGCCGCAGTCGAGGCCGTGATGGCAGCGGACCTTGAGGACGAGGCCGCGCGGCTCGTGGCGTTCATCCAGGACCGGCGCGAAGAACTGCGTAAGCCCGGCCGCGAGGTTCCCAATGCTGCGGTGCTGTGCCGACGCCGAGTCCAGTTCGGCGCAATCATCGCGGCCATGGAGGCCGCGGGACTGGACTATGAGGTCGTGGGCCTGGGCGGCCTCATGGACACGCCCGAGGTTGCAGAACTGATCGCACTCCTGCAAGTGGTGCACGACCCCTCCCGAGGCGACTCCCTCATGCGCGTGCTCGCAGGGGAGAAGGTGATGCTGGGACCAGCCGACCTGATGGCGTTGAAGGACTGGGCACAACGAGACGCACAACGTGACGACGACGAGTCCGTCACGATTGTCGATGCGCTCGACGATCTGCCTCCCGCCGGATGGGTATCACCCGAGGGACGGCAGCTGACCGCGGAAGGGCGGCGTCGACTGAATGCGCTCCACACCGTCGTTCGATCGATCCGCGAACACAGCTACCTGTCGCTCACCGAACTGATCGTGTTCACCGAACGCGCGTGGGGCCTCGACATCGAAGCGGCTGTGGCCCGCCCCGACGGCCGTGCGGCCCGCAACGTTGACGCGTTCGTTGACGCCGCCCGAGGCTTCGCCGTGGGTGCAGAGCGTGCCACGCTCGGCGCATTCCTGGCCTGGCTCGACGCTGCCAGTTCCGAGGAACGCGGGCTCACCGCACCCGTAAAGGACCCCGAACCCGGCGCGGTGCAGATCCTGACCGCGCACGCATCGAAGGGTCTGGAATGGGACATCGTCGCGATCCCGGGTCTCACGGAAGGCACTCATGGGACGTCCAGGAGCCAGTTCCCTTCGGGTGCCGTGCCCAAGCTCGTCGACACCGATGACGGTCCAACGTTGGTGGTGAAGAGCAGCGCGTGGATGGGTGAGGCCGGTGCGTTGCCTTATGAGTTGCGACTCGACCGCGCGGACCTGCCGGTCTGGGACCTGGCTGATGTCGCTGACGGCGCGTCGCTCGGGGCCTCGATCACCGCGTTCAAGGAAGAAGCCGGGTTGCATGCCGTCGACGAGGAACGGCGGCTGTTCTATGTGGCGCTGACGCGGGCACGCTCGCATGTACTGCTGAGCGGTTCCTGGTGGACTACCGGCAAGTCCCTTGCGCGGCCGTCGTTGTTCCTGCGCGACTTGCTGGACGCGGGCTTGGTGACAACAGAGGGGTGGAGTCCCGAACCGGACGCCGATGCCGAGAAACCGGAGTCCGTTCCTGCGCAAGCATCGTGGCCGCCCGCACCCACTCCTGAGCAGGAGCGCAGGCGTCAGTTGGCGCGCGAAGTGGTTGACGCGCTGGAAACTCGCGGCCATCTTGCTGACCCTGCTGAGGGCACGTCCGCGCCCGAATCCCTGCACCCCGACTGGCCGCTCGCCGCAGAAGTCGAAGCCATGCTCGCCGAACGTGACGAGTACCTTGGCGCGAGCGCCTCAGTCGCGCTGCCCAGTCACCTCACCACGTCCGCTCTGGTGGCGTTGAGGCGAGACCGTGAAGCGTTCGCTCAGCAGCTGCGGCGGCCAGTGCCGCAGGAACCCACGGTTGCAGCAGAGATCGGCAACGCGTTGCATGCGTGGATCGAGGCCCATTACGGCCACACTGCGTTGCTCACCGCCGAAGACATCGAGGCGGGGGATGCCCCGCAACACTCGGAAGATGTGCGGCATTTGCGTGAGACCTTCGCGAGTTCGGAGTGGGCGCCGCGCGTGCCCAGCGACGTGGAAGTGCGTGTGGAACTCCCGCTCGAAGGAGTCACGGTCCGTTCCCGGATCGATGCGGTGTTCCCGCCAGGTCACGGCCTTGACCGCGTCACGGTGGTGGATTGGAAGTCAGGCAAGCCGCCACGGGACGCCCAAGAGAAAGCGGCACGTGAGGTGCAGCTCGCGTTGTACCGCCTGGCGTGGTCCGAATGGAAGCAAATCCCGCTTGAGGACGTCGACGCCGCGTTCTATTACGTGGGTGCAGACGTGACGGTGCGGCCCGAGCGGCTGTTGGACCGCGAAGAGATTGTCGCGCTGATCCGCGGTTAAGCCTCGTCGGTGTCGTCGAACAGCATGGTGGCGAGGTCCGCCAGCATGCCTTCGCCGTCCGCAATGACATCCGCGTTGTCGGTTCGGACGCCGTACATGAGCCATCGCAGCAGCGCGAGTTCTGACGCCAGGCGTGCACGGTCCAGCAGGTGCGCGTCGGGAGTTTCGCGCCGACGCATCTGGTAGGCCTCGACGACCGCATCGACAATGTCCTCGGGTGCGGATGCGACCAGCCATGCGAGGTCGTCGGCAGGGTCGGCGACGCGGGCGTCCATCCAGTCCACCACTCCACGCACCGTGTCGCCGGACACCATGATCTGGTGTTCGCCCAGGTCTCCGTGGACCACACAGGGTTCAAAGCGCCACCATGACACGTTCTCGAGTTGGCGCTCCCAACGGTCGGCGAGGCGTGGGGGGATCTTGCCGGTGTGAATACCGGCATCGAGTTCCGCGAGCCGGCGTTGGCGGTATTGCTCGGCGTCATAGGTGGGCAGCCCCTCGTCTTCGACGAGAGTGGGGGGAAGCTCGTGAATCTCAGCAAGCGCGCGGCCCAGGTTGGCGGCCAGTCCGGGACCAGGCTCCAGCCTTGCCATCATCAGTGGTGCTCCCGGGACTTCGGAGTACACGATTGCGCGACCATCGTCCGTTCCCGACATCGAGGCCGCGCCCTTGGGGCGGGGCACATCGAAGGAAATGAGGCCGGTGTCGTGTGCGCGTCCCAATGCCTTGAGGAGTCCGCGCTCGGCTTCCAGGGCGGCCCCGGCGGCGGCGCGGCGTGGTGCGCGGACGATCCACCGTTGCCCGGTGGAGTCTTTGACGACCACAACATCAAAGTCGGCATCTGAGTGGGGGCTGCGCAGCACGTCGTACACGTCGAGGCCGGGCACGGCAACCGACGCGAGCGCGGCTAGCGCTAGCGGAGAACGAGGCACCTGCTCACCGTAGAGCCATTTTCCGGGGCGCGCTATGACCCACGCCGTTGCACGGTCCAAGCGGCGTGAAGTGCCGTCGGTGGGGTCCATCGCTGGTCCGGGCCGGTGGGGCGGGTGCCGTACCGTGAGCGAGTGACTCGATTCCGTCCTCTCCATGGCCCGTTGTTGATTGATCGTGCTGCTCACCGGCGTGACGTTGTTGACTTGACGCAGTGCCCAGCGGTGCTGGTACACCGGGGGTCTGTGGCGGTTGCTGACGGGAGCCTGGCGATTGTGGAGCTGGGGGACTCCGTAGCGCCGGACTTGCGTGTGTATGCGGGTTCGTTCGACGGTCGGGACCTCGCGATGGTGGTTGTCGACACTGAAGCCGATGCGGAGCGGGTGGCCACCAACCATGGACTCACCTGGGTGACGTTGCGGGCGTTCCTGGCCGTGGCATCGGTCCGGGAAGAGGACGATGCGTGGACCGAGCTGGCGACCACGGCCGTGGCGCTGGCGCAATGGCATGCGAATCACCCGCGTTGCGCGGTGTGTGGCGACGGCACTGTTCCCGTGAAGGGTGGCTGGGTGCGGGCCTGCGAGTCGTGCGGCCGCGAGCATTACCCGCGCAGCGATCCGGCCATGATCGTGACCGTGGTGGACGATCAGGACAGGCTATTGCTCGCTCATGCGGCGCGCTGGTCGCAGCGACGTTTCTCCTTGTTGGCCGGGTATGTGGAGCCGGGGGAGAGCGTGGAGCAGGCCGTGCATCGTGAAGTGGAAGAGGAAGTCGGTGTTCGGGTCACGGACGTCGAGTACGTCGCCTCCCAGCCGTGGCCGTTTCCTGCGTCATTGATGATGGGCTTCCGCGCCCGAGCCGTGACCACGGAGTTGAGTCCTGACCTGGAGGAGATCACGGAGGCGCGGTGGATGTCGCGCCGGGATGTGGCCGATGCTGTTGCTGCGGGGGAGATGGTGCCGCCCCCGGTGGGGTCGATTGCGCGCACGATGCTGGAAGCGTGGTTCGGAGGCGACCTGGTCGTGGACGCGGGTTCCACCGACCATGTCAGTGACACCTGAGAACATAGGTGGCGATGTCAGCCGAATCCATTCTTGATGCCCTTGACCCTGAGCAACGTGAAGTTGCGACGGCGCTTCATGGTCCCGTGTGTGTGCTTGCAGGCGCAGGGACCGGCAAGACTCGCGCCATCACGCATCGGATCGCATATGGGGTCCGGGTAGGGGCATACAACCCGCAGTCAGTGCTCGCGGTGACGTTCACTGCGCGTGCTGCAGGGGAGATGCGGCAGCGTCTCAAGGGTTTGGGTGCGCACGGTGTGCAGGCCCGTACTTTTCACGCCGCAGCGTTGCGGCAGCTGAGTTACTTTTGGCCGCAGGTCGTGGGCGGCCAGATGCCTCAGCTGGTGGAGCAGAAGGCGCCGCTGGTGGGACGCGCGGCTCGTCAGGCGGGGCTGAGCCCTGACCGGCTGATGGTGCGCGACCTCGCTTCCGAGATCGAGTGGTCCAAGGTGGCGCTGGTGTCCCCCGAGGATTACGCGGCTGTGGTGGCGAAGGAGGGACGGCCCACGCCCGCAGGCGTCGATGCTCAGCAGATGGCCGATGTCATTCGCGCCTATGAGGAAGCGAAGACGCAGGCGGTGGTGCTGGACTTCGAGGACATCCTGTTGCTGTTGGCGGACATCATTGGCCGCCACCACGAGGTGGGCGACCAGATCCGCCGTCAGTATCGCCACTTTGTCGTGGACGAGTACCAGGACGTTTCCCCGCTCCAGCAGTTCCTGTTGGAGCAGTGGCTGGGCGGCCGCAATGACCTGTGCGTGGTGGGCGACCCCGCTCAGACCATCTACTCCTTTGCGGGGGCGTCGCCGCAGCATCTGTTGGGGTTCACACGGACCTATGACAATGCGCACGTGGTGCGGCTCGTGCGGGACTACCGGTCGACTCCGCAAGTGGTGAAACTCGCGAATGGGCTGATGGCACAGCGCGGAGCCGGACAGGCAGGCGTGGAACTGGTGGCGCAACGCCCCCACGGCCCCGAACCGGTGTACCGCGCCTACGAAGACGAGCAGGCGGAAGCTGAGGGTATCGCCGACAGCATCGCTCGCCTCATGACGCAGGGTGTCGCGGCATCCGAGATTGCGGTGCTGTATCGCGTCAACAGTCAGTCGGAAGTCCTCGAGGAAGCGCTCGCGGAGCGGGGCATCGGCTACCTGGTGCGTGGCGGCCAGCGGTTCTTCGACCGGGAAGAAGTGCGCAAGGCGATGGTGCTGCTTCGCGGTGCGGCGGTCTCCGCCACCGAAGATCCCCTTGGCGAGCAAGTGCGGTCGGCGTTGCTCGATGCGGGCTGGAAAGAGGAAGCCCCCGCCGCGCGCGGTGCGGTGCGCGAACGGTGGGAGTCCCTGCAATCGCTCGTTCAGCTCGCGGATGATTTTGACGCCGATGCTGGTGGCGCCAGCTTGCGAGAGTTCGTCGAGCACCTCGTGGAGCGCGCGCAAGCACAACACGCGCCCACCGTGGAGGGAGTCACCCTCACCACCATGCATGCTGCCAAGGGCCTGGAATGGGACGCCGTGTTCATCGCTGGCTGCTCCGAAGGGTTGTTGCCCGTGTCAATGGCGGAAACTCCGGAAGCGATTGAGGAAGAGCGGCGCCTGCTCTATGTGGCGATCACTCGCGCCCGGGAACACTTGCAGTTGAGTTTTGCTCGCGCACGCAAGGCAGGCGGGCGGTCCACCCGTAAGCGCACCCGCTTTCTTGAGAAGTCTTGGCCCGATGCCGTGGCCCGCAAGCCCGTACGCCGCTCCACCAACGATCGCTTGAGCGAGTTGGGTCCGGAAGACTTGCGGCTGTTCGAGTCGCTCAAAGCCTGGCGTGCAGCCGTCGCGAAGGAGGCCGGTAAGCCAGCTTTCACGGTGATCGTCGACTCAACGATGGCCGAAATCGCTCGGGTCCGCCCCGGAACCCTGGGAGAACTCGCAGGCGTCCATGGCATCGGCGCTACCAAACTGCAAACGTTCGGACTCCAGATCCTCGAGATCGTCGCCGAACACTAACCCCGCCCCCACGGAGCCAGCCGCGCCGCAGTGACACTCTGGATGAGGCGGCGGTGGAGGCGAACTCGTCAAGGAGCCCTGCTCCACCCGCCACACCTCAGCCCCAGGATCCACTGTTGGCGCGGCACAGATCCGCGACACCAACGCCGCAACATCGATACGCAACGCCGCAGGAATCCGCGGTGCCCTGCCCTGGCATTGGATCGCGACATAGGGCCACGTGGGGTCTCCTTCCGTGCGCCATAAGTCCACACATACGCCGCACGCGCTCACACCGGGCACCACCACCGGCCCCACTGTCACACCCCACTCGTCTGCCACGACCAGCACATGCGGAACGTCCTCAGCCACGAGCGCCCGGGTCACAAGCGCCGGACTTCCCATGGCCACACACACCTCGATATCCACGCGATCCCAGTCCTCCACCCGGGCAACGTCAGACTCGTCCCGGCGGAGGTAAGCACGCGTCACCCGCGGCGCTGCACTGGCCACATCCCACGGCGCAGGAGACGCGGCACCGACGCGCAACCCCCGCGCACGCAAAGCATCCACCACCGGTCTCGCGATCGCGTCAGTGGCGCGCACCCGCACCGACCTGGCCGGAGCATCTGCCCTTGACTGGCCCGAAGCGGTCTCGTCACGTGGAGACGCCCGACGGGGCTGATGCGGGGGAGAGCCCTCGCCTGCGCTCAACTGCGCACGTTGGGTATCCGTCAACCCTTCCGTGATGGTGTGACGGTGAATCCCCAGGCGCACAGCGCCATCGGGGAGGGCAAACACGGGGACGCGCCAGGACTGATCCATGTCCTCAGCGTGTCAGCCAGCACTCAGGTCGACGCCGTTGTCCACAGGAGCAAAAACATCAGCGGGCCGCCTCCACGAAGGAGACGACCCGCTGAGACGCGTGTGCGTTAAGTGCTAAGCCTTAGGCCTTGCCGAGGATGCGGTTCAGCTTGGTGCCGCACTCGGGGCAGACAGCCTTCGCCATGCGACGACCGTTTTCGGAGACGACGACGTCGCCTTCGGTGGTGCGCTTGTCCTTGCACTTCACGCAGTAGAACTCACCCTGGTACTTGTCGGCCATTGCCTTCTCCTTCTCTTGTCCGCCCGGCGCCGGGACGCCGAGCACATGGTGGCCACGAGGGCCGATCATCAGACAGCGTAGACGGCGTACACGCGTTTTGCGCACAAGGTCCGCCTCCGCCGTGTCGCACGACCGCAGTTATTCGGGCCGTTCGTCACCGTTGCCATCGCCAGAGGAGTCACCCTCAGAACGCTCCGGAGCATCATCCTCAGAGCTCTGTCCAGCGGCGGCATTCAACAAGGCTTCCAGCTCGCGGTCGACCTCATCCTCCGCGTCCGGGCCCGCAAGCCACCGGTCAATCCAAGCGCTCGCGGTCTGGAGGTCATCGCCCGTGGGCAAGATGTCAGGGTGGGACCACACGCGGTCACGCTCGTCCTGGCCAGCGCGAATCGTCAGCTCACGCCACAACGCCGTCGCCTCACGCATGCGGCGGGGACGCAACTCCAACCCCAGCAGAGTCGCGAACGCGTCTTCGGCAGGGCCACCAGCGGCGCGGCGGCGACGCAGCATCTCGCTCAGCGAACCAATCGCCGGCAGGTGAGGAGCCGCGGCACGCAGCGTGACCTCATCCACCCAGCCTTCAATCAACGCCAGCAACGTCTCGATCGAGGCGAGCGTCGCTTCCTGCCCCTCCGAATGGCGGGGCTGGAAAATCCCGCGGGTGAGCGCTTCCTGCAACTTGGCCGGATCAGACATCCCCACCTGCGACACCGCATCGTCGAGCGCCTCAATGTCAATGTGAATGCCCGCGGCATACCGTTCAATCAGATGGTGCAGATGGCCGGGAAGCCACGGAGCGGCCGTGAACAGGCGCACGTGCGCGGCCTCGCGCAACGCCAGGAACGTCAGCACTTCATCCTCGGGAACTTCGAGGCCGTCGGCGAACTCCTTGATCACGCTCGGCACCAGCGCCACACGCAACTCCGTCAACAGCGGGAAGCCCAAGTCCGTTGCACCAAAAGTCTCCCGCGCCATCTGTCCCGCAGCCTGGCCCATGTGCATCCCACATACCGTGGGGCTGACCGAACCCACCAGCGCAGAAGCATCGGCCCCCGGCATCATCGCCGCAAGTGACTCATCCTCACGGGCGCCGCGCAAGATTCCACCAAGAGCCTTCGACACGCTCACCGCCACAGGACCTGTCAGCACGCGCCACGTAGGAAGGGTGGCCTCGACCCACTCAGCACGGCTCCACACCTTGGGATCCAACGGAGACGGGTTAAAGTCCGTGACCGCGTCCAGCCACAGCTCTGCACGAGACACCGCCGTCCGATGAGTCTGCGCGACCGCCTCCGTCACCGTGGGGTCGCCGCCCTGTGCTGCCACCCCGCGCGCCACATCGTGCGCCAGCGTCCAGTTCACGTCCTCGCCGGCCGACTGCGAGATCAGCGACCGAATCTGCGACAAAACATGGTCCATCATGGCGGGGTTGTCCAGCATGCCCGACGCCTGCGCGAGCGCACTCGGATCCATGCCCATGCGCTGAAGTTCCTCCATCGCAGCCTCGGCATCGTCACCAAAAAGTTCGCGCAACAGGCGCATCCACGGGGTGTTGTCGTCGCTCACGTCACGTCTCCTGGAGTTGATGACGGGCGTCCGTCGTGCGCCCGCGTCCAAACTAACCCGCCTTGCCCGGAGTTGGGCGCATCGTTCGCTATAAGCAATGATGGGCAGGTGACGCCTCACGATGAGACTGACATTGAGCACACGGAAGCGCCCGAGATCGGTGCCCACCGCTACACGGTGATGTCTGTTGCAGGCCTCACAGCAGCCGTGCTCATGGCTGTGCTGTCGGTCCTTCCGGCACAGTTCGCCATCGGCGGACCCGGCCCCACCTACGACACCCTCGGTGAAGACGCCGACGGAGTCCCGCTGGTGCAGATCGACGGTGCAGAAACGTTCGCCGCCTCAGGGGAACTGCGCCTCACGACGGTGTCCGTCGGCCGGTCCAGCTCGGAACTCTTCACCATGGGCCCGGTCCTGCGCGCCTGGATGTCTCCCGAGCGCTACACCCAGCCCGAAGAAGCGGTGTTCGGCACTCCCGACGAAGAAGAAGAGTTCGACGAACAGTCCCAGGTGGAATGGGTGACCTCCCAAGAAGCCGCCACCGTTGCGGCCCTTGAAGTCCTTGGCGAACCCGTCCCCGCCACCCTGACCGTTGCCGCGCTGTCACCCACCTCAAACGCCCAAGGCCTCATCGAAGCCGACGACGTCATCCTTGCGTTCGACGGCCAACCAGTCGCGACCTTCACCGAGTTGACCGACGCCATCGACGCCCTCCAACCGGGGGACGACGCCACGGTGACCTACGACCGTGACGGCGTCGAAGGCGAGGCGACATTCGCGCTCGATGACGACGGCGCCGGTAACCCCGTCATGGGGCTGTACATCGACCCGAACTTTGACCTTCCCATCGACGTGACGGTCCAAATCGACAAGGTCGGCGGCCCGAGCGCCGGCATGATGTTCTCGCTCGGCATCCTCGACAAGCTCACCGAAGAAGACGAACTCAACGGTGCCCACGTCGCAGGAACGGGTGCACTCACCGCAGACGGCGACGTCCACCCCATCGGCGGAATCCAAATGAAGATGTTCGGTGCCCGCGATGCCGGCGCTACCTACTTCCTGGCCCCCGTGGAGAACTGCGACGAAGTTGTCGACCACGTGCCAGAAGGACTCGAGGTGTTCGCGGTCGACACCGTCGACGACGCGTACGCCGCCATCCAGGCGATCGGTGCTGGTGATACCTCAGCACTGGCCACCTGCACCGCTCCCTGATTACGCTTAAGCCAGTTCCATAGCTGTGACATAAAGGACTCCATCAGTGACCTTCGACGACCGATCTGCCGACCGACCAAGGCCCACGCGGCCCGTAGCCGAGCCCCCGCGCCGGCGCTCGCCGCTCCTCGTAGCGCTTGTTGCGCTGGGCATCTTCCTCCTCCTGACCGTGATCTTTGCGCAGGTCTGGACGGAAGTTGCCTGGTATCAGCAACTGGGCTTCGAGTCCGTGTTCTGGACCCAGTGGGTGGTTCGCCTCATCCTGTTCGCCATCTTCGGCGTTGTCGCCGGAGGTGCCGTCTGGCTGTCGCTGTGGCTCGCCAAGCGTGCCCGGCCCGCGGTCAGCACCCGCCGCACCCCCGTCGACCAGCTGCGCGAACAGGTGCAGCCTCTCGAACGCGCCATCATGGTCGCCCTGCCCATCTTCGTGGGTGTCATCGCGGGCTTCTCGATGTCCGGCCGCTGGGAAGACTTCCTGGCCTGGTGGAACCACGAGCCGTTCGGCACCGTTGACCCCCAGTTCGGGTTCGACGTCTCGTTCTACGTCTTCACCCTGCCCATCCTGCAAACGCTCGTGGGCTTCTGGCTGGTCATCAGCATCCTGTGCACCCTGCTCGCCGCGTTCGTGCACCTCGTGTACGGCGGTATCGCCGGTGGCGGTCGCGTGTTCGTGGCATCGGGCGGCGCGCGCATCCAGCTCGCGATCTCCGGCCTCCTGGTGATGCTGGGCATCGCCGCGAACTACTGGCTTGAGCAGTACGCCCTCCTGAACTCTCAGGGCGAAAAGTTCTATGGCGCCGGCTACACCGACATTCACGCCATCCTGCCTGCCCGCATCATCCTGGTCGGTATCGCGATCCTTGTGGGGCTGATGTTCCTGGCCGTGATCTGGCGCGGTGACTGGCGTATCCCGATCGCGGGTGTATCCCTCATGGTGCTGTCTGCCGTCGCGATCGGTGGCATTTACCCCGCGATCGTCCAGAACTTCCAGGTGGAGCCCAACGCTCAGGAACTGGAAGCCGAATACATTCAGCGCAACATCGACGCGACGTTGGAGGCGTACGGAATCGACCAAGTCGAAACCACCCAATACGACGCTGCCACCGAGGCAGATCCCGACGCCCTGCGTGCCGACGCTGAAGCCACTGCCCAGATCCGTCTGCTGGACCCGAACATCGTCTCCCCGGCGTTCCGTCAGCTCCAGCAGAACAAGCAGTACTACAACTTCCCCGATCAGCTCGCAGTTGACCGCTACCGCATCGACGGCGAAATCCAAGACACCGTGATCGCAGTCCGCGAGCTCGACCTCAGCGGCCTGTCCGACGCCAACCGCACCTGGGTGAACGACACCACGGTGTACACGCACGGATTCGGTGTCGCCGCCGCATACGGCAACCGCAGCACCTCCGACGGTCAGCCCTCCTTCTACGAAGGCGGCATCCCCTCGACCGGTCTGCTCAACGTGGAAGAGCCCCGCATCTACTTCGGTCAGACCCTCCCGCCGTACTCCATCGTGGGTGCACCGGAAGGCACCGAGCCATGGGAGCTTGACTACCCGGACGACGATGCCCCCACCGGCCAGGTGAACACCACCTACCAAGGTGAAGGTGGCCCCAGCATCGGTAGCTTCTTCGAGAAGCTGATGTACGCCATCAAGTTCGGAGAACAGCAGATCCTGTTCTCCGACCGCGTGACCTCCGAATCGCAGGTGCTGTACTACCGCGACCCGCTGGAGCGCGTGGGCCGGGTGGCCCCCTACCTGGAGCTTGACTCCAAGACCTACCCCGCAGTCGTGGACGGCCGCGTCGTGTGGGTGGTGGACGGATACACCACCACTGACCGCTACCCGTACTCCGCGCCGGTGAACTCCTCCGCGTTGTTCGCCAGCTCGGAAACCAACCCGCTGCCGTCGCAGCTCAACTACATGGCCAACTCCGTGAAGGCCACCGTGGACGCCTACGACGGCTCCGTGACGCTGTACGCCTGGGACGAAGAGGACCCCATCCTCAAGACCTGGAGCAACATCTTCCCCACGGCCATCCAGCCCATGTCCGAAATCTCGGGCGACCTGATGAGCCACCTGCGGTACCCGGAAGAGATGTTCGCCGTTCAGCGCGCATTGCTCGAGCGGTACCACGTGACTGACGCATCGGCCTTCTACTCCGGTCAGGACGAATGGAACACGCCGGACGACCCCACCTCGGGCGACTCCGTGCTGCAGCCTCCGTACTACCTGACGCTGCAGATGCCCGGCCAGGACGAGCCCTCGTTCTCGCTCTACACCACCTACATTCCTGGTGGTAACACCGACCGCAACATCCTCACCGGATACCTTGCCGTCGACTCCGAGACCGGCGACAAGGACGGCGAAGTCGCAGAAGGCTACGGCCAGTTGCGTCTGCTTGAACTGCCGCGCGACGTGTCCATCCCCGGACCCGGTCAAGTCCAGAACGACTTCAACTCGGACTCCAACGCCCAGACGACCCTGAACCTGCTGCGCCAGGGTGAAACGGACGTGATCAACGGAAACCTGCTCACCCTGCCTGTGGGCGGCGGACTGCTGTACGTCCAGCCGGTTTACGTCCAGGCCTCCGAGGGCACGCAGATTCCGCTGCTGCGCAAGGTGTTCGTGTCCTTCGGTGAGGAAGTGGGCTTTGCCGACACCCTCCAGGAAGCACTGGACCAGGTGTTTGGTGAAGGAGCCGCCCCTGAGGCACCCGACGAGACCGAAACCATCACGGACGACGGTCAGATCGCGGAAGAAGGCGACGCCGGCGAGGGCACCGTTGACGAACCCACGGACGGTTCCACGACGGACCCCAGCACCGAGCCTTCGGAAACTTCCACACCCGAACCGACCGAAACCTCGGACGGCAACTCCGACCTCGCTACCGCGGACCTTGCAGCCGCCCAGGCCGAACTGCACTCCGCCCTCGCGGACGCCCAGCAGGCCATCGAGGACGGCAACGCTGCACTGGCTGACGGCGACTTCGCCGCCTACGGTGAGGCACAGGATGCCCTCGAGGAGGCACTGGCTCGCGCCGTTGCCGCCGACGACCGCATTGTGGAGCTGACGAGCGGCTCCACGGAGTAGTTCTTCACCTCGTCAGCGGAGGCGATTTGGACTGTGGCCCCGCGTCGGTTAGAGTTATCAGGCCGACGCGGGGTGGAGCAGTTCGGTAGCTCGCCGGGCTCATAACCCGGAGGTCGCAGGTTCAAATCCTGTCCCCGCTACTAGTAGCGAGATAGCCCCCTGATCTGGGAAACCGGATCGGGGGGCTTCGTCGTTCCCGGACTGCGCCAACCGGCCCCGCGGACCCACCAACCTCCCCGGCCGCCCCGCCCCCCTTTTTCCTCAAATGGCTCCATTTGGCTGTTATAGGAAGCCAAAACAGCTAAATGGAGCCATTTGGCGGGTCTTCACCTTGCCTCGCTAGAGTCAGCGCCATGACAGGTGCGCGGAAGATCACGCTGTGGGGAGCGATCGGCATCGGCGTGGGGTCGATGCTGGGCGCCGGGGTGTTCTCTGGCATGTGGGCCGATGTCCTTGGGGCCGGCCGCTGGTACCTTGCCGCAGTCCTGGTCGCCGCCGGCGTCGCCTTGGCGAACGCGCTCAGCACAGCCCAGTTGGCGGCCGCGTATCCGGTCGCGGGCGGCGCGTACGCCTATGGCCGCGCGGAGTTGGGGCGCACCGCGGGCCACGTGGCGGGTGCAGCGTTCGTGGTGGGCAAGACCGTGTCCGTTGCTGTCGCGGCGACCGTGCTGGGTGCCTACGTGCTTCCGGGGCATCCGCAGTGGGTGGCGACGGCCGCGATCGCTGCTGCGTGGGCTTTGAACTCGCGTGGCATTACCAGAACTGCCTGGGGTGCGACCGTCATTGCGGTGGTGGTGGTCGCGGTGTTGGTGGTGCTGGTGGGGATGTCGCTGGGAGGGCCGCACACGATGGGGTGGTTCGACGTTCCCGAACCTGACCTCCTTGGTGCCGCCCACGGCACCGGCACCGACGGCACCGGCAGCGACAGTGGGGTAGGGGCATTCCTGGTTGCGGCTGCTGCAGCGTTCTTTGCCTTCGCGGGTTATGCGCGCATCGCCACGCTGGGGGAGGAGGTGCGGTCTCCTGAGCGCACCATCCCGCAGGCGATTGTGGCCGCTTTGGCGATCGTGGTGGTGCTGTATCTGGCGTTGGCGGTCGCGCTGCACGCGTGGGTGGTTCCGGCGAGCGGGGGTTCCGCTGCGGACATGCGCTTGGAGGAAGCCCCGTTGCAGAGTCTGGCCGATGCTGTGGGCATGCCCGTATGGATGGTGACGGGAGCGGCGGTGCTCAGCATTGGTGGGGCGATGTTGGCCGTCTTGGCGGGGGCTGGACGCACGGCGATGGCGATGGCGCGTGAGGGTGACCTGCCGCGCATGCTCGCGGCTCAAGGAGCCGGCGGTGCCCCCTGGAAGGCCGAGGGCGTCATCGCCATTAGCGCAACCGCGTTGGTGTGGACGCAGGGAGTGGCACTGATTTTGGTCTCTGTCGCCAGCATTTTGACGTACTACGCCGTCGCAAACCTGGCAGCGATAAGGCAGCGCCGTGTGGGGCGGACGTCGACACTCAGGGTGCCTGTTGCGGTCAGCGTTGCTGGGCTGGGGGCATCCGTGGTGCTTGCGGTGGTGGCGTTGGGGTCGGCAGGGACGTCCGTATGGCCCACGATCGTGGTGATGGTGCTGGTTCTGGGTTGGCCGGTGAGTGCGGCGCTCCTGCGAGGCTCACGCGAACCTCAGCGATGAGCCGGGAGCGCTAGCCCACCAGAGCAGACGCCACAGCCCAACCGGCCCATGCCGCCACGAAACCCGCCGCAAAAGTGACGGCGAGATACCCCACGGTGTGGCGGCGTCGGCCCTCATTCCACAAGATCACGGCATCCACCGCGAGTGAAGAAAACGTGGACAGCCCTCCGCCCAGACCTGCGGCCAGCACCAGGTTCCAGCCCGGATAGAGAGCGGCAAGTGCGGCAAGCGCGCCCACCAATGCGGCGGCAACGGTGTTCGCGACGACCGTGCCCCACGGGAAGTTCGCGCCGTAGTTCACCCGGCCCAGCTGATAGCGCAGCACCGCGCCCACACCACACCCCAGTGCTGCGGCTACGTACCACCAGACGCTCATGCGGTGGCCTCCACGGCATCGGCCCGGCGCACGCCCCACCGCCAACCTGCGGCGGCCGCGACAACGGACACCAGCATCGTCCCGCCTAACACCACCGCGCCCTGGATCAGGCCAGTGTCAGCAGCCCACGGAAGGGCAGCAATGGCGGAGAACGTGGTGAAGCCACCGAGGACGCCGGTGCCCACCATGGGGAACCACCATGCGCGGCCCATCACCAGGGCCCAGCCGTTGAGCGCACCCAGCAGCGCAGAGCCGAGCACATTGATCGCGACCACATCCCAGGGCACTTCCCATGAGGGGGAGCCGATGCTGGGGATCCAGTAGTCGATGAGGATCCGGAGCGCTCCGCCGACAGTCCCGCCTAGGAACACCAGGACGACGGTGCGATCTTTCATGCCCGGGAGGCGAGCCATTCGTCGGCGACTGCGAGTTCGTCTTCGAGGCCGGTGCTGACGGACTTCACCAGGGACTTCTCGATCATCGAACCAAACAGCGGGATGCGGACGGAGACGGACCCTTCGAGCTCCAGGTCGGTGCCGCCATCCGAGGGGATCAGCGACAAGTTGCCGGACGCATGCCCGGGAGCGCCCACGATCTCGACGGAGAATGTGCCTTGACGGGTGCCGCCGGTGTTGGGCTCCCACACCTCGGTGTACCGCACCGACAAGTCTGAACCCACGAATCCGCGGAACTCTTGCGGGATGGAGGTGGAGGGCACCACCCGGCGAATCGACACCGTGAAGCCTTCCGCCACCGAACCGCTCAGCAGTGCGTCACCGTGCTCGTCGCCGGATGACTGGGCGCGGCGCTGCACAAAGTCGTCGTCGGCGAACATCGCAATGACGTCTTCGACGTTTGCGGCGAAGTGATGAGAGTAGGTGAAGTGCATGAGGACCCCTCGTGACGGTGCCACCAGGCTACCGCGCGTCGGCGGGGCACCTAGGCTAGGGACGTGGCCACGTTGAGAGACACTGCAGAAAACTACGGATCGCTGACGGATGCCGAGGCCGAATGGCTTGCGCTCCTCACCTCCGACTGGCAGATCATTGCCGACCTGTCCTTCGCCGACCTTGTGCTGTGGCGCGCCGTCGATGATGGTTTTGTGGCGATCGCCCAGTGCCGTCCCTCCACCGGGCCCACTGTCCATCAGGACGATGTGGTGGGCACCATGGCTGCCGCTGGCCGTATCGCTCACCTGCAGAAGGCTCTCGACGAAGGCGGCATCATCGCCTCCCGTGAACCGCGCTGGGATGACACGTATGCCGTGCGTGAAGACGCGCTGCCCGTGATCATGGAGGGGCGCGCCATCGCAGTGCTCACGCGTGAAGTGTCGCAAGCAGTGTCCCGCTCCTCGAGCCGGCTGGAGCTGAACTACAAAGGTGCCGCCGACGACCTCCTGCACATGATCACGCGCGGCGAGTTTCCCGTGGCCACCTCCGTCACTGGACCACGCCGCGGCGCGCCACGCGTGGGAGACGGAGTGCTCCGGCTCGACGCCGCCGGACACGTCACATATGCCAGCCCCAACGCGCTGTCCTGTTTCCACAGGCTGGGTGTCACTGGCTCGCTGATGAACCGGTCCCTGCCGCGCGTCACCAGTGAGTTGGTGCACGACAAGGGCCACATCGACGAAACGCTCGCCATGGTGGTCATGGGCCGTGCCGCCTGGCGCACCGACCTGGAAGCCAACGGCGCCGCACTTTCCCTGCGCGCGATCCCCGTGACGATCCACGGCGACCGCACTGGTGCAGTGTTGCTGTGCCGCGACGTGTCAGACCTGCGCCGTCGCGAACGTGAACTCATCACCAAAGACGCGACCATCCGCGAAATTCACCACCGCGTGAAGAACAACCTGCAGACTGTCGCCGCGCTGTTGCGCCTGCAGTCACGCCGTGTCCAAGCTCCAGAGGCGAAGGAAGCGCTCGCGGAGGCAATGCGCCGTGTATCCACGATTGCGCTTGTGCACGAGACGCTGTCGGGGACGTTGGACGAACTGGTGAACTTCGATGACCTCGCTGCCCGTTCGATGCGTATGGCGGCGGAGATCGCGTCCCCGGGTGTGCAGGTCAAGATCGTGCGTGAGGGCGACTTTGGCTTGATCCCGGCTCAGTATGCATCGTCGTTGGCGCTCGTGATCACTGAGCTGGTGACGAACGCTGTGGAGCACGGGTTTGAAGGCCGTGACCTGGGCACCATCACGGTGACGTCCCACCGTGAGAACGAGCGGCTTTCCGTGACCATCGCCGATGACGGTGTGGGCCTGAGCGCCGAGCCGTCTGGTCTGGGGTCGTCGATTGTGCGCACCCTCGTGGAGAACGAGCTCAGCGGTCAGATCACGTGGCGGGCCACCGGCTCTGGTTCTGCGGTGGAGCTCGAAGTCAAGGTGAGCGAAGAACGCTAATACCGTCGCCAGCATCGGTCCTCCCGTGCTGGCGCAGGCATAACAAAAGCCCCCTCCTGCACCGGAGGGGGCTTTTGTATGAAGAAGTGTTACTTCGCTGCGCGGCGTGCGCGTGCGGCGCGACGCTTGAGCGAGCGGCGCTCGTCTTCCGACAGGCCGCCCCAGACGCCAGAGTCCTGGTTGTGCTCCATGGCCCACTTGAGGCACACTTCGCGAACTTCGCACGTGCCGCAGACGGCCTTGGCCTTCTCAATCTGCACGAGCGCGGGGCCGGTGTTGCCGACGGGGAAGAAGAGTTCGGGGTCGTCGACGTCAAGGCATGCTGCGTTACTGCGCCAATCCATGGGTTCCTCCGGTGGGTGGTGGGAAGGCGCGGCGAAGCCCTGCTTCAAGTGTCTTGAGGAGGGGACTATACCGCTGCCATCGCGTATGTCACTGCGTCTAGGTTCTCATTGTTAACAAAGGATGACAAGAGTTCGTTTATGTGTGATGGCTCACATTGTGCGGCCGGTAGTTTGGATGCCATGGACAAAGGCCCTTCGCTGACCGACCGTTTTGCCCGTCCAGTCGCCATTGGATTGGTGGCTGTTGAAGCGCTAGCACTGCTGGTATTTGCGGCACTCAACACTCTTGAAGCGGTCCTCTACAACGGTACTGACCTCGCGCTGGCAGTTGCCGTGACGTTGGCGATTTTTGCGGTCGCGCTGGCGTTCGCGGCGAGGGCCCTTCAGCGTGGTCAACGGTGGGCACGGTCGTACACCATCATGTGGCAGATCCTGCAGGTGGCCTCATGCGTGCTGTTGTTCAGCGACGCCCCCGTGCTCGCGAGCATCGCGATTGTGGTGGGGTTGGTCTGCCTGGTGGCGGTGGTGCTGGACGCTGTCGCCGAGATGCCAGACGAGTGAACCGAGTTGGACGGCCTGGGCGCGTCCGTCGGTAATGACGACGACGCGACCCTGGACAGGGGTCGGGTCTACCACTCCCGCTGAATCGGCATGGGCGAGGTGGCGCACGTCGCGCGCTCGCGGTGCGGTCAGTACGGCGGGTGTTCCTGAGGGCACCACGGTGGCCAGTTCGTAGGTGCGGGTGGTGTCGCCGAGCGACTGTTGTACCGCGTCACGCAGAGCAGAAGGCGGCCCCACCACTACTGCGCCGCGGGGGGCCTCCACCGTCGTGGCGTGGTCTCCGCCGATGCCCCACACCTGCGCGGGCAGGCCGTCGGGGAGGGAAGACACCAGCGGGTGGCTGAGCGTAGCCAGAGGCGTGTTCTGAACGGTGGCGAGCTGTGCGCGGTGGACTCCGCCTGACCACTTCACCCATCCTCTGCCGGGGGCGCCGTGCGCGGTGGTTGAGGTCCGCGGCGCACCCCAGAGTGCGGCTTGTGTGGAGTCTGCACCGTCAAAGATCGCGATGATCGCCGCGTGGTGAGCAAGGCGCGACGGTAGGGCCGTGGTGCCGGCGATCACGGTCGGCAAGCGCATGCTGAGGCGGGTCAGCAGCATTTCGTAGGCGCCGCCATCGTCCACGCTGTGCAGACGGCTGATGGCGGCGTCGGCATCGTCGATCATGAGCAGGACGGTGGGGTGGCTCGCCGCGAGCGCGAGGGTGCGTGCGGCCTCGCGGGGGCAGGCGGGTAGCGCCACAGGGCGGAGCCCTCGGTGACTCGCGTGGGTGGCGATGTGGGCGAGCGCGCTTGTCCGGCCGGTGCGGGCGGGGCCCACGATCAGCAGTGCGCCGTCGTCGGGGGTCCACGTGACGTGGTGTTGGCTCCGGGTGGCGGGAGCGTCTGCGAGTGCCACCGTCAGGGGGCCTGGGGTGGCCCCGTCGCTGGCGGACGGGTCGCTCGCCGGTGAGTCACTGGCCGGTGAGAACGTCTCTGGCAGAGGTGGGCACCAGAGGGCTGGCGGGCGGGGGTGCTCGTTCCAGCGTTCGTGCGCTCGATCAGCAAGGGAGGGGCCGGGAGCGACGGGGCTGTCGGTTCTGCGTAGTGCGGGGGACCGGAGCGCGGAGGGGCTGGCAGTTTGCATGACGGTGTCGCCGTCGGGACGCGACACGATGGCGCGGCCAGGACTGTGGTGGGGGAGTTCGGCGGCGGCCGTTGACCCGAGGAGGTCACGGGACTCGCCGTCGCTTGCTACGCGCAGCACCACGGTGGAGCCGATGTTGGCGCGCACCTCCGGCGTGACGGCCCCTGAGGGGCGTTGGGTAGCAAGGATGAGGTGGAGTCCGAGTGAGCGACCTTGGGCGGCGATACGCGCGATCTCGGGAAGGAAGTCGCGCATGCGCATGGAGATTTCTTGATACTCGTCGATGACGACGAGGAGTCGTGGGGGAGCGGCCTCGTGTGCTTCCCAGTCTTTCCATGAGGTGAAGCCGGCGGCGGCGAGGGTGAGTTTTCGTTGGTGGAGTTCGTGGGCCAGGCCGGCGAGAGCTCGCGACGCGTGGTGCTGGTCGAGGTCGGTGACGGTGGCGGTGACGTGGGGCAGGGTGAGGCACGAGTGGAGTCCCGCGCCACCTTTGAAGTCCATGAGGGCGAGTGAGAGGTCGTGGGGTGCGTGGTCGAGGGCGAGTGCACTGACGAGGGTGTCGAGGAAGACGGACTTTCCTGAGCCGGTGGTTCCTGCGACCAGCAGGTGGGGGCCGTCGCGGTCGAGGTCGAGCGTGACTGGCCCGTCCTGCGCGAGGCCCACGGTTGCGGCCAGGCGGCGTGGGCTAGGGCTGCCGGGAGTGGAGTTGAGGGCGGAGGGCGCCGTAATGTCCGCCCACCCGACTCGGGCGGGGAGGGTGTGGGTGTGGTGTGCGGAGGCGGCACGCCGTGCGAGGAGGTCGGCCGATGCTGCTGAGACTCGCCACGGATGGGTGGCGGTGGTGCCGTGTGGGGTGGTGACGGTGCAGGAGTGGGCATCGACGTCGATGGTGGCGTTGCACCAGGAGGGGGCTTGCTGGCTGGGGCTGAGCAGGTGGACGTCATGCAGGACGGGAGTGTCGCCGTGGTGGTCGGGGGCGGTGAGCCACCGTGTCCATGGTTCCTGCCAGCCGGGGAGTGTTCCGGCCCGTTCGAGCATGACGGCGCGTGCATATCCGTGGACCCACGTGGTCTCGCCGCGGATGGCGAGGGAGCCTTCGGGGATGGTGGCGAGGGGAGTGCCTGGTGGAGGGCGCCGGAAGCGGCGAGCGAGTTCCACGAGGAGCATTGCCAGGGGCAAGGCAAGCCCGATGAACGCTAGGTACCAGCGACCTGTCATCGCCGCGATGATGCCGCCGCTGGCGATGCCGCCGATGAGCGCGGTCCACGGGAATGTCACCGGCGGCCGTGTGGGGGTGTCGTCGGGTGGCGTGAGACCGTGGGCGGTGATGAGGGAGTTTCCTAGCAGCACCCCTCCCGTGGTGGGCCAGGTGCGGCGTGTGGACCAGCGGGTGCCGATGCCGTTGGTGGACCCGAGATCGATGACGCGTGGCGGCTCGCTGTGAGTGACGCGGGCGTGTTCGCGCGATAGCGCGGGATCGTCGGCGCGCAGATCAGCGTGGGGGGAACTGCCAATGGTCACTGATCCTGTGAGCGGATGGAGGGCACCAGCATCGGGCCCCTGCGCAATGCTGAGGTAGGGGCCAGCGGGAAGGTGCGACAGCGGCCCTGGGGAGGTGCGCAGTTGCGCGCCGTGGACGAGCGGCGGTACGCCAAAGGGGTGTTCCGGGGTGAGTGCGGTCTGCCCGCACCACAAGGTGTCTACTCCCCAGGCTGCCGCTGCCTCCTGGGTGCTGGTCCCTCGAGTGATGTCCCAGTCATGGCCGAAGGGGTCGGTGACGCGCATGAGTCGACCTTCGCATCGGCCCTACCTGCCAGATGCCTGCCCGGCGGTATCTGTGGATACCGGTCAGGGCGCAGTGATGCTGGGGGCGGCAGTGATCGGTTCCACGGCTCCGGATGGCGTGACGACGCCGGCGTACCAGTGGTAGTTGCGCACCATTGACGTGCGCGGGATGCCTTGCAACGTGTAGGCCGAATGCGTGACGCGGGAGGACACGACGACCGCTGCTTCCTCGGTCCACGGAAGCTCATCGCCTTGGCGAGTGAACACCACCGGTGCCTCACCCCACGCCTCATATGCCGCAGCCAAGTGCGCCTCTGTGGGGTTGCCCAAATGCAAGATCACCGGCACATCACACGTCACCCGAATAGAGCCGTAGTGCGAACTGTCGGACGCCAGAATCACGGGCCGGCCGTCAGCGACTGCGCACAGCTCGTCGATCTGGGACCGCGCGCCCACCATCTCCCGGGTCGTCACATTCACCGCCCCGGAAATCGGATACTCCGCATCCGGCGAGATGCTGATCCACGTCGACAACGGCAACACCAGCATGCCCACGCCCACGGCCCGCCGCAGGCCCGCGCGCACTGATTCCTTGCGCGCAAGGCTCGCGAGCATCCACCCTGCCGCTGCAGCCGCCAAGATGAAGCCAGGAAGCGTGGCGGGCTCAAAGCGCCGAATCGCCCAAATCTGGTCCGGCACAATCGACGGCCGCCACAAGTACAGCAGTGTCGGAGCCATAATCGCGCCCAGGAACACCGCCCAGGGGGCGTCACGCCGGACCATCCTCATCGTCGCCCAGCCGAAGCCGATGATCGCCAGAATCACGATGGGCCACGTCAAGTAATACGACAGCCACGTCACGGTGGACTCGGCGTACGTGCGAGTGGGCTCGATCTCTAAGCCCTGAGCTTTCTGGAAACTCTCCACCACGCCGTTCGTGAACTGGTGGCGAGGGTTATCTGTGCTGCGGTACACCGTGGTCCACAGTGGCCGCGACGCGAGAACAGCCAGACCCGCCGCCACGACCGCTCCTGCAATCCAGGCCCCGCGCCGGCCCCACGCATCGGACAGCCGTTCGATCCACCTGCCCGGAGCACCCGTCCACATCAACGACCACACGACGAGTGCGATCACGAGCACCGCGTAGACCGCCAGCAGCGCATGCGTTTCGTCCGCCAGACGCTCCAGATACTCCGTGGACCACAACGCGACCGACAAGTACCCCATGCCGATCGTCATGGCTTGCCAACCAGCGAACGTCAACGCCGCGCTGCGCCGCCACCGCGGATCCGCCTCCACGCTGGCAAGCGCCAACCCCACACCCGCGATGGCGCCGATGGCGAAACTCGGCCCGTCGACCCGCACCAGCATCGTCGCGCCAGAAGCCACCGCACCCAAGGTCAGCAGAGGGATCGAACGCTCAGCGACACCACGCCAGGCCCACAGGATGCCGGCGATCACCAGCAGCAAGGTCAACGGCTCCGTGTACGCCGGCCGCGACAAGCCGATGTGCGACACGGTGAGCGCGAGGGCACCCGCGGGGGCGAGCGCAGCCATGGGGGACAGGAACTGTCGAGCAACAGCGAACACCGCCAGAATGCCCACCGCGCCGATGACGGCGTTGGCGCTCAACACTCCGGTTTCACCAGCCAACCAACCGCCGATCGCGATCGTCGCGGGCAGCATCTTCGCCCCCTGGGGCTGGACCACGTCACCCTTGAGGTTCCACGCCTCCGAAGCATCGGCCAACATGTTGCCGTTGGCAGCGGCCGCTTCGACAGCGCCCGCAGCGGGAATGTCGGTGGAGCCGTGATCCACCAGCCACAGGCCGGAGAGGGTCAAAAAGCCAGGGTCGCGCACCACGAGCAGGTATTCGGCGTGCATGGCGAGGTTGACGATCGCCCACAGCGCCGCACCGCCGACGGCGATGGCGCTCGCGATGGCGCCGCGCACCGTGACATCGCGGGGAGTGGCTGCGCGCCAGGCCACAGTGATGATGAGAGCAGCCGCTGGGAGTACGGTCCACCAATAGTGGGCACCCACCGTGACCAAGAGACCTGCGGCCAGCGCCACCCCCACGGTGATGAGGACGATGCGTTCCGGCAGCGCCCCGAAGACGCGAACGGCCATGGGAACGGCGTCAGTGTTAGTGCGGGCAGAGGCTGGCGCAGCAACGGGGGAGGCACTCACGTGCGCCACCCTATCCCTGCACGTTGTCCACGTATCCCCACCCCGCCGGGTCGGAACGTTGCAAACTTGGAGGCCACGGGTATCGTTGCCCCATGACTCGAATTGTCTTGGTCGAAGATGACCCGACCATTTCAGAACCCTTGACCCGCGCTTTGGGTCGAGAAGGCTATGACGTGGAGTGGCACGGGACCGGCATGGGAGGCGTGGGAGCAGCAGATGACGCTGACCTCGTCATCCTCGACTTGGGACTTCCCGACATCGACGGCGTAGACGTCGCACGCCGTATCCGCGACAAGGGCCTTCAGGTTCCGATCCTCATGCTGACGGCACGTGCCGATGAGGTGGACCTTGTGGTCGGGCTCGATGCTGGTGCGGATGACTACGTCACCAAGCCTTTCCGCCTCGCGGAACTGTTGGCGCGCGTTCGCGCCTTGCTGCGCCGTCGTGTGACGGGGGAAGCAGGCGGAGAACTCGCGGTGGGCGGTGTCCGGGTGGATGTTGCTGCGCACCGTGCCTTCCTGGATGACCGTGAGCTTCAGCTCAGTGGCAAGGAGTTTGACCTCCTGCACCTGTTGGTCGCGAACGCAGGCTCCGTGGTCTCCCGCGAAACGTTGATGCGTGAAGTGTGGGAGGCGGATGCTCAGGCACCGTCGAAGACCCTCGACATGCACGTGTCGTGGCTGCGCCGCAAGCTCGGCGATGACGCGACCTCGCCGCGGTTCATCACCACCGTGCGTGGCATGGGCTTTCGCTTCGAGAACGACGACTAAGGGCAACCCGTGCGGCGGCGAGTCCTCCGTGCGACCGTCGCTGCGCTCGCGGTCGCGGTCATTTTGCTGGGCATCCCGCTAGGGATTGCCGCCGTCCAACTGGTGAGGGCCGATGCCCTGACGGACTTGGACTTGCGTACCGCCACCGCGGCTCGCGCCCTTGAGGTCCGGCATCGGGCAGGGGAGACCATCACCGAAGGTGTCCTGGACTCGTATGTCTCCGACGCTGCAGGTGCGCCGCAATACATCTATGTGAGCCTTCCTGACGGTCAGGTGTTGACGGCGGGTGAGGAGCCTCAGCCCGCGTTCTCCGACAGTCATGTGACGGAAGACGGCCTTGTGGTGGTCCTCTACGTGTCGTGGTGGGACATGTTCTGGTCTGCGGCAAGGTTTGTGTTGTTGGTCGTGGGCGCGGGTCTGATCGCGGTAGCGGCAGGCGTGGCGATGGCGATTTGGCAAGCCAACAGGCTCACGGCACCACTGGTGTATTTGGCGGCTTCCGCCGAGCAACTGGGCAGCGGTCAAGTGCGTCCGCGCCTGGAGAAGTCCGGCATTGAGGAGATCGACCAGGTTGCGGAGGAGCTGTCCAGGTCAGCGGACCGTATGGCGGCACGCTTGGCGACGGAACGGCAGTTCGCTGCCGATGCCTCGCATCAACTCCGCACCCCGCTGACGGCATTGACAATGCGATTGGAAGAGATCTCCGCGTTGTCGGACCAGGACGAGGTCCGCGAGGAAGTGGAGAAGTCCCTCGAGCAGGTAGAACGGCTTGTGGGTGTCGTGGACGAGTTGTTGGGGCGTTCCCGCCGTGCTTTGGGGTCCGGTACTGAACTCGTGATGCTTGAAGAGGTCTTTGAGCAGCAGCGGGAAGAATGGACCGACGCATTCGCTGCTGCGGGACGCGAACTGGTGATTCACGAAACTGATGCCACCGTGTTCGCGACCCCCGGCGGGTTGGCGCAGGTGTTGGCCACACTGATTGAGAACTCCCTTCACCACGGCGCGGGCACCACATCCGTGACAGCCCGTGAGTCAGGCACCAACCATGCCGCAGTGGTGGAGGTCCGTGATGAGGGGGCCGGAGTCCCCGAGGACCTTGCGCCGCGAATCTTTGAGCGCGAAGTCACCAGTGGCCGCGGTACCGGGCTGGGCCTTGCGCTTGCCCGAGACCTTGTCACGGCGGATGGTGGCCGACTCGAGCTTGCGCACCGTGTCCCTGCGGTGTTCGCGGTGTTCTTGCAGGGAGTCCCGCAGATGGTGGACCTAGATTCAGTGATCCCGCACGGTCGCGCGGTCAGGACTCGTCGGCGTCGCTGACCGGGGTATCACCGCTGGCAACAGAAGTGTCAGTTGAGGCGGAATGCAAGGTGTCGCTGGCATCGGGCGCTTTGCCTTCTGAGGTGAAGACAAACAAGTCGTATCCGATGTACCTGGTGATCGTTCCCAAGCCGATGCCGATGATCGACGCCACATTGTCGGCAAACAGTGACACGTAGCCCAAGCCATGGTGGCTGACGGCGACCACTGCGGCCTCCACGGCCAACGCAGCACCATTGACGAGTCCGAAGAGGACAAGTTCGCGTGTGGGGGTGTGTCGCTTGGGGCCGCGGAAAGTCCACCCCCGGTGGGCCCACCAGGCGAACAGGATTGACACCACTGTCGCGATGATTTTGGCGGTCACCACCCGGTCATCGTCACCCGCGATCTCGCTGTCAGGTGCCAAGGGGCCCAGCCGGAGCAGGTTAAAAACGCCCAGATTGACGACGATTCCCGCCACTCCCACCGCACCAAAACGCAGCAGTTCACCCATGCGGGCACGGAGCGCGGTCACCATCGTCACGAGTCAAGAGCCTAGCGCCGGTAGTTTGTACGCATGACTTCCCCGATTGTTGCCGTCGTTGGTGGCGGGCAGTTGGCGCGCATGATGGCGCCCGCGGCCACCGCAATGGGCGTCACGCTGCGCGTCTTGGTCGAATCCGACTCTGCCGCCGCTGCCGCTCCCGCCCACGAGACCGTGGTGGGGCTGCCCACCGACCCAGAGGCCATCGAGCGGCTGCTGGCCGCACCGCGTCCTACCGTGCTGACGTGGGAACACGAACACATCCCGGCAGAGGTGTTTGAGGCTGCCGAGTCGGCAGGTATCCCGGCCCGGCCGGGTCTGCAGGCGCTCCGGTACGCGCAGGACAAGATCGAGATGCGCCAGCGGATGGACGAACTCGGCTTGCCCAATCCCGATTGGGCTATTGCGCACACCCGGGAAGACGTCCAGGCATTCCTGGACACCCACGGCGGTGAAGCGATCCTGAAGACGGCACGGGGCGGCTATGACGGCAAAGGCGTCATGGTGGTGCGTGCCGTGGACGATGCTGCGCCCTGGCTGGAGGCAGCGGCCGGAGGAGGGCCGCGATTGCTCCTGGAACAGAAAGTTCCGTTCACGCGTGAGCTTGCGGTCCAGATCGCTCGCCGGCCCTCCGGTGAGGCGCGCACGTGGGTCACGGTCGAGTCCATTCAGCGTGACGGGGTGTGTTCCGAAGTCACCGCGCCCGCACCGCACTTGGACCCCACACTCGCTGCCCAAGCAGAAGGCATCGCACGCACCATCGCGGATGCCCTGGATGTCACGGGTGCGCTTGCCGTGGAACTCTTTGAAGCCGACGGCGCCATCCTCATCAACGAGCTCGCCATGCGCCCCCACAACTCCGGTCACTGGACCATGGACGGCTCCGTGACCAGCCAGTTCGAGCAGCACCTCCGGGCCGTGCTGGACCTGCCCCTGGGTGACACCACCCCCACCGCCCCCTGGACGGTTATGGCCAACGTCTTGGGCGGGGCAAGGGAAGACCTCGAAAGTTCGCTTGCTGACGTCACTGACGCATCGGCCAAAATCCACTTGTACGGCAAGGGCGTGCGCCCCGGCCGCAAGGTGGGCCACGTGAACCTGTCCGGCGCTGACCGGACCCAGACCTACGAGCGTGCAGTGGCCGCAGCGGCTGTGGTGCGGGATGGAGCGTAAACGATGAGTGAAACCCTGAAGGTAGGCATCGTGATGGGGTCGGATTCCGACTGGCCCACGATGCAGGCAGCAGCGGAAGCGTTGCGCGAGTTCGGCATCGAGTTCGAAAAGGATGTGGTGTCTGCGCACCGGATGCCGGAAGAGATGATCGCCTACGGGCGGCAGGCGGAGGAACGCGGCCTGCGAGTCATCATTGCGGGTGCCGGCGGTGCCGCCCACTTGCCCGGCATGCTGGCATCGGTGACGACACTGCCGGTCATCGGTGTGCCGGTGGCGCTCAAGCATTTGGATGGCATGGACTCACTGCTGTCGATCGTGCAGATGCCCGCCGGTGTCCCCGTGGCGACAGTGTCGATTGGTGGGGCGCGCAATGCGGGCCTCCTGGCCGCCCGCATCTTGGGCGCAGCCGACACCGACGAGGGTGCGGCGCTGCGCGCCAAGATGCGGGACTTCCAGGCTCAGTTGCGTGACGTCGCCTATGCGAAGGGCGAGTCGCTGCGCGCTCAGGAGATCTAGCGCCTCCTGGCGGGTGGCAGTTACCGCTGGGTTGCCGCCATGCCGTCGCGCCAGGTGAGGTAGCCGCCGTCCAGGTTGACGGCGTCGTAGCCCAACTGGCGCAGCAGGCGTGTCGCGGTGTGGCCGCGTTGGCCCACCTGGCAGTGGACCACGATGCGCGCGTCCTTGGGAAGTTCCCCGTGACGTGCGCGTAGATCGTCCACGCTGATGTGTGCGGTGCTGGCACCTGCGGTGACGTAGCCACGTTCGTGTTCGGCCGCGGTGCGCACATCGAGCACGACATCGTCCTGGGCGATCTGGTCCCACTGGATCGACGGGCTTTCGCCCATCGCGGCATTCTCTGCCACATAACCCAGCATGTTGACGGGGTCCTTGGCTGACCCGTATGCGGGCGCGTACGCCAGTTCCAGGTCAGCCAACTCGCTTGCGCGCAGGCCGCCACGGATCGCTGTAGCGATCACGTCAATGCGCTTGTCCGCGCCATTCTCGCCCACCGCTTGAGCGCCCAAGATCAGGTCCGTCTCCGGGTCCACCAGCAACTTCATCGCCAGGGCCGATGCGCCGGGGTAGTAGCCAGCGTGGTTCATGGGATGGGTGTGGATGGCCCGGTAGGGGCGGCCCTCCGCACGGAGGCGACGTTCTGTACGGCCCGTCACGGCTGCGGTCAGGCCAAACACGCCCACGACTGCGGTGCCGATTGATGCCGTGGCGCGGGAGTCGCGGCCAGTGATGACGTCTGCGACCCGGCGGCCGTGGCGGTTGGCTAGGTTGGCCAGCGGGATGAGTGTGGGCTCGTCAGAGAAGTGATCGGACTTCGCTGCGGCGTCTCCTACCGCGAAAATGTGCGGGTCTGAGGTGCGCAGGTCGTCGTCCACGGTGATGCCGCCGCGTGCGTTGACGGCGAGTCCGGCATCGGCTGCCAGCGAAGAGTCGGGGCGCACGCCAATGGCGGCGATGACGATGTCTGCGGGCACCTCGTGGGAGCCGTCCGCTGCGGTCGCCACCACGGCATCGGCCGTAATAGCGCTTGCCTGGGCGCCGGTCAGGACACGTACGCCGTTGGCGACGAGTCGCTGCTCAATGCGGATAGCCAGTTCAGGGTCGATGGCGCTGAGGACTTGATCCGCGAGTTCCACCACGGTGACCTCGAGGCCGCGGTGTGCGAGGTTCTCTGCAATCTCCAGGCCGACGAAGCCCGCGCCTATGACGGTGGCGCTGCGTGCGCCTGCCATCGACTCGACGATGCGGTCAACGTCTGCGACGTCACGCAGGGTGAGGGCGCGCTCTGCACCCGGGATGGGAGGGACGATGGGGCGTGCGCCGGGGGCGAGGACCAGATTGTCGTAGGGGAGCGTGTAGCTGCCGCGGTCCGTTGACTCCACGGTGACCGTGCGTGACGTAGGGTCGATAGCGGTGGCGCGTGAGTGAATGCGCACATCCAGGTTGAAGCGCTCGTGAAGTGACTGCGGGGTCTGCAGCAGCAGGGCTTGACGCTTTTCGATCACGCCGCCTGCGTAGTAGGGAAGTCCGCAGTTGGCGAATGAGACGTGTTCGCCGGCTTCGAGCACGACGATGTCTGCGTCTTCGTCGAGGCGGCGTAGGCGCGTGGCGGCTGACATGCCAGCGGCCACGGCTCCGATGATGACGACCTTCTGGGCCATGAATGTTCCTCCTTGGGTTGCAATCAGAATACCCCCGGGGGTATCGTTGGTGCAAACGTCCCCGACGAAAGGATCATTCCCCCATGTGTTCTCCCATGACCTGCCGCCAGTGCGGCAAGACCACCTGGACCGGCTGCGGCCAGCACGTTGACTCGGTCAAGTCCCGCGTCCCCGCATCGCAGTGGTGCGAAGGTCACGAGAAGCCTGCCGGCCGTTCGTTCTTCCCCTGGCTGCGAGCCCGTTAATGGACACTCCAGATCCTGAGGTTCAGCGCGCGGCGCTGAACAGGCTCAAGCGGGCCCGCGGACAACTCGACGCCGTGATTCGCATGGTGGAAGAGGGCCGCGAGTGCGAGCCCACCATCACGCAACTTGCGGCCGTGTCGAAAGCGCTTGACCGTGCCGGCTTCATGATCATCTCCGCCTCCGTGCGCGAGTGCGTCATGTCTGCAGACGAGGAAGGCCGGGAGGCCGATCTGGCGCGCCTAGAGAAGGTGTTCCTCTCGCTGGCGTAGGTGTGCTGCCTGCGCGTCTCACTCGTGCGACTTTCGCAACAAAGGTATTGCGTAAATGGCGTGCGTGAGGCTACCGTGGCGTCATGTCGATCACCGTTTCAACGCTTGGCCACGTCGCAGCATTGGCTGCCGCAGTTCCCCAACTCACGGTGTCCCTCGACACTCATAGCGGCTCCACCATCATCATTGGCGACTTCGCGGAAGCGTCCATGTGCTCGCATGCGTTCCGTCACGTGGTGTCGCAGTGGCCTGAAGAAGGTATGCACCAGCCCTGCGTTGAGACCATTCACTTCGACGGTGCCACGCCCCGCGGCCCCGTCCTCGCGACAGGGCCGGTGCGCTGGTTCGCTACCGACTTGTGTGCGCAACGGACAGTGGGCGCACTACGCACCGTGAAGCCGCGCGCCGCAGGGGCCGATGCCCAAGTGCGTTTCGACACCGTCCTCGGTATTTGCGTGGTCCGGTTGGAGTCGGAGACTCTCACTGACGAGGAGCTCGACGAACTTGCTACTCGGGCCTACGCCGCGTGCGTCACCGACCACCTGCTGTGGGAAGCGGAACTCGCGGCTTAACCCACGCATCGGCCCGCCCCCCGGACCGTCAAATGGCTCCATTTCGCTGTTATAGCTAACTAAAACAGCCAAATGGAGCCATTTGACGGGGGCGGGAGAGCGGGGAGAGCGACGGGAGGGGCGGGGCGGCGGAGCTTGAGCCCCACCGCCTTGCCGCCCGACCGCACGGCCCCTAGCTGTCTGACGCTTCCTTGAACGCGCGGCGCGGCTCGTGAATACGGCCCATCGACACCAGGTCGCGGCGGAAGAACAGGGCAGTCGTCCAGTCCACGACCACGCGAGCCTTGCGGTTAAACGAGGGAATTTGGCTCATGTGGTAGGTCCGGTGCATGAACCATGCGGGCCAGCCGCGGAGCTTCACACCCATGATCTGGGCCACGCCCTTGTTGAGGCCCAGTGATGCGACCGTTCCCAGGTGCTTGTGCTTGTATTCCTTGACGGGGCGCCCGTGCAGTGCCGCGGCCATATTTGCACCCAGGAGGCGGGCCTGACGGACGGCGTGCTGGGCGGAAGGTGCGCACCACGCGCCTTCGCCCTTGGCCAGGTCCGGAATCTGCGCGCAGTCTCCGGCGGCCCAGATGCCAGGGATGACGTTGCCATCGTTGTCGGCCACCTGCAAAGTGGGGAGCGTGTTGATGTGGCCGCGCGGGCCGGTGGGAAGGTCGGAGCTGGAGATGACGGGGTTGGGCTTCACGCCTGCGGTCCACACCACCGTGTCGGCGTCGAACTTCTGGCCGTCGGACAGTTCGATCCGCCCGTCAACGCAGCTTTCCAGGCGCGTCGCAAGGTAGATCTCCATGCCGCGCTTGCGGAGCACTTCGAGGGTGTAGCCACCCATCTCCTCGCCCATTTCGGGAAGGATGCGGGTGGCGGCTTCCACCATCACGAAGCGCAGGTCTGCGGGCTGCAGCTCGGGGTAGTGACGGAGCGCGGCGCGGGCCATGTCTTCGGTTTCGGCGAAGGCTTCGATTCCTGCGAACCCGCCTCCGACGAACACGAACGTCAGTAGCTTGCGGCGCAAGTGGGGGTCTTCGGTGGTTGCGGCGCGCGCGATGCGACCCAGAACCATGTTGCGCAGGTTGATCGCTTCCTCAACCCACTTGAAGCCGATGCCCATTTCCGCGAGGCCGGGAATCGGCAGGGTGCGCGGCACGGCGCCGAGCGCGATGACGACCTCGTCGTACTCGATGTCGCGGGTGTCGCCAAAGTCGGTTTCGACGCGTGCGCGCTTGTCGGCGTGCACGATCTCAGTGATCTTGCCCTGCACGATCCGGATGCCCTCGAGTTCGCGACGCAGGGGAACCACCACGTGGCGCGGTTCGATGGATCCGGCGGCCGCTTCTGGTAGGAACGGCTGGTAGGTCATGTAGGGGCGGCGGTCGACCATGGTGATGTCGACGTGGTTGCCGGCCTTCTTCTTGAGCGTGAGGGCGGTGTAGAGGCCTACGTAGCCGCCACCAAGAATCAGTACGCGTGTTGCGCTCATGTGAAGCCTCCTGGGCTCGCAGTCGTGGGGTGCGCGTTCCAGTGCAACCACGATGGCGGTCGCCCTGTTCCGTCACCGTGGGGATCAGAGGGACAGACGCGCCGATGCGCGGGCGGCTTCCGCACACAGGTGCGACGCCGACCTCGCGGAGAGGTGGGGGACCATTGGCGCGCCACGCGAGGGGCGGCTCCTTCTCCACTGAGGCACCAGTGTAGCCGCCGGGTTGCGCGGTGGTGCAAACGGCAGCGAGCCCCGCACCGTGAGGGTGCGGGGCTCGCTGCCGGACGGTTCTGAATGTGGCTAGCGCTTGCCGACCATGGTGGTGACGTCGAGCAGGGCGTCGAGTTGTTCGAGGCTGATCTCCCCGCGTTCCACGAAGCCCAAATCGATGGTGGCTTCGCGCACGGTGAGGCCTTCCTTGACGGAGTGCTTGGCGATCTTGGCGGCGTTTTCGTAGCCGATGACGCGGTTCAGTGGGGTGACGATCGACGGGGATGCTTCGGCGAGGCGGCGTGCGCGTTCCACGTTGGCGGTGATTCCGTCGATGGTGCGTGCGGCGAGGACTTCTGCGGCGTTGCCGAGCAGGCGCATGGATTCCAGGACGCCGAGTGCCATGACGGGGATCTGGACGTTGAGCTCGAAGGATCCTGACGAGCCGGCCCAGGCAACGGTGGCGTCGTTGCCGATGACGCGTGCGCACACCATGAGGGTTGCTTCCGGGACCACGGGGTTGACCTTGCCGGGCATGATCGACGATCCGGGCTGGAGGTCGGGTAGGGCGATTTCACCCAGGCCGGTGTTGGGGCCGGAGCCCATCCAGCGCAGGTCATTGCAGATCTTGGTGAGCGAGACGGCGATCGTCTTCAGCGCGCCGGAGACTTCCACGAGGCCGTCGCGTGCGGACTGTGCTTCGAAGTGGTCGCGTGCTTCCGTGATGGGCAGCCCGGTGTCTTCTGCGAGTAACGCGATGACGCGCTGGGGGAAGCCTTCGGGGGTATTGATGCCTGTGCCGACAGCGGTGCCGCCCAGGGGGACCTCGGCGACGCGGGGCAGGGCGGCTTCGAGGCGTTCGATTCCGTACCGGATTGCTGCGGCGTAGCCGCCGAACTCCTGACCGAGCGTGACGGGGGTGGCGTCCATAAGGTGGGTGCGGCCGGACTTGTAGACCTCGGCGAACTCGGTGGCTTTTGCTTCGAGCGACTGTGCAAGGCGTCCCAGTTGAGGCAGCAGGTCGTTGACGAGTTGCGAGGTCGCGGCGACGTGTACGGAGGTGGGGAACACGTCGTTGGAGGACTGCGAGCAGTTCACGTGGTCGTTGGGGTGGACGTCAGCTCCGAGCGCGTTGGTGGCAAGGGTCGCCAGCACTTCGTTGGTGTTCATGTTGGAGCTGGTGCCGGAGCCGGTTTGGAACACGTCGACCGGGAAGTGGTCGTCGTAGTCGCCGGTGGCGACCTGGTCTGCGGCGGCGACGATGGCATCGGCGATGGCGGGGTCAAGGACGCCGAGTTCGGCGTTCGCGCGTGCGGCGGCCTTCTTGACGCGAGCGAGCGCTTCGATGTGGCGGCGTTCGAGGGTGATGCCGGAGATGGGGAAGTTCTCGACTGCGCGTTGGGTTTGTGCGCGGTAGAGGGCGTGTGCGGGGACACGGACTTCGCCCATGGTGTCGTGTTCGATGTGGTACTCAGGTGCGTCGTTGCTTGCCATAGGTCACATTCTGGCAGGACTTAGTGCCTAGTTTGACCGCTGCTGTGCTGAGGGGGAGGGCCGATGCGTCAGTCGCTGAGTTCCGCTGCCGTGGGCGGGTTGGCGCCGGGGCGGGACACGGTGATGGCGGCGATGCGGGCGCACCTGTCGAGGACGGAGGTGAGGGTGGCGCTGTCGATGGCGCGTAGGGCGTCGCGACGGTTCGCGCCAAGGAGGTTGGCGGCCCAGAGGCCGTCGATGAGTCCGCCCATGAAGGAGTCGCCCGCGCCCACGGTGTCGGCGACGGTGACGGCGGGTGCGGCGATGTCGGTGCGGCCGTGTGCCGTCCAGGCGCTGGCGCCGGAGCCGCCACACGTGACGACCATAAGGGCAGGCCCGAGTGCGAGCCAGCCGTGGGCGATGGAGTCGATGGTTTCGTCTGGGCGCGCGATCCATTCAAGGTCTTCGTCGGAGACTTTGACCACGTCTGCGAGTGCCACGATGCGTTCGATGCTGGCGCGTGCCTGTGCGGGGTTTCCCATGAGGGAGGGGCGCGCGTTCGGGTCGTAGGTGATGGTGGCGGTGGGGCGTAGGCGTGTGAGGACCGCGTGGACCTCGGCGGCGCCGGGCTCGATGACTGCTGCGATGGAGCCGGTGTGGACGACGGTGGGGGAGTCCGGCAGGGTGAGTGCGTCACTCAGCGCCCATTCCAGGGCGAACTCGTAGGTCGCAGCGCCGTCCGTTCCTAGGGTGGCGGTGGCGACGGAGGTGGCGTTCGCATCGGCTGATCCCGGAACCAACGTGACACCCGAGGCGCGAAGGTGCGCCGAAACAAGATCGCCATAGCTGTCTGCGCCGATGTGGGTGAGCAGGTGTGCCTCACGTCCCAAGCGTGCGAGTCCCAGGGCGACGTTGGCGGGGGAGCCGCCGGGATGGGCCGCGACGGTGCCGTCCGTGGCGACGACCTCGTCCACGAGCGCTTCGCCGATGACGAGGGCCCTGGCCGGCTGGGTCATGCGTCGTCCTGGTCGGCAGGGGTGTCGTCAGCCGGGACGATGCCGATCACGCCTGCGTCGGCGTCATCGTCCTCGCCGCGGGCCTCCGTGATGCGGTCGCGGGCGCCGTCGAGAAGGTCTTGGCAGCGGGCGGCGAGGGCCTCGCCTCGTTCCCAGAGGCCTACTGACTCGTCGAGGGTTGCGGTCCCGGCTTCAAGCTTGGCGACGATCGCCACGAGTTCGTCGCGGGCCTCCTCGTAGGAGAGGTCCTCAATATTTTGTTGCTGCTGTGGCATATGTCTCAACTTTCGGCGTCATAGTTGGGGCTTTCAACCTTCTCATGAGACGCTTACGTTCCCTGGATTCACGACGGAGTGAACATGTTTAGCGAAAACTACTCGCGCCAAACCGCATTGGCCAGTCTGAAGGACATGGATGAAAACCTGTCCGACCACGACTTGGCGAACTTTGCCAAAGCGGATGAGGCCATGATCCGCGCTGCTGCTGCAGCGCACCCCAAGACACCTCTCACCACGCTGCTGAAGTTGGTACGTGACGAGTCCGCGACGGTGCGGTCTGGTCTTGCCAAGAACCCGCGGCCAGACATGCCTGAGGACATCTACCTCGACTTGTCGAACGACCGCACCCCCGAGGTGATTTACGCCCTGATCGCGAACCCGGCAGTTCCGGACGCCATCATCGGCAAGCTTGCACGCCAGTACCACAAGGAGTTCTCCGGTGCTGCGCGCGAACGCCTGTCGAAGAAGGGCGGCGCTTCCAAGCTGCTGGGAAAGCTGGGCATCGCGTAGAGACCAGTGGTACGGCCGGGTGCTACAACGGCGTGGCGCGCGGTCGCACTTACTCCTTGTCAGCGGAGTACACCTCGGTGACTTCCGTGTCCACCTGCCCGCGACCCAAGCGCAGGTGCACCGTAGCGCCACGGGTCAGGACCGATGCGTCGGTCAGCACCGCGCCTTCACTATCGCGGGCGATCGCGTAGCCCCTGTCCAGGGTTCCTTGGGGGCTGAGCGCACGCAGGCTTGCCGCGAGTTCACGGGTGGCCGCGTGGGCGTGGGTCACGATGCCCCGGAGCGCGGCGCCCGATGCCGCACGTAGCCGTGCAAGATGGTCGGTGTACGGGTCAAGCATTCGGTGTGGGTGCAACAGCACCGGGCGTGACAGGAACTGTGTGAGTCCGTCGCGCTCGCGGTTGACGCGGGCTTGCACGGCGGTGCGCGCGTCGGCCTGAAGTTCCGCTATCCATGCACGCTCAGCATCGGCGTCCGGGACGATGCGTTTGCCGGCGTCCGTAGGGGTGCTCGCACGGTAGTCCGCTACGAGGTCAAGGAGTGGACTGTCTTTCTCGTGGCCGATGGCGCTGACGAGCGGAGTCTCACAGGCGGCAGCAACGCGGACCAGAGCCTCGTCACTGAACGGCAGCAAATCCTCGAAGGAACCGCCGCCACGCGCCACGACGATCACGTCAACGTCGGGGTGCGCATCGAGTTCGCGGATGGCGGCTGTGGTCTCGGGAACGCAGCGCGCACCTTGCACGGTGACCCGGCGTATCTCGAAACGCACCGCAGGCCACCGGCGCTGTGCGTTCTCGATGACGTCATGCTCGGCGTCGCCTTGGTTGGCGCACACCAGGCCCACTGTCCGCGGAACAAGCGGAAGCTCTTGCTTGCGGGACACATCAAAGAGCCCTTCGGCGGCCAAGGCTTCCTTGAGCCGTTCGATTCTGGCCAGAAGGTCACCGAGCCCCACGGCACGCACCGTGTCGCCCGCGAACTGCAGGTCGCCGTTCTTCATCCACCAGCTGGCCTTCGCATGAACCACCACACGCGCGCCGTCCTCGAAAGGAACGCCCAGCGCATCGACCTCTGATGCGGGCAAGGTGACCTTGAGAGACATGTTCTCGTCGGTGTCGCGCAAGGTGAGGAACACCATGTGCTTCCAGCGCTTGGCGTTGAGTACCTGTCCCTCAACCCACACATCGGGCATACGCGCAATGAAGTCGCGAATCTTGGGGCTGAGATGCCGCACCGGCCAGGGCCGGTCCGCGCTGGTGTCCCCGGCTGTTGCTGGCACGCTCACGCTCGCGTGAGGGGTGGGGGAGGCGGGGTCGTTCACGGGCTCTAGCCTGCCACGTAGGATGGTTCGCATGCCCGACACCTCCTCTAAGCGCGTCCTGCTCGCTGCCCCCCGCGGCTACTGCGCCGGCGTTGACCGTGCCGTGATCGCCGTCGAGAAGGCGCTCGAACTCCACGGCGCACCTATTTATGTGCGCAAGGAAATCGTGCACAACAAGTACGTGGTCGAGACCTTGTCTGAACGCGGAGCGATCTTCGTCAACGAAACCGATGAGGTGCCTGAGGGTGCCCGCGTGGTGTTCTCTGCGCACGGGGTCTCGCCGGCAGTGCGTGAGAGCGCCGATGCCCGCAACCTCCTGAGCATTGACGCCACCTGTCCTTTGGTGACGAAGGTGCACAAAGAAGCAGTGCGGTTCGCGAAGGCGGAGCAGACGATTCTGTTGATCGGTCACGAAGGCCACGAGGAAGTTGAGGGAACGGCGGGCGAAGCTCCCGAACACACGATCGTGGTGAACTCGCCTGAAGAGGCGGACCATGTTGAGGTGCCGGACCCGGACAACGTGGTGTGGTTGTCACAGACCACGCTGTCTGTCGACGAGACGATGGAGACGGTGGCGCGTTTGCGTGCTCGCTTCCCGAACCTTCAGAACCCACCCAGCGACGACATTTGCTACGCGACTCAGAACCGTCAGGTGGCTGTGAAGAAGCTTGCCCCCGAGTGTGAACTCGTGATTGTGGTGGGTTCCGCGAACTCGTCCAACTCGGTGCGTCTAGTCGAGGTTGCGCTTCAGGCGGGTGCTGACACCTCCTACCGCATTGACCGTGCTTCTGAACTCGACGAGTCGTGGCTGGACGGCGTCACGACGGTGGGTGTGACGTCGGGCGCATCGGTTCCGGAGATTCTGGTGCGCGACCTGCTGGAGAAGCTCGACTCGATGGGCTACTCGACTGTCCAGGAAGTCCAGACGGCGACCGAGGACTTGATGTTCTCGCTGCCGCGGGAGATCCGTGCGGACCTCAAGGCTGCCGAAAAGGCGATGAAGGCCTAACTGCCCTCCACCGTCCCTTCAACCTCCCTCAGATGGCTCCATTTGGTTGTTTTGGTGAGCTAAAACAACCAAATGGAGCCATTTGAGTGTGGGGTGGGGGTTAGGAAGGGTTGTCTTCCAGGAGTAGTTCTGGTGCGGCCAACGCGCGAACGTCCGTGGTGGCTTGTGCCGGTGCGGGGAGTTCCGTCTCGATCTGTTGCATGTCGCCGAACTTGCGCGCCGTGACCAGCACGCGTGACTCCAGCGACGCCACCGTCTTGTTGTAGGCCTTGCTCGCGTTGTCGAGCGCGCGTCCCACCGAGGCCAGGTGTTCGCCCATGACACCAAGGCGCTCGTGCAGGAGCTTGCCGGCGGCGAGCACCTCTTGTGCGTTCTTGGCGAGTGCATCCTCTTTCCACGCATGGGCCACGGTACGCAGCATCGCCACCAACGTGGTGGGGCTCGCGATGAACACGCGGCGGCTGTACGCATACTCCTGAAGCTGGGGATCCTGCTCGAGCGCTGCCTGATAGAAGGCCTCCGAGGGCACGAACATCACCACAAACTCGGGTGCCGACTCGAACTGATCCCAGTAGCGCTTGCCTGCAAGATCGTCCACGTGTTTCTTGACGTGGCGCGCGTGGGCGGCGAGGCGTTCCGCCCTGACCTGTTCGTCGTCCGTCTCGAAGGCCTCAAGCAGGGCCGACAGCGCCACCTTGGAGTCGACCACGATGGTGCGACCGCCGGCGAGCTTGACCGTCATGTCCGGCCGCAGCAGGGCGCCGTCCGCGGTTCGCACCACTTCCTGCTCGAGGAAGTCCACGTGGGGGAGCATCCCCGCAAGTTCCACGACGCGACGGAGTTGGACCTCGCCCCAGTTTCCGCGGACATCGGACCTGCGCAACATATTGACGAAGTCGCTGGTGCGTTGATCCAACTTGTGGGAAGCCTCGAGCATTGCGCGGACCTGTTCAGACAACTGTGCCTGCGTCGACGCTCTGGCTTTGTCGGCATCGGCGGTCTGTCGTTGTACCTCCGCCAGGGACTTGGTGAGCGGTTCCACCATCTGCCGAACGGCGGCTTCACGCTTGGCGAGTTCGGCCTCGTTCAGCTCACGTTCCCGACTCAGTCGTTCGTGCGCTACTTCGAGCAGTGACTCCTGGGAGGCGCGCAGGGTCTTGGCCGACAACGCCTCAAACTCGCGGCGCATGGTGTCGTGATCGGAGCGCACCTGATCGACGTATCGCTCGTGCTGCGCGATGAGGTGCTGCTCGCGCTGCTCGAACGCGCGCTCTTGCTGGACCTGATGCTGTCCCAGCATCTCGATGCGCTGACGCGCGGCCAGCAACTCTGCATGAGTTCCCGCGGACCGTCGCTGAGCAAGCAAGTAGCCCACGACCAAACCCACGAGTATGCCAACGATCACGAGTGCTAGTTCGACCATGGCGACACCTTGCCATGTGGCTGTGACATAGGTCCGGGGTAGAGCGGCCTTGAGTGGGCATCTGGCGTGAAAAATGTCACAGCATGGAACAAAAGGTCTCAGTTATGTCACAGTTCAGGAACAATCCGCCTCAATCGTCCTTCTCGAAACACCTGAGACACAAAGCGATCTTTACTCTGTTTCGCACGAGCGGGGAAACTCCCCGCTTGCCCTTCGCGCTCGACGGTGCCGTCCCCACCCCGGAAGCACCGCCGGGCGCGTGATGCGAGAGGAAACAGTATGAAGATCGGCACGATGAGCAAGGGAGTGGCGCTGTTCGCGGCCGCAACCATCGCTCTGGCAGCGTGCACGTCGGATGCTGGCACCGAGGACGAGAACTCGACCAGCCCCACGGCAGATGCAACCGCGACCGCTAGCGGCACCAAGGACGACACAGTTTTCGTGTCGGTCGGTGAGGACGAGTGGGACGGTTACAACGACCTGACCCCCGCGACTTACTCGACGTACAACTCGGTGATCAACGAGCGTGTGCGCCAGACCTTCGTCTACTTTGACGAGAACTCCGCCATCCAGATCAACGAGGAGTTCGGTAACGTCGAACTCATCTCGGAAGACCCGATGGTCGTCGAGTACACCATCAACGAGGACGCAGTCTGGTCCGACGGCGAGCCCATCAAGTACGAAGACGTGCTGCTGACCTGGGCTGCGCAGAAGTTCACGGACGGTGAAGACGCAGACGGCAACCCCGTCGCGCTGTTCGACCACGTTGGCGGTCTTGACTACGGCGAGCGCGTGCTTGAAGGCCCTCAGGGTGAAGCAGGCGGCAAGTCGTTCACCGTCGAGTACGAGAACCCGTTCCCTGACTACATGCTGACCACCGTGGTCGACTTCCCTGCACACATCGCTGCGGAGCAGGCCGGCGTTTCGCTGGAAGACCTCGTCACCGCGATCCAGGGTGGCGACGTCGAGGCACTGCGCCCCGTCGCTGAGTTCTGGAACACCGGTTGGTTGTCGCCCTCCGCTGGCGAACTGCCCGACCCCGCCATCGCGCTGTCGTCCGGTCCTTACACCTACGGCTCGTGGGAAGCCGGTCAGTCGCTGACCCTCGTTCCCAACGAGAACTACTGGGGCACCCCGCCGGCAACCGCGAACCTCGTGTTCCGTTTCGCCTCGGCTGACACCCACGTGCAGGCACTGCAGAACGGTGACCTCAACGTCATCGAGCCTCAGGCCACCATCGACACCCTCGACCAGCTCGCCGCTATTGGTGACGCTGTGACCGTGGGCACGTTCGACACCCTCATCTGGGAGCACCTCGACTTCAACTTCGGTGAAGGCGGCTCGCTCGCAGACAGCCTTGAGCTCCGTGAAGCATTCGCTCTGTGCGTGCCTCGCCAGCTCATCGTTGACAACCTGATCGCCCCGGTCAACCCCGAGGCACAGATCATGAACGCCCGTGAGGTCTTCCCCTTCGAGGCTGACTACGACACCATCGTGTCCGCTGCGTACGACGGCCGTTACGACACCGTTGACATCGAGGCTGCAGCTGCCAAGATCGAAGAGGCTGGCGTTGACACGCCCGTCCAGGTCCGCATCGGCTACAACACCCCGAACCCCCGTCGTACCGACGTCGCCGCCCTCATCAAGGACTCGTGCGACCAGGCCGGCTTCGAAATCGTCGACAGCGGTTCCTCGGAGTTCTTCTCCGCTGACCTGCCCTCGGGTAACTTCGACGTCGCCATGTACGCGTGGTCCGGTTCCGGCCAGATCGCTTCCGGCCAGAACATCTACGCATCGGACGGCGCTCAGAACTACACCGCCTACGCCAACGACACCGTTGACGCAGCTTGGGACACGCTGACTGCAACCCTCGACACCGAGGCTCAGCAGGAGCAGACCATCATCATCGAGAAGGAACTGTGGGACTCGCTGTTCGGTATCCCGCTGTTCGCACACCCGGGTGTTGCCGCTTGGGACTCCACGATCCAGAACGTGGCACCGACCGCTTCGCAGTCGGCCATCGTGTGGAACGCTGAGAAGTGGGTCCGCTAGGATAGCCCACCTAGTACAGCACTCTCCGGTGGGGTGGGGCTTCGCGGCCCCGCCCCACCGGTCACGTGTGTGGCGGCAGTGACGATGCGTTGTAGGGGCGCGGCGTGAGAAACTGTCACCTCACTGTCCAAGAGGAAGTCTCTTTATGACGCGTTACATCCTCAGGCGGCTGGCGATCTCCTTCGGGGTTCTTTTCGTCGGTTCTTTCCTGATGTACGTCCTGACGATCAACTCGGGCGACCCGCTCGAAGATCTTCGTGAATCGACGGCGAATAACCGCGACACACTCATCGCGGCTCGCATCGACAACATGGGGCTCGATTTGCCCTGGTACCAGAGGTACTGGCAGTGGCTCACCGGCGTTGGTGGCTGCTTTGTCGGTCGTTGTGATCTCGGTACCGACCGTTCTGGCAGCGATGTGCTGTCGCTTCTCCAGCAGTCTGCGAGCGCCACGCTCCGCCTGGTGACTATTGCGACCATCGCCGCCATCATCATCGGAATCATCGTCGGTATTCTCACCGCGATCCGTCAGTACTCCGGCTTCGACTATGTCGTGACGTTCCTGACGTTCCTGTTCTTCTCGCTCCCAGTGTTCTGGGCAGCGGTGCTCCTCAAGGAGTACGGCGCTATCCGCTACAACGACTGGATAGCCGATCCACATGTCTCTGTGCTTCAAGCGGTGCTGATAGGTATAGCCCTCGGCTTCGTCCTGCAAGGTGTGATGGGTGGCCGTATGAAGCGCCGCCTTCTCACCGGTGGCGTGACCGCAGTGTTCACGATCTCCGCCCTCCTGTACTTCACCTCAGTTGGCTGGTGGCGTAGCCCCGCACTGGGTCCGGTCCTCGTGATCCTGGTTGCCCTGGCTTTCGCGGTCGGTATCACGGCGCTCGTCGCGGGATTGGGCAACAAGCGCGTCCTGTACTCGACGCTCACCACCGTTGGCATCGGTTCGGTGCTGTACTTCGTTCTTGGCGGAGCGCTTGACGAGCCCAACTGGTGGCTCCTCCTGGGGCTGTTCGCTTCCGCGATCGTCGTAGGCCTCGTGGTGGGGTACTTCATGGGTGGCTACTCACGCGGACAGGCCATGGGATTGTCCGCTGTGACCGCCGCATTCATGGCGTTCCTGACATTCGCGGACCGTCTGGTTTACGCCTGGGGCAGCTTCCTGCAGCTGAAGCCGCGCCCCATCTCCACCATCGGTGCCTCCACACCCAACTTCCCGGGGGACTTCTGGGAGACCACCCTGGACTGGGGCGCACAGTTGCTACTCCCCAGCATCCTGTTGACGCTGATCTCCGTGGCGACGTACTCGCGTTACACGCGTTCGTCGATGTTGGAGACCATGAACCAGGACTACGTGCGTACTGCACGTTCCAAGGGTCTGTCGGAGCGCACTGTGATTACGAAGCACGCGTTCCGCAACGCCATGATCCCCATCACCACCATCGTTGCGCTCGACTTCGCAGCGCTGATCGGTGGTGCGGTTATCACGGAGAACGTGTTCGGCTGGAAGGGCATGGGCGCCATGTTCAAGACCGGACTGACGCAGGTGGACCCCAACCCGGTGATGGCGTTCTTCCTCGTGACCGGAACCGCAGCGGTGATCATGAACTTGGTTGCTGACCTCGCATACGCGTCCCTCGACCCGCGGATCAGGAGGTAATGACATGTTTTTCGCCATTACTACTGATGCGCACGAACGGAGTGGCTCATGAGTGACGAACGTCGCGACGCCGCCATGCAGGGCTCACCGGAGCCACTGCCGCACGCCGGCACCGAGATCGACGACCCTAAGTTCGCCGACAAGTCCTACAGTCAAGGACAGCTCGTCCGCCGCCGCTTCTTCCGGCACAAGGGTGCACTCGCAGGCCTCGCAGTCCTGCTGTTCATCACGCTGCTGGCTTTCACGTCGATCGGCATCGGGAGCATCCCGGGCTGGTGGGACAAGGACTTCACCACCACCGGTTCGATCGTCAACGGTGGCAAGCCCACGCTGGGTTGGTTCCACCTGGGCGAGCACCCCTTTGGGCAGGACACCACGGGACGTGACTACTTTGCGCTGGTGATGCGCGGCACGCAGATCTCGCTCGTCATCGCGTTCGTGGTTGGCATCGTCTCCACCATCATCGGCACCATCGTTGGCGCCATCGCGGGATACTTCCGCGGTTGGGCCGAAAGCCTGCTGATGCGTGTGACGGACCTGTTCATCATCATCCCGCTGCTCGTGTTTGCCGCCGTGCTGGGACGTATCGCTGGACAGTCGGGCATCTTCGCCCTTGCGCTCGTGCTTGCGGGTGTGACGTGGACTGGCCTGGCGCGCCTCGTGCGCGGTGAGGTGCTGTCGCTGCGTGAACGTGAGTTCGTCTCGGCCGCGCAGGCCATTGGTACGGGTCACTGGCGGATCATCTTCCGCCACATCCTTCCCAACACCATCGGCGTGATCATTGTGGCGACCACGTTCGCCATCGCATCGGCCATCCTGCTGGAGACCTCGCTGAGCTACCTGGGCTTTGGTGTGCAGCCGCCGGACATTTCGCTCGGTTCGCTGATTGACCAGTACCAGACGGCGTTTACGTCACGTCCGTGGCTGTTCTGGTTCCCAGGTCTGTTCATTCTTGCGATCGCGCTCAGCGTGAACTTCATTGGTGACGGTCTGCGCGATGCGTTTGACCCCCGCCAGGGTAAGGACGGTTGATCATGACGACGACTGACAACACCACGGAACAGCCCATCGAGGGTGCTCCGGTTCTGTCCTTCACCGATCTCGATGTGAAGTTCAACACCGAGTTCGGCAAGGTCCACGCGGTGAAGGGCATCTCACTTGAGGTCGCCCCTGGTGAGGTTTTGGCGCTAGTCGGTGAGTCGGGTTCGGGTAAGTCCGTGACTTCGACTTCCGCGTTGGGATTGCTGCCTCGCAATGCGACGGTGAACGGCAAGATCAACGTGGCTGGCAAGAGCGTCGACACGATGTCTGGCAAGGACCTGCGCAAGATGCGTGGTGACGACGTCGCAATGGTGTTCCAGGAGCCGATGACCGCCCTGAACCCCGTGCTGACGATCCGTACGCAGATGGTGGAAGCTCTTGAACTCCACGGCAAGGCGTACGGAAAGGAAGCCGACGCGAAGGCCATCGAGCTGCTCGCCATGGTGGGCATCCCTGACCCGGAGCGTCGTCTCTACCAGTACCCGCACGAGTTTTCGGGTGGTCAGCGCCAGCGCATCGTGATTGCGATGGCGCTGTCGTGTGACCCGACCGTCATCATCGCGGACGAGCCCACGACCGCTCTTGACGTGACGGTGCAGGCCGAGATTCTGGACCTGCTGCGCTCGCTCAAGGATGAACTGAACACCGGCATCCTGCTCATCACGCACTCCATGGGTGTGGTGGCGGATATGGCTGACCGCGTGGCCGTGATGTACAAGGGTGACCTTGTGGAGTCTGGCACCGTGCACGAGGTGCTGACGGCTCCCCGCCACGACTACACCAAGCGGCTGCTCGACGCGGTTCCGCGTTTGGGCTCACGCGGCGAAACTCCGCCCGTGGTCCAGACCGAAGGCCCCAAGGCGCTTGAGGTGACCGACTTGGTGGTGGAGTTCCACCGTCAGGGCCGGACGCCGTTCCGTGCCGTTGATGGAGTGTCGCTGAGTGTGTCCCGCGGTGAAATCGTGGGCCTGGTGGGCGAGTCCGGTTCCGGAAAGTCCACGATCGCTCGTACGGCGTTGGGTCTGATCCCTGCCGCATCGGGTGAGGTCGCGATTCTGGGTGATGACATCACCAAGATGAAGCGGGCCCCCCTCAAGGCGCTCCGTAAGCGCATTGGTGTGGTGTTCCAGGATCCCGCCAGCTCGCTGAACCCGCGCCTTCCGGTGGGTGACTGCATCGCTGAGCCCATGGACGTCCACAAGGTGGGTGACAAAGCTTCGCGCCGTCAGAAGGTTGCGGAACTGTTGGACGCGGTGGAGTTGCCGCGTTCGGTTGCGAACCGCTACCCCCACGAACTGTCCGGTGGTCAGCGCCAGCGTGTGTCGATTGCACGTGCTTTGACGCTGGACCCGGAGCTGTTGGTGGCTGACGAGCCGACGTCCGCGCTGGATGTGTCGGTGCAGGCCTCGGTGCTGGAGATGTTCACCGCCTTGCAGGAGGAGTACAACTTCGGTTGCCTCTTTGTGAGTCACGACTTGGCAGTGATCGACATGCTTGCCGACCGCGTGGTGGTCCTGAAGGACGGCCGTGTGGTGGAGCAGGGCGATCGCCAGCAGGTGCTGCAGAGCCCGCAGGAGGAGTACACCAAGCGTCTGCTGATGGCAGCGCCGGTGCCTCACCCTGACGAGCAGCGTGAGCGTCGTGAAGAGCGTCACCGCTTCCTGGAAGAGGTAGGCGAGAAGGAGCACGGTCTCCACCTCGACGCCGACAAGTAGCGTCTCAACGTTTCCACGGGCCGATGCGCGATTCAGTTCGCGCGTCGGCCCGTGTGCGTTGTGGGGGACATTGGGGTGTGGTGAGTAGGGGAGAGGCGCCGCCGCCACGCACACTGCACACACGCATCGTCCATACGAACTAGACTTGTGGCCCGTGGCACTCACTATCGGAATCGTCGGCCTGCCCAACGTTGGCAAGTCCACCCTGTTCAATGCTCTGACTCGCGCAGAGGTTCTCGCTGCGAACTACCCGTTCGCGACGATTGAGCCCAATGTTGGCGTGGTCCCGCTGCCTGATCCGCGGCTGGGCGAGCTTGCCAAGATTTTCTCTTCGGAGAAGGAACTTCCCGCGACCGTGTCGTTCGTGGACATCGCGGGCATTGTGAAGGGCGCCTCCGAGGGTGAGGGCCTGGGCAACGCGTTCCTGGCGAACATTCGTGAGGCCGATGCGATTTGCCAAGTGACCCGTGCGTTTGCGGACTCGGATGTGACGCGTGTGGACGGCTCCACCGACGAGGCCGGCGACCTGGAGACGATCTCCACTGAGTTGATTCTTGCGGACCTGCAGACCATCGACAAGGTGCTGCCGCGTCTGGAGAAGGAAGTCAAGATCAAGCGCGGCTCGCCCGAGCAGTTGGCTGCCGTGACCGCAGCCAAGGAAGTCTTGGAAGCCGGGCAGACACTCTTTGCCGGCGCTGCCGCCGCTGGCATCGACACCGCAGAGCTGCGTGAGTTCAACCTCCTCACTACCAAGCCGTTCATCTACGTCTTCAACACGGACGACGCCGGCCTCATGGACGAGGACAAGAAGGCCGAACTGGCCGCGCTAGTGGCGCCCGCCAAGGCGATCTTCCTGGACGCAAAGTTTGAGTCCGAGCTCATCGAGTTGGACGAAGCCGAAGCACGCGAAATGCTCGAGTCCACCGGTCAGACAGAGTCCGGCCTGGACCAGCTCGCGCACGTGGGCTTCGACACCCTCGGCTTGCAGACGTACCTCACCGCTGGCCCCAAGGAAGCGCGTGCCTGGACCATCCGCAAGGGCTGGACTGCACCGCAGGCCGCCGGGGTGATCCACACGGACTTTGAGAAGGGCTTCATCAAGGCAGAAGTCGTGTCCTTTGCTGACCTGATGGAGTACGGCTCCATGGCCGATGCCAAGGCAGCGGGCAAGGTCCGCATGGAAGGCAAGGACTACGTCATGGTTGATGGCGACGTGGTGGAGTTCCGCTTTAACGTGTGATCAGTTCTGCGGATCGTTGATCTGAGCATCGCCCCGGTGGCCTCGTGACGAGGGGACCGGGGCTGTGTCGTATTGGGAAGGTCCTCTCCCTGGAAGAGCGCTACGCACGTTGCTATCATGATTGATAGCAGAGGAGGTGGTCGCTCATGTCATCCATCATCGTTCGCGGTCTTGATGACGCTGTGAAGCAGCAACTCGCAGCGCAGGCGAAGGAACACGGTCGGTCTATGGAAGCTGAGGTTCGCGCCATCCTGACCAATGCTGCGCGCAGGCCGCACATCGGAATCGCTCTACTGGCTGCCGCACAGGCTGTTGGTGGAGTCGAAGATCTGCCGATCCCAGTGCGCGATGACGTCGCGCGGGCGGTGGACTTCGGGTGATCATTCTCGACACGAACGTGATCTCGGAGATTTTTCGACCCTCGCCTGAGCGGCGTGTGGTGGACTGGCTCGCGTCCCTGGAGGGTGACGTCGCGATCACGTCCATCGCACTCGCGGAACTGTTGGCGGGTGTGCGACGGCTACCCGATGGTCGGCGCCGAGAAGCGCTGGCTGGGCGCATTGAAGTGGCGCTCGCACCGTACCGGGGTAGTGGCGCTGTGCTGCCGTTCGATGACGTGGCGGCCGGCCGCTATGCCGACGTGCTCGTGGCTCGAGACCGCGCAGGAGCGCCGATCAGCACCGCCGACGCGCAGATCGCCGCGATTTGCCTGGCGCACGGCGCAATCTGCGCTACGCGCAATGTGAAGGACTTCCAGCACACCGGCGTAGAACTGGTGGACCCATGGAGAGTCGACGCGTGAAGCTTCAATTGGTCGAGATTGTTGCCCACCAGGATCTCTCCGAGGCAGATCTGGGCGGACGGACTGGGTGGTCGCTGACTGTAGATGGTCGTATGTATCGGAGTTCGGCGGAGCTCCACTTCAACGTCTCACGCTCCCTCCTCCCGCTGACTCTGTACGGATCGTGACGTCGCTGGCGGTGGGCCCACCTCGTCGATTCCGTGATCGCCGCAGGGGAGTTGGGTGACGCGTGCGTGGGTGATGCGGGACAGCGCGAACCACCGTATGCCGTCGCGTAGTCGGCACCAGCCGATGAGATACCACCGGCCCTCGACAGAGCCGAAGAGGATGGGCTCGACGTCTCTCCTAGTCTCGACATCGTCACGTGAGGTGTAACGGATCCGTACCACGCGCTGGTCTGTCATCGCTGCCTCAAGCGCTGACCGGATGGCGCGCTGCGGGGAGGGCGGGGAGTCGATCCAGATGCGACTGGCAAGCGCATCGGCCTTGTTCCGAGTGTCCGGGTCAAGTACGTCAAGAATCTTCTCTACGCCCGCAGCGGCGAGGTCCGCATAGGGTGCGTCCCGGGACGTCGAGACCGCTGCGAGTAGCGCCGCCGCCTGGGCGGGCGAGAGTGTCACTGGGGGCAGTGTGGTCCCAGCGGCGAGGCCATATCCGCCGTGGGGTCCTGGTCGGGACCAGACGGGCACGCCGCTGCGTGAGAGTGACGCGAGGTCCCGCTTGATGGTGCGGACGGAGACGTCAAACTCCGTGGCGAGCCAGTCTGCTGTGCACCCCCGTGAGCCGCGCCGGCGAAGCGTCTCCGACAGTGCGTGCAGTCTCTCTGCGCGTTTCATCGCCTCACCTCGCAGATCATCGCCTCACCCCAAGTTCATGCCATAAATAGTGACATCCCATTGTCCAAGCGGCCGCTGACAATGGCCACATGACAACAGATGAACACCCACCAACCGTCCTCCTGATCGCTGGCTACTGGCTCGGTGCCTGGGCGTGGGATGAGGTGGTGGAGCAGCTTGAAGCGGCAGGGAGGCGAGCTGTACCGCTCACGCTTCCGGGCTTGGATCCTGAAGACGCAGAACGCGCGACCAGGACGCTCGATGATCAAGTGGACGCAGTTCTCGAGGCAGCGAGCTCAGAAGAGCATCCGGTGTTGCTGGTGGCACACAGCGGTGCCAACGCCCCGGTCAGTATGGTGCTCGATCGGCGGCCCGATCTTGTCTCCCGTGTGGTGTGGGTCGACAGTGGGCCCGTGGCTGATGGCGCCGTGGGGAGCCTTCCGCCTGAAGTCGCTGACCTCCCGTTGCCGCCGTTCGAGGAACTCGCAGCCAGCGCGAGCCTCGAAGGTCTGCGGGCAGGCCAGCGTGAGGCCTTCCGGGACCGCGCTGTCCCGCAACCAGGGGCAGCGATCCGTCAGCCGGTGGCCTTGCGCAACGATGCGCGACGCTCGGTACCAACGACGCTGGTCTGCTGCTCGATATCGAGTGAACAGTTGATGGACCTGGCCAGAGCCGGTCACCCGATGTTCGCGGAAGTCGCGCTACTGACCGACCTCGAGCTGGTGGATCTTCCGACTGGTCACTGGCCGATGTGGAGCAGGCCCAGCGATCTTGCTCAGGTGCTGATCGAGGCGTCCTGAAAACGAGACGGCCGATGCGCGCTCAAGGACCGTGGTCCGTCTCTGAGCGTGGTGTTCAGGAGTAGCATCCCTGGTGTGCGATCAACAGCGGTTGTTCGGCTACGACACATGCTGGAGGACTCGTTCCATGTCTGACTCACTTCCTGCGTGCCCCGAATGCGCGGAGAACTACACCTACGAGCAGGGTGCGCTCTTGGTGTGCCCTATGTGTGGTCACGAGTGGTCTGCTGAGGCAAATGACGCTGCTCCAGCCGCTGATGCGCAAGTCCGGGATGCGGTCGGCAACGTGCTTGCGGATGGCGACACTGTCACGATCGTTAAGGACCTCAAGATCTCCGGTGGGGGCGGTTCCTCACTCAAGGTCGGCACCAAGGTCAAGGGCATCCGCCTCCTCGCCGAACCTGTCAATGGTCATGACATCGATGCGACCGTGCCGGGCTGCGGGCGCCTGCAGTTGAAGTCGTCGGTGGTCAAGAAGGCCTAAGGGGCCGGACCTGGGTGGCAACGCCCAGCGCAACTTGGACGCACGGTGCGGCCAGAAGTTCTCAGACTCACGCATCTATTGTCGAGTCATGGTCAGAAACGTTCATGAGCGTCGTGTCCGCGGCAGCCTCGACGAGGCTGGAGCACTCCTCGACTCCTTGTCGAGCAAGGACGATCGGCTGTGGGCCCGTGGCCAGTGGCCACGCCTGTGGATGGACAAGCCGTTAGGAGTGGGGGCCTCGGGCGGGCATGGCCCTGTGCGGTATGCCGTCGATGAGTATGAGCCCGGCCGGTACGTGCGGTTCCGCTTCATCAAGCCGGCCGGCTTTCACGGATATCACGCCTTCTCCGTCACAGAGGATGCGGACCCGAACTTTGTGGTGTTGCGTCATGAGCTGGTGATCTCCCCGGCTGGCTTTGCCCGCGTATCGTGGCCGCTGTTCTTTGGGCCGATGCATGACGCACTCATCGAGGACAGCTACGACCGGGCGCAGGTGGAGTTAGGGCATGCGCCTGAGGCCTTCGCGCAGTACTCCTGGTGGGTGAAGTTTCTGCGGGCGGTGTTCCCTGTTCCGCGCAAACCCAAGGCCACGACGGTGCCTCACGACCACATTTCGGGAAACTAATCCCAGAACTCCTCTGTGGTGTGGAGCCGGAGCGCCCCGGCCGCGAACCTTGCCGCCTCAGCAGTCCCGAACGCGACATGAAAGTCCGGGTCCTGCTCGTACTGATCAGCCATGCCGTGCACCATCGCTACCGCGGTGTTGGCATTGCCGTCATGCGCGGGCGTGCCGGGAATCTCGCTGAACCATTCCAGATGCGTCCGGACATGTGCAGCGGCCTCGCGTGACTCCACCGCCAGACCGTTCTCATGAATGGCGCGCCACCGTGCAAGGAGAGACTCAGCGCGGGCCTTCCACGCCTGTTGTTCTGCGACAGACTTGCGATGCCACCACTGGTGAGATGCATCGAAGGCCTCTTGCCCCCATCGGTCCACGACCTCCGCTTCATAGCGGTCATTGAACCCATCGAGCATGACGTCCATGCGAGGTTCGCGTCCCTCTCGGCGCATCGCAAGAGCGTGTTCGACTGCGGCGATGCGCCGCGTCAACCTGTGGTGCGCTTCACGCAACTGGTCAAGGTGTGTGGCAATCGCATCGGCTTCCGCGTCAGGAGTGTCCGTGCGGTCCACCACCGCCGCGATATCAGCGAGCGTCATCCCAGTGTCGCGAAGAAGCAAGATGCGTTGCAGACGAGCCACCGCCGTGGGGCCGTAGTAGCGGTAGCCCTGATGGCCGATGCGGTCAGGCTCCAGCAGCCCAATCTGGTGGTAGTGGCGCAGGGTTCGCCCGCTGATACCGGCCCGCCCAGCGAGCTCGTGGACAGTCCACTCCACGCGTGCCTCCTGCAACTCGATGTGGAGTCAGTTTTCCAGAGACGTCAGCAATCCCTGAGGGCCACGTGCATGATCAATGATCTCTGAGGTTGCCACCGCAACATTCGCCGCTGCAGTTGAGCCGACGGCGTCCAAGTAGTCACGGACGATTCGCTCTCCAGCGGCGTACCCGGCACCTGTGGGAAGCCCCACCGGCTCAGGGCCAAACAGCCGTGCGCTCGCGTCTCCGTGGATCCATGCGGTGAAGTGCTGCATGCCCGTGATGTCTAGCCCGGTCGCGACCGTGGTGACCACCGCATCGTCCGCACGTGTGGCCGGACTGACAAAGTGCGTGAGTCCACGGTCTCCGTACAGTTCAGTTGCGAACACGTCCGCAAGACCCTCGGCGATCACTTGCTCGCCAACAGTCACCGTGGCTGGGTCCCACACCACCCCGCCAGGGGAGTAGCGGACGTTGTGATGCAGTTCATGAACGGCGATCGCTTCCAACCGGTCCAGAACCTCAGGCGTTGGCCACACTGTCATGACGATGAACCCGCTGATCCCGCCAAACGCAGACAGCCCGCGGATCTCTTCCATGAAGTGAGCATTGGTGTGATCGCCCAGCACCAGTAGCACTGTGATGTCAGGCACCGTGATCAGTGGCGCCGCGTCCCGCAGCGCGTGTGCGCCCGCGTCCAGAGCGGCGCTGATCCGCGCCCACGCATCGGCTTCCTCAAGCACCGCAAGTGCCGCAAGTGCCGACGCCACGGCATCGGCGCCCGCATCGGTCGTGAAACCCAGGCTTTGACGATGGACATCCGCCATGTCCACGCCGCCCGGAACAAAGCTGTACATGTTGGCCAGGGGAGCCCACATGTCGCGGAGCAGGTCACCACGTTCAGCATCAGGCGCCGCCAACGCGGCTCGCATCGCAGATGCGCTGTCAATCACGGTAAAGGTCATAGTGAGGGACGCTAGGCCTTGACGTAACGTCAAGGTCAAGTAGGGGTGTGGCGCAAGTTCGACCGGCCGATGCGGCGCGCGCCCCACGCCGTCGCCTTGAGCGGGTCGCGTGGCTAAGGTGGGCACGGACGAAAGGGAGTCACCGATGACCTCCAAACTGGGCAACATCACCATGTATGCGGACAACCCACAGCGCCTCGCGATGTTCTGGGCTGGAGTCTTTCATTACCCGCACCGGGACTGGGAGGAGCCCCTCAAGAGTCAGCTCCTGGCCTCCGGGCTTACGCCAGAAGACCTCGACAAGCGTGCCGTAGCTGAGCCTCCGGAAGGTGAGCCCGGCGTCAGGTTCTTCTTTCAGCACGCGGACCGCACCAAGACCGGACGCAACCGACTCCACCTCGACATCCACGCCACCCCAGGCCACCGGCCCACACGGGAAGAACTCGATGCGGAGAAGGACCGGCTTGTGGCGCTAGGCGCGGAGGTGGTGCGCTTCATCGACCAACAATGGGGCGACTCCACTGAGGTGTATTACCAACTACGCGACCCCGAAGGCAACGAGTTCTGCTTGCAGTAGGTGACCGGCTACGGCCACTGGAGTTCGCATCGGCTCTCAAAGTCGCGACGTTTCCCGTCAACGGGATCGGTGAACGACAGTTGCCGCGCCACTAGCTGCAAGGGCTCGCTGAAGTCATCCGCAGGAACCCCTCGCACGGTCGGATAGAACGCATCCCCCAGGATCGGAAGCCCCAACGACGCTAAATGAACACGGAGTTGGTGAGTCTTGCCCGTGATCGGTGTGAGGCGGTAAAGCGCCACCCCGCCGCGGTGCTGCGCGAGTTCAATGCGTGTTTCGGCATTCGGCTCTCCCGGCACCACACGCGCCTGAAGACTGCCCCGTTCCTTCTCGATCCGGTTCCTCACCGTGAGGGGGAACTCGAGCCCAGGGCCGTATGGTGCCAGTGCCTCATAGGTCTTCGCCGCGCGGCGTGACTGGAACACCCCTGCATACGCGCCCCTGAACTCGCGGCGGGTCGTGAACAACAGGAGCCCCGCCGTCGCGCGGTCAAGGCGGTGCGCGGGCGCAATCTCCGGTAGGTCCAGAAGCAGACGCAACTTGACTAGGGCGGTCTCCTGAACGTGCGCGCCACGGGGCATCGTCGCCATGAAGTGAGGCTTGTCCACCACCACATACCGGTCCGTGTGCTCGATCACGCGGATAGGGAAAGGTATCGGAGGTTCCGGTTCCAGCGGACGGTGAAACCACACATACGTGTGCGCCCGGTACGGCTCGTCGCCCGTCCACGGCTGCCCGTGCTGGTCAACGAACTCCCCAGCGGCCAGACGGTCCTGAACCTTAGCTTTGGCGGGCAACCGCGTCAGAAGAAAGTCGCGCATCGTCTCCCACGGAGGAGCGGTGCCAGACTCGATGCGTGGGGTGCGAATCCACGCCGCATCTAACCCGTGCTGTTGGGGCAGGGGAGAGCGGGGCGGCATGACAGGAATCGTATAGCGCGCACGGGGCGAGTGGACCCTGGAAAGACATTGACCTCAGCGCGCACTATGCGCCCTGACATCCATGTCCCTCCAGGGACCGCCGCGAGTCAGCGATGGCCTTGCGGGTCGCATCGGCCCTGCTCCTGGCCCGTTGAGTGCGGCTGTCCAGGTGGGGTTGTGCGGCGTTCGAGCGACGCTTTTCTTGCATCGCCTGATGCAACGCCTCGTTCCCCATGCCTGCGCCTCGAGCGCGAGATTTCCTTCGTTTACTTGCCATGACGGTGTCCTTGTCTGTCGACACTGGGGGATGGGGGCCGCAGCCCCGCCTGGGGTTGGGCCAGGCGGAGCCGCGTCAAGGGTGGCATTACGCCACCGTGGCGCCCGAGGCGTGGGCCTCAGCCCTCGCCTGAGCGGCGCGAGCACGGACGTACGCACGTCGCAGAGCCACGATGTAGGCGGCCCGCACGCGACGAGCAATCGTGCGGCGCAGCGAGTCCCGGCGAGCGGTGCCCACCGGAGTGATGAGTTGCCGGTGCTCGGCATGATGGACTTTGAGCATCGATTCGGGATCGATGGTGTGCATGAGTGTTCCTTGATGGGTGGTGCGAAAGAGGGGCCGATGCGTGGGTGCGCCGACGATTTTTGACGAACGCTGACGCACACTGACAAGGGCTAGCGACGCGACAATGTCGCGCTGATGGGCCTTCAGGCCGGGGCTGGTCCCTCGCTACACAGAGAGTGCGGGACCGGGGTCGGTAGCGTTAGCTACGACCGAGGGGCAGGCGCACGGCAATGGCCGCAACGGCGATTGATGTTTTCATCATGGTCATGCACCTCCTCATCCTCGTCAGTACGTCCAGCGGACGACTGGAACACGGCGACACTACGCCGAGCCGCCACTGCGGGCAAGTGCTCTTTGCCGAACTGTGACCAAAAGTAGGATTGGTGGCCACGCAAGGGCGTTTTCGCCCGCTACCAGCCACTCCACGTCACGTGTGGCCGGTAGGTTGCATGAGATGACTGACAACGCTCTGCGATCTCCGTACTCGTGACGGCCGCCTGTGATCGGACCTCCGCCCGTCAACTCCGCACTTGTGCCCCAGCAGTCATTGAGTGTCACATTCGCGCGGGGGATTCGATGGGTCATTGCAAAGGGGTTTGTTGCAACATCTCGTATGGGGTGGCGAGGTCGAGTCGTTCTCGGGGTCGGCAGCGATTGCCTGGTGCGCGTGTCCGCAACTGACTGAGATTTGGGAGCCGATGCGTGACTCGCCGGTGTGTTGCGGGTCCCGCGGGGTTCAGTTCAGTCACTTTGGGACGGCGGGGAGCGCACCGAGGACGGAACGCACGGGGAGTGCGGGGAGTGCGGGGAGTGCTGGGCCCTGGCAGTCATCAGATGTTGCAACGACCCCTAGAACCCGCCCGCGAAAGGTGACACCAGATTCCTGCCACCACGCTCGGCAAGGAGGGGTGCATGGGGCTGAGGGTTAGCCCAGGATGAATCCTACGGCGCCGCCCACGCCGGACAGGCCGGCAAGCACGTAGGCCATCAGGATGAGCTTGCGGTGGACCTTGTAGTACTGGGTGCGGTTGCCTTCTGCGTCGGTGGAGCGTTCGTCTCCGGCGATGCGCTTCATGAACGGGGGCCACACCATGAAGGCGAATGCGGCGTTGGTGAGGAGAAGGATCGAGAGCACGATAGTCACAGCGGCACCCTAGCCGAGTCTGTGGGGTCGCGGTGCGGGGCGCTGCAGGGATCCTGCTTCGCGGTGCGGCCACCGATGCGTGGTCCGGGGTGACGAGCCCCGGCGGCCGCACTCGCGTGCGTATTGGGACCAACGTCCCGTGTGTTCAGTCTATTCCGAGATTCGGGAACTTTTTTCACGGTCTTTCTTGCGCCCGCTCCTTGTGCGCTGGTGTCACAGTGGTGTCATACTGACATCATGGAACTTGAGCACTACACCGAAGAGCTTCAGCGGCAGCTCGCGATTGCCGCATCGGCCGGCACGCCTGAAACCCAAGAGGTGGCTGAGCGATTGGGTGCCGCCTTGGAGGCCGCCGCCCGCGTAGTCCTGGTGGAGGCCCTGTCGGAGGCGGCGGGAGAGATCTCTCGCGACTTGGCGCCCGGCTCTGTCGACGTTCGGGTGCGTGGCAAGGATGTGGACTTCGTCGTGGCGAATGTTGAGGCGGGCGGGGAGGTGAGCGCAGTCCCGATCCCGGTGAACAACGCGCCTGCCGCGCCTGAGGACGCGGCGCCCGTGGAAGGGGCCGATGACGCAGGCACGTCCCGTACGACGCTGCGGCTTCCTGATGGGCTCAAGCAGCGTGCTGAGACCATGGCGGCCGCTGAGGGTTTGTCGCTGAACACGTGGTTGGTGCGCGCGGTGACCGCGGCGACCCGGCCTGCCGGCCCACAGTCACGGCGGGGACGTGCGGCCGCTAGCTACACGGGGTGGGTCCGATGAGCGCCCCGGAGATTGCTGGAGTCCGAGTCGACATTCGGGCGGGGCGTGTGGAGGTCACCGCTGTCCCGGGTCGCACCGAGGTCTCCGTGGTGGTCAATCCTTCGAACCGTTCCCGCGCGGGTGACCGGGAAGCAGCGCAAAACGCCCATGTGGAGCGCGTGGGTGATCAGGTAGTCGTGACGGTTCCCACTGCCAAGACGTCGATGTTTGGACGGCCCGATGCTGTGGACGTGATCGTGGAGGGGCCGGAAGGTCTGGATGTGGATGCGAGCACCAAGTACGGCGAAGTGCGTCTGACGGGACCGCTCGGTGATGCCAAGGTCGCCGCCTCCTACGGGGCTGTGCGCGTGGAGTCTGTGCGTGCTCTTGAGGTGAGTGGCGGCCATGGTGCTGTGAACATCGGCCGCATTGAGGGCGAGGGCGTCGTGGCGTTGACGAACGGTGCGGCGCGTATCGCTGAGGCGCACGGTGCGCTGTCGTTGCGCGGAACGAACGGTGCGCTCGCGGTGGAGTGGTGTGGCGGCGGTGCCACGTTGGAGACCACGAATGGCGCCATCAAGGTGGGGACCGCGGACCGCGGGGTGGACGCCAAGACTGCGCACGGCTCCATCAAGGTGCGTGAACTGCGCGGCGGCGTGTCTCACATGGAGACCTCCATGGGGTCGGTGACGGTCGGGGTGGGGCGGGGTGCTCCGCTGTGGCTTGACGCTGCCTCAGATCATGGAGAGGTGCGCACGGACATGAGCGCTGACCATGGTCCGGTTGAGGGTGAGGTTCCTGTGGAACTCCATGTGCGGACGGGTTATGGCTCGGTGAAGGTGCACCGGGCTGTCGCGTAGTGCGCCTTTAGTCTTCGTCTTCTGCCTGGCGGGCTCGGTACGCCTGGACCGCCGCACGGTTGGTGCAGGTGGGGGAGCAATACTTGCGCGACCGGTTGCGTGAGAGGTCGAACACGACGCCTTCGCAGTCGTCCATGGCGCACCGGTCAAAGCGGCTCATCTCGTCTGCGCGGATGACGTCGATCATGCCCATGGCAGCTTCCACGAGGACACGTTCGGCTAGGGGGCGGTCGTCTGCTGCCGCGTGGATGTGCCAGTCCTGGTCTCCGTGCCTTACTACCTGGGGAAGTGCCTGGTACTCGGACAGGATTGCGTTGACGAGGGGGACGGCACCGTCACGCGATGCCTTGAACATTCGGCGCAGTTGGGTGCGCACAGCGCGCACTTCGACCAGGTCTTGCGCGGTGGGTCGTGCGCCCGTGTATCCCCAGCTGTCGTAGAACTCCACGAGCTCGTCAAACGTGGTCAGGGTGTCGGGCTCGAGTTCCGAGTTCGCGAGCCACACGCCGGTCTCAAGCGCAAGCGCGGTGTCATCAGCGAAAACCATGTTGACACATTACCAGTGAGTGCCTTACTGTCATGAGTCATGACCGCTATGGCTCATGACATGAGCTCCTCCCGTCTTGCCTCTGGACTGGGCTTCGCCCTGCTCTCAGCGGCGGCTTTCGGCATGTCCGGAAGCCTGGGTCGGGGCCTCATGGACATGGGCTGGACCGCAGGTTCGGCAACGCTGGTGCGCGTTGCCATCGCCGCGGCGGTGCTGACCCTCCCCGGCATCGTCGCGCTGCGCGGCCGCTGGCACCTTGTGCGCCGCGGCATCGGATCGATCGTCGCCTACGGCATCTTTGCCGTGGCGGGCGCGCAGTTGTGCTACTTCTTCGCCGTCCAACATCTGGATGTCTCTGTTGCGTTACTCATCGAGTACCTCGCGCCTATCGCGGTGGTGCTGTGGATGTGGATGCGCCATGGCAGCCGGCCTACGCGCCTTACTCTCGCAGGTGCGGCGTTGGCCTTTGGCGGCCTGGTGCTCCTCCTTGATGTGTTGGGCGGCGGAGAAGTGAGCCTTGTGGGCATCGGCTGGGCGCTGTGCGCCATGGTGGGTGCGTCGGTCTACTTTGTGATCTCCGGCGACGAGCGCAATGGTCTGCCACCGTTGACGCTCGCTGCCGGGGCACTGCTGGTGGCGCTCGTGATCTTGTCGATCGCGGCGCTCACCGGCGTTCTTCCCATGGCTTTTGCTGCGGGCACCGTGGAGTTTGCCTCCTTCGTTGCACCGTGGTGGGCGGTTGTGCTCATGCTCGGTGTGGTGACGGCAGGCGTATCCTACGTGGCTGGGATCGCTGCCGTGCGGCGTCTTGGCGCACGTTTGGGATCGTTCGTGGCGCTGACTGAGGTGCTCGCTGCCGCGCTGTTCGCATGGCTCCTGTTGGCGCAGGTGCCGGGACCTATGCAGCTGGGTGGAGCGCTGTTGGTGTTGGCAGGTGTCATTGTCGTCAAGCTCGGGGAGAAGCGCATCGAACCGGTGCGTACTCCCGACGACGCCCTTGAGCCACAGGAACGCGCAGAGCGGCCCGTCGAGGTGCCCGCTGTTCCTGGGTCGGCAGGAGTGCCGGCGCCGGTGACCCTGCTTCCCGGGGACTTGGGTAGCGCGACACGCTAGCGCGCCCCGCTCCCCGCGCCCCGTCTGGTCAGGGGGCATTTACCTTCTCAGGAGGGCCGATGCCTCGGCCGGGCGCATACGGCTACTCGCCCCAAGTGAAACGCCCGTTCACGAACGTGGCGGGGTGGACGTGGGTCACCCAGGCAGGGTCAAGCCGCCCGTAAATGTGCGGATAGAACTGGCCGTTGCCGCCGTCTTCATCAATGACGCGGGTTCCTGCCTGTTCGACGGCGGCCCGGGAGATCTCCAGGACGCACAGTGGCTGCGGATCGTCGGCGTAAAAGGCCTCCGCGACGGATGCGAGTTGGTCGGCGCCAGAAGCGTGGAGGTAACCCACTTCCGCCAGTGTCGCGTCGCGGGTGGACTGGTCGTAGTAGCCGCGTGCCGTCGCTGCATCCCAGGTAGATACGTGGGCGATGTGGAAGATCGTCATGCGTCAATTCTCATAGATCTTCGGAGGGTCTTGGCGTCGAAACGATTTGCCGCCATACTCTGACTATCCCTTCTCAGATTTATGAACATATCCCGCTTCACCATTGGACTTGTCAGTCCAGGACACTTGTAGCGGGCTGCTGTGATGCGCCGCATTACTGTGGCATGCGGGGTTGAAGGGGTCAACGATGGCGACGACTACTGAAGTTCCCACCGTGCCTTGGCATGCCCGCAGGGGGTTAGAGACCCCCCTCGATCTTCCGGATGCACGGCAGGCTGAGGTCGAACACGCGTTGACGCTGGTCGATCAGGGCTTTGGTGCGATTCTGTGGACCGCTGAGCACGGCATGGGCCGTTCCACTCTGCTGGACGCGCTCGCGACGACCATCGCGGCGACCGCAAAGAATGGCGGGCCACTCGCCGTCCGGATCTCGCCTGACCGTCTTGACCGGGAGCGTTCCAAGGACTCCTTCCTTGCAGCAGTGTTGAGCCAGGTGGAGCGGCTGGGCGGTAACAGCGACATCGAACTGCCAACAGAGCGCGGACTTGAAGCGGCGATCGCTGCGCAAGTTCGCCAGGTCGCGGGAGAGCGGACGCTCGTGTTGCTCGTTGACGATGTGGACGAGTTCTCCGCCGATGCCTTGGATGCCTTGGTTCACATGTTGGGCTACGACGGCAGTGCCACAGTTGCGCTCGCCACGGCCCACATCTCTCCCTTTGGCGAGCGGCCTCCACACGATGTCGAGGTTCGTGAACTCCCCGGTGTGTCCACCGAGGGGGCGTTGCGTGTGCTGTCGGAGGCAGGGTCCACGAAGGTGGCCCCTCATGTTGCCCGGGCTTTGGCGGACCGGCTGGGAGGCAACCCTGGGTGCATCGTCCAAACCGCACGGCGATTGAGCCCGCACCACCTGCAGGGTACGTCGCTGCTGCCAGACCCGCTCCCGCTTGTGCCCGCCGTCAAAATGGCCCTCGCGCCCACGATTGCGGACCTCACGGAGCGTGACCGTGCGGCGTTGCTGATCGCCTCGATCGCTGTGGTGGACCGCATCGATACGCTGACGGCGGCTACGGGAGAGGACGTCAGTTTCTTTGTGGCTGGTCCGGTCGCGCCGCACCTGAACTTGTTGTCGGGCGGTTTCACCTTCGCGGATGCGCGGATGCGGGCGTTGCTGCATGGCGAGGCCACCCTTGCGGAGCGGACTGCCGCGCATGAGGCATTGGCTCGGGCCCATGGTGAGGCAGGGGAGCAGGAACTCGCGTCGTGGCACACGGCCCTGGCCCGGATCGCCGGTGAGCCGTCCGTGGTGCCGGATCTGATCTCGTTGTCGCTGCGTCACTTGCGCCACGGCGATACCGCGTGGGCACATGCCGTGGCCCGCGAGGCCGTCGGCCATGCCTCGGGGGACCAGCGCCTACTGGCGTGCGAGATTTCAGGCTTGGCCGCGGTGCTGAGCGGACACATCCACGACGCGGCGCATTGGCTTCCGCATGCGGCCCGGTCGGGAGATTTGTCTGTCAGGGCACGGTCGCTGCTGGCCAATGTCATCACGTTGACGTTGTCGGATGGCCGTGTTCCGGACGATGTCGTGGAACGCACTCGTGCGGAAGCGGAGTCCGCTGCGGAGGACGACCACAGTGAGCGGATCCGCAACGACGTGGCGCGTGGACTCTCCGCAGCCGCCTGTCTGCACATGGAGCGCGGCTCTACGTCGGCAGCTTGGCGACGGGTGGAGGAAGCCCAAGCGTTGATCCGCGATGGCCGCTGTGGCGGGCGGGACGGGACGCGACTTGCCCGCGCTTGGCTGTCCATCTATGCCGGTGAAAGCGGCGGAGAGGTGGACCTTCCGGTGCAGTCGGCGCTCGCGGATGACGAGGCTTTGAGTGCGGTGGCGCGCGGTGTGGCGTTGATGGCTGACGACGACTGTGATGCGGCCGCGCGGTTGTTGGCGAGCGCTGTGGCGCAGTTGTCGCCGGTGCGCCATGGTGCGCGGTGGTTTGACGGTGCGGACCGCGCGGCATCACCGATCGTGATTGCGCACCTGCGGGTGGTGCAGTCGTTGGTGGAGTTCCGCGCCGGTGACGTGGCGCGTGCTGCAGAGACGATGCGCGGCGCCGCAGAGCATCTGCCCGTGGGTGTGGTGCTCGCAGGCTTGGGCGTGACCTTGAGCAGACGCATCGACATGGTGCGTGATGGCGCGGTGGGGAACGTGAGTGAGGCGCTTGCGGTGACGTCACCGTGTGCTGCAACCACCACGGTGCGGTTGGGGCTTCTGGTGGATCGTGCCATGGAGGCGTCGTTTGATGGCGACCACATTCAGGCGGCGACGCTGCTGGAGGTCGCCGCTGAGCGTGAGATGCGGGAATCCCAGGTGGGGCTGTCGGTACCGGGGCTCGACATCGTGGAGTCGTGGGCGATGGCTGGTCGTTCACATGAGGCCCACCGGGCGCTCATGCGTTTGCGGTCGCGTACGGGGACGCTGTCTGCGATTGGCCGTGCGACTGTGCTGACCCGTGCGGAGTTGGCGATCGCGACGGACAGTGACATTGACGAGCGCATCGAGGCCGCGAATCGTGCGGCACGGGACTTGACGGGGGCCTATGACCGGGGGCGCACGGAGTTGAGCATCGGCCGGGCGCTTGCGCGTCTGGGGCGTAGTGAGCAGGCGTTGTCGTACTTGATGTCGGCGCAGGACTTCTTCGATGAGTCAGGCGCCGATGCCTGGGCTGCGCTGGTGCGCGAAGAGGTGCGTGGTTTGACTGATCCAACGACGGCGTCGCGTGCCGTGGCTGAGGGCGAGGGTGCCGTCGAGTTTGAGCCGGCATCGCGCACGGATGACGGTTGGGATGCGGAGCTGACGGAGCGTGAGCGGGAAGTGGCTCAGCTGGTGGCGCAGGGGTATGCGAACAGGGATGTGGCGGAGCGGCTCTATGTGTCTGTCCGTACGGTCGAGGTCCATTTGGGGCGCGTGTATCGCAAGCTGGGCCTGAGAAGCCGCGTGGAGCTCGCAGTCCTGGCCCATCGCTTCACTGACGACGCGTAGCGGTGGCTCTGCACGGCCACTTCCACGTACGGGTACTTACGTAGGGGTAGTTAGTGAGGTTTCCTCACAAAATGTGGTGAACGCTGATTACAAGGGCATGAACTCTTTCCTAACGTGGGGCGACGGTTCCACGACGTCCGCCTGCAGGTGCGGACAGGAAGAGAGGCAGCAACGATGCTTCCCACCATCCATCGAGCGCGCAGAGGAGTCGCCGCCACTGCGGTCACGGCCCTACTCGGCGCCTCACTTACTGCGGTGGCGATCACAGCCACGGCGACCGGCGCGAATGCTGCCGAGTGTGCTCCCGCATGGAGCGCAAGCGCGACAAACTACACCGGCGGCACAGTCGTGTCGCACGAGGGTCAGAACTGGAAGGCCAAGTGGTGGCCCGGCAGCTGGGAAGTCCCTGGTGCTTCTCAGTGGAACGCGTGGGAGTCGCAGGGTGCGTGTGGCACCACGAGCCCCACCCCCACGCCTACCCCCACGGACACGACGTCTCCGACGCCGACTCCCACCCCTACGCAGACGGCAACGCCGACCCCCACTCCTACGCCAACCCCCACGCAGACGACGACGCCCACGCCGACTCCGACGCCGACGGCAACAACAACGCCTGACCCGAACGCCAACCCGGATGAGGTCTGCCGCCCCGATGGCATGGCACAGACTCCCGGTGTCAACACTCCCTACTGCGACATCTACGACCAGGATGGTCGGGAAATCCTGCCCAACGGACTGGACCGTCGCGTGATCGGGTACTTCACCTCATGGCGCACCGGCAAGAACGGCCAGCCCTCGTACCTCGCGAACGACATTCCGTGGGACAAGGTTTCCCACATCAACTACGCGTTCGCACACATTGACGACAACTGGAAGGTCTCGGTCAACGAGAACGTTGCCGGCAACGCTGCAACCGACATGACCTGGCCTGGTGTCGCTGGTGCAGAGATGGACCCGACTCTTCCCTACGACGGGTACTTCAACCTGCTGAACAAGTTCAAGAAGGACAACCCCGGAGTCAAGGTCATCCCCGCAGTGGGCGGCTGGGCTGAGACCGGCGGCTACTTTGACGGCGAGGGCAACCGCGTCGCTAACGGTGGCTTCTACACGCTCACCGAGTCCCAGGCCCGAATCGACACGTTCGCTGACTCTGTCGTGGACTTCATTCGTACTTACGACTTCGACGGCATCGACATCGACTACGAGTACCCGACGTCGAACAACCAGGCTGGTAACCCCGACGACTTCGCGTTCTCCGACGCTCGTCGCGGCCAGCTGTTCTCCGGCTACGTGGACCTTATGAAGACGCTGCGCGAGAAGCTCGACGCCGCCGGTGCTGAAGATGGCGAGTACTACATGCTCACCGCCGCAGTTCCGTCCTCCGGCTGGCTGCTGCGCGGCATGGAAGTGAACCAGGTCACCGAGTACCTCGACTTCGTCAACATGATGACCTACGACCTTCACGGTGCGTGGAACGAGTACGTGGGCGGCAACGGTGCGCTCTACGACGACGGCAAGGACCCCGAACTCGCCGCTGCCGGCGTGTACGGCGCCTACAAGGGCATCGGCTACCTCAACGCTGACTGGTCCTCGCACTACTGGCGTGGAGCCATGCAGGGCGGACGCATCAACCTCGGAGTGCCGTTCTACACGCGCGGCTTCCAGGGTGTTACTGGCGGCGAGAACGGCATGGGCGGACGAGCCCCTGCTCCCGCAGGGTTCAACTGCCCCGCCGGTACCAACAACAAGTGCGGTTACGGTGCCGAAGGCATCGACAACCTCTGGTACGACTCGGACCCGCAGGGCAACGCAATCCCCGCAGGTGTGAACCCCATCTGGCACGCGCTCAACCTCGAAAACGGCATCACCGGTGACTACGTCGCTGACTACGGTGTGACCGACACCCTCGAGGGCGACTACGTCCGCTACTTCGACTCCGTCACCAAGAACGAGTGGTGGTGGAACGAGCAGACCAAGACGTTCCTGTCTGGTGACTCGGCTGAGGCGATCTCCGCTAAGGCTGACTACGTTGCCAACGAAGGCCTAGGTGGTCTGATGATCTGGGAGTTCGCCGGAGACTACGAGTACAACAGCACCAAGGGTCAGTACGAGATGGGTTCCACCCTGGTGGACCTCATGCACTCAAAGTTGTCGGCCACGACGCCCTACGGCGCCACCAAGGCCAACGCTGACCGAGTGATGCCGACCGAGGCACTCGACATCTCGATCGCGTACACCGAGTTCGCCCTGGGCGACAACAACTACCCGATCGCTCCCAAGGTGGTCTTCACTAACAACGGCTCCACCGACATTCCTGCCGGTGCCACCGTCTCCTTCCAGTACGCCACCACCGACACCGGTGAAATGAGCGACTGGAGCGGATTCGGTACCACCACGACAGTGAAGGGTCACACCGGAGACAACATCGGTGGGCTCGACGGAGACTTCCACACTGCGACGTTCACGGTTCCCGCAGGCGGCATTCCCGCCGGTGGCGAGATCGTGAACAACGTGAAGTGGACGCTCCCCGTTGCTCAGTTCTCTAACGTCATCGTCACCATCGACGGCGTCGACTACTCCACCACCTACGACCACCTCCGCGGCGCAACCGTGGTGGAGGCCGGAAGCGGCACGGGTGGCGGCGACGGCGGCACCGGTGGCGGAGACAACGGCGGCGGCACGGGCACCTGCTCGGCTGCAGCCTGGGACTCCGTAACGGCCTACTCCGGTGGAGCGCGTGTCAGCTACAACGGACACGAATGGACCGCTCGCCACTGGACGCAGGGTGACACCCCCAGCAGCACCAACACGTGGGGCCCCTGGGCCGACGCTGGCGCGTGCTGATCTAGACGGCGGTGGCGGACTGTGACCACCCGGTCCGCCACCGCACCTCATCTTCCGAGCGACCTGCTCGGAATGCGCGCCGCTGGTTCCCTCAGCCCGGCAGTGCGCCGCCGGCGGACCCCGATCGAGTTTCACTCGCATCGGGCCGCCGGAACTCTCGAAGCACACACGAGATCAAAGGAAAAGAGACATGACCTCATCGAAGAGGACGAGTCGCATCGGCGCATGGGGCCGATTCGGGTCGATCGTTGCTTCGCTCGCTGTCGTCGGCACCGCCGCGATGGCAGTGTCCGCAACAGCAGCCCCGACGGTGCCCACCGCAGCGCCGGTGACCACCCAGGCTGTTTCGACACCGAATGGCGACAGCAGTATCAACGGCTACCGCAACGTGGGCTACTTTGCCCAGTGGGGCGTCTATGGCCGTGACTTCAAGCTCAAGCAGCTGCAGGACTCCGGTGCTGCTGCTGACTTGACGCACCTGAACTACGCGTTCGGAAACATTCACTATCAGACGCTTGAATGCTTCATCGCAAACAAGGCCCAGGGAACCGGCCCCAACGGCTCCGATGGCGCCGGTGACGCATGGGCAGACTTCGGCATGGGCTACACCGCAGCAAACTCTGTTGCGGGTGTCGCCGACACTTGGGATCAGCCCCTCGCCGGTAGCTTCAACCAGCTCAAGCAGCTCAAGGAGCAGAACCCCAACCTCAAGGTCATGATCTCCTTGGGCGGGTGGACGTGGTCCAAGAACTTCTCGAAGGCTGCCGCCACCCAGGCGTCGCGCGAGAACTTCGTGTCGTCCTGCATTGACCTGTACATCAAGGGCAACCTGCCCACCATCGACGGTCGCGGCGGCGCTGGCGCTGCTGCTGGCGTGTTCGATGGAATCGACATTGACTGGGAGTGGCCTGGATCGAACGCTGGTCTTGAGGGCAACTACGTGGACGAGGCCAACGACAAGGAGAACTTCCGTCTCCTGCTCGCCGAGTTCCGCAAGCAGCTCGATGAGTACGGCGCACAAACGGGCGAGAACTACTTGCTGTCGGCCTTCCTCCCTGCGAGCCCCGCGGTGATTGACGCCGGTGGCTGGTCCGACCCGCGCATCTTCGACTCCTTGGACTTCGGTAACGTCCAGGGATACGACTTGCACGGTGCCTGGAGCCCGTCGCTGACCGGTCACCAGATCAACCTCTACGACGACCCGAACGACACCCGTCCTGCGGGTGAGCAGTTCTCCGTCGACAAGGCTGTGTCGAAGTACATTGCGGATGGCGTTGCTCCTGAGCAGCTCGGTCTGGGTATGGCGATGTACGGCCGTGGTTGGAAGGGCGCTACCTCCGCAGACGCATGGGGTACCGCAAACGGCGGCGCTGCCGGTACGTGGGAAGCCGGTATCGAGGACTACTACAAGCTGAAGAACGTCGGCACGTCGTACTACGACCCCGAGGTCGTGGCATCCTGGCGCTTCGATGGCACCAACTGGTGGTCGCTCGATGACGACAAGACCATCCCTGCCAAGGCGGACTACATCCGTGAGAAGGGCCTGGGCGGCGGTATGTGGTGGGAGCTCGACGGCGACCGCAACGGTGAGCTCACCAAGATCCTGATGGACGACCTGGAGGCCGGACCTGCTGGTCCGATCGAAGGTGGCCCTGTGGTGACTCCCACGCCTACCTCGACCCCGACGTCGACCCCCACGTCGACTCCGACGGTTGACCCCACCACCACGCCCACGTCGACTCCGACGGTTGACCCCACCACCACGCCGGGTGAGTGCCCGGCGGCATGGACCGCTAGCGGTTCCTACCCCGGTGGCACCCAGGTCACGCACAACGGCAAGATCTGGCAGAACAAGTGGTGGTCCACTGGTGAAGAGCCTGGCGCTTCGCAGTGGGGTCCGTGGGTTGAGCAGGGCGACTGTGGCTCGACCACGCCGGATCCGACTCCGACGACTACGACCACGTCGACTCCCACGTCGACGCCTACGCCTACCGTGACGGCCACCACCCAGCCGGGTGAGTGCTCCGCTGCGTGGACGGCTAGCGGCACCTATGTGGGTGGCGACCTGGTTTCCTACAACGGCCACAACTACAAGGCCAAGTGGTGGAACACCAACGAAGCACCTGGTGCGTCGCAGTGGGGCCCGTGGACGGACCTCGGCGCTTGCTAAACCGCACTACTGCGCGGGCGCTCCCCGTTGCCCTTGCCGTGAGCTTGCTCGCGGCGGGGTGCACGGGGAGCGCTCCCGCGCCGGGGGACTCGGTTCACGAGGCTGACACGCAGTCAGACGCTCCTGTGGAGCAGGCGACGGTGCAGATGCCTGTGGGCCCCCTCGAGATGGACGCCGCAGAGTTCTGGACTCCGGGACAGACCGACGGTGATGTGACGATCGTGCGTTCGGGCGGGTGCGAGGACGATGCCCCCTGTCCGTCGTTCGCGGTGATTACTGGCGAGACCGCTGCTGCGATCAACCCCGCCGAACCGTATTTTGACGACGGCATTGGGTGCCCTGTGCCGGGGACCGCGGGGTCGAGCGGCGAACTGTTGACGCAGCACCCGGCGACTGTCGCACGCCAGCAAGGCACGATGTACATGTTTGAGGTGACCTGCACTGATGCTGATGGCGTCGAACAGGTGACGCTCCCTCAGAACCAGTGGACTCTCGAAACCGACGACGGCACGATCTTCATCGTCGACCGGTGGTCGTTTGACGGAATGTTGGCCAAGGTCGCGGAAGCGACGTTGGCGACGTGACCCCACGGGCCTGACACACACGTCAGGAGGGCCGATGCGGTGATGGCTCCCGCATCGGCCCTCCCTTTTTGTGGTGGAGGGGACGTTAATGAGGCAGGTCGTGGAGCCGTGCGATGAGGGCCTCATGCTGCGCGGTGATGGCCTCCGGGACGGCCGGACCGTAGGACTGCAGGAAGGCGCTGGTGTCCTCCGCTTCGGCGAGGAGCTGCTCCCGGTTGGTGGCGAAGAGCCCTTCCCAAGCGGTCCGCGTCACTCCGGCGGCGGCGTAGTTGATGGAGCCGTCGACGGGCGCGCGTCCGAGCGCGGTTTCGCGATATGCCGCTGAACCGTCGACGCGCTTGATGATCCATTCGAGCACGCGAGCGTTTTCGGTGAAACCGGGCCACAGGAACGCGCCGTCGGGACCCTTGCGGAACCAGTTGACTTGAAAGATAGCTGGCGTGGGGCCGTGTGCGGCGAGGCGTTCTCCTACGCTGAGCCAGTGTGCCCAGTAGTCGGCCATGTGGATTCCGGAGAACGGCAGCATCGCGAAGGGGTCGCGGCGCAGTTCGCCAACGGTTCCTTCTGCTGCGGCCGTGCGTTCGGAGGCGAGCGTGGCGCCCAGGTAGACGCCGTGTTCCCAGCTGGTGGACTGCGTGACCAGGGGGACGTTGGTGGCGCGACGTCCGCCGAAGATGATGGCATCGACGGGTACGCCGGCCGGGTCGTCCCAGGTGTCGGCAATGGTGGGGCATTGCGCGGCGGCCACGGTGAACCGTGAGTTGGGGTGGGCCGCCGGGGTGGTGCTGTTTGGGGTCCAGTCGCGGCCTTGCCAGTCGGTGAGGTGTGCGGGAGGGGTGTCGGTGAGTCCTTCCCACCAGACGTCGCCGTCGTCGGTCAGTGCGACGTTGGTGAAGATGACGTCGTGGTCCAGCATGTCGACGGCGACTGGGTTGGTCGTGGCGCCGGTCCCAGGTGCGACTCCGAAGAAGCCGGCCTCAGGGTTGATGGCACGCAGTCTGCCATCGTGACCGGGGGCTAGCCAGGCGATGTCGTCGCCGATCGTTTCCACCGTCCAGTCGGGCAGTTGGGGTTGAAGCATCGCGAAGTTGGTTTTGCCGCACGCGCTGGGGAAGGCGGCTGCGACGTGGAACACGCGTCCGCGTGGGTTGGTGACTTTGAGGAGCAGCATGTGGGCTGCGATCCAGCCTTGGTCGCGTCCCATGGCGGAGGCGATCCGGAGTGCGAAGGCCTTCTTTGCCAGGATCGCGTTGCCGCCGTACGCGGAGCCGTAGGACCAGATTTCGCGGTCTTCTGGGTAGTGGACGATGTATTTGGTGGGGTTGCACGGCCAGGGTGAGTCGGGTTCGCCGGGGGCGAGTGGGGCGCCCACGCTGTGAACGGCTGGGACCCAGTCGGTGTCGGGTCCAATCTGTTCGAGTGCTGCGGTGCCCATCCGGGTCATGGTTCCAGTGCTGACGACGACGTAGGGGGAGTCGGTGACTTGAACGCCCACTCTGGACAGCGGACTGCCTACGGGGCCCATGGAGAACGGGACCACGTACATGGTGCGGCCGCGCATGGAGCAGGTGAACAGTTCGGTGAGGGTCTCTCGCATGTCGCGGGGGTCGACCCAGTTGTTGGTGGGGCCGGCGTCCGCTTGGTCATGGGAGCAGATGAAGGTGCGTGATTCGACGCGTGCGACGTCGTCGGGGTGGGAGCGGGCGAGGTAGCTTCCGGGGCGCTTGAGGGGGTTGAGGGGTATCAAGGTGCCCGTGGAGACCATCTGGTCGATCAGCCTTGACCGTTCGCCTGGAGTGCCATCGCACCAGTGGATGCGGTCTGGCTCAGTGATGGCGGCGATGCTTTCCACCCAGGCCACGACGCGGGAGTCTGCGACGGTGGGCGGGAAGTGCTGGGCGACTGAGGTGACGGTCATGGTGCCTCCTGCACGCGAGAATCTTGGCTGTGTCTTCACCGTAGGCAGGACTATGGGGGCTATCTCCAGTTCATTCGCCGTGAAGTTTCGCGATTCTTTGGCTATCGTGAAATTTATGGCGGAACTTGCAACATTAGGCAGGCGGGTGCGGCACTTCCGCTCACGCGCAGGGCTCACGCTCGATCAACTGGGGCACGCCTGCGACACGGCGCCCAGCCAGTTGTCGTTGATCGAAAACGGCAAACGCGAGCCCCGGTTGTCTCTCCTGGAGAGCATCGCTGCCGCGGTAGGCGTGAGCGTCGCAGACTTACTCGATCCACAAGCGCCCACGGGACGGGACGCCTGGGAGATTGAACTCGAGCGGGCACAGGACTCTCCGGCCTACCGTGAGCTGGGCCTGCCCCGGCTGCGGCCGTCTAAGACGATGCCGGAGGAGACGTTGCGCGCACTGGTGGGGCTTCACCGCGAACTTGACCGGCGTGCCCGGCAAGCGGTGGCCACTCCCGAGCAGGCACGGCGTGCCAACACCGAGCTCCGTGCCCGCATGCGGGAGATGGACAACTATCTTCCGGATGTTGAACTCCTTGCGGAGGAGGCGGTCGCTGCCGTGGGCCACAGCGGGGGAGCTCTCACTCACCGCACTGTGGCGGAGATGGCCGAACGCGTGGGGCTCACCATTGTTCACACCGATGACTTGCCGCATTCCGCGCGCGCGGTGGTGGACATGGAGCACGGGCGTATCTACATTCCCCCTGCCTCTATTCCGGGCGGCCATGGGCTGCGGTCGTTGGCTTTGCAGGCAGTGGCGCAAGCCGTGCTGGAGCATCGCGAGCCCGTGGACTATGCCGACTTTCTTCGCCAGCGTCTTGAAGCGAGTTACTACGCTGCGGCGTGCTTGATGCCGCGCCCGGTTGCGGTGGCGTTCCTTGAAGAAGCCAAGCGTGCGCGTCGTATCGCGATTGACGACTTCCGTGACGCCTTTGGGGTGACTCATGAGGCTGCGGCGTTGCGGTTCACCAACTTGGCGACTGCTCATCTGGAGATGCCGCTGCACTATGTGCGGGTCGCCGGGGACGGCACCATCCAGGGCGCGTATGAAAACGACGGGCTGCCGTTGCCGCTCGATGCGACCGGTTCCACGGAAGGAGAAGTGGTGTGCCGCTTCTGGAGTGCCCGCCGCGCCTTCGCTCGCACGACCCGCACCACAGAGCACTACCAGTACACGGATACATCTGCGGGGACGTTCTTTGAGGCGACTCAGACGGGAATCGGTGCGGAGGAGTACTCGATCACCGTGGGCGTCCCTTACGCAGAGTCCAAGTGGTTTCGGGGTAGGGAAACTCCCGCCCGGGAACGCTCCACCTGCCCTGATGTCACGTGTTGTCGACGTCCTCAGGACGGTTTGGCGGAACGGTGGCACGGTAAGTCCTGGGCATCCCCACGGGTCCGGCCGTATCTGTTTGCGCCATTGCCGCACGGCACCTATCCGGGCGTGGATGACCGCGAGTTACACGAGTTTCTTCAGGCACACGCAGAGGAGATCTGATGAGTGGCGCGTTGGGTACAAGCTTCGGAGGCGCGTCCCAGGATTACGTCCGCGGGCGTCCCAGCTACCCACCGGAGGCGGTCCGTTGGTTGGTGGGTGCCGCTGCGGTGCAAGTGGTCGATGTTGGCGCCGGTACGGGCAAGTTGACCCGCGTGCTGGTTGATCTGGGGCACCAGGTGACTGCCGTGGATCCCGATGCCGCCATGCTGGCCGCGTTGACACAGACAGTTCCCGGTGTGCCCACGGAGGTGGGGACGGCGGAGCAGTTGCCGGTACCTGATGCCAGTGCCGATGTCGTGGTGCTGGGACAGGCCTGGCATTGGGTTGAGCCGGTGCGGGCCAGCGCAGAGGTGGGCCGGGTGGTGCGTCCCGGGGGCACGCTCGGTTTGATCTGGAACATTCGAGACGACTCCGTGCCGTGGGTGCGGGCGTTGTCGGAGGCCATGCACGGCTCTGCGGCAGAGCGGCTCATTGCGGGGGACGGGCCGCGGGTCGGGGCTCCCTTTGGGGACCTGGAGCCAAAGACGTGGAGGTGGACGCGCCCGATGACTCACGACGATGTCATTGCGATGGTCCGTTCGCGAAGTCACTACATCGCTGCGGACTCGGCTGGCCGCGCGGCGATCGACGCGAACGTCGCTGCGGTGCTCGCCGGACAGCCGGGCGACACCGTTGACATGCCTTACGTGACCCACGCCTTTCGTGCTCGGCGCGACTGACGCATCGGCCCAGCGCAAGCGCTGCACCTAGGCTGGCGGCATGTACGTGCCCCGTTTCAACGTGATGCAAGCCGATGCCGTGCGTGAGTTCGTTTCCGCTGTGGGAGCCGCTCAACTGGTCACGGTGGGGCGTGACGGAGCGCCGCAGGCCACGCAAGTGCCGATCCTGTGGCATGCGGGTGTGGTGGAAGCGCACCTCGCACTCCAGAACCCTCACGTGGAGCACTTGCAGGACGGTCAGGAGGCGCTGCTCATCGTGGCCGGACCGCAGGCCTACGTCACGCCACGCTGGTACGCGGCGAAGGAACGCCACGGGCGCGTGGTGCCCACCTGGAACTACTCCACGGTCCAGTTGCGTGGCACAGTGACCGTCAAGCGTGACCTGGAATGGCTGCGGAGGTCCGTGACTCGGCTGTCTGACGCTCACGAGTCACATGAACCGCAACCGTGGGGCGTGGACGAGGCTCCGGAAGCGTTCATCGATGGTCAGTTGCGGGGAGTCGTGGGTGTGGAGATTGCCGTCACTGAGGTGTATGCGAAGGACAAGCTGAGTCAAAACAAGTCCGCGACCGACCGGGCCGTCGTGATGGACGGGTTGGCCGCTCGTGGCGGCGAGTCTGCAGCGGTCGCAGACCGGATGCGTTCACACGAGGAAGAAACCCACCGTGGCCGCAGCGAACGCGGCGACAGTTAGGCCTACGCCCACGGGATCCCAACGGCGTTCCGTGGGGGCACGGTCTGCCCACTTTGACTCATCGGCGGAACGGTGAGGACCTTCAAGCCACTGTTCCTCCGCGCCACGGATCATTGCCACCAAACTCGCGCTCGCCTGCTCAGAGGGAGGCTTCTTCCGGTCGCGACGGTTGGGGTCCGGCGCCGCGAACGCTCCCACCTTCGAACCGTCGTCCACCACTAGTTCCAGGCCCCACCGGGTCTCCAGGTCCTTGAGACGTGCAAACGGCACCGTGACGGTCTGCAGCACGTTGTGCACGACGACGGCATGCTCATTGACCACAATCACCGGACGGAAGAACAACGCCGCGCTGACGAGCGCGATCGCCAGCCCCCATGCGAGGGGTGGCCACGACTGAGCGAGCCCATCAGCAGCGATGGACAGTACTCCCAGCAGCACGCCCGCGGTGACGCCCACGCCGCCCCAAATGGGCGCACTACCAGCGCGGTAGGCGTCGACGGGGTCCGTCGATGAGGTTCGCTGAGACGGCACGATGCGGCGCTTGAACATGACTCCATGGTGGCACGCATGCGCGCACGGAAGTCTGGTGACAGGCGCCACACGGGCGCGCCCGCTAGAATGTACCGGCGCTCCGTTCGGTGCGCGCTCCCACTCTCAACGAAACGAGTCCCTTATGACCGTGCGCTCAGACCTGCGCAACGTCGCCATTGTCGCTCACGTCGACCACGGCAAGACCACCCTCGTGGACGGCATGCTCGTCCAGGGCGGCGCCTACGGCGACCACGCCCACATCGAAGAGCGCGCAATGGACTCGGGAGACCTGGAGCGCGAAAAGGGCATCACCATCCTCGCCAAGAACACGGCGATCCGTTACACCGGGCAGGCAGCCGGCCCCGAGGGCGTCACGATCAACGTGATCGACACCCCCGGTCACGCTGACTTCGGTGGCGAAGTTGAGCGCGGACTGTCCATGGTCGACGGCGTGGTGCTCCTCGTGGACGCCTCCGAGGGTCCCCTCCCACAGACCCGCTTTGTGTTGCGCAAGGCGCTCGCGGCCAAGCTTCCGGTCATCATCGTGGTGAACAAGGTGGACCGCCCCGACGCTCGCATCGACGAGGTTGTCGAAGAGACCCACGACCTGCTCCTGGGACTGGCTTCCGACCTCCACGACGAGGTCCCCGACCTCGACGTCGACGCTTTGCTCGAGGTGCCCGTGGTTTACGCATCGGCCAAGGCCGGACGCGCCTCGCTCGAACAGCCTGCCGACGGTGCACTGCCGGACAACGACAACCTTGAGCCGCTGTTCCAGACCATCATGGAGCGCATCCCCGGACCTACCTTCGACGAGGGCCACCCGCTGCAGGCCCACGTCACCAACCTGGACGCCTCGCCCTTCCTGGGCCGCCTTGCGCTCCTGCGTGTCTTCAACGGTGAACTGCGTAAGGGTCAGCAGGTCGCGTGGGCACGCGCCGATGGCTCGCTCCAGAACGTCAAGATCACCGAACTGTTGGAAACCAAGGGCCTCGAGCGTGTCCCCGCAGAGGTCGCACGCCCCGGTGACATCGTCGCTGTCGCAGGTATCGAAGACATCACCATCGGTGAGACGCTGACGGACGTCAACGACCCCCGCCCCCTGCCGCGCATCACGGTCGACGACCCGGCAATCTCGATGACGATTGGTATCAACACCTCGCCGTTGGCCGGCCGCGTCAAGGGCGCCAAAGTCACCGCACGCCAGGTCAAGGACCGCCTCGACAAGGAGCTCATCGGTAACGTCTCGTTGCGCGTGCTGCCTACCGAGCGTCCCGACGCGTGGGAAGTCCAGGGTCGTGGCGAGCTCGCGCTCGCGATCCTCGTGGAGCAGATGCGCCGCGAAGGCTTCGAACTCACCGTCGGCAAGCCCGTCGTGGTCACCAAGGAGATTGACGGCAAGAAGCACGAGCCGATGGAGCACATGACCATCGACGTGCCGGAAGAGCACTTGGGCGCTGTGACTCAGCTCATGGCAGGCCGCAAGGGCCGTATGGAGTCGATGTCCAACCACGGCACCGGCTGGGTTCGTATGGAGTTCATCGTCCCCGCGCGTGGCCTGATTGGCTTCCGCTCGATCTTCCTCACGGAGACGCGCGGCACGGGAATCGCTTCCTCGATCTCGCACGGCTATGCACCGTGGGCCGGTCTCATCGAGTACCGCACCAACGGTTCGCTCGTCGCCGACCGTCAGGGAGCCGTCACCACGAACGCGCTCCTGACGCTCCAGGACCGCGGCACGTTCTTCGTGAAGCCCACCGAAGAGGTGTACGAAGGCATGGTCGTGGGAGAGAACTCTCGCAACGAAGACATGGACATCAACATCACCAAGGAAAAGAAGCTGAACAACATCCGTTCGGCCACCGGTGATGAGTTGGAGCGTTTGACGCCCCCGCGCACCCTCACGCTCGAAGAGTCGCTCGAGTTCGCTCGTGAAGACGAGTGCGTCGAGGTCACGCCGGAGAACATTCGCATCCGCAAGGTCATCCTTGACGCGACCGAGCGCGGCCGTGCGGTCTCGCGCGCTAAGCGCCAGGACGGCTAACCCTCATCTGTGAAGTGGGCCGGTGCCCGGGTACGTCACGTGCCCGGGCACCGGCCTTTTCTGTTCAGGAAGGCCGCGTTGCGCCGGTCACGGATCTGTCACGTTCGGGTGGGGTTCGTCAGTGCGTCACAGTGAGCGCCTATCCTTGAGCGCATGAAGGACTCTGTGGGATACGTGATTGTGGCCTTGGCTGGCCTCCTCACCGCGACGGTGGGTGCGGTGGCCTACCGCTCCGTTCCCCCATGGGGTGTGGTCATGGCCATAGTGATGGTCCTGGCGGCAGCGGTGTTCGCACGGGCATGGCTGTCATGGACGGGACTGGGCGTGTTCGCAGGCCTGTGGGTGCTGCTGACCGCGGTGTGGTCTGCCAATGGGCCAGGCAACTCTGTGTTGATTGCCCAGGACGGCTTGGGAATTGCTTGGCTTGCGGGATCGGCTGTCGCCATCGTGATTGCTGCCGTGATCCCGGTAAAACTGCTGGTAGGGGACGATGTCACGACGTAGAGATCTTGAGCGGCACGAGGCGCAGGCTCAGATTGCGAAGCGGCGAAACTCTGCCGCACACCGCTCCATGCGAAGCCGAGCTTCGCGTGGAGTGGGGGCTCACTCGGATCTGACTCCGCCCCGTCCAAGTGCGGCGCCGGTGGTGGTCGAAAGGACCCCAACGGCGGAGTTGGTCGCGCCCACGTGGCTGGCAGCGGAAGCGCAGCCCAGTCCGGCCGATGCTTGGCGTCCTCACGGTGCCGAGCGTGTGAGTTTTGTGGCCGCCGCGGGAGCGGGCGTTGCCGCTGGGGCAGAGGGCGACGATGCGCCGGAAAGCAGCGACTCTGGTGCTGCTGGCGGCGTCGACGAGACCCAGGTGCTGGACGAACCGTGGGTGGCCACGACATCCGAAGCCGATGAGCGTCCTACAGCGGTATTGCCGCCCACGGTCGAGCCGGTCGCGACGGAGCCTGCGGAGGCAGCTCCTGTCCAGTCGCAGGAACCGGACAAGAAACGACGTGGGCGAGGTGCAGTCATCGGCCTGGTGGCCGTGGCGTTGCTCGGCGGCGTCTATGTAGGTGCAGCCGCACTGATGTCGAGCACCGTGCCGCGAGGCACCAGCGCATTGGGTGTGGACATTGGGGGAATGTCCACGGGCCAGGCGATTGCCGCCGTCAACGATGCCGCTGACGAGCGCGCCTCGGACGATGTCGTGGTGAGTGTTGACGGCGACACGGGAACCGTTGTCGCCGGCGAAGCAGGCTTGGGTGTCGATGCTCAAGCCACCGTGGAAGCGTTGGTCGGTTTCTCCCTGGACCCCGCGCTCATGTGGTCGCGCATTGTGGGCGGGGGAGACGCCGATGTGGTGGCGACCGTAGATCAGGACGCCCTGCAGGCCGGTATGGAGGACGTGGCGTCGCAGTTGGATAGCGACCCAGTTGACGCCGTGGTGGAGATTGTTGGCACCGCTGCCATCGTGACTCCGGGTGCGACGGGCGTCATCGTGGACAGCGACGCGACTGCTGCCGTGGTGTCACAAGCGTGGCCCGACGCTCTCGAGGTCGACGGCGTGGCGGAGATCACTGAGCCGGCCATCACGGATGCTGACGCACAAGCCTTTGCCAACACCACCACGAAGGTGACGTTGGCGGGGCCGGTCACACTCGCATCGGCCGAAGGTGACGTCTCCATCAGCGCTGAGGACATTGCAGACAACGCCACCGTGGAGACGGCTGATGGTGTGCTGACGCTGGTCATCGACGGCGCGCCCATCGCTGCGGATGTGGTGGACGCCAATCCTGATCTCGTGACCGAGCCACAGGACGCGAAGCTGTCGTTCGATGACAGTCAGAAACTCAAGGTCACCAAGGGCGTCGAGGGTCAAGACGTCGATGCTGCGGCTATGGGCGCGGCGATCGTTGATGCTGCGAACAGCACGACCCGCTCGGGGGAACTGCCGGTCACGGTGACCGAGCCCGAGGTCACCTCCGAAGACCTGGGGGTCGATGACCTCAATGAAGTCGTGGCGTCCTTCGACACGCCCCTGACGAACGAATACATCCGGACGCAGAATCTCATCACTGCGGCCGCTGACGTAGAGGGCACCGTGGTGCTCCCTGGCGAGGAGTTCAACCTCGCCCAAACCTTGGCGCCGGTCACGGTCGAAGAAGGCTACGCAGAGGCGCACGTGATCGTGGATGGTGTGTTGACCAACGGGATGGGCGGCGGCCTGTCGCAAATGGCGACCACGGCGTACAACGCTGCGTACTTTGCCGGCTACAACATCACGCAGCACCGCCCGCACTCGGTATGGTTTACCAGGTATCCCGCGGGCCGCGAGTCGACCCTGTGGGGTGAGACCATCAACGTGGTGTTCGAGAACGACACCCCTTACGCGGCAGTCCTCAACAGTTATGTGTCGGGCGGCCGGCTCTACGTTGACGTGTGGTCCACGCCGCATTTCACGGTAGAGACGTATGCGTCGGACAAGACCAACATCCGTGAGCCTGGCGTCAAGGAAGTGACATCTGCGAACTGTGAAGCCAAGGGCAAGGGCCAGCCGGGCTTCACCATCACGAACACGCGCAAGATCTTCCTTGACGACGAGCAGGTCGACGAGGACTCGTATACCTGGACCTATGCTCCCGATGACGCAATCAAGTGCGTCAAAGAAGAGGACGACGACTAGTGTGCGCTGTGGCGCATGCCACAGCGGTATGATGGTGCCGCTCAAGCACCCCTATGAGGAGGAGACGAAGTGACCTACGTCATTGCATTGCCTTGTGTAGATGTGAAGGACAAGGCCTGCATTGATGAGTGTCCCGTCGACTGTATCTACGAGGGTGAACGCTCGCTTTACATCCACCCCGACGAGTGCGTGGACTGTGGCGCATGTGAGCCTGTCTGCCCCGTGGAAGCCATCTACTACGAAGATGACGTCCCGGACAAGTGGGCCGAATACTACGACGCCAACGTTGAGTTCTTCTCCGAGATTGGTTCGCCTGGCGGTGCCGCCAAGATGGGCCTGATCGAGCACGATCACGACATCATCAAGGCGCTTCCCCCGAACCCGAACGGCTAAGCAGCATGGGCCTGCAGCCGCGCGCCCTGCCTGATTTTCCCTGGGACAGCCTGGTTCCTTTCCGGGAACGTGCGCAGGAACACCCCGACGGTGTCGTTGACCTGTCCGTGGGGACCCCTGTAGACGCTACTCCGGAGTTGATCCAGGACGCGTTGCGTGCTGCGGCCGATGCTCCCGGCTATCCCACCACGCTCGGTACCGCGGACCTTCGCGCTGCCGTCGGCGAATGGTACGCCCGTACCAGGGGAGTGCCCGGGGTCGGGCTTGATGGCGTGCTGCCCACCGTGGGCTCCAAGGAACTGGTCGCATGGCTGCCAGCCCTGCTTGGCCTGGGTGCCGGAGACGCAGTGGTGTTTCCCGCATCGGCCTATCCCACTTATGCGGTGGGCGCCACGCTGACGGGGGCAACCCCGGTTGCGGCCGACGATCCGGACGCATGGGCGGACCGCACGGACGTGAAGCTGGTGTGGATCAACTCGCCGTCGAACCCCACGGGCGAGGTGTTGTCCAAGGAACAGCTCCGGCGGATCGTGCGGCAAGCACGCGCCGTGGGCGCTGTCGTGGCATCGGACGAGTGCTATGCCGCACTGCCGTGGAGTGAGCCGTGGGTGACAGACGGCATCCCCAGTGTGCTTGACCCTGAGGTCTGCGACGGCAGCCATGAGGGCTTGCTTTCGGTGTACTCGCTGTCCAAGCAGTCCAACCTCGCGGGCTACCGCGCCGCATTTGTGGCCGGTGACCCAGCACTCATCAAGGCCCTGGTGGAAGTACGGAAGCATGCAGGCATGATCGTGCCGGCACCCGTGCAAGCGGCCATGACGGTAGCGTTGCGAGACGATGCTCACGTGGCTGCGCAGCGGGAGATCTACCGTGCGCGGCGCGAGGCACTCCTGCCAGCGGTACAAGGTGCGGGGTTCCAGGTGTCGGGCTCTGAGGCCGGCTTGTATTTGTGGGCCACTCGGGGCGAGGATTGCTGGGATACGATTGCCGCCCTGGCAGACCAGGGAATCGTTGCAGCACCAGGTGTGTTCTATGGTGAGGCTGGCGCACAGCACGTGCGCATCGCATTGACGGCATCGGATGAGCGAATTGCACAGGCGGTCAATCGTCTGTACAAACTTAAGTAAACTCAGACCCAAGCGAACGCATACAAAGGCGCTGCGGCGCACGGAGGGACGCACCTTATGACTCGAGTTGTCGACGCACGCCTGACCGTAGACGGCACTACCCGGGAACTTCCGATCGAGCGCGCCACGGTCGGGAATGACGGAATGTCTGTCTCGACGCTGCTGCGCGACACCGGTCTTGTCACCGTGGACCCAGGCTTCATGAACACCGCTTCGTGCGAATCCGCCATCACCTACATCGATGGCGACGCAGGGATCCTGAAGTACCGCGGCTACCCCATTGAGCAGCTCGCGGAGAACTCCACGTTCCTTGAAGTGGCCTACCTGCTGATCCACGGCGAGCTCCCCACGGAAGACCTCCTCAACGCTTTCAACAACCGCGTGGCTCGCCACATGCATGTCCACGAGGGCATCAAGTCCTTCCTGGGCGCCTTCCCGCGCGACGCTCACCCCATGGCGGTGCTGTCCGGCGCTATCTCGGCGTTGGCGACGTTCTACCCCGACTCCGTTGGCAACTCGGAGGAGGAACTCGAACTCGCGACCGTGCTGCTGCTCGCTAAGTCCGCAACGGTCATCGCCTACCTGCAGCGCCGTGCCAGCGGTGGTGACCTGATCGAGCCCCGCCAGGGCGGCCACTACGTGGACGAGTTCATGCGCATCTGCTTCTCTGGCGCGGACGGTGAACTCGACATCGACCCCACCATGCGCAAGGCACTTGACCTGCTGTTGATTTTGCACGCCGACCACGAGCAGAACTGCTCGACGTCGACCGTCCGCATCGTGGGTTCGTCCCAGGCCAACATCTACGCGTCGATCGCTGCCGGTGTGGGTGCGCTCTCCGGCCCGCTACACGGCGGAGCGAACGAGGCCGCCCTGCGGATGTTCGACCAGATCAAGGAGTCCGGCGACACCGTTGAGCAGTTCGTGGCGAAGGTCAAGGACAAGGCCGAGGGTGCCCGCCTGATGGGCTTCGGGCACCGCGTCTACAAGTCGTATGACCCCCGTGGTGCGCAGGTGAAGAAGGTCGCGAACCAGATCCTTGCGGAACTGGGCGGCAACAACGAGACCTTCGAGATGGCTCAGCGTCTTGAAGAGATTGCGCTGTCGGACGAGTACTTCATTGAGCGCAAGCTCTACCCCAATGTGGACTTCTACACGGGTCTGCTGTACTCGGCGATGGGCTTCGACACCCCCATGTTCACCCCGCTGTTTGCGCTGGGACGCATGCCCGGCTGGATCGCCCACTACCGCGAGATGCTTGCCGACCCGCGCACCAAGATCGGCCGTCCGCGCCAGATCTACACGGGCGAGACGGACCGCACCTACGCGCCTCTTCAGGACCGCTAACCCTCATCCGCCGAATGGCTCCATTTGGCTGTTTTAGCTAGCTATAACAGCAACTTTGTGCCACTCGGGCCGGTTGTAGACGGCCGTCGCCCGCGCGGCGATGCCGTGCGGGCGAGTTCGTTCCGCAATTTACGGGACGGCAGTGCGCAAGGAAACCAGGGTTCCGGAGTCCGGGCTAGCCGTGGGCTCCGAGCCGTCCCTGACCCACGCATCGGCCCGCCCCACTGACGCGGTGACCGCCTCGGAGGACGCCACCGATACAGCCCAGGCTTGAAGCGCGGCGTCGGATGTCTCCTGCCCGTCCGCGGCGGTCAAGCGCAGCGTGGTGTCGGTGCCGTCAGCGCCCACGATCTCGACTGTGTATGCCCGCGTGCCAAAGTCAGCCTCGACGCGCTGGACAAAGGCTCGCGGGGTTGTCGGCTCGCTCGGTGACGGAAGATCGCACGACACTGTGCCGCCGTTGCCCGTCAGCGAAGATGCCCACAACCGGCCCTCTTCCTCATGGTCGGCGTAGGCCAGCGGGAAGCCCGACCGTTGCACGTCCTGCGCGGCGACCGTGATCTCTTTGGTCGACCACTCCGACACCTTGATGAGGGCTTCATAGAACTTGTCAGTGGAGTAGTAGGGGTCCATGATCTGCTCGATGGTGCCCCAGCCTTGGGACGGGCGCTGTTGGAACAGGCCGATGCTGTCGCGGTCCCCGTAGTCAATGTTGCGTAGCGATGACTCTTGAATAGCGGTTGCGATCGCTATTGTGCCGGCGCGCGCGGGCAGGCCCCAGCGGCTGGAGCCTGCCACGATCAGCGCAGCGTTGTTGGCCTGTTCTGCGGTCTTGGAGTCGCTGCGGTCGCCAAGGGTGACGGTGCATCGAGAGGACGCGGACTGTACGTCTCCGAACTGTTCCCATAGCCGGGGAACCCAGATGATGGCCGCGATGGTGACGATCAGGATCAGCGCGAGCGCCAGCGTCCCTGCGCCCCGTTTGCGACGCGCAGCAGCCATGGGGGAGTCCGGCTAGTTGGCGTGGAGTGCTGCGTTGAGTTCGACGCCCTTGCCCTGACGCATGACTGCTTCGAGCGCGCCAGAGACGGAGTTGCGGCGGAACAGGATGCCGTTGAGGCCGGCGAGTTCCTTGGCCTTCACGACGCGTGGGTTGCCGTCCTCGTCTGTCTGGCCCACGAGCAGGACCTTGGAGCCGGCGGTGACGTACAGACCTGCTTCGACGATGCAGTCGTCGCCCAGGGGGATGCCCAGGCCGGAGTTGGCGCCCAGGAGGGAGCGCTCACCGATCGAAATGACTTCCTTGCCGCCGCCGGACAGGGTGCCCATGATGGAGGCGCCACCGCCGACGTCGGAGCCGTCTCCCACGACCACGCCAGCGGAGATGCGGCCTTCGACCATGGAGTGGCCCAGGGTGCCGGCGTTGAAGTTCACGAAGCCTTCGTGCATGACGGTGGTGCCTTCGGCGAGGTGGGCGCCCAGGCGGACGCGGTCGGCGTCGGCGATGCGTACCCCGGTGGGGACCACGTAGTCCACGAGGCGGGGGAACTTGTCGATGCCGTACACCGTGAGCTGCTGTCCGGCGGTGCGGAAGCGCAGGCGGGTGGCGTCGAAGCCGTCGATGGCGCAGGGGCCGGCTGAGGTCCACACCACGTTGGTGAGGGCGCCGAACACGCCGTCGAGGTTGAGACCGTGCGGCTGTACCAGGCGGTGCGAGATGAGGTGAAGACGCAGGTAGGCGTCCTCGACGGATGCGGGCGCCTCGTCGAGGTCGATGACGGTCAGCACGGCACGCACGGTGACGGCACGCAGGGAGTCTTCGCGTTCGGCTGCGGTGAGGTCGGCGGGGATGTTTGCGCTGGGTGCCTCGCCTAGGGCGGGGGAGGGGTACCAGGTGTCGAGGGCAACGCCGTTCGCGTCGTAGGTGGCCAGTCCGTATCCATAGGCAGGTCGCGTCATGGGCACCAGGGTAGTCGAGTGCGCGCGTGGTCTGGCCGGGTAGGGAAGACCCACGGTGCTGTCTCAGGGCAGTGAACAGTCGTTGAACGGCTGTGAACCCTCGCTAGGCTGACAGCATGACTGAGGCGCGCGACTATTCGATTGACGTATTTGCCCCTGTGGACCAGTTGGCGGCTGCGCTGATCGATATTCCGTCGGTGTCCGCGGACGAACGGGCTATTGCCGATGCGGTGGAGACTGCGCTACGCGCCTTGCCGCATCTCACGGTCACTCGTGACGCCGATGCGATGGTGGCGCGGACGGAGACCGGCGCGGGCGAGCGTGTGGTGATCGCGGGACACCTGGACACGGTGCCGATCAAGGACAACGTGCCCGGCCGTTTTGAGGGCGAGGGGGCCGATGCTGTGCTGTGGGGCCGCGGCAGCGTCGACATGAAGGCGGGCGTGGCGGTGATGCTGTCGCTTGCTGCCCAGCTGGATGCGCCTGCGCGAGACATTACTTGGGTGTTCTATGACCACGAAGAGGTTGAGGCCACCAAGAACGGTTTGGGCCGATTGGTGCGCCACCACTCGGACCTGTTCGATGCGAACTTTGCTGTGCTGTGCGAGCCTACGTCGGCTGCTATCGAGGGCGGTTGCAATGGCACGTTGCGTGCGGAGATCACGGTCCCGGGTAAGGCCGCTCACAGTGCGCGGGCGTGGAAAGGCATCAACGCCATCCATCGCCTGGCGCCTCTGCTGACGACGCTTGGCAGCTATGAGCCGGCGACGGTGAATGTTGACGGTCTGGACTACCGCGAGGGCCTCAACGCTGTGGGCGTGCGGGGTGGAATCGCAGGGAACGTCATCCCTGACGCCGCTACCGTGACGGTGAACTATCGCTTTGCGCCGGACAAGTCCCTGGATGAAGCGAAAGCTCACGTGGTGGATGTGGTGAATGGTGCGGGGCTGGAGGAGCACACGCTGGTCTGGACTGATGAGTCGGCCGCATGCCGTCCGGGCTTGGACGCTCCGCTGGCGCAGAGTTTCGCTACGGCGGTGTCCGCGGCTGGTGGGGGTGCGCCACGGGCCAAGGAAGGGTGGACGGATGTGTCGCGCTTTGGGGCGATGGGGATCCCCGCCGTGAACTACGGTCCCGGAAACCCTGAACTCGCGCATGCTGACGACGAACGCTGTCCCGTCAGCGAGATCTTTGCCTGCCGGGCCGGGCTGGAAGCCTGGCTGACGGCATAACCGCCGCCAGCATCGGCCCGTGGCGGGGGCGGCGGCGCACGGCCGCACGACTTTGACTCGATCAACTACCGCAAGGAGATCAGCATGAGTGACTACCGCAAGGGCCCTGTCCTGCTGCGGGGCAAGAATGTGCCCAAGACCTCAACGTCGGGACGGTTGCTGGCCGGGCAGGAGCACCCGGATTGGCTGCACGAGGACCCCTGGCGTGTGCTGCGCATCCAGTCTGAGTTTGTGGAGGGCTTTGGTGCGCTCGCGGAACTGGGCCCAGCCATCTCTGTGTTTGGGTCTGCGCGGACCAAGCCGGGCGCCGACGACTACACGCAGGGCGAGACCATTGGCCGCCGCCTGGTGGAAGAAGGCTTCGCCGTCATCACTGGTGGTGGGCCGGGTGTGATGGAAGCCGCGAACAAGGGTGCCAGTGAGGCTGGCGGTGTGTCCGTGGGGCTGGGCATCGAGTTGCCGTTCGAACAGGGCGTCAATGCTCACGTGAACTTGGGCATCAATTTCCGTTACTTCTTTGCGCGCAAGACCATGTTTGTGAAGTATGCGCAGGGTTTCATTGTGCTTCCGGGTGGTTTTGGCACTCTCGATGAGTTGTTCGAAGCTCTCACGCTGGTGCAGACCCGCACCATCACCAAGTTCCCTGTGGTGCTCGTGGGCCACGCCTACTGGGACGGGTTGGTGGATTGGCTGCGGGATTCGGTCATCGCTGACGGGAAGGCTGCGCCCACGGACCTCAACTTGTTCCAAGTGACGGATGACATCGAGGAAGCGATTCAGATCTGCGTCGAGTATTCGCGCGGGGAGGGCACCGGTCCGGAGGCCGCGTCGAGCCCACCCGGCATTGAGCCGATGTAGCTGGCGCCACCCGTCACATGGCTCCATTTGGTGGTCTTAGTCAACTGAAACAGCCAAATGGAGCCAAGTGACGGGTTGAAGCGACCTGTTTTGGGAGCGGTGCAGGTGCGTCGTAGAATGTGTGCAGTGCCACGTGTTGCGTGGACACGCCAAACTGCGAGGAGAAGCACATATGGCTGCGATGAAGCCCCGTACCGGTGACGGCCCCATGGAGGTCGTAAAGGAGGGCCGCGGGTATGTGATGCGTGTACCGCTTGAAGGTGGCGGTCGCCTCGTCGTGGAAGTTAACGCGGACGAGGTCGCGGCATTGCGCGACGCATTGGCGGGGGCCCTTCAGTAGTCCGCTGGAGCCACCCACAGACATCCCCACCTAGCGGGACAGTAGAGAGCATCGCGTGCGCGGTGCTCTCTACTTTTTGTGTAGCGGGCCGATGCGTGCGGCAGGTCCCGTACGTGGGCAGGCTCCGCGGTTAGGCGTTTTTGATTGCCACGAGCAGGCCGTCTCCTGAAGGCAACAGCACGGTCGTGAGCGACTCGTCTTCACGGATGGCCTTGAGGGTGGTGCGAATCGCGGTGGTTTCCTGGTCTCGTTGCGCAGGGTCGGGGACGCGGCCGTGCCACAAAGAGTTGTCGATCGCGATGAGGCCGCCCACTCGTACGAGGCGCAGTGCCTGCTCAAAGTACTGCGGGTACTCCACTTTGCGGGCGTCGATGAACACCACGTCGTAGCCGCCGTCGGTCAGGCGCGGGAGAACGTCAAGGGCACGTCCCGTAATCATGCGGGCACGTTCGGGGGCGAAGCCAGCATCGGCCAGGGTTTTACGAGCGGCCTTGTGGTGTTCGGGTTCCACGTCGATGGTGGTGACCACTCCGCCGTTGACCATGCCGCGCAGCAGATACGTAGTCGAAACGCCTGCGCCGGTGCCGATCTCCACGGCCGAGCGTGCTCCCGACGCCTGTACCAAGAGTTGCAACGCTTGCCCCGCTCCAGCCAGGACGGGAATGCAGCCGAGTTGTTCGGCGACGTCTCGAGCGCCCAGCAAGACGCGGTCTTCGGTGAGGAAATCCTCGCTGTATGCCCAGTTCGCTGCTTCAACGCTCATGGTGCCTCCTTCTGCTTCTAGCATCGTAGTGCGCACCAGGGGACGTATGTCTCAGCAAACTCCCAGCATTGCGTGGGAACATGGACACGTTGGCATCCGTTGACCGTGACGTGGAGGAAGGCACTGATATGACTCAGATCGAGACTCAGAGCAACAGTCCTTCTGCCGCGCCTTCGACCGCCCCCCAGGAACTGACGTGGGAGCGCATCGTCGAGGAACACTCCGGTCGCGTGTATCGCTTGGCCTATCACCTCACAGGAAATCAGCATGATGCTGAAGACCTGACTCAGGATGTTTTCATCCGCGTGTTCAACTCCTTGTCGCAGTACAAGCCGGGCACGTTCGAGGGATGGCTACACCGCATTACCACCAACCTGTTCCTTGACCGAGTGCGTCGCAAAAAGCGCATCCGATTCGACTTCATGGCCGATGACGATGTTGCTGTTGCCACGTCGGACAGCTTCGACCGCCACGAGCGGTCGGGACAGCCCGAGGACGCCTTCGACATGGCCCACCTTGGCGACGACATCGTTGCCGCGCTCGCTGACCTTCCGCCCGAGTACCGCGCTGCCGTGGTGCTCAGCGACATTGAAGGTCTGAGCTATGAGGAAATTGCTGCCACTCTCGGCATCAAGATGGGCACTGTCCGGTCCCGACTGTCTCGCGCCCGCGCGAAGCTCCGTGAGTCGTTGGCTCACCGTGCGCCGGTGCGAGGTGGCGTGTGACTGAACCTCACCTGGGACAAACCCTTCACGATCTTCTGGACAATCGGCTCAGCGCCCAACAGGCAGCCGATGCCATGGCTCACATTGGTGCGTGTGGCGAGTGCCGAACCAAGTGGGATGAGTTGCGGGCTGCGCGCGAAGCGCTGAAGACATCGTCTGCCGGCATCGACATGCGGTTCGCCCAACAGTTGCTGGACCGCGAACGCATGGCTCAGATTGCACAGTTTGAGAGCAAGTCACAAGTGCGGGCCGCTTCCGGCCAGGCGCATCGTCCCGTGATGGCGCTGATGCTCGCTTTGATCCTCATTTCCTCCGGCGTGGTGGCGTGCTACGCCGCCGGTGCCCCGCACGTGGTGGGGGTCGCAATTGCCGATGGTGCGGGCCAAGCCGCTTCCGGCGAAGGCAGCGCGACCGCCTCAGCTGATGCTGACGTGGCGTACATTTCCTCGTCAGCCATGCGCGATGGCGAGGCGCTCGCGAACTGGTCTGCACCCGACTGGGACGTTGCAGATTTGGTCCCTGTTGAGGCGCGGGTGTTGCAAGACGCTCAAGGCCGAGCCATGTTGGTGGCGTGGGTGGTGTCGGGCGCACACACGGTGACTGTGACGGAGCAGCGCGGTGAACTTGATCTCGATGTCGCCCAGTATTTCCCGACCGTAGACTTCGCGAACGGCCCCGCGTATTGGGTCAATGACGACCCGATGCAGGTGGTGTGGGATGCGGGTGACTTTGTGATGTCGGCCACGTGTCACTGCACCCTGTCCACTCTTGAGGCGACCGCTGCCTCATTCCCCTCGGCCGATGGCCCTGGCCTCCTCGATCGACTAGGAGACGGCGCTGTGCGGATCGCTAACGTCGTCACAGGCGACTGACTTCTCTGAAGGAGCATCATGACTGACAACCCCGTCGCGGCCCCGCGCGACCCACAATCGTCCGACTCTGCGCCCCAAGCGGCATCGGCTCCGGACTCCACGGCGCCCATCGAGGACGCGTCCGCGCCTGAGGCTCCTGCCGCGCCTTCGCCTACCGCTTCTTCACCAGCCGCGCCCGCGCCTACGCAGTACGACACGGAGAAGATCGAGGCGGCGGCCGCAGCTGAGCCCGCCACTACTCAGCCGTTGCCGCCCACGGCGCCAGCCCCGCACAGTGGTGCCGGAGTCATGGCTCAGGCCCCTGACGGCACGTTCTCGACCGCTCAGCCCGCCTATGACGCCAGCGGCTACAACGCTCCGCCCGCACCAGCAAAGCCAGCGAAGGACAAGCCTGCACGCGTGGGCAAGGGCGCTGTCGCGGGGATTACCGTGGGTGCGCTGCTCCTGGGTTTGGGTGGCGGAGTGCTCGGTGCGTGGGGGTACGACGAGTTTGTCGGTAGCCCTGAGGCTCAGATCGCGACCTCGACCACGGAGGCCGTGGACCGTCCCGATGGTTCCGTGGCTGCTGTGGCGGCCGCAGTGATGCCGTCGACGGTGTCGATCGAGGCAGCTTCCAGCCAGTTGGGGACGTCGACGGGCTCCGGCTTCGTGATTCGTGAAGACGGCTACATCCTCACGAACAACCACGTTGTCGAGGGCGCCAGCGACATTACGGTGGTGTTCTCGGACGGTTCTGAGCAGTCCGCAGAGCTCATTGGCGCCACCAGCGACTATGACCTCGCCGTGATCAAGGTCAACCTCACCGGGCTGACGCCGCTCGTGTTTGCGGACTCCGATGACGTGGTGGTGGGCGACGGCACCATTGCCGTGGGCTCGCCCTTGGGTCTCGAGGCAACCGTCACCACGGGAATCGTCTCTGCCTTGCACCGTCCGGTCACCGCTGGCGACAACACCGAGGGTTACGCCTTCATCGACGCCATCCAGACCGACGCCGCCATCAACCCCGGTAACTCCGGCGGTCCGCTCTTGAACTCGCAGGGCGAAGTCATCGGTGTGAACTCTGCGATCGCCACCCTTTCGAACTCGACCGACACGACAGGCTCGATTGGTTTGGGCTTCGCCATTCCTTCGAACCAGGCCAAGCGCACTGCCGAGGAACTCATCGAGACCGGCACCGCCACGTACCCGATCATCGGTGTGCAGCTCGACCGGACCTATTCCGGTGAAGGCGTCAAGGTGGTGGATGCTGACGGTGCCGTGACCGCGGGTCTGCCCGCGGACGAGGCCGGCATTGAAGCGGGAGACGTGATCACCGCGATCGATGGTCGCCCCATCACGCAGGTCGATGAACTCGTCGTGGCCATCCGTGCGAAGGCCCCCGGCGACGAGATCGTGCTCACGGTGTTGCACAACAACCAGGAGACCGATGTCACGGTGACGTTGGCATCGTCCGCGACCCTGGACGCACAGCAAGGCTGATACGCGGCACAATAGACACGTGCTGGGCATTAACGGAGGCGAACTCCTACTCCTTGTGCTGATCGGAATCATCGTGATCGGCCCTGAGCGCATGCCCGAATACGCGCGCCAGTTCCGCGAGTGGGTGGTCCGTGGCCGCGACATGGTGAATGACGGCAAGGAACAGTTCAAGTCCGAGGTCGGCAGTGATGTGGACTGGAAGCAACTGGATCCGCGTCAGTACGACCCGCGACGTATCGTGAAGGAAGCTCTCGCTGAGCCCACGGCGGCACAGCGAGCTTCCGCCACGTCCGCCCCCGCCGGAACCGCGACCGGGGCTGCTGCGGCCGGTGTCGCTAGCGCATCGGCTCCTGGCTCCACTGCCGTGCCTCCCGCACCCTTTGACGACGAGGCAACGTAGCGGGCTTCCTGGCGGGCAGGCGCTGCCGTTGAACGCAGGTTGCGCAGGTACCCGGCCGATGCGGAACAATGGCAGGCATGAAACCTCGCGTGTTCTCGGCTATGCAGCCCACAGCAGACTCTCTCCAGCTCGGCAACTTTCTGGGTGCCCTTGTGGAGTGGGTCAAGCTGCAGGACACGCACGACGCCATCTACGGTGTCGTGGACTTGCATGCGCTGACTGTCGCACCTGACCCTGAGGTCTTGCGCCGCCGGTCGCGTGTGACCGCAGCGCAGTTCTTGGCGGCTGGTGTGGACCCCTCCCGGTCGATCGTGTTCCTGCAGTCCCATGTGCCCGAGCATGCGGAACTCGCGTGGTTGCTCAGCACCTTCACCGGCATGGGTGAGGCGGGCCGTATGACGCAGTTCAAGGACAAGTCCGCCAAGGTGGGGGAGTCCGGCACCAACGTGGGCCTGTTCACGTACCCGATCCTGATGGCCGCGGACATTCTGCTGTACGACACGAACGTTGTACCGGTGGGTGAAGACCAGCGTCAGCACCTTGAGCTGTCCCGTGACCTGGCGATGCGCCTGAACTCGCGCTTGGGCGAGGACACCGTGACGGTGCCTGAACCGCACATCGTCAAGGAAACAGCCAAGATCTTTGACCTGCAGGACCCCACCAAGAAGATGTCGAAGTCTTTCTCTAGCCCCAAGGGCATCATCGAGATTCTGCAGGACCCCAAGTCCGTCGCGAAGAACATTAAGTCTGCGGCGACCGACTCGGGTTCCGTGATCTCGTTTGACCGCGAGAACAAGGCGGGAGTCTCCAACCTGCTGACGATCTACTCGGCGCTTGATGGCCGCAGCATCGACCAGTTGGTGGCCGACTACGAAGGCAAGATGTACGGCCACCTCAAGGTGGATTTGGCGGAAGTCGTCGTCAACTACCTCACGCCCGTACACGATGCCGCCATGGAATGGATCGAGTCGCCTGACCGTTTGGACGCGGTACTGGCCGATGGTGCGGCAAAGGCAAGTGCCATCGCCTCGCAGACGCTGAATCGACTTTACGACCGGGTGGGATTGCTCCCACCTGCACACCGGAGGTAACCGCCATGAGCGAGCGTGACCCGCAGCCTGCCGCTGACGCATCGGACAAGGACGATGCCTCGGCCCTGCAGCGCGGCAAGGAAGCCCTCGCTGAGACCGGAGCGGTCGAAGGGGCGAAGGCTGCGATTGAGACGGCCAAGTCCCGCAAGGAGTGGTTTGACAACACTCACCCTGGGCGCACGCTGGAACGCATCAAAGAAGGCAACGCGATGCTGCTGGCCGGAGGAATCGCGTACTTCTCACTGACGTCGCTCGCGGCCGCAGTCGTCATCGGTGTCACGCTGTCGAGTTTCTTGGTGCGATACAACGCGGCGTGGAATGAGGCGTTTTATGGCTTCCTCGATGACGTGCTGCCCGGAATCGTGGGCACTGGCGACGATGCCCTCATCAACCCTGAAGAACTTGACCCCCAGACCCTGACAGGTGTCGTGGGTGTGGTGTCGTTCTTGGTGCTGTTCAACACTGCCACGCGGTACCTGCGCGGAAACCGGATCGGTGTGCGCATCATGTTGGGCAAGGCGGCGGCCCCGCCAGCGAAGGGAAAGATGCGCGACTTCATCGCGCTGTTCTCGTTGTTCTTGGTCGTGGTGTTGGGCGTGGGTTTGCAGGTGCTCGCGTCGCGCTTCTCCGTCACCGTGGCCAGTTGGTTTGATCAAGAGTGGATCTCTGAAGGTGTGATCCGTACCCCGGCGATTGTCGTTGGTGGGTTCCTCGACATGGCATTCGTGGGTCTCATCATTGTGGTGTTGGGCCGGTACCGGGGGCCCAAGAAGTCGCTGTTGTGGGTGCTGCTGGTATCGGCGGTTGCCATCGGAGTGCTACGCCAGGCGGTGTCGCTGATCATCGCGACGGTCTCCGACAATCCCGTCCTTGCTCCGTTCGCAGCGATCGTGACGGTCATGATCTTCGCCGACTTCATTGCCCGGATCATCATGGTGGGCGCGGCCTGGCTGGGCACGGACTTTGACGTGCAAGAACAGGACCCGGAACTTGAGGTCGAGGAGATGGATTCCCCGGCGCGCCGCGAGCACGGCTCCGTGACAACCACGCGCGCCACGCAGCGATCCGATTCGGCGTAGGGACCCTCAGCAGCGCCGGACGTGGCGTGGCATTGGGCGCGCTACCAGGGAAAGCGTAGGTGTCGGGGCCCGCGGACACGATATCCTCGGTCGTCCGCACTGCTCAAAAGGAGCCCTTTCTGTGACTGAGAACGACCCCTTCCTGCGCCCTGCCTCCGCTGCACAATGGGAACCGGCTGCGCCTCAACAGCCGACCGCTGAGACCGGCCCGTCCTCCACTGCGCAATATGCGCCCGCTCAGGGCGCGCCCGATCTGTCTGCATACCAACCGCAGGGGTCTGCGACGCCGCCGTTGAACTATGGAGCGCCTCAGGCACAGCCGGCATCGGACCCCTTTGGCCAGGCCAGCGCTGCTCCCGCTTCCGATCAGTTCGCGGGCCGGCAGGGCTTCGCCCCCCAGGCCCCACCTGCGTACCCCGCGCCTGCCTCGTACTCGTCGTCCAGCGGTAGCGACACCGACGGCGTCTCGATCGCCGCGCTCATCACTGGAATCCTGGGCCTCGCAATCGTGCCGCTGATCCTGGGCGCCGTGGGACTGCGCCGGACTGCCCAAGGTGCTCGCAAGGGCACCTGGATGGCGGTGTCTGGCCTCGTGCTCGGAGTGATCGCCACAGTGGTCTACACCTGGTTGCTTGCCTTCGCGCTTGCAGCGACGCTGGATTATGCGGAAGCCACCGGCGTCAGCTTTGACGTCGAGGCTGGCTACGGAGACGACGCCTACCTTGATGGGTTGTACGAGCAGTGTGCGGCGGGAGACGATGCGGCCTGCGACACGCTGTTTACCGACTCGCCGATAGGATCCGACTACGAGAGCTTCGGTGAAGAATGCGGCGGCCGCGGCCTGCCCGCAGGGCAACTCTGGTGCGATCCGAATAGCGGTTTCTAGCTCCCCACTGACACGTGAAGGCGTGGCGGCGACTCCGTGCCGCCGCCACGCCATCCCCAGTTTGTCCGGAATGCTTGACTCCCTCTTCTACAGCCGGTAGACATAGGGCAGTCGGGGGCTTTTGGGGGCAATACTGCGGGGGCTGTCGACTCACCCACAACAAGGGAAAGAGGACAGCGATGTTGCGTTCATGGGTAGGGGGAGTCTCGGTTGCGGCACTGGTGCTCGCAATGACGGGATGTACCAACGATGCCGGAACCGAGGACGGGGAACACACCTCCCTGGCCTCTGTGATGGGGTGGGACTCCGACGGCGGCGAGGACACCTGGGAGGACGACCAACGCGCCATTGAAGAGGCCGTCGCCGCATGCATGCGGGACGAGGGATGGGAGTACATCCCGGTCGACACGAGCGTGCAGTTCTCCGAGTACTCGGATGAGGACGAGCTAGAGCGCCTGGGGCGCGAAGGATTCGGGATCACTTACTACACGCTCTACGGAGACAGTGATGCCTATGTGGATGACTGGGTAGACCCCAACGAGGACTACATCGCCAGCTTGGACGGAGCCGAGATGGAGGCGTACTACGCCTCGCTGTATGGCTCTGAGGAAGAGATCGAAGCCACACAGACGCTCGAGATCGACCCGGAGACGGGCGAGGAGTACTACATCTCCGAAGGCTACGGAACCGGCTGCCAGGGAGAAGCGTATGAACTCATCGAGGGTGACGGCGCCGCGCAGTCGGAAGAAATGTGGGACGCGCTTGACGTGTACTACGAGGAGCTCGAGCAGCGTGCCCAAGCGGACCCACGAGTGCAGGCAGCGGAGGAAGACTGGGTTCAGTGCATTAGTGATGCGGGCCACGACTTCGACAGCCAAGAGCAGCTGTGGGAAGACGGCTGGAACGACATCCAAACTCGTCACGACGAGATCCTGGGCGATGACTACTATCGCGATCCCTTTGAGGGCATGACTGACGCGCAAATCGAGGACTTCATGTCCTCCGCAACGCAGGAAGAACTCGAAGAGATGTGGGATGTCACCGTCGAACTGACGGCAGACCAGGAAGCGCAACTCGAGGCGTTGTTGGAGGAAGAAGCCTCACTCGCGGTCGCCGACTTTGAATGCTCCAACGCCATGTGGACCGAACTCGAAGACACCTACGCGGAGCTGGAAGAGCAGTTCGTGCTCGAACATCAAGACGAACTGAATGCACTCGCCGCGCAGTTTGGCACCAACGATGAACCGTAACCGCACCGTTGCGGCCGCGCTGGGCCTCGTCATCGCGGCCGGTGGGGTGGGGTGGGCCGCAGGGTCCTTCATTACGTCGCCAGCGGAGGCCGCAGCTCAGGCGCGGCCTCCGGAGGCGTCGCTCATCACGGTGGCGGTGGAGCAGCGGGTGCTATCTGCGGACGTTGTGGCACGCGGCAGCATTGATTTTGACGACCCGGTGGCGCTCGCGCTGTCTGGCCCACTGGGCTTGGCGGAAGAAAAGCAGATCGTCACCATGATCCCTGATCAGGGAACTGAACTTGCTGAAGGCAGTATCGCGGTTGAAGTGTCGGGACGGCCCGTGATCCTTCTCGAAGGCGATCTCCCTGCCTACCGCGACTTGCGCCCCGGGTCATCGGGGGCCGATGTCCTGCAGTTGGAAGAGTCGCTCAAGCGGTTGGGGTTGCTCGACAAGGCCGATTCCGACTGGGACGCCGCAACGGGAGCCGCTGTGCAGGCCTTGTACGCACAGTCGGGGTACGCCGCCAATGCCGAGTCCGAGGAAGACCAGGCGCAGTTGAGCGCATTGCGTGACGAGGTGCGTGCAGCGACACAAGCGGTCAATGACGCAAGCCGGTCGATTTCTGATTCGAGTTCGGGAGCGACGTCCGTCGTGACCGAGAGTCGCCACAGTGTGGCCGATGCTCAGGCGGCGCTCGCTGTTGCTCAACAGGAGCGGAGCGCTGCGGTGACGGCGGCGCAAGGGGCAGTCACCGTGGCGGAGGCTGCACATGTCGATGCCGCTGCAGCGGCAACGGCCGTGACGGCTGTGCGCGACCAAGCGGTGCGGGCCAATGTTCATCCGGACACGGGGGAAGTTCCGACGGCTGCTGAACTCAGTGCGCTGGATGCTGAGGTCGCCACAGCCAACCTGGAGGCAACGGCGGCTGCAACTGCACTGACCGATGCGAAGGCCGCGAAGACGCTCGTGCAGACTCAGCAGGACGCCGCCGTTGCTACTGCGCAGCGGGCCGTGGACCTGGCCAAGGAGCGACTCACAGAAGCTCAGGCGCCAGTTGACACTGGAGATCTCCAGCGAGGCAAGGAAGACGCGCAGCGTCAGCTCGCGGATGCGGCTGAGGCGCTTCAGAAGCTGGAAGCGACCACGGGCACATGGGTTCCTTCCGGAGAGATCATCTTCGTCAAACGCCTCCCAGTTCAGGTTGCACGGACTGATTTGGCGCGTGGAGACGCCATCGAGTCAACGTTCATGACCGTCTCTGGCCAAGACATCGCGATGACGGTGAGTTTGACGGAGGCAGAAGCCGCCCGCATCGAAGTGGGTGACCCCGTCATCGTTGACGAACCGGATCTCCTGGAAGCCCCCATCGAAGCCGCGGTGTCCGAAGTTCCAGACCCCGCGGGTGAGTCAGGCCGGGTCCAAGTGACGGTGCTGCTGGACTCAGTGCCGGAGGAACTCTTGGGTGCCAACGTCCGGGTCACCATTCCTGTGTCCTCCACTGACGGTGAAGTCCTTGTGGTGCCGGCCGCGGCGTTGTTCGCGGTGGCCAATGGCGATACCCGGGTGGAGGTTGAAGATCCCGACGAACCCGGCGCAACCGAGTACGTGACGGTCACCACAGGCCTGGCGGCGGACGGCGTGGTCGAGGTCCAGGCCGTCGAGGGCGACCTTGTTGCCGGTGCCAGAGTGGTGGTGGGGCAGGCGCCGTCCGCCTCGGATGAGTCGAGCACAACACCGACGCCAGGCGACGATGGCTGACGGGGCGGAACCTGACACCGCTGCACCTGACACCGCTGCACAGTCGAGCGGCACTGACGTGGTGCTAAGTCTGCGCTCCATCGCGAAGACGTACTTGGCGGGAGATGTGGAGGTCGCCGCGCTGCGGGATGTGGACGTTGAGGTGTCCCGTGGCGAGTACGTGTCGATCCTTGGCCCGTCAGGGTCAGGAAAATCCACCCTGCTCAATGTGCTGGGTCTCCTGGACCGTCCCACCGCGGGCTCGTATGTGTTCGAAGGTATGGAGGTCACGGACCTGGACGAGCAGGAGCGCACTGCGGTGCGTGGCCGGCGCATCGGGTTCGTCTTTCAGGCCTTTCACTTGTTGTCTCACCGGACAGTGGAAGACAATGTGGCGCTCTCCATGCTGTACACGGGTGTGGGCACCGCGGAACGCCTCCGCCGCGCCAAGCAGGCGCTTGAGTCCGTGGGGCTGGCGCACCGTTCATCGTTCTTGCCTACGCAACTGTCGGGTGGCGAGCGGCAACGAGTCGCGATCGCCCGTGCCATCGTCACCGATCCTGCCGTGTTACTCGCTGACGAACCCACGGGAAACCTGGACTCAGTGACGTCAGAGTCGATTTTGGCGTTGTTCGATGATCTGAGGCGCCGCGGGTTGACCATCGTCATGATTACGCACGACGCCCACGTGGCGGCCCGCGCCGATCGCGCCGTCCACATCCGGGATGGCCGGCTCACCGAGCTCCCTCCTGCGGCGATTGCTGCCCCGGCACGCGCTAGTGCGCGGGGGCAGAGGTGACGCGCGTGAAGGGGACCACGTTGTCGTGGCGGGACCTGGTGTCCGAGGCGGTGTCCGGGCTCGCGTCCAGGCCCACGCGCACGTTGCTCACGGTGGCAGGCACCGTCCTTGGCATTGCTGCGCTGGTGGCGACGTTGGGGCTTGCGCAGACCGCGTCGAACCGCATTGTGGGGACGTTCTCCGAGTTGGAGGCGACGAGCGTGGTGGTGACAAACGAAGGCGGCAATGGCGGCGCCGGGGACACCCGCGCTGCGTTCCCTGAGGACCATGAGGACCGGCTGTCACGGTTGAACGGCGTTAACGCTGTGGGCGCGTTGGGTGAGATCAACATTGAAGGCGCCACCGTGTCAACGGTCGCGCTCGACGATCCTGCGGGCCAGGATGCGCACCATCTATCCGTGATAGCGGCATCGCCGGGATTGCTTGCGGCGGTTCAGGGAACGATGGGTGCAGGCCGGTGGTTCGATGCGGGCCACGAGACACGCGCAGACAACGTGGTGGTGCTGGGGCCAGGGGCCGCGAACCGGCTTGGTGTGTTCCGAGTGGACCAGCAACCCGTGGTGTTCATCGGGAAAGCACCGTTTGTCGTCATCGGTGTCCTGGACGATGTGGCACGTCAGGCCAGCATGCTTGACGCCGTCATCATGCCGGAGGGAACCGCGCGGAGGAGTTTTGACTACACCAGCGCCGATACGGTTCAGATTGACGTGCTGGTGGGGGCCGGTGAACTCATTGCGGAGCAGGCCCCCATTTCTTTGAACCCCAACGCGCCCGAGACGTTCTCTTCGCGCACCGCGCCGTCTCCGGAGTCGATGCGCAACCGAGTACAAAGCGACACCAACGCACTGTTCTTGGTCCTTGGTGCCGTGTCACTGGTAGTCGGCACCATCGGCATCGCCAACGTGACCTTGGTATCTGTTCTTGAGCGGGTCGGGGAGATCGGTTTGCGGCGCGCCGTGGGCGCACGACCGCGGCATGTGGCGACCCAGTTCTTGCTGGAGTCCACGACCATGGGGCTCGCGGGTGGGGTGATTGGCGCGACCATCGGAATCTTGATTGTGGTGGGCGTGAGCGCCTTCCAGCAGTGGACCCCCGTGCTGTCGCCGTTGATTCCCGTGGGAGCTCCGCTTCTGGGCGTCGTCACGGGCCTTGTCGCCGGTGTGTATCCGGCCCTGCGGGCGGCCTCGCTGGAACCGGTCGATGCGCTACGCGCTGGCACGTAGAGTGCAGGACCTGGGTGGGTGCAGAGGGATATCTTCCTGAAGGTACCGTGGGCGTGTGAACGAGCACACCCTGCCCGAGAAGGACACGTCTCACGACGCCGGGCCAGCGCGTAGGAGTTGGGGGCGTGCCGCGGTTGCGGCAGCAGGTACAGGAGCCCTGGCATTGGTGGCCGTCGTCGCGTGGGCTTTCTGGCCGCAGTCCGCTGGGCCGTGGGACGCGCAGCCAGGTGTCTTTGAAGCGAACCGGCTGGAGGCCACCGTGCGCACGGTCCCCGTGGCCGATGCCACGGCAGCAATCACCGGGAAAGACGCCACCTCTCCTTGGCTCCAATCGTTGAACGGACCGTGGTCGTTTACGTGGTCGCCCAGTCTCAGCGATGCCCCTGAGGACTTCATGGATCCACAGGTAGCCGTCACGGACTGGGACGTCGTTGAAGTGCCGCACATGTGGCAACTGGACGGCTACGGTGATCCCGCGACGGGGGACCTCGTCTACCTCAACGAAGCCCACCCGTGGCAGGGAGAGGAGCGCCTCGATCCTCCTGCGATTCCCACTGATGGTGCGTCCGTCGGCTCCTACCGCCGTGACCTTGCGATTCCACAGGACTGGGCCGACCACAGAATCGTGCTCGCGTTCCAGGGAGTGAAGTCCGCGTTCACTGTGTGGGTCAACGGACTTGAGGTGGGCTACAGCGAAGACAGTTACGCGCCCGCCGAGTTCGACGTCACCGACATGATCGCCCCTGGCCACAACACCGTCGCGGTGCAAGTTCATCGGTGGTCGGACGGGTCGTGGCTGGAAAACCAAGACCAGATTGACCTGTCAGGCATTTTCCGTGACGTCGAGATCTACGCGACACCCACGACGTTCCTTGATGACCACACCATCACCACGGACGTCGCCGATGACCTCGCCAGCGCCACTGTGACTATTGATACAGACGTCTCAGGGGCATCGGCCGCCTCCACGATGGTGACGGCAACCCTGTACGGGCCGGACGGCACCGCTGTAGGGCAGGCACAGGATCAAGGCGCAGATGCGAGCCTTCAGATCGATGTCGACGATCCGCTGCTGTGGTCAGCGGAGACCCCCCACCTGTATTCGGTGGTGTACGAACTGAGCAATGAAGCGGGAGACATCACCGAGACTGTGGGAACCCGCGTGGGCATCCGTGAACTCGCCATCGTTGACGGCGTCATGACACTCAACGGAATGCCGCTCGACATCACAGGCGTCAACCGTGGAGAGATGCACCCTGACACCGGCCAAGTGATGACCGAGGAAACTATGCGGGCGGACCTCATCGCCATGCGCCAGGCCAACATCACGGCGGTGCGGACCTCCCACTATCCGGCGCATCCGCAGTTCTATGCGCTCGCGGATGAGATTGGCATGTACGTCATGGACGAGGCCAACGTGGAGACTCACGAACTGCGCCCATTCCCGGGGAATGCTCCTGAGTGGACGGCTGCGGTGACGGACCGTGTGACCACCACGTACGAGCGCGACAAGAACCATGCGTCCGTACTGTGGTGGTCCCTGGGCAATGAGGCGGGGCCGGGAGACGTCTTCCAAGAGGCCGCGGACTGGCTCCGTGAGGCGGACCCGAACCGGCTGGTGCACTACCAAGACGACTCCACCGTCGCCGACATTGACGGGGTGTTCTATCCGAGCGTGAGTGACGTCCGCGCGCGTGCGCAGGTATCCACAGGACGGCCATGGATCATGACCGAGTATCAGATGGTGATGGGCAATGCCGTGGCCGGTATGACCGAGTACTGGGACGCCATCGACACCAACGCAGAAATGCAGGGCGGCTTCATTTGGGACTGGGCCGACCAGGCCATCCGAGTGCCCCTCGACGGCGGCTTCACGGCCCTTCCCGTAGGGGACCTGGATCACGCGGACACGTACCTGTCGTACGGCGGCGACTGGGGCGACGGACCCACCGACGGTGCGTTCTCGCTCAACGGTCTGGTGAACCCGGACCGAGTGCCGCAACCGGAGCTGGCAGCAGTGGCTGCGGCGTACGCGCCGGTCACGGCAGACACCTCTGCTTGGGCGGCTGGAACGGTGCGGGTCTGCAACGAGCACCTATTCACCGATCTAGCCCAGCTCGGTTCGCGGTGGGTCGTGGAGGCAGACGGCGAACCCACCGCTAGCGGCGGCCTACCGTGGGCGCTGGGACCGGGTGAGTGCGGAGACCTTGCGTTCCCCTCAGAGGCACACGCAGCTTTGGCGGAAGCCACGGAGAACGCCGATGCCGTGGTGACCTTGACGCTGACCGTAGCGCTCGCGGAAGCGACCGCCTGGGCCGAAGCAGGCCACGTGGTGACAACGTCGCAGTACGTGGTGAACGACCCGGCGCTACCCACGCAGGTGGAGGAAGCGACGGAGACGCTCTCGGTTGTGGAGAGCGGCGACCAACTCCGTGTCACCGGCGAGCGCGTGGATGTCCAGGTGGACCAGGTCACGGGCGAGGTCACGCGTGCGACGCTCGATGGGGTCGATGTCATCGAGGGAGGTCTCGCCCGGGACTTCTGGCGGGCACCCACGAGCAACGACCTGATGAACGGTCTCGCTGACGGGGCGTACACGTGGCAGTCTGCGGTCAAGGAACCGGAGCAGGTGACCGTCACGGAGTCCGCCACTGCCGTCACCGTGGAAGCGCGCTACTCCCTGAACGTCGCGGGCAGTCCTCCCGCCACCTTGGTGACAACCGTGCGCGGCAACGGCACCATCGAAGTTGAAGCGATTTACGAAGGGTCAGCCACATCACGAGAGGTGCCTGCGTTCGGAACTGCACTGGAGTTGCCGGGATCTTTCACGCAGATCGAATGGTGGGGCAGGGGACCAGGTGCCTCCTACAGTGACCGCACGGAGGGAACGTCGCTGGGGCGGTGGACGTCCACCACGGACGAGTCTTTGTTCCCCCACGTAGTTCCCCAGGCCGATGGCAACCGCACGCAGGTGCGGTGGTTCGCGGTGACCGACACGACCGGGCAGGGCGTCCTGGTGACTGCTCTGGACTCGCCCGTCGAAGCGTCCGCGCTACCGGCCAGCGACACGGCTATCTCCGCAGCCCGCCACCCTCACGAGATTGACCGCGATGGGAAGACCTACCTGGCCGTTGACGCTGCACAGTCCGGTATGGGCTTCACCTGGGGAGAGAACCCCGTGCCGGGCTACTCTGTGAACGCCGCGGAACCTCACAGGGTGACGTTTGTGCTGAGTGCCCTGGGCGCCGGAGACGATGCGGGGTCCGCAACCACGGCACTCACCCAGTAGCGCCGTCGTCGGCTACCTAGCCTGAACACACCAGTGGCCCGGTTCCTGCGTTGGAACCGGGCCACTGGGCTTTCAACAGAGAAAGTCTCTAGATCTCTCCAGTGTTCAGCGCATGCTTCACTTCGGAGATGGCCTTGGTGACCTCAATGCCACGGGGGCAGGCTTCCGTGCAGTTGAAGGCCGTGCGGCACTTCCACACGCCCGCCTTGTCGTTAAGGATTTCCAGGCGGTCCCACTCGCCCTCGTCGCGCGAGTCAAAGATGAACCGGTGGGCACCCACGATGGCCTGAGGCCCAAAGTACTGGCCGTCCGTCCAGAACACCGGGCAGCTGGTGGTGCAGGCCGCACACAGGATGCACTTGGTGGTGTCGTCGTAGCGTTCCCGGTCCTCGGGGGACTGGAGACGTTCGCGTTCCGGGGTGGGGCCTGACGTCATGAGGAACGGCATGATCTCGCGGTAGGAGGCGAAGAACGGCTCCATGTCCACGATCAGGTCCTTTTCCACCGGCAGACCCTTAATGGGTTCCACCATGATGGGCTTGGCGGGGTTGAGGTCCTTCAGCAGCGTCTTGCAGGCAAGCCGGTTGCGGGCGTTGATTCGCATGGCATCCGAGCCACAGACACCGTGGGCGCAGGAGCGACGGAACGCAAGCGTGCCGTCCTGCTCCCACTTGATCATGTGCAGCGCATCAAGCACACGGTCCGTGGCGTGCGCCTCGATCTGGAACTCTTCCCAGTACTCGGTGCCAGGTTCGCGCCCGTCAAGGCCGTCGGGGTCAAAGCGCAGAATCTTCAGCGTGACCGTCATCGTGGGGATGGCGTCCGTTGTCACGGGTGCGTCAGCAGGTGCAGTCATGTGTCCTTCCCCGTCCTAGTACTTGCGTTCCATGGGCTGGTATTTGGTCACCACAACGGGCTTCCAGTCCAGGTCCACAGTGCCGTCTGCTCGCTTGTACGCCATGGTGTGCTGCATGAAGTTCTCATCGTCACGCGTGGGGAAGTCCTCACGGTAGTGACCACCGCGCGACTCCTTGCGAGCTTCAGCACCAGCGATGACGACTTCCGACAGCTCCAACAGAAAGCCCAGTTCAATGGCTTCCAGCAGGTCCGTGTTGAAGCGGGTTCCACGGTCGTGAATGGCGATGGCCTTGTACCGCTCCTGGAGGTCCTTGACTACGGCGTGAGCCTCAGCGAGCGACTCTGCGGTACGGAACACCTGGACGTTACGGTCCATGGTCTCCTGCAGTTCCTTACGGATCTGTGCCACACGCTCGGTGCCCTCGCCGCCAACGGTCTCCCGCAGGGAAGCGACCAGGCCTTCGATCTGAGCCGAAGCATCGGCCGGAAGTGCAGGCGTCTCCGCAGTGGCAACGGCGTACTCGGCCGCGGCAATACCGGCACGGCGTCCGAACACGTTGATGTCGAGCAGCGAGTTAGTTCCCAGGCGGTTGGCTCCGTGAACGGAGACACACGCGCACTCACCGGCGGCGTACAAACCCTTCACCACGTGAGTGTTGTCGCGCAGCACTTCACCCTGCACGTTCGTGGGGATGCCACCCATCGCATAGTGAGCGGTGGGGTAGACGGGCACCGGCTCGGTGTACGGCTCCACACCCAAGTAGGTGCGGGCGAACTCCGTAATGTCCGGCAGTTTCTCGTCGATGTGGCTGGGCTCCAAGTGGGTGAGGTCCAGCAGCACATAGTCCTTGTGGGGTCCGCAGCCGCGGCCCTCACGCACCTCGTTCGCCATGGCGCGCGCCACCATGTCACGCGGTGCCAAGTCCTTGATGGTGGGGGCATAACGCTCCATGAAGCGCTCGCCCTCCGAGTTACGCAGGATGCCGCCCTCACCGCGGGCTGCCTCGGACAAGAGAATGCCCAGACCTGCCAAGCCTGTGGGATGGAACTGGAAGAACTCCATGTCTTCCAGCGGGATACCCGCACGCAGCGCAATGCCCATGCCGTCACCGGTCAGGGTGTGAGCGTTTGAGGTGGTCTTGAAGACCTTGCCCGCACCACCAGTCGCAAAGATCACCGACTTGGCGCGGAACGTGTGCACCTCGCCGGTCTGCAACGAGTACGCCACGACACCAGCGGCGGCGACCTCGCCGTCCTCACCGGCAGCCTGCGGGTCACCGTCGAGGATCAAGTCCAGGACATAGAACTCGTTGAAGAACTCCACCTCCTGCTTGATGCACTGTTGGTAGAGAGTCTGCAAAATCATGTGGCCGGTACGGTCAGCTGCGTAGCAAGCGCGGCGCACTGCGGCCTCGCCGTGGTTGCGGGTGTGTCCACCGAAGCGGCGCTGATCCACCCTGCCCTCAGGGGTGCGGTTGAACGGCAAACCCATCTTTTCGAGGTCGAGCACAGCATCGATGGCTTCGTTACAGAGGATCTCCGCAGCATCCTGGTCCACCAAGTAGTCGCCACCCTTGATGGTGTCGAAGGTGTGCCATTCGGCGTTGTCATCTTCCACATTGGCGAGCGCGGCAGCCATACCGCCCTGGGCTGCGCCCGTGTGCGACCGCGTGGGGTACAGCTTGGTGATGACAGCGGTCTTCGCACGCTGCGAGCTTTCCAGCGCCGCGCGCATGCCAGCGCCACCGGCGCCCACAATCACGACGTCGAACTCGTGCTCAGTGGCCATTTAGATGTCCTCACAGAAACTTGGGAGCAGGCTCGGGTCCGAACCGGCAGGGCAGGGATCAAAGGTGAAAAGCACCAGGGTTCCGAGGATAACGATCACGACGGTCGAGATGCGCAACGCCCAATGCAAGGTCGCGGCGATCCACGGAGTCTGGGCGTAGTCATTGATGATCATGCGCATGCCGTTGGCGCCGTGAATCATGGCCAACACCAGCATCGTGAAGTCGAACCACTGCCAGAACGGGTTCGCGAGCTTGCCGGCCACGAACGCAAAGTCGATCTGGTTGATGCCGTCACCCATGACGAGATTCACGGTCAGGTGAACGGCAATCAACCCAATGAGCAGCACGCCGGACACGCGCTGGAAGATCCACGACCACCGCTGAGCGCGCCCCAGCGTGGAGTGGCTCACCGCCTTCTTGGGAGCTTTGAGTTCAGGAGCGCCAGTCATCACGCACCCCCGAAGGCGTGCATGAGGTGACGGGGGAGGAATCCAGCCATGACGATGGCGAAACCAATCCAGACCCCCCACACCAGCATCTTTTGGTGGCGCAACGCCCACGTCCAGCGGTCGACCGCGATGACTCGCAAGCCGTTGAGCGCGTGGAGGGTGATGGCGGCCACGAGGCCAGCCTCAATGAACGTATAGAGCGGGGTTTTGTAGTGGCCGATCACATCGTTGTAGGCCTCTGGAGACACGCGCACCAGCGCAGTGTCCAGGATGTGTACCAACAGGAAGAAGAAGATGGCGACGCCAGTTGTGCGGTGCACAACCCACATCCACATCCCTTCGGCTCCTCGGTAGAGCGTGGGCAGCGGCGACACGGACTCTCCTTCGAATTCCGGGGTGTCTTGCCGACCATCCTAAAGTGTTCTCATGGCATCTACGACCAGCGTTCAAGGTTTCATCCCGGACTTCGTGTCCGTCATTCCCGCAGGTGGAATCGGGTCGCGGTTGTGGCCCATGTCCCAGCCGCACCGGCCTAAGTTCTTGATCGACCTCCTGGGCTCGGGTGCCACGCTCATCCAAGACACGGTGACGCGGCTTGCGCCGCTGTCGGAGACCACGCTTGTGGTCACCGGCGAACGCCACGCCCCAGCGGTTGCCGCTCAGCTTCCTGACCTTGACGCATCGGCCCTCCTGACCGAACCCTCCCCGCGGGACTCGATGGCTGCCATTGCCCTCGCTGCCGCCGTCATTGAGGAGCGGCACGGTGAACGCATCATGGGTTCATTCGCCGCCGACCACGTGATTCCGGACGCTGAAACGTTCCGCGACACGGTGCGCGTTGCGGTCCAGGCCGCCCGCACCGGCAAGGTTGTGACGCTGGGCATTGCGCCGGATAGTCCCTCGAGCGCCTTTGGCTACATCAAGGCAGGGGAGGCGTTGGCCGATGCGCCGGGCGCCTTCGCGGTCGAAGCCTTCACTGAGAAGCCGGACCCGGAAACCGCAGCACGCATGCTCACCGAGGGGGGCTACACCTGGAACGCCGGAATGTTCGTGGTGTCGACCACAGTGCTGCTTGACCACTTGGCACGCCTCCAACCCACCCTCGCTGCCGGCGTCCGTGAGATCGCGCAGGCGTGGGACACCGAACACCGCGCCGACGTCCTCGCCCGCGTGTGGCCCACCCTGACCAAGATCGCGATCGACCATGCCATCGCAGAACCTGTTGCCGCCGAAGGTGGAGTCGCCACTGTCCCCGGCGCCTTCACCTGGCACGACGTCGGCGACTTCGATTCGCTTGCCGGGCTGCTCAGCGCTCAACCCGACGGTGTCGTGCGGATCAACCGCGAGGCCCCCATCTGCACGGTGGACGCCCCCGGCGCGCTCGTCGTGGGCGGTGCCAAGCCCCTCGCCATCGTGGGGGTAGCCGATGCCGTGGTTGTGGAGACGGACGAGGCAGTCCTCGTCACCACTCGCCACGCGGCACAGCGGGTGAAAGACGTCTCCTTCGACGCCTAAAGTGCGCAAAACGTGCATTCCTGGCGAACTTTGCAGAGACTTTGCACACGCTTGCATCCCGAACGGTCCAAACCCTTCGATTGATACAGAACCGTTGCCTGTCTGCAACAAGACCAGCGAGAACAGGAAACGTTTCCTGCGTAGCATGAGAAACAACGCAACCGCCTGGCGTACCCAACAGGCGATTCGATAGTGAGGAAGCAACAGATGCGCAATTCGATTCGCATTGGTGCAGTGGCGGCAGCATCCGCCCTTGTCCTGGCAGCGTGCGGCTCCGCACCCGAGGACGAGACCACCACCACCGACTCCACCTCCGGCACGGAGAACACCGCCGCCGCTGAGTCGGTCGACTTCAAGGCCTGCATGGTGTCCGACTCCGGCGGCTTCGACGACAAGTCGTTCAACCAGTCCGCCTTCGAGGGCCTCGAGCGTGCAGAGTCCGAACTCGGTGTCGAGATCGTCACCGCCGAGTCGACCTCCGAAAGCGACTTCGGCCCCAACCTTGAGGCGCAGGTCGCCGCAGGTTGCGACCTGATCATCACCGTCGGCTTCCTGCTCAGCCAGGCCACCGTCGACTCCGCGCTTGAGAACCCCGACGTTCACTACGCGATCATCGACGACCTCGCCGACAACGACTTCGACGGCACCATCGACGCCCCGAACATCAAGCCCATCACCTTCGAGACCGACGAAGCTGCCTTCCTGGCTGGCTACGCCGCCGCTTCCGCGACCGGCTCCGGCACGGTGGGTACCTTCGGTGGACTCGAGATCCCCTCGGTGACCATCTTCATGAACGGCTACGCAGCCGGCGTTGAGTACTACAACGAGAACGCTGGCGGCGACGTCCAGGTGCTCGGACTCGACTCCTTCTCCGGTGGCTTCGAAGACCAGACCCAGGGCCAGAACATCACCCAGGGCTTCCTCGACCAGGGCGCAGACATCGTGATGCCCGTTGCTGGCCCCGTGGGCCTGGGTGCCGCATCGGCCATCCAGTCCGCAGGTGACGCATGGTTGATCGGTGTGGACTCCGACTGGACCCAGACCGCACCCGACTACGCAGACATCGTCTTCACCTCGGTGCTGAAGAACATCGCCAACTCGGTGTTCGACACCATTGATGAGACCGTCAACTCCGGCTTCTCGACCGACCCGTACCTGGGCACCCTCGAGAACGAGGGCGTGGGCGTGTCCGACTTCGCAGACGGCACCGTCTCCGACGAGGTCCTCGCCGAGCTCGACACCATCCGCGAAGGCATCATCGCGGGTGACATCGAGCCCTCGCTGGCCGAGTAACTCACACAACTCAGGGGGCAAGTAGCCCCGACTTCACGCGAGGGGCGTGCCGCTTGGACGCGGCACGCCCCTCGTGCTTGACTGGAAGTGCGTCCGATGACGGGCGCAACGCTGAGAGGATCACACGCGTGAAACTGGAGTTGCAGGGCATCACAAAAAAGTTCGGTGACTTCACCGCGAACGATGCCATCGACCTGGTCGTACAGCCTGGAACCGTCCACGCCCTGCTAGGGGAGAACGGTGCAGGTAAATCGACGCTGATGAACGTGCTGTTCGGCTTGTACGACGCCGACGGCGGACAAATCCTGCTGGATGACGAACCCCGCGTCTTTGCAGGTCCCGGTGACGCGATGGACGCGGGAATCGGCATGGTGCACCAGCACTTCATGCTGGTGCCGGTGTTTACCGTCGCAGAATCGGTCATGTTGGGAAATGAAGACGTGACAGGCCCGGCAAAGCTGCTGGACCTCAACGCCGCCCGCGCCAAAGTGAAAGAACTGTCTGACCGCTTTGGATTCGCCATCGACCCGGACGCCGTCATCGAAGACCTGTCCGTGGGCGCACAGCAGCGTGTCGAAATCATCAAGGCGCTTTCGCGCGACGCTCAAATTTTGATCCTGGACGAGCCCACCGCTGTGCTCACCCCCCAGGAGACCGACGAACTGCTCGACATCGTGGGACAGTTGCGCGACGCGGGCACCGCAGTCGTCCTCATCACCCACAAGCTTCGCGAGGTCAAAGCCATCGCGGACGACATCACCGTGATCCGTCGCGGCAAGGTTGTCGGCACTGCTGAACCGACCGCCTCCCAGGAGGAACTCGCCTCGCTGATGGTGGGCCGTGACGTGTCGATGACGGTCGCCAAGGATGCTGCCGACCCCGGCGATCCCATGCTGCAGGTCCACAACCTGACGGTCGTGGACGGCGTCACCGAGATCACTTTGCTGGACGGCGTCACCTTCGAGATTCGCGCAGGCGAAATCCTCGCGGTCGCAGGTGTGCAGGGTAACGGCCAAACCGAACTGGCAGAGGCCATTGCGGGGCTGACGCCCACCGACGCGGGACACGTCACGCTGGACGGCGAAGACATCACCGGACACTCCATCCGCAAGGTGCTCGATGCGGGAGTCGGCTTTGTTCCCGAGGACCGCACCGAAGACGGCATCGTCGCCAACTTCACGATCATCAACAACCTGATCCTCGACATCTACGACCGGGCTCCGTATTCGACTCGTGGCACGCTGAACGGCAAGGTGCTGGTCGACAACGCGGAGAAGCAGGTCGAGAACTTCGACGTGCGCACCACGTCCATCAATGCCCTCACGGGCTCGCTGTCCGGAGGTAACCAGCAGAAGGTGGTGCTGGCCCGCGAGCTTTCGCGTGACCTCAAACTCCTGATCGCCTCCCAACCCACGCGTGGGCTCGACGTGGGGTCGATCGAGTTCGTTCACAAGCGCATCATCGAAGAGCGCGACAACGGAGCCGCCGTTCTCATCGTGAGCTCCGAACTCGACGAGGTCTATGCCCTGGCAGACCGCATCGCGGTGATGTACCACGGGCGCATCGTTGACATCGTCCCGCCGGACACCGACCGAGACACGCTCGGCCTCATGATGGCCGGTGCCCACAAAGAGGAGGAAGCCGCGTGAGCGAGCAAGTTGTGACTCAACCTGGCGGCGAGTCTCCCGCACCCGATGAGGACCGCCGCGACTGGGCGGGCACGTGGCGTCAGATCACGGAAAGCTCCGGACTGGTCGTCGCGATGGCCATCTTTGCCGCACTGGTGATCGCCGGCCTGCTGGTGATCCTCGTCGACCCCGACGTCCAAGAAGCTGCCGGATACTTCTTCTCCCGGCCCGGTGACACGTTCGCGGCCGCCTGGGAAGCCGTGTCCTCGGTGTACGGCGCCATCTTCCAAGGCGCCGTCCTGAACTTCGACTCCTCGACGTTCGCAGGAACGATCAAACCGTTCACCCAAACGCTCACCATGGCCACCCCGCTGATCTTCGCGGGACTTGGCCTGGGCATCGGCTTCCGTGCCGGCATGTTCAACATTGGTGCCCAGGGACAGCTGCTCATTGGTGCCACCGTCGGTGCTTACATTGGCTTCGCCTGGCACCTTCCCTTCCCGCTGCACCTGGCGCTAGCGGTGCTCGGAACCGCCGTCGGTGGCGCGCTGTGGGGCTTCATTCCCGGCATCCTGAAAGCGAAGACAGGCGCCCACGAGGTGATCGTGACGATCATGCTCAACTATGTGGCGCTGAACCTCGTGGCGTATCTGTTGACGCTTGAGGCCTTCCTGCCCCCGGGCCAGACCAACCCCAAGTCGCCGATCGTCGACGAAAGCGCGCAGTACCCGCTGCTGTTGGGTAGCCAGTTCAACCTCCACTGGGGCTTCATCCTGGCGCTCCTGTGCGCGTGGGGTGTGTGGTGGCTCATGGAGCGGTCCACGCTCGGCTTCGAGTTCCGTGCCGCTGGCGCGAACGCACGTGCAGCACGCACCGCAGGTATGAACGTCACCAAGACCACCATCCTGGTGATGGTGGTGGCAGGTGCGCTTGCTGGCCTCGCAGGATCCGCACCGGTGCTGGGTACGGAGAAGGCGCTCACGGACCAGACCGCGGGCTCGCTCGGCTTCGACGCCATCACGGTGGCGTTGCTGGGCCGATCACGGCCGCTGGGCACCGTGTTCGCTGCCATCCTGTTCGGTGGCTTGCAGGCGGCAGGGCCAACCCTCCAGACCGTTGCCGGGCTCCGCCCCGACATTGTGTACGTCATCCAGGCCCTCGTGGTGTTGTTTATCGCTGCACCTCCGCTAGTGAGGACCATGTTCCGCTTGCCGGTTCCGGCACACGAGAAGGAGGTGGCAGCGTGAGCGCCCCCGCTATTGAGCCCAGTGCTCTCGCTCACCCCGAGCCCGGTGAGCCCGTGATCAAGCGTCGTTCGTGGAAGGCGCCCATCGCTTTGGGTGTCATCGCTGTGGCGTCGTTGGTGATCTTTGGGCTTTTGTCCCCGAGCGGATCGCAGACGACCTTCGTCTTTGCGCGTTCCACGGACTTCTTCACCCTGCCCACCCTCACGGTGTCGTCGCGTGGCGCCGCCATCGTGTTGTCGGTCCTAGCGTTGCTCCTCGCCGCGTACTCGGCCGCATTGGCCGCCAACTATCGCAAGCCAGGAATCTGGCTGCCGGTCGTCTACGGCATGGCCATCATCGGTTCGTTGCTGACCTGGGCCGGAGCCGGTCGCGACAACACCAGCATCCAGTTCACGGGTCTGCTGACGAGTTCACTGTTCCTGGCCGTGCCGCTCGTTTTTGGTGCCCTTGCCGGCACCATCTGTGAGCGTTCGGGAATCGTCAACATCGCCATCGAAGGCCAGCTCCTTGCGGGTGCCTTCCTGGCGGCGTTGGTGGGATCGATGGCAGGCAACGCCTATGTGGGCCTCATCGCCGCCCCCATCGCAGGTGCCGCGGTGGGTGCGATTCTGGCGGTGTTCGCGACGCGATACTGGGTTGATCAAATCGTTGTCGGTGTGGTGTTGAACCTGCTGGTGTTGGGCCTGACGGGCTTCTTCTTCAACTCGATCATGAAGACCAACCCGGAACTCAACCAGGCGCTCAGCATTCCTACGATCGACATCCCGTTGCTGTCGAAGATCCCCGTGATCGGTCCCGTGCTGTTCCAGCAGAACCTGCTGGTGTACATCCTGTACATCGTGGTGATCGTGCTGCAGATCATGCTGTTCAAGTCCCGGTGGGGCTTGCGGGTCCGCGCGGTGGGTGAACACCCCAAGGCCGCTGACACGGTCGGCATCAAGGTCAACCGCACTCGCGTGCGCAACACCATCCTTGGTGGTGCTGTCGCCGGTTTGGGTGGCGCGTTCTTCACGGTCGCGTCGGGTCTGGCCTTCGGTAACAACATGTCCGCCGGTAAGGGTTATATCGCGCTGGCGGCAATGATCCTGGGCCGGTGGAGCCCCCGTGGTGCGCTGGCTGCGGCGCTGTTGTTCGGTTTCGCGGATGCGTTGCGTGTGCAGTTGGGCATCATCGGCTCCGACATTCCGTCTGAGTTCCTTGCCATGACGCCGTACCTCGCAACCTTGTTCGCGGTGGCTGGCTTGGTGGGCCACTCGCGTGCGCCTGCGGCAGAGAACATCCCGTACAAGAAGTAGGAGGGCCGATGCCCGAGGTTGACTGGGATGCGTTGCGGTCGGCTGCGCGTGATGCGGCGACCCGTGCGTACGTGCCGTACTCGAAGTTTCCGGTAGGCGTCGCGGCGCTCACTGACACCGGTGAGGTGGTGGTGGGCGCGAACGTCGAGAACGCGAGTTATGGACTCACGTTGTGTGCGGAATGCGCGTTGGTCTCGAAGCTGCATACGGATGGGGCTGGCTCCAGGCTGGTGGCATTCACGTGCGTCGACGGTAACGGCGACATTTTGGCTCCGTGTGGGCGTTGCCGCCAGTTGCTCTTTGAGCACGGGGGGCGGTCCTTGCTGCTGGAGACTGCGGACGGCGTGAAGACGATGGACGAGATTTTGCCCGGCGCGTTTGGGCCTGATGATTTGGAGAAGGTGTGATGACTGAGCGTCATGATGCAGTGGACGTCATTCGGACCAAGCGTGACGGCGGTGTGTTGTCGGGCGACCAGATCGATTGGGTGGTTGACGCGTACACGCGTGGTGTGGTGGCGGATGAGCAGATGAGCTCGTTGGCCATGGCCATCTTGCAGCGTGGGATGAGCCGCGAAGAGATCGCTCGGTGGACTGCGGCGATGATCGCGACGGGGGAGAGGCTCGACTTTTCTTCCCTGGGCGTTCCGACTGCGGATAAGCACTCCACGGGCGGCGTGGGCGACAAGATCACGCTGCCGCTAGCGCCGCTGGTGGCTGTCTATGGAGTGGCGGTTCCACAGTTGTCGGGACGCGGCCTTGGTCACACAGGCGGAACTCTGGACAAGCTTGAAGCGATCCCGGGTTGGCAGGCGTCCATGAGCAATGAGCAGATGCTTGCTCAGCTCCGCGATGTGGGCGCAGTGATTTGCGCTGCGGGCTCGGGACTGGCCCCGGCCGACAAGAAGTTGTACGCCTTGCGTGACGTGACGGGCACTGTGGAGGCGATTCCGCTGATCGCTTCCTCGATCATGTCGAAGAAGATCGCTGAAGGCACGGGTGTGCTCGTCTTGGACGTCAAGGTTGGTTCCGGCGCGTTCATGAAGGACCTGGACAGCGCGCGCGAACTTGCGGAGACGATGGTCAACCTGGGTACCGATGCAGGAGTGCGGACCTCGGCACTGCTGACGGATATGGATACCCCTTTGGGGCGCGGGATCGGCAACGGGCTTGAAGTGGCCGAGTCCGTGGACGTGCTCGCCGGTGGCGGGCCTGACGACGTCGTGGAACTCACGGTGGCGCTAGCCCGCGAGATGCTCGCCGGCGCGGGTGTCACGGGTGTAGACCCCGCGGACGCCCTCAAGGACGGCCGGGCTATGGACGTGTGGCGCCGCATGATTGAAGCGCAGGGCGGAGACCCCGATGCTCCTATGCCTGTTGCTCCGCACCAGCACCAGATCCTGGCCGAACGCGACGGTGTGGTGAGCCGTTTGGACGCCATGGGTGTTGGCGTGGCGGCATGGCGGTTGGGCGCAGGCCGTGCCCGCAAGGAGGACCTCATCGAAATGTCCTCCGGCATCACCATTCACCGGACGGTGGGTGAAGAGGTACGCAAGGGCGAGCCCATCCTCACGCTCCACACGGAGACCGAAGGGCGCATGCCCCGCGGCCTGCAGGCGCTCGCTGAGGCGTGCGGTGGCGCGGGATCGATTGAGGTCGGAGACTCGGCTCCTGAGCGCCGGATTGTGCTCGAAACCCTGGGCACGGTGTCCTGACGGTGGGGTGGACCGTCACGTCGCTGGCGGCCAAGGCAGCGGGGGCGTGGGGCCTGCGCGGGTCGTGGGCCAAGCCCTACGCCGCATCCCATGCCGCTGGTTTGGCGCAGCGCGGCCCGCGCCGCGACGGCGACACGGTGTTCGCGCGCGCCTATGCGCGCCGCCTGGCCACATATTCGGCGGCCGACCGCAAGGCGCTTGAGGCTGCACGGTCGGAGATGGTGACCGATGCTGCGGTTCTTGAGCGTGCGATTGCTGCTGGGGCCACTGTGACGGCGGCGGCCGCGCTCGCCGCCGCCTGGGAGAAGCTCCCCGAGACAGCGAAAGACGTGGTGCGCGCTCCCGCCGGGACGGGCATCGGCTCTGTTCGGTTGGGTTCCGTCAAGGCCGTGCAAGTCGATCAGACCACCTGTGGTGCCGCGGTGATGGCGATGATGCTGATGACTGGCGACCCGCTGGTGGCGGCGTGGGTCATGACTGGCCGCGTGTTCGGCGACCATCTACCGCCTGAGGTGATGGCCGTCACGTTGGAGGACGACAATCCCCGCACCATTGACGACCGCTGGGCCGCCTTGCAGCGTGCACTTCACCGCGCCACCACTTCACGGGCGTTGGGTCCGTTCCCGTGGCCGGCGTCGCTGGGCACGCCGCCGTGGCGAGTCGACAACGTCACGCGGTTTGCGGGCGTGCGTTTCCGTGGCGCCATCCTGGATGACACGGACCCCACGCTCATGGAAGCCGCGATCGCTCACGCGAGCGCGGCCTTGCGTGACGGTATCCCCGTGCCGCTCTACACCGGCGGTGATAGTTCAGCGGGTCTCGACACCGTAGTGCCACGTCACGTGGTCCTGCTGGTGGGCCGTATCGATGATGGTTTTGCCGTGTACGAGCCCGGTTCCGGAAGGGTCCTTCCCGTGTCCGACGAGCGCCTGGTGGGCGGCGGGCCCAAGGAGCCTGCACTGGGCCAGTGGACGCGTGCGTGCTGGATGATCCTTCCCAAGCAGCGGCTCAAACCCAGTTGACGACTGCGCGCAGGTAGCCTTGGAGCATGAGCCTCACGCACGACGAAATTGTCGCCCTGCCCAAGGTCCTGCTGCACGACCACCTCGATGGTGGTCTGCGTCCGCAGACCCTGATTGAACTTGCCGCACAGATCGGTCACGAACTGCCGTCGACCGATCCGACCGAACTGGCCCGGATCTTCGCGGAGAACGCCAACTCCGGCGATTTGGTGAAGTACCTCGAGGCGTTCGCGCACACCACCGCGGTGATGCAGAGCGCCGACAACCTGCGCCGCGTCGCTCGCGAAGCAGTGGTGGACCTGGCCGCTGACGGCGTGATCTACGTCGAGCTCCGCTACGCCCCCGAACAGCATGTTGCGGGTGGCCTGAGCCTGCAGGAAGTGGTGGAAGCCGTCCAGGCAGGCATCGAGGAAGGTGTGGCGGAGGCTGCAGAAGCCGGTCACGGTATCCGTGCCGCCGCGCTCCTGGACGCTATGCGCCACCTGGACCGTTCCCTGGAGATCGCACAGCTCGCCGTGGCGAACCGTGAGCGCTGCTGCGTGGGCTTCGACATTGCCGGCCCTGAGTTTGGCTTCCCGCCCAAGAACCACGCAGAGGCGTTTGCCTACCTGCGCGAACAGCACCTGCCCGTCACCATTCACGCCGGTGAAGCCGATGGCGCACAGTCGGTCTCCGATGCGCTCGTCCAGGGCGCTCGTCGCCTGGGTCACGGTGTGCGCATCTGGGAAGACATCGAGGACTTCGACTCAGACGAGCCCAACCTGGGTGTCATCGCTCAGCACGCTCTCGACCAGCAGATCCCGCTGGAGTGCTGCCCCACCTCCAACGTGCAGACCGCAGCAGCCACGTCGATTGCCGACCACCCCATGCACACCCTGCGTGACTTGGGCTTCGCCGTGACCATCAACACGGACAACCGCCTGGTGTCCGGTGTGTCGATGTCCGGCGAGTTCGGCGTCCTGGTTGAGGCTGGCTGGACCAAGGAAGACCTGCTCGAGGCAACCTTGTCCGCAGCCTGGGGCGCGTTCCTCCCGTACCAGGAGCGCGGCGACCTCGCCGAGACCATCCTTGAGGCATACGGCATCGAGCTGTAGCGTTCGCAACCGCCTCACCAGCGCCCTTTCCCCTGGC
>NZ_JAPEHU010000018.1 GCF_028823635.1 Demequina sp. B12
GCGGACGCATGCCCTCGCCGCCCGGAAGGTAGCCGTTCTCCTCGACCCAGGCCAGTGCCTCGTCGATGGTGGCGAAGCGCATCACACCGTCTTCATCGAGCGGCTTGTAGGTGCCGACCCTGTTGACGATGACTTCAACATCATTGGCGTCATTGATGCCGACTCCGGCGTCACGGGCGTTGTCCTTGTTCTCGGCGATCAGAACCGAATAGCCGCCCTGACCGACGTTCCCGGCCTCGGTCATCGGGATAGAAAGGTCATCGAAGGCGGCAACCATGTCCTTCACCGTGTCGGAAGGCAGTTCATTCGGGTCAGTCGTAGCAGCGCGGAAGCCCAGCGGCATCTTCTCGCTGCCTTCGAAGCGCTCACCGTCGATGTACTGGACGAGTGCGC
>NZ_JAPEHU010000019.1 GCF_028823635.1 Demequina sp. B12
TCTGTGTTTATCTCACTATTAGATTCGATTGGTTTCTGTCAGAGTGTAAACAAACCCACTAATTGTTTTAACCACACCCAGGTGAGTCCTGAACCATCCCTTAGTTATGCTGTTATAGGCTTAAGACTGCTGGGGGACTTCCTATGACGCACTGAGCTTCTCTCTCCTCCTCTCCCTCTCTATCTGTACGCATTCCTATCCCACTAATACAGGTTACCAACTCCACTTCTTCCTGGTAGTCCTTGTGCTTTCTGTGCTTTTTGGCCTTCTCACTTTCTGCAGGTATTTCTGCCTCTGGAGCTGTAGATTCTGGATCTGTGATTGCCGGCCGTCTACTGCCCCCATGTTCCTGCTCCACACTCACTGCTGCACTTATTATTATTAGTCTGATT
>NZ_JAPEHU010000020.1 GCF_028823635.1 Demequina sp. B12
TGGGGCGAAAACGGCTTGCGTTGCTTTCTCGATCCGAGGCGCGTTGGGGCTGTGGTTTGCTGCCCGAGGAGAGTTTCCCTTTGCAGAATGCAGCTGCCAGAAGCTCGTTTTGGGCCGTCGGTGCGACGGGGCCTCGGCGCTGAGCGGCCGAGCTGGCTCAGGGGGCATGGCTGGGGCGTGGGCGTAGAAGGACTTCGCGCGCCCAATCCTGCTTCCCCACCAAGGAGAACCCGTGGGGAGTGGGTTTCGGGCATCGGAGACCCCCAGCAAAGCAGCAGGGCCCAGGGAGCCAGGGGCAGCCCAGCCCCGCTTTGCCCTCTGGAGAGCGGAGGGCCGGGGGCGAAAACGGCTTGCGTTGCTTTCCTGAGCCGAGGCGCGTT
>NZ_JAPEHU010000021.1 GCF_028823635.1 Demequina sp. B12
TCGCGAATGCAGCTGCCAGAAGCTAGTTTTGTGCCTTTTCTGAGATGGGCCCTAGCTGGGTCCCTCCCTAGGTGGCAGAGGATGGGGTGTTGGGGCCAGTGCACACAAGGCCTTTTCAGGCCCCATCCGCCTTCTCCCTGAAGTAGAGCACGTTTGGAGTAGGTTTCCAGGTCCAGCGACCACCAGCAAAGCACCAGTGCACAGGGAGCAGGAGGCAGCCCAGACCCTCCTTGTTCCTATGGCGAGCAATGGGCTAGGGGAGAAACCAGAACGCGCTGCTTTCCTGAGCAAACACGCATTGGGGCTGAGCTTGGTTTCCCGAGGAGAGTTTCACTCTCGCAAATGCAGCTCCCAGAAGCTAGTTTTGTGCCTTTT
>NZ_JAPEHU010000022.1 GCF_028823635.1 Demequina sp. B12
CAAACTCAATAGGCGTCACCACTGAGAATTCTTTTCAAATGTATGATGTTCGCTTGCTAGTGGTTGACAATGACCCCCTAGTAGAAGTGAATTTCAGGAATACATTATTCTCAGTAAATACTTTAGCTATCTCACTCACTTAAGAGTCCTCAACATCTCCACAATGTTGATTTAGTATTTTTCCAACCGAGGTATGTAACAATGGCTGTGAAAGCACATAAATTTGGTTGATCTGCTCTATAACTTCTTGCAGGGCATTTTCAGAGATGTTAAGAATCGATGACATTTTCAGAAAAACAGCAG
>NZ_JAPEHU010000023.1 GCF_028823635.1 Demequina sp. B12
TTCACCCACGTTCCCCAGGTCCTTTTGAGTGTGCCATGTTGATAAGTGGACTTTGAGTGCATTGAAAGATTTAAATGTGCACAGGCACTCCTTATAAAGGCACGGTAGTGGTGATATTCGAGTGTGGCACCCGTGTTTTAAGCGGTAATGCTTAAGTAAGAAGCACCTCTTTTCAGCACAAAATGTGCAGTACTTACACAACCACTGCATAGGAAGTTTTTTGTCTTCTTGAAAAATCTGAAAAGAAAAGATCATTTTAGCATCAAGCCCGGCAAAATAGAAACAAAAAA
>NZ_JAPEHU010000024.1 GCF_028823635.1 Demequina sp. B12
CCTGAACCAGGCTCTGCGTGGGCGGCCATCTGCTTCGACCGAGTTGGGTTGTAAGTCAAGTCATGTCTAGTCAATTTTATTTGTATAGCGCCAAATCATAACAAAAGTTATCTCAAGACGCTTTTCACATAGAGTAGGTCTAGACCAAACTCTTTAAAATATTATTTACAGAGACCCAACAGTTCCCACCATGAGCAAGCACTTGGCGACAGTGGCGAGGAAAAACTCCCTTTTAACAGGTAGAAACCTCGAGCAGAACCAGGCTCTGGGTG
>NZ_JAPEHU010000025.1 GCF_028823635.1 Demequina sp. B12
GGGTCGAGGAGAACGGCTACCTTCCGGGCGGCGAGGGCATGCGTCCGCTGTACCCCGGCGAGGTGTCCACCTTCAGCATGATCGAAGAGTCGGGAACTCTCGGTAACTACACCAAGACGTACAAGATCTACGACCCGTCCACGGGTGAGTGGGTCGTGGCTGACACCATCGGTTAGTACGCTGCGGCAAACTACAGCCAGTGCCCCGGAGTTTCTCGGTCTAGTAACAGATTTCTCGGCGCAGCCGCTAAGAATCCCTTCTCGCG
>NZ_JAPEHU010000026.1 GCF_028823635.1 Demequina sp. B12
GCCGAGTGCCCTCCAAAGACCGCTTGGCCGCCGACTTCAGTGGATTCCATGCAGCATGGCCCAATGGTTCCCGATTGAATGCAGTGGTTGCAATGAAGCATGATTGAATGCAGTGGATTCCATGAAGCGTGGCCCTATGGTACCCGATTGAATGCACTGGTTGCAATGAAGCATGATTGAATGCAGTGGATTCCATGCAGCATGGAGAAATGGAACCCTATTGAATGCAGTGGATTTTATGCAGCATGATTGAATGCAGTGGATT
>NZ_JAPEHU010000027.1 GCF_028823635.1 Demequina sp. B12
ATTTCTCCAATATTAAGTTCTCTGCATTGGCTCCTTGTGAAATCTAGAATAAAATTTAAAGTCGTCCTCCTCACTTACAAAGCTCTTATTGGTCAGGCACCATCATATCTTAAAGAGCTGATAGTACCGTATTACCCCACTAGAGCACTACGCTCACAGAACGCAGGGTTACTTGTGGTACCTAAAGTCTCTAAAAGTAGAATGGGAGCCAGAGCCTTTAGTTATCAAGCTCCTCTTCTGTGGAATCAGCTCCCAATTTGGGTTC